>NZ_DATMIV010000047.1:0-102933 GCF_035554175.1 Pseudomonas sp. | reverse complement strand
CAACCACTCGTCGGAAACATGTGCGCACCTGTCAGATCTGACAGGTGCGCAATTTGCAGTTAAGCGTTTTGATGACTCCTGCCCGTTCCCACTACGCAGGAGCTCCGACCATGTCCACTTCTACCCCGCCCGATAACACCGTTCTCAAGCTGAAATTACCAAGTCCTATAGTCCGGACTGAGTCCGTCGAGGGCGCAGCTATCGGAGCTATCGGCATGCCCATGGCAGCTTTTGACGCCTCTGAAATCGTTGACAGCGCGGCAGTCACTATCTATCCCCCCTCGGCCGGCACCGTGAATAAAGGAGATATCATGGAGCTTTGGTTGGAGGATGAGGAAGAGGCACTGGACACGAAACCCGTTATCGACCCGAACGCGATCATTACTGCCCACATTCATAAAAGCCGGATGCATGCCGACCGGGAGAACTGGCTGTTCTACACCTTCCGCCGTGACAGCAATAATCTTGGTACTTCCCCCTCTCTTCCAATTCTCTACAACCGCATTCGCCCCGGCCTGAAGGACCGGTACGACTCACCCGGCGGCCATTCCGAACTCAAGCTGTTTCTGCCAGACGAGATCAAAAACGGCGTCGGCCCGGACTTCGTCAGCGCCGAGGTGTGTGTGGCCTACCCCTATTGCCGGGCGTATGACCTCATCACCCTCAAGTGCAATGGCGAACTGCTGAAGTCCAAGGTCAATTCGAATCAGGCGCCGCCACCACCGAACCCCGGTGACGAAACCCCTATCACCATTTGTTTCACCGTGACCCGCGCGTTCCTGGTCAGCGCGCACCGTCAGAATAAAAAGCTGGAATTCTCCTACACCGTCACCGATCAGCTCGGTAATGGTCCGGATAGGGACGCGACGTGGTCACCGGTGCAGACGGTAGCGGAGGATCTGGCTGGCGAACTGCTGCCGAAGCCGATTCTGCGGGAGCTCCTGGATGACCCAAGCGATGACCCCAATTTCATCGACCTGGAAAAACTGAACGGCAAGCCCCTGTGGCTGGTCGTCGTGCCCACAGACAATCGTTTTGTGGTGGGCTACGACGTTGTCGCAACCTATACCGCAAAAATCACAGGGCAACCCGACGTGGGCCATAGGGTAGAGGGTACAGTCGAAAAAGATCAGTTCGGCGTGAAACAGCCCCTGTTTCTTCAGGTACCCAACGAGAAAGTATTGGCAGGCAGCGTCGTAACCGTGACCTATGAACTGTACGACACCGATAAGATTCTGGTGGCCAGCTCCAACCCGGCGGAAGCCAAGGTGAGAGGCACACCTCCGGTTGAACTGAAGCCGCCGTTCCTCGTCGCCCCGGCAGTTGATCCGATTGATGTCTTGGCCTACCCGGTCGGGGTGAAGATGCGCATTGAATTCCCTGAAGCGTTAAGCGGTGACAAAGCGAGGCTGGTGGAAGTCAATCCGCCGGCAGGTTCGTCACCGTTTCCTTTGGTGCCGTTCAACACCAACAAACGGGTGAACACGGTGTTGAGCCAGGCGTTTCTCGCGGCGCGGCATGGCAAGGTGATTGAGCTGCGCTGGAATTTGAATCGCAACGACGCCCAGATTGGCAGGTCGCCGAATTTGCCTGTGAACATATTGAAGATTGCGGATGGAGATGCACGCTTGCCCTCTCCGAGAGTTTCGCAGGCGCCGGATAACAAAGTGCTAGATTTGAACACGTTTGAAGGAGCCGCCGAGATCACCGTGATACCTTGGATGGGGATTAGCACTGAAAATATCGTAGATCTGAAAATCGCAGGAAAAGATAACAACGACGATGCCTTCGTACTTCCAATATTGACTGATCATAAAGTTACAGAAACAGAAAAAACAACAGGAATAAAAGAAAGCGTATCCAGAGAAAAACTTTTAACACTTAAGCACGACACCGAATTTGAGGTACTCCTTGAAGCATTGCCCAGCAGCACCACTAACTCCCCACCCATCAGACTCCCAGCTTTAAAGTTAAACTTACAAAAAAACCCATTAATTACCATGGAGAATTTCGAGAACTGGCCGCCAGCACTAATCTCTATACCGGGACAATATATAGAAGGCGTATCCATGAAAATTTTTCATTTATCGGGAAATGGGACCATATCGATCGAAAAAAGAACCTATGGCACAGGAGAGAAGTCCCTGTTTCTTTATAACATGGGCGCTTTAATTCTAGCATCCAGCCTGGAACTCAAACACTCTTACTCTCAGGTAAGTTTTCTTGCAGGAGAAGTTCAGTTCAATGGTAGCTGGGTTAAAGGGTACAACAAAACAAACGATTTAATTGCACAGATGCCTCTTCCAATCACCATCCCACCGTTACGTGTAACACTTATGAAAGCTGGAGAAAAAATATCAAGATTGGAATTCAACGTAATAGGCGGGCAAGGGGAGGGCATCGTGGTAGATGAATTTATCTTTAATGGATAGCTTATTAAACAATCACTCCATGATTATAAGGGACGCGTAATTTATCGCAGGTGCTAAATCGGGTGCTACATAAACCGGAGCTACCTTGGCACACGAAGGCGGCCTCGCAACCAACACATAACTTCAGGCACAAAAACCTCCGCTCCACACAAGCATTCCTTAGTGACAAACCACAATTTCACCCACACAATCGTCCAATGGTGTCTTTTAAACCGCAGCGTTTAAAAGACACCTGCAGACACGCCTTCTACGCTACATATCCTTGCGCCATTGCCTACAGCTACGCCAGAATCCGCCGGCTTGTTCGTCTTGGGGGTAGGTTCTATTGTTGGCCGGTCGCTGATTTCCTCAGTGATCGGGTTTAGCAGCCCGGGTTATCTCTAGACGCACAAAGTCCGTTGCCGTTATGGCGGCTTTGCGTGGGGCACTTCGGTGCGCCGGGTTCTAGAGTCCTGGTCTGCTAACCCGCGTACAGCCGCCACCTCCTTCGTTAGCAGCGAACGGTGGCAGCTTCACTACTCTAGAGGCTTCACCATGATCAAACCCACACCCAACCCACCCGAAACCGATCCCACCTCCCCCTACGAATCCCTCGATTCAAAAAAACTCCACGACGCCGCCGAACGCGCCCTCGACCATTACCTCTGCCCACCCGGCTCGACCCCACCGCCGTACACCCCGCGATCGATGTACGCCGTCACCGCCGACACCAAAAACGAAGACCTGCTGGCCAACGCCTGCGAAACCCTCGCCTCAGCCAAAACCATCGCCCAGGAATTTGCCGGACTGGTCAAGCCATCACAGCGCCGAGCGCTGATGGGCATTGCGCAACTGATCATGCTCGGGGAACTGGCGGTGAATCGGGTGCTGGATAATCTGGAGTTGCCGAATTAGTCCCTGACCACCGTGCAGAAAATCGTTCCCGCGCTCTGCGCAGGAACGATTCACAATGGCGGCTCCACAACGGTTTGTCCCGTCCGGGGAACTGCTGAAACGGCGATCGCGGCCTCTTCCAGCCATGACGCCAACCTGACTGACTATGTCGGGAAATACCCCATTGCACGAGAACGAGTCGCCCCATCAGATAGAAACACGTTGCGAGCGCCCATGATCCCGTCGCTCACTAGCAACGACTGTTCGATTGCATACAAGTGTGGGTATGAAAGATTGACCGACACAAACCGCCCGTAATACAAGCCCCGTCCACCATAGATGGGTGTCACGTCAACAAAGTTCGTATGCAAAATCCCCCATCCCATGGGCTGTCCATTGTTGTCCATGCTGACGGCACCGAACTGCCTGAACCAGGCAACGGCCTGGGCTGCAGTCATGAAGGTATTGTTCAATATCAGCCGGTGGACATTCATCACCCGCACCGGATAGGAAACCTGATTTCCATCGGCATCCGTCACCGTGATGGTGGTTGATTGATTACTCAATCCCGTCACTTTGCCGTTGGCATCGACCGATGCAATGCCGGAATTGGCTGAATGAAAGGTATAAGGCGGCCGCCCCCCCGTTGGCACGCGCACTTGCACATTGTTGACGACCTCTCGCTCGCGTAATCCATACGCAGCGCCGCCCAACAGTTTCCAGCCATTCAAAAGCATCTGTTGAGAATCAATCGCCAGTTTTTCTGTGACTTTGACGGTATACCGCGCCACTGGAAGTTTCAGCGCCGAGTCTTCGGTGTCTGTACTTCCCAGCGCTATTTTGCAAGCTACCTCACAGCTAGAAAGATCCTTGAGCGCATAGAACCAGCTTCGAGCGGCCGGGACGCTGATGCCTTGAGCGACTTCATCGGCATTCAACGCAGTACCGGGGCGCAATACTAACGGCTCAACGCCCTCGCTGCTGACAGTGAGCCAGACTTGCTGCCCGACGACGGCAATCGGCAGCGGAGGCTTGACCACGCACGTGAGGTCAGTCTTGATAACTCTCAGATCGATAAGCGGCACACTCCCCGCCTCTACAATCTGCGGCCGGGTCAGTCCGGGATGCATGTCGCTGATTGTTTTCACTGTCAATATCAAAGGCTTGGATTGTATCGCCTTGCCATTTCTGATCAGCTCGGAGCGCAGCTCAACCTGTTTTCCTCGATTCTCAACAATGAATGACGGCTGCAGCAAAAAAACCGCAGCATTGTCTGCATTCAACGGTTGAGGCGTAAACGTCGGCGAACCCTCCCCCGGCGCCCCGGTAACCAGCAGCCGAACCTGATCACCCGGACGGGGACTGGCTATATGTATACGCGCTCTGGCCCCTGCATTATTTTCCAACGGGTCAAGCACATCACCAGGAGCGCGGCGAACAGTTGGCGGCTGCAACGACTGCGCCGGGTCGCCGATATACAACTCCAGCAATGCGGATGATTGCGGCAGTTCGTCTGGCCGCTCGATCCACCAAAGCAAACTGAAAAACTGCTCCGTATAGAACTTGATAGCCTCGCCGTCGAGCCAGAACTCCAGATCCTTGCCTACTCTTGTGTGCTCGATCAGCAGCTTGTCCCGGAAAACCACGCCGCCCGCATCCCCTCGCCCTTCCACATGCACCACGTCTCCCAGGCGGGTATAGGAAGCGGCCGCTACCTGAATATCCGTTCCGTACGGCACATGCTGAGGATTAAGCACACCATCGATGGTGCCAATGACCAGCGGCGCAGGAAAGACGGGTTTGAAATCGCCTACGCGTGCATTCAGTTTTTTCGACGCCAGCGCAGGATTCAACGTGGCATGGCTGACCTCATATGAGACATCGACCGACCCTCGGATCAATGGAGCGATGTGGTTGCTGGCGACATTAAAGGCAATGGCTTGCCCCACCAACCGGTCGCTGACGTCGCGATACGTCTGATACAGATGTGGATGTCCCGAGGCACTGGTTCCCAGCCACGTTAATGTGACTCTGAAGCCCTTTTTGATCCGCTCATCGGGACCGCACAACACCACAGTCCGGATTAGTTCAGCATCCAGAGCGCCACCTGTCAGGTCCGTCAGGCACGGCGCCGGCAGTCGCAACGTCTTTCCTTGCAAGGTGAAGATATAGACTTCTGAGCGATCCGGCTCCCCCTCATCCTTGATGCGCCGGTAATCCACTTGCACCTGCCCTGGCGCGCTGGCAAGCACGATCGGATTGGGAATTTTGAAAGACTGAATTCCAATACGAGTAATCGGTTGCTCTTCACTGTGCTCGACCACTTCACCGCTTTGCGTCGTAGTCGTCCATTGAAGCCGGAGTTTCTGCCCCTTCGCAAAACCCTTGCTCGTAATGATCTGCACCTCCAGGTCGTCGAATTCAACCTCATCAAGGTTGACCAGATCTTCATCGGCGAGCGGAACGAATACCGGATCGAGCCAGTTTTTGTCTGGATCGCTGACGACGGTCATACGCTCCGAAAAGCCGCTGACGTTCTCTACCTGATCTTCGATCTGATAGACCAGCACCGCCGGATTCGCGGGGCCCGCATCCCGGATATTCTCTGGCGAAATAAAAACCCTGATTTCTTCTCCGATCTCGTTCTCCAGCACCGTGTGGGGTGTGACAGCAACGCCGTGGAAAAAGGGTTTCAACTTGTCCCCTTTGGTCATGAAGGGCCAAGGAGGAATGATCGCCATGAGGCCCTCGGCAGCCACCTCCTCATCGATGACCTGCCCGGGCTTTAACTCAAGTCGAGCCGGCTTGAGTCGTTGATGGCCGGGCAAATCCGGCTCGGGATCGATGCCGCCCGGCGGATCAATCTTGAACCAGACGTCAATTTCCACCCCCTCGGGGGGCTGGCCGCTTTTGCGCTGGATCTCATAACGCATGCTATAAACGCCGCTGGCCTTAACCTTCTCCGGAGGGATGTACATCACTACATCGAGATTACCGTGGTCCTCAGGCAGCACGACCGTCGCAGCCAGCGTCTCATCGACGTACAAACGAATGGTGTCGTGGGCAGCCATATTCTCATAGGCCTGAACCAGCACCTTGAGACCTTTGGCGCTGTTATAAAACAAGTGCCGGTTGACCCCCACTTTCGCTGGCGGAAAATCGATGGCATCGAACTGCCCAGGAATATTGGCAGCGTATAGCGAAAAAAGTCCAAGTCCACCGGTCAAGTCAAAGGGAACAATATCCTGTTGCGTATCGTCGATTTCCTCAGTTGGCATCACCATCAAACCGATCATTGTCCTGCTCCTTAGGTGTCCCTAGCGGTTGCCTGGGATCTTGAGGACTATTGAGCATCTCACGAGACGATTCGACCACTGTAAGAACTAACAGGTACGCGCCTGTTTCTGACGAATGGTATTCACCTCGTAAATGGAAAATACAGCCAGAGCGGTTTTTGCTGTCCCCACTGCTTTAACCCCAAACGTCGATACGCCCCCCCGGCCGCCATGCAGCGGCTGCGCAGCAGTCGTGAAACCTGAGCACGCGGGATGCATGATGGAGCGAGTTGGCAGGTCTTGGGCTGCTGCGCAGCCGAGCGGGACGGTGCGACGATTCGACAAGCTCCCTCGCCACAGTGATCAATGCAGGCGCCGGTCCCCATTGGGTCTGGCATAAAAAACGCCCCCCCATTGAAACAGGGGCGGCGTTTTTTGGTTCAGCTGGCTGGCGGTGAGAGTAATCGACTGGTCAATATCGGAGGATTTTGACTTTGCCCTTCTTGCTCGCGGGCAATTCGAACTCAACCTCACCGCCCAACTTGATGTTCGCCTGTCGGGCATCGGCTAATGGAATGCTGAAGCGGTACTCTTTGGCCGTCAGAAAGAAACCGGTCGCCTCGGCAAAGGAAAGGCAGCGTCCAGAGGCCTTGGGCGTGATGGTGCCTTTGCCGGTTTTTTCGTCATAGCTGCTGAAGATACCTTTCATTGCCCTGCTCCCTTGCACTCGCTCGACTGACCGCGCCAGGCACGCGGTACCACCTTGCATCAAACGGCAAAAGCGCGGCGAGCGCACCTGTCAGAGTTGACAGGGCGCGCGCGGTTTCAGACAAGCGGCATCACGCTCAACGTTATGAGTCGCGGCGCAGATCCGGAGGAATAGGCAGATCGTCCTTGAGCGGATCCGGGCGTTTGCCCTTGCCGGCGCGGTATTGGCGGATCTGGTAGACGTAGGCCAATACCTGCGCAACTGCGAGGTAGAGACCGCCGGGGATTTCCTGCTCCAGTTCGGTGGAGTAGTAGATCGAGCGCGCCAGGGCTGGCGACTCGAGGAGCATGACGTTGTTGGCGACGGCGATTTCACGGATTTTCAGGGCGATGAAGTCGCTGCCCTTGGCCAGCAGCACCGGCGCGCCGCCCTTCTCCGAGTCGTACTTGAGGGCGACGGCGTAGTGGGTCGGGTTGGTGATGACCACGTCGGCTTCGGGGATTGCGGCCATCATGCGACGTTGGGACATTTCGCGCTGGGTCTGGCGGATGCGCTGTTTGACTTCCGGCCGGCCTTCCTGATCCTTGTGTTCGTCGCGCACTTCCTGCTTGGTCATCAACAGTTTCTTGTGCGCTTCCCAGAGCTGCACCGGCACGTCGACGGCGGCGATGATGATCAGGCCGCAGGCCAGCCACAGCGTGCTCCAGCCCACCAGCAACACGCTGTGAATGATCGCCATGTCCAGTGGCTCGTGGGCGATGCGCAGAAAGTCATCGACGTCGGCGGATAACACCACCAGCGCCACACCGAGGGTAATCAGAAACTTCGCCAGTGCCTTGAGCAGTTCGACCACGGCCTTGAACGAAAACATCCGCTTGAGACCGGCGGCCGGGTTCATCCGGCTGAACTTGGGTGCCAGGGAGCTTGCGGCGAACAGCCAGCCTCCCAAGGATATCGGTCCGATCACCGCAGCGAGCAACAGCGTGATCATCACCGGCTGGATCGCCAGCAACGCGATCAGGCCGGACTCCAGCAGAAACCGCCCCATGGCGCCCTGATCCATGACCACTTCACGGGACAGGGTGAAGTTCAGGCGCATCACATCCATCAATTCTTGCGCGAGCATGCCGCCAAAGATCAGCAGCGCAGCGGCACCGGCCATCATCACCGCAAGGGTGTTGAGCTCTTTGGAACGGGCGATCTCACCCTTCTCGCGGGAGTCCTTTTTGCGTTTCTCCGTGGGGTCTTCTGTTTTGTCCTGACCGCTCTCGCTCTCTGCCATGACTCAGCGCGCCCGTGCCAGTTCGCGTAGCAACTGCAGGGCCTCGCTGGCCAGCGGTTGATACTGGTTGAGAATGTCCGCCAGGCCCACCCAGACGATGAACAGACCGAGCACCAGGGTCAGCGGAAAACCGATCGAGAAGATGTTCAGTTGCGGCGCGGCGCGGGTCATCACGCCAAAGGCGATGTTGACCACCAGCAATGCGGTGATGGCCGGCAACACCAGCAGCAGCGCGGCGCCGAGCACCCAGCCGAGCTTGCCGGCCAATTCCCAGTAATGCGCAACCATCAAACCACCGCCGACCGGCAGCGTCGTAAAACTTTCAGTGAGGACTTCGAACACCACCAGGTGGCCGTTCATCGACAGGAACAGCAGCGTTACCAGCATGGTGAAGAACTGCCCGATCACCGCCACCGAAACGCCGTTGGTAGGGTCGATCATCGAGGCGAAGCCCATGCCCATCTGTACCGCGACAATCTGCCCGGCCACGGCAAACGCCTGAAAGAACAGTTGCAGGGAAAAGCCGAGCACGGCGCCGACCAGAATCTGCTCGCCAATCAGCAACAGACCGCTGAGATCCAGCGGACTGACGGCCGGCATCGGCGGCAGCGCCGGGGTGATGACAACGGTGATCGCCACGGCGAAATAAAGGCGCACGCGGCGCGGGATCAACGTGGTGCCGAACACCGGCATGACCATCAACATCGACGCGACGCGAAACAACGGCAACATGAACGACGCCACCCAGGTGCTGATCTGGGTGTCGGTCAGCTGAAGCAGCGACTGCATGGCTCAGCCGATGACCAGCGGAATGTTTTTGTACAGCTGGATGATGTATTCCATGAACGTCTGCACGATCCACGGACCGCCGATGATCAGGGTCACCAGCATTACCAGCAGACGCGGCAGGAAGCTCAGGGTCTGTTCGTTGATCTGCGTGGCGGCCTGGAACATCGATACCAGCAGGCCGACCAGCAGGCTCGGCACCACCAGGATGGCGACCATCATGGTGGTCAGCCACAGCGCTTCACGAAAGATATCGACCGCGACTTCCGGCGTCATGGCGAAACACCTCCAAAACTGCTGGCCAGGGTGCCGATGATCAGCGCCCAGCCATCGACCAGCACGAACAGCATGATCTTGAACGGCAGCGAGATGATCAGCGGCGAGAGCATCATCATACCCATCGCCATCAGCACGCTCGCCACGACGAGGTCGATGATCAGGAACGGGATGAAGATCATGAAGCCGATCTGGAATGCGGTTTTAAGCTCGGAGGTGACGAACGCCGGCACCAGAATGGTCAACGGCGCCTGATCCGGGCTGGCGATGTCGGTGCGCTTGGACAGGCGCATGAACAGCTCCAGATCGCTGGAGCGGGTCTGGGCGAGCATGAAGTCCTTGATCGGCACCTGGGCCTTTTCCACTGCTTGCTGCGCGGTGAGGGTTTCGGCCAGATACGGTTGCAGCGCGTCCTTGTTCACCCGGTCGAACACCGGCGCCATGATGAACAGCGTCAGGAACAGCGCCATGCCGGTGAGGATCTGGTTCGATGGCGTCTGCTGCAGGCCGAGGGCCTGACGCAGGATCGAGAAGACAATGATGATCCGCGTGAAGCTGGTCATCAGAATCACCGCCGCCGGGATGAAACTCAGCGCGGTCATGATCAGCAGGATCTGCAGGCTCACCGAGTATTCCTGCGCGCCGTCGGCGTTGGTGCCCAGCGTGATCGCCGGAATCGACAACGGATCGGCGGCGAACGCCAGCGGCGCGGCCAGCATCAGGGCCAGCGTCAAGACGATGCGGAGCGCACCCATTACTTCGTATCCTTCTGATCCTTGCCGAGAATTTTCAGCAACTGCTGAGCGAATTCCGGCGTAGCCTTTTCACTGGCACTGGGCACTTCGACCGGCTCCTTGAGGACATGCAGCGCAGTGATGGTGCCTGGGCTGAGGCCGAGCAGAATCTGCTCGTTGCCGACCTGCACCAGCATCAACCGGTCACGCGGGCCGAGCGCGCGCGAACCGATCAGTTCGATCACCTGGCCTTTGCCCGCCGGCCCCGCTTGCTGGACGCGGCGCAACAGCCAGGCGAGGAAGAAGATCAAGCCCAGCACCAGCAGCAAACCGAACACCAATTGCGTCAACTGCCCGGCGACGCCGCTGTTGACCATCGGCGCAGTCGCGGCAGGCGCAGCGGCGGTTGCGCTCGGCTCGGCAGCCAGCACACTCAACGGCAATGCCAGCAGAGTCCAGAGAAACCTGTTCACTCAGCGCAGCTTCTTGATGCGTTCGCTTGGGCTGATCACGTCGGTCAGGCGGATGCCGAACTTCTCGTTGACCACCACCACCTCGCCATGGGCGATCAGGGTGCCGTTGACCAGCACGTCGAGCGGCTCACCGGCCAGACGATCGAGCTCGATCACCGAACCCTGGTTGAGTTGCAGCAGGTTGCGGATGTTGATGTCGGTGCTGCCGACTTCCATGGAAATCGATACCGGGATGTCGAGGATCACGTCCAGGTTCGGGCCGTCGAGGGTCACCGGATCGTTGTTCTTCGGCACACTGCCGAACTCTTCCATCGGCAGACGGTTGGAGCTGGAAGTGCCGGCATCGGCGGCGAGCAGTGCGTCGATGTCAGCCTGGCTGCCATCACCGGATTCCTCCAGGGCGGCGGCCCATTCATCGGCCAGTGCCTGATCGTCCTGGGCGTTCATATCGTCGTTCATCATTTGTCCTCGGCGGGCAACAATTCAGTTAAATGCGTGGGGTGAGAACGCCGCTTCAGCGACGCTCGATCGGCTCGATCACTTGCAACGCGAGGTTGCCTTTGTGCGAGCCCATCTTGACCTTGAAGGCCGGCACGCCGTTGGCGCGCATGATCATGTCTTCCGGCATCTCGACCGGGATCACATCCCCGGGCTGCATGTGCAGGATGTCGCGCAGCTTCAACTGGCGACGGGCCACGGTGGCGCCGATCGGCACGTCCACATCGAGTACGTCCTGGCGCAGGGCGTTGACCCAGCGCTCGTCCTGATCGTCGAGGTCGGACTGGAAACCGGCGTCGAGCATTTCACGCACCGGCTCGATCATCGAGTACGGCATGGTGACGTGCAGGTCGCCGCCACCGCCATCGAGTTCGATGTGGAAAGTGGAGACCACAATGGCTTCGCTCGGGCCGACGATGTTGGCCATGGCCGGGTTCACTTCCGAGTTGATGTACTCGAAATTGACTTCCATGATCGCCTGCCAGGCTTCTTTCAGATCGACGAACGCCTGCTCCAGCACCATGCGCACCACGCGCAGTTCGGTGGGGGTGAATTCGCGCCCTTCGATCTTGGCGTGACGGCCGTCGCCGCCGAAGAAGTTGTCCACCAGTTTGAACACCAGTTTGGCGTCGAGGATGAACAGCGCGGTGCCGCGCAGCGGTTTGATCTTGACCAGATTGAGGCTGGTCGGCACGTACAGCGAGTGCACGTACTCGCCGAACTTCATCACCTGCACGCCACCGACGGCAACGTCCGCCGAGCGGCGCAGCATGTTGAACATGCTGATGCGGGTGTAGCGGGCGAAACGCTCGTTGATCATCTCCAGAGTCGGCATGCGTCCACGGACGATGCGATCCTGACTGGTCAGGTCGTAGCTTTTGACACTGCCGGGTTCGGCAGCGTTATCGGTCTGTACCAGACCATCGTCGACGCCATGCAACAGCGCATCGATTTCATCCTGGGACAGCAGATCCTGCACGGCCATGTCGTGTTCCTACTGCAGTACGAAATTAGTGAAAAGCAACTGTTCGATCACCACTTTGCCGAGCTCTTTCTGCGCCACTTCCTGGACGCTGGCGGTGGCCTTCTGGCGCAACATCTCTTGCCCGACCGGCGTCGCCAGTGTGGCGAAATCCTGACCGGAGAAGAGCATCACCAGGTTGTTGCGGATAACCGGCATGTGCACTTTGAGCGCTTCCAGATCGGCCTGATTACGCGCCAGCATGGTGATGCTCACCTGCATGTAGCGCTGGCGGCCGTTCTGGTTGTAGTTGGCAACGAAGGCCGGGGCCATCGGCTCGAAAATCGCCGGTTGCTTGCCAACCGGCGCGGCGTCGGCAGCCTCGGCTGGCTTGCTCTGGGCACTGTGCATGAAGAACCAGGTCGCCCCCACGGAAGCACCAATGGCCAACAACAACGCCAGCACGATCACGATGATCAGCTTGAGTTTGCCTTTGGTTGCGGGGTCTTTTACTGCTGCAGCTTCGCTCTTCGCCATGCCAATAATCCGTCACTAATCGGGGGTTTCACAGTCGCACGGCAAGGCAAGAGCAAGTGTTATGCCAGAAATGTCGGCACGTCATCTCAACGGCGCCATAAACAAATGTGGGAGCGAGCCTGCTCGCGAAAGCGGTAATCAGTCAGCATATGTGCCGAATGTCATACCGAATTCGCGAGCAGGCTCGCTCCCACATTGGGTTCTGCGTTGTATCAGGCGTAGTAGTCGACCGCGCTGGTGCCGATGACGCTGGTGGTCTGCGCCGCCACTTCGGCCACAGTGGCCGGTGCCAATTCTTCATCTGCCGAATCCAGGCGACCACCAGCAGCGCTGGTCCGGCCACTCTGGCCCTGCTGCGCCTGCTCCTGCCCTTGCTGACCCTGCCAGCCACGGTTCTGGTCGGAAACATTGACGTCGACCTGGCCCATGCCCTGCTGGCTGAACATGTCCCGCAGGCGGTGCATCTGGCTGTCCAACGCCTCACGCACGCTTGGGTGCGCGCTCATGAAGGTCACCTGGGTCTGCTGATCGGGAACCATGTTCACGCGAATATCCAGACGCCCCAGCTCAGCCGGTTGCAACTGAATGTCGGCGGCTTTGAGGTTGACGCTGGAAAGGTACATGACGCGGTTGACCACTTCTTCGGTCCAGCCGCTCTGGTGCATGGCGATCGGTTGGTTCACCGGCAGCGCATTCGCGGTTTTCGGCGTTGCGGCCTGAGTCAGTGCCGCCAGACGGTTGGCGAAATCGTCAACACGGGTGTCGTTGGTGGCCGACTTCAGATCTTTCAGACCCTCATCGATCAGTCCGCTGAAGGCTTTCTCGCCGCCCTGACTGGTACTGTCCTTGTCGGCCTGCACGTCGAGCATGCTGGCCATACCGGCGGCAAAGTTCTGCGCCGAGGTCAATTCGCCGTCGGCCTGAGCCTGGGCAGGGGATGCTTTCGTTTGCGTCTGGCTGGCGGCGGAAATATGCCCGCCCTGCTCCATCGCCATGCGCACGGCCGGCAGCGAGTCGAGCGGGTCGGCCGAAGGATCGAAATCGCTGTCGGTGGCCGCCGGATCCTTGACCATGCCCGGCACGACCGCCAACGCAGGAGCTGCGGTTTCCGGTTGGGCCGGTGTGGCAGCGACCGGCGTTGGCACCACAGGCGCAGCCACCAGCGGCTGAACCACTTGCACCAAGGCAGGATCAAGCGCCGGGTCTACAGGCACGGTATCGGCCACAGGGGTTTGCACAGGTTCAGTGGATTGATCATCAGTGGCGGTCTGGCCGTCGCTCGCCACTGTCTGGTCGGCAGGCAACGCTTTGCCGCTATCGGCAACCGCTGGCTCGGGCGCGGCAGCCTGGCCCTCGCCGACATCCTTTTTGCCGGCATTGTCAGCGACTTTATCGCGCGCGGGTTTGACTGAGTTGTCAGTGCTCACGGCAGGCCTGGATGGCGCTTGGTCGGCAAACACTTTGGCGAAGCTGGAAGCCTTGTCCCCGGCGTCTGCGGCCATTGCCGACGATTTGGCAGAGGCAGCTTGCGCCTTGGCCTGGGCGGCGGTCTGAAGAAGAATGTTGGGGGTCGCAGGCATGACACGGTCTCCGCTGCACTGGGATCGTAGGTACAGTTGAGCAAGATGACTGCAAGTGCCGGGCCAGTTTGACCAGGCACTTGCGAAAAGCGCCGGACGGCGGCTTCAGTGGGTATGGACGGGGTCCTTTTCGTTTTCGTACACCGGGCGTACGGCGGCGAATTCAGAATGGATATCGGCAACCAGTTGAGCGAGTGCTTCCGGGCTTTTGTCCTTGGCATGCGACTCCAGATCCTGGCACAACTCAGCCAGCCGAGTCGCGCCCATGTTGCTGGCGCTACCCTTGAAGCTATGGGCGACATCTGACAACGCCTTGGCGCTGGTGCTGTCCTGCAACTCGTGCAGGCGGTTTTCCGAGTCCGCCAGAAAAGTCTCCAGCAACTCCGGATAACCGTCCTCCATCACCTCGCGCAAAGTGTCGAGGACGTCGCGATCTACGTTTGATTCAGTCACTTGCTCACTCCTTGATCAAGAATGGGCGGATTATGCCTCAATCTCCCAGGAAAACTCCACGCGAGCACTACGACCTTGGTCCGACCAGCTGGCGTTGCTGCCCAATTGCCGGACAAGGCTGATGCCACGACCCGACAGGCGGACATCATCGAGCGGCCGTTCCATGACCCGGGCGACGTCAAAACCCTTGCCGCTGTCCTCGACCCGGATGACCAGACAACCGCCCTCGCCTTGCGGTTGAACCTGCAAATGCACCCGCACATAACCGTCCTGCAGCGACGCCAGCCGTGCCGCGCGCATCTCGTAGTAACGGGCAAAACCTGCAGCATCGCGCTTGAGGCTGGAGTCCAGCCCCAGCACGCCATGCTCCAGCGCATTGGAATACAACTCGGCGAGCACGCTGTACAGCGCTCCACTCTGCGAGCGCAGGCCGTGCACCTCCAGCAGCAGCTGCAAGAGGAACGGCAACGGATTGAAACGCCTGAGCGTGTTACCGCGAAATTCAAAACTGGCTGACCAATCCAGCGGGCACGACTGACCACTGTCGGAATACACCGGCGCCGAGACTTGCGCCTGCGCCGATTCAAGCAGACTGATCTCGACCATGCTCACGTCATCACGGGCCTGCCCGCGAAAATCGCGCAACGCCTGCTCGATATCCTCGAATAGCCGATCCCGCTCGCGGTTTGCCGCAAAGACCTGCTGCAAACGCTCGACGCCGAACAACTGGTCGTTGGCATCGCAGGTATCGATGACCCCGTCCGACAACAGAAACACCCGGTCATCAACGGCCATCGGGTACACGTCTGTGCGGTCATCGAAAGCCTGTGCGCTGAGAATCCCCAGCGGCAAGTGCCGCGCAGGCAACGGCACACGCTCGCCGCTGGCCACGCGATGCAGGTAGCCGTCGGGCATGCCGCCGTTCCACACCTCTACCGAGCGACGCTGGAAACTCAGGCACAGCAAAGTGGCGCAGCAGAACATGTCCACCGGCAGGATGCGCTTGAGCTTGGCGTTCATCTCGCGCAGGGTTTCGGCCAGGCCGTAGCCCTTGGCGGTCATACCGTAGAACACTTCGGCCAGCGGCATCGCCCCCACCGCGGCGGGCAATCCGTGGCCGGTAAAATCGCCGAGCATCACATGCATATCGCCGGCCGGGGTGTACGCCGCGAGTAACAAGTCGCCGTTGAACAGTGCGTAAGGCGATTGCAAGTAACGGATGTTCGGCGCACTCAGGCAGCCGGAATGCGCGACCTTGTCGAATACTGCTTTGGCCACGCGTTGTTCATTGAGTAGATAGTCGTGGTGCCTGGCGATCAGGTCGCGCTGTTGCAACACCATCGCCTGCAGACGCCGCAAACGATCCATCGCCTTGATTTTGGCGGCGAGGATCACCTGGTTGTACGGCTTCGCCAGAAAATCGTCGCCTCCAGCCTCCAGACAGCGTGCGAGCGCTTCGCTCTCGGTCAGCGAGGTGAGGAAGATGATTGGCACCAGGGCCTCACCCGCCAGCGCCTTGATTTGCCGCGCCGCCTCGAAGCCGTCCATCACCGGCATCATGGCGTCCATCAGCACCAGATCGGGTTGTTGCGCTTTGAATGTATCGACCGCCTCGGCACCGTTGGACGCCGTCAGCACCAGATGGCCCTGACGGCGGACGATGGTAGACAGCAGCAACCGGTCGGCGGCGCTGTCTTCGGCGATGAGAATGGTCAGCAGCTCTTGCGCCTGCATGGGCGTCAACTGATGTCGAAGAGTGTGTCGAAGTTGGAAATCGCGAGGATTTTCTTCACATCGGAATTGCTGTTGACGATGCGGATATCCGACTCGTCGCCGCCAGCGTGATCACGCAGCAGAAGCAGCATGCCCAGGGCGGAGCTGTCGAGGTAGGTGGCCTCTTTCAGATCAACCACGATGGATTCGGGTTTGCGTGGGAGCCGCTCATACGACTCGCGAAATTCCTGATGCCGACCGAAATCGAACCGACCCTCGATCGAAATCGTGAGTTTTTTCCCATCTTGAGACACTTCTGTAACGACTGACATTGACTGGCTTCCTTGTCATTGACGAACCTGTACAAGGTTTAGCATCTGGATAGGGTTGGGGCAAGGTTGGAAAAGCAAGATCAAAAGATCGCAGCCTTCGGCAGCTCCTACAGGGGAATGCATTCCAAATGTAGGAGCTGCCGAAGGCTGCGATCCTTTGATCTTTAAAAGGCATCCCGTCGCGGCAAGCGCTGCGACAGCTCATCCAGCAGCTTCTGCTCGCGCTTGTCTTCCAGGCGCTGCGCTTCGTCGCGGTAGCGCTGCACCAGTTTGCGCAAACCCTCGACGCGAGCGAACGCCTGTTGCCATTCTTCACGGGCCTTGTCGAGCTTGTTCTGGTGCCACACCAGGCTCTGCCGCTGCTGATCGACGGCGGTGTCGAGTTGCGCCAGAAAGCCCTGAAAACCCAGCAGCCATTGCCCGGTCACGCCGGTGCTGCCACGCACGATCCACTGCTGCGAGTAATCCAGACGAAAGGCATTGAGGTCGGCCAGTTTGCTTTCCGCCACTTTCACCTGCCCCTGAAAATAGGCCAGACGCTGCACCGCGGCTTTTTCGGCCTTCTCGGCCATGTCCACCACCGGTGCCAGGCGCGCTGCGCGGCTGACGGCCATGGCCGGTTACCCGCCCGCCGCTGGGGCGAACAGGGTTTCCAGATAGGCCTGGCTTTCACCCAAGGTGATCTTGTCGTTGAGACCCTGACGCTGATACCTGACCAACTGCGGCTGCAGGGAAATCGCCAGATCGGTCTCGCGATCGCCGCCGGCGACGTAGGCGCCGACGCTGATCAGATCGCGACTCTGTTGATAGCGCGACCACAATTGCTTGAAATACTGCGCACGCTGCATGTGATCCGGCGAGACCACCGCCGGCATTACCCGGCTGATGGATGCTTCGATATCGATTGCCGGATAGTGACCTTCCTCGGCCAGACGCCGCGACAGCACGATGTGACCGTCGAGCACACCGCGCGCCGAGTCGGCAATCGGGTCCTGCTGGTCGTCGCCTTCGGACAGTACGGTGTAGAACGCCGTGATCGAGCCACCGCCCTTTTCCGCGTTACCGGCGCGCTCCACCAGTTTCGGCAGTTTGGCGAACACCGATGGCGGATAACCCTTGGTCGCTGGCGGCTCACCGATGGCCAGAGCAATTTCCCGCTGGGCCTGAGCGAAACGGGTCAGCGAATCCATCAGCAGCAGGACGTTCTTGCCCTTGTCGCGGAAATACTCGGCGATGCGCGTGCAATACATCGCCGCACGCATACGCATCAGCGGCGCATCGTCCGCCGGCGAGGCAACCACCACTGAACGTTTGAGGCCTTCTTCACCGAGGATATGCTCGATGAATTCCTTAACTTCGCGACCGCGCTCACCGATCAGGCCGACGACGATAATGTCGGCCTCGGTGAAGCGGGTCATCATGCCCAGCAGCACCGACTTACCGACACCGGTACCGGCGAACAGGCCCAGACGCTGGCCCCGGCCGACCGTCAGCAAACCGTTAATGCAACGGATGCCGACGTCCAGCGGCACGCTGATCGGGTCACGGTTGAGCGGGTTGATCGTCGGGCCATCCATCGGCACCCAGTCTTCGGCCTTCATGCCGCCCTTGCCGTCCAACGCGCGGCCGGCGCCATCGAGCACCCGGCCGAGCATGCTCATGCCCATCGGCAGACGACCGGTATCGGCCAGCGGCACCACGCGGGCGCCCGGGGCGATGCCGGCGACGCTGCCGACCGGCATAAGGAAGACTTTGCTGCCGGAAAAACCCATGACTTCAGCTTCCACCTGGGATGGGTGGTAGCTGTCGTCATTGATCACCATGCAGCGGGTGCCCATGGCGGCGCGCAGGCCTTCGGCTTCGAGGGTCAGGCCGACCATGCGCAGCAGCCGACCCTCAAGGATCGGCGCGCCGGCCATCTCGGTGGCCTCGGCGTAGGTGCTCAGGCGCTTGGCGAAACTGGTGCGTTCAAGGCGCATCGCTGGCGTCCGTGCGCGGCTCGACGCGGTCGACAGCCGCTGGACTGTCTTCAGGGATTTCCAGGCTCAGATCAGGCGCTGCCGGGTGCAGGGCCTGTTCGTGCAACTGGTCGAACAGCTTGGCCATGACCTGGGTCACCCGCGATTCGACACTGGCGTCGATGCGACTGTGCTCGGTTTCCACCCGGCAGCCACCGGGCAACAGCGACTCGTCTTCAACGATGCGCCAGGTTTCCTCATGCCGCTCGCGCAAGGCTTTGACTTGGGCGAAGTCCTGCGGATTGACGTACAGGCGCACGTTTTCCACACCCAGCGGCAAGAGCTTGAGGGCGTCACGCATGACGTGTTCGATCTGCGTCGAATCGATGGCCAGCTCACGCTTGATCACTTGTCTGGTGATGTGTTGCACGAGGTCGACCAGCGACTTTTCAATTTGTGTGTCTTGCTCGGCGATCGGCTCGAACAGGTTGGCCATCAGCAGCTCAAGGCTGGCGATTTTCGCCGCCAGCGTTGTTTCGGCTTCCTGACGCACTTTCAGTGTGGTGCTGTGAAAGCCTTCCTTTTCACCAATGGCGAAGCCCTCGTTGTAAGCCTCCTGACGGATGCTTTCGAGTTCTTCCAGTGTCAGTGGCTGGACTTCTTCCAGCGGCACTTCTTCCATTTCCGGCGGTTCGGGCTCCGGTTCCGGCTCGGGTTCCGGTTTCGGCGGGTCGAAGCTGGGCAGTGCCCAGGATTCGAAGCCGCGAACATCGCGGGCGCGGATCAGATCCGTCACAGACTCGTCAGGCTTATCCATGGGCTTAGATCATTTCCTCGCCGCCCTTGCCACCGAGCACGATCTCGCCGGCTTCAGCCATACGACGGGCAATGGTGAGGATTTCCTTCTGCGCGGTTTCGACATCGCTGACGCGCACCGGGCCTTTGGCCTCGAGGTCGTCGCGCAACAGTTCGGCGGCACGCTTGGACATGTTCTTGAAGATCTTTTCCTTGACGCCTTCGTCCGAACCCTTGAGGGCCAGCACCAGCACATCGGAAGAGACTTCGCGCAACAGCGCCTGAATGCCACGGTCGTCGACGTCGGCGAGGTTGTTGAACACGAACATGAGGTCTTCGATCTGACCGGACAGGTCTTCGTCGACTTCGCGGATCGAGTCCATGAGCTGGCCTTCGATCGAGCTGTCGAGGAAGTTCATGATGTCGGCGGCACGCTTGATGCCACCCAGGGTGGTGCGCGAGGCATTCGAGTTGCCCGAGAACTGCTTCTCGAGAATCTGGTTGAGTTCTTTCAAGGCTGCCGGTTGCACGGTGTTCAACGACGAGACGCGCAGGATGATGTCCAGTCGCACCTTGTGGTCGAAGTTACCGAGCACTTCACCGGCCTGATCCGGGTCGAGGTACGCGACCACGATCGCCTGGATCTGCGGGTGTTCGTAGCGGATGACGTCGGCGACTGCGCGCGGCTCCATCCATTTCAGACTGTCGAGGCCGCTGGTGTTGCCACCGAGCAGGATGCGATCGATCAGGCCGTTGGCCTTGTCTTCGCCCAGGGCCTGGGTGAGCATCTTGCGCACGTAGTCGTCGGAACCGACGCCGAGGCTGGTCTGATCGCCGACGATGTCGACGAACTCGCTCATCACCTGCTCGACCTGCTCGCGATGGACGTTGCCCATCTGCGCCATGGCCACGCCGACGCGCTGGACTTCTTTCGGGCCCATGTGGCGCAGCACTTGCGCAGCATCGGTCGACCCCAGGGACAGCAGCAGAATCGCGGCTTTGTCGACCTTGGTCAGTTTGACGGTAGCGGCTCGGTTATCACTCATCTGCGTTAATCCACTCTTTCACGACCTGAGCCACGCGACCCGGGTCTTCAGCTACCAGACTCTTGATTGCATTCAGTTGCGCGTCATAACCCTCACTCGGGCTCGGCAACAGAATGCTCTGCGGACCACCGAGGCTCACGCGGTCGTTGGCCAGTTCGCCGTCCAGGCCGCCCATGCCACCGAGTTCCACGTCGCTGCCCAGACCGGCCAGCTCCTTGCCTTTGCCACCGCCGGTGATGTTGTTGAGCACCGGACGCAGCACACCAAACACCAGTACGAGGATGAACAGAACACCCAGCACTTGTTTGACGATGTCCCAGAACCATGGCTGGGAGTAGAACGGAATATCGGCAATCACTTCGCCGCGCTCGGCGGAGAACGGCATGTTGATCACGCTGACGCTGTCACCACGGCTGGCGTCGAAACCGACGGCGTCCTGCACCAGACGGGTGAATCGCGCCAATTCGTCGGCGCTCCACGGCGCGCGGCTGGTTTCACCGTTGGCCGGGTTGACCTTGACCTGATCGTCGACCACCACCGACACCGACAGGCGATTGAGTCGGCCCTGCTGCTGTTTGGTGTGGCTGATCGAACGGTCGAGCTCGAAGTTCTTGGTGGATTGTTGACGCTTGTCTGCCGGGTACGGCGCGAGCATGGGCTGGCCGGTGGCCGGGTCCATGATCTGCTGACCGTTGGCGTCAACCAGCGGCTGACCCGGCTGGATCATACCGGCCGCTGCGGCAGTGCCACCGGTGGTTTGCGGCGCCGAGGCTGGCGACGGTGGCTGGTTGCTCAGGGCACCCGGCACACCTTGCGGGCCATTGCTGGCGGTGCGTTGTTCGTTGACCGACTGCTCGCTGCGCAACGCCGGCTGGTCCGGGTTGAACTGCTCGGCAGTCGATTCGACGGCACTGAAATCGACATCGGCCGAGACCTCAGCCTTGTAGCGATCGTTGCCCAGTACCGGTTGCAGAATATTGTGCACGCGTTGGGTGAGCATGCTTTCCATGCGGCGACTGTAATCGAACTGCTTGCCGGCCATGGTCATTTCGGAGTTCTCCGCCTGATCGGAGAGCAGGTTGCCCTTCTGATCGACCACGGTGATCTGCGACTTGCTCAGCTCGGGAACGGAAGTCGCCACCAGATTGATGATCGCTACCACCTGACCCGGCTCCAGCGAACGCCCGCTGTACAGTTCGACCAGCACCGAGGCGCTTGGCTTGCGCTCGTCACGGACGAACACCGAACTCTTCGGAATCGCCAGGTGCACGCGAGCACCCTTGACGTTGTTCAGGCTGGAGATGGTCCGCGCCAGTTCGCCTTCCAGGCCGCGACGATAACGGGTCGCTTCCATGAACTGGCTGGTGCCCAGACCCTGTTCCTTGTCGAGGATTTCAAAACCGATGTTGCCGTCGCTGGGAGTGACACCAGCGGCAGCGAGTTTCATCCGCGCACGGGACAGGTCATCGGCCTTGACCAGCAAGGCGCCAGAGTTAGGTTCTACGTTGTAAGGAATGTCAGCGGCGGCCAGGGTCTCCATGACCTGCTTGGCGTCCATGCCGGCAAGGCTGCCGTACAGTGGGCGGTAATCCGGCTGCTGCGACCACAGCACCACGGCAAAGCCAATCGCCACGCTCGCCGCCAGTCCGACCAACAGGCCGACCTGACGCAGCATGGTCATCTGGGAGAGATTTTCCAGAAAGGACAGGCCGAACAGCGGCGGTTTGCCGTCGATCGGGGTGGCCTTGGCCGGAACGTTATCTGCGACTGCATCTGCCATGACTTATTTCGCCCTTAAACCGGCATCTGCATGATGTCTTGGTAAGCCTGAACCAGCTTGTTGCGCACCTGGGTCAGAGCCTGGAACGATACGCTGGCTTTCTGCGATGCGATCATCACGTCGGTCAGGTCGACACCGCTCTTGCCGATCTCGAACGCGTTGGCCAGTTGAGTCGACGCCTGCTGGGTATCGCTGACTTTATTGATCGCCTGACCGAGCATGTCGGAAAAGCTGCTGCCTGCCATTTCAGGGACAGCGGTAGTCGATTTACGCGCAGACATGGCATCCACTTTCATGGCCTGCATGTCCATCATCAACCGATTAAATTCAATACCTTGGCTCATGGTCTACTCTCTTGGGCGGCCCGCAATTTTTTGACACTCACTCGGCGGGTACACAGGTATTAGCAACAAGGGTGCCAGCTCATGGGCACCCTTCTGAGAAAAGCATCTGGAATGTTTTGCAGCATTCGTCAGGTGGCGAACAGATAACCTTCGACGTCCATCCCGGCATCGCGCATCTGCGCCAGTTTGTAACGCAAGGTGCGCGGGCTGATGCCGAGCTTTTCGGCGGCTTCCTTGCGGCGACCACGCTCGGCGCGCAGGGTATCGATGATCATCTGAAACTCCCGGCGGCGCAGGTCATCGCCCAGCGCACCGGAAGAATCCGCCTCGATTTCCACTTCGCGAACCACCGGAGCAGCGACCGACGAGGAGGCGAATGTCACCGCCCCAGCCAGGCAAAAATCCTGCGGCTGGATCAAACCGCCCTGCTGCAGGATCAGCGCACGCTGAATAGCGTTGTCCAGCTCACGCACGTTGCCCGGCCACGGATACGCGGTCAGGCAGGCTTGCGCGTCGGGGGACAGCTTGGCTGCTGCATGCTTCATTTTATTGACGTGCCTGGCCAACAACTTCTCGGCCAGCGGCAGGATATCGGCAGTGCGCTCGCGAAGTGGACGCCAGGCCAACGGAAAAACCGACAAGCGGTAAAACAGGTCTTCACGAAAGCGTCCCGCCGCCACTTCACCGGCCAGATCGCGGTTGGTCGTCGCGACCACGCGGATGTCGAGGCTGATCGGCTTGCGCCCGCCCACCCGCTCGACCTCACGCTCCTGCAGCACACGCAGCAGTTTGGCTTGCAGGCCCAGAGGCATTTCGGAAATTTCATCAAGCAGAAGAGTGCCGCCGTCAGCCTGCTCGAACTTGCCGGCCTGCGAGGCGATAGCGCCGGTGAACGAGCCCTTTTCATGGCCGAACAATGTCGCTTCAAGCATGTTGTCAGGGATCGCCGCGCAGTTGATCGCGATGAATGGCTGACTGGCCCGCCGCGATTGCTGGTGAATGTAGCGCGCCAAGACTTCTTTACCGGTGCCGGATTCGCCGGAGATGAGGACAGTCGAATCACTGCGCGCGACCCGTGCCGCGAGTTCAAGCAATTGCACACTGGCCGGCTCTACCGCGATGGGCCCGTCCGCCTCGCCAGCGTCAATGCTGCCCAGCGCATGCCGCGCTACCAGATCAAGCAGCGCTTTGGGCTCGAACGGTTTGACCAGGTAATCCGCCGCCCCTTGACGCATGGCATCGACCGCACGCTCGACCGCGCCGTGGGCGGTCATCAGCAGGACAGGCAATTGCGGTTGGCGTGCGCGCAGCAAGGCGAGCAGTTGATGACCGTCCATGCCCGGCATGTTGACGTCGCTGACCACCAGACTGAACGCTTCACGTGCCACGGCCGTCAGCGCTTCCTCGGCGCTGCCGACCGCGTGATAGTCGTGGCCTGCCAGCAGCAGCGTATCGGCCAGCGCTTCGCGCAGCGAACGGTCATCCTCGACCAGCAACACCTTGATGCCCATGACGTTTATTCAACTCCCTGTGCAGCGCAAAACAGCGGCAGGCTGACCTGCGCGCAAGTGCCACGCCCGACTCGTGAACGCAGGGTCAATTCTCCCTGATGGGCACGGGCCACCGCTTTGACCACGGTCAGACCAAGGCCGGTCCCGGTGACTTTGGTAGTAAAAAACGGCTCGCCGAGGCGCGCCAGAACTGTTGGCTCAATGCCGCTGCCAGTGTCGCTGACACACAAGCGCAGGGTGTTGCCTCTGGTATAGCAATGCACTTTCAGGCGCGCCTCGCCGGCGCTGGCCTGGATGGCGTTTTCAATCAGGTTCAGCAGCGCTCCGACCAGCGTGTCGCGATTGCACAGCAGCTCACCGGCATGGCTGTCGCACTGCCAGCGAATTGGCAGATCCTGTACGTGGGTCAGTGCGGCGGCCTGCAGCGATTGCATCAAGGTTTGGGGAGTGAGGCGGTCGGTCAGCGGCAACTCACCGCGGGCGAACACCAGCATGTCGCGCACCTGGTGCTCCAATTCGTGCAGACGCTCTTTCAGACGCCCGGCGAAGCGCTGCTGGGTTTCGACCGGCAATTGCTGCTCAGTCAAATGACTGGCGTAGAGCAACGCGGCGGACAGCGGCGTACGGATCTGATGCGCCAAGGACGCAACCATTCGCCCCAGCGAAGACAGACGTTCGTGGCGCGCCAGTTGATCTTGCAGATGACGGGTTTCGGTCAAGTCGTTAAGCAGCACCAACTGCCCCGGCTCGGCATCCAGCGAGCGGGTGGAAATCGACAGGCGTCGCCCGTTTTTCAAGGAAATTTCGTGGCCGTCGTCTTCACGCGGGGCGAAGCAACGGGCGATCACGTGGCGCCAGAGCTCGCCTTCGAGCGGCGAGCCGAGCAAGTCGATGGCGGCCGGATTGGCTTCGCGGACCAAGCCGTGGCCATCGATAACGATCACGCCGCCGGGCAACAGGTCGAGAAGATTTTGCAGGCGATTGGCCAAGCGCTCTTTTTCTGCCAGCTCCTGCATGCGCTGGGCACTGACCACGGCCAGCTCACCCTTGAGCTCGGACACTCGCGCCTCGAGCAGACTGTAGGAGTCGGTCAACTGGCTCGACATCTGATTGAACAACTGGAACGCGTGCTCAAGTCCCTGACGGCTGGCCTGCTCTACGGACGAGGGTTGCCCCACGATATTGGAGGCAGAGGAGATCTGGGCGGCTTGGGGCATTGTGCTCTCTCGCTTGGCTGACCGTCAGTGAAACGGAACGTTGCGAGGGATGTAGCAATACCCGTGCCTAAAAAAAACCGCTTATAAATGAAGCAGTTGAAAAACAGGCGTCAATCATCCGCCTGTTCATCTCCGCCGGCTCGGCTCATGCCGTACTTGCGCATCTTCTCCACCAGCGTGGTGCGACGAATGCGCAAGCGTTCAGCGGCACGCGCCACGATGCCGTTGGCGTCGTCCAGCGCCTGCTGAATCAGGCCCTGCTCCAGACCACCGAGGTAGTCCTTGAGATCCAGGCCTTCCGGCGGCAGCAGTGCGTTGGCGCTGAAATCCGGGGTATGGCCGTTGATCGCCACGCGCTCTTCGAGATCGCTGCGCAGGCTATCGACCATTTGTTCGTCTTCATCGTCGACGTAGCGGAATTTCTTCGGCAACTCGACCACGCCGATCACGCCGTACGGGTGCATGATCGCCATGCGCTCGACCAGGTTGGCCAACTCGCGGACGTTACCCGGCCAGCCGTGACGGCACAGCGACATGATCGCCGCTGAATTGAAACGGATCGATCCGCGCTTTTCGTGCTCCATGCGCGAGATCAGTTCGTTCATCAACAGCGGGATGTCTTCAACGCGCTCACGCAGCGGCGCCATTTCGATCGGGAATACGTTCAGGCGATAGTAGAGGTCTTCGCGGAACGAACCGATCTCGATCATGCTTTCAAGATTCTTGTGGGTCGCGGCAATGATGCGCACGTCGACGCTCTGGGTCTTGTTGCTGCCCACGCGCTCGAAGGTGCGCTCCTGCAGCACGCGCAGCAGCTTGACCTGCATCGGCAGCGGCATGTCGCCGATCTCGTCGAGGAACAGCGTGCCGCCGTTGGCCAGCTCGAAGCGCCCGGCACGGCTGGTGATCGCGCCGGTGAAAGCGCCCTTCTCGTGGCCGAACAGTTCGCTTTCCAGCAACTCGGCCGGAATCGCCCCGCAGTTGACCGGTACGAACGGTGCGTCGCGGCGCTTGGAGTGGTAGTGCAGGTTGCGAGCGACCACTTCCTTGCCGGTGCCGGACTCGCCGAGGATCAGCACGCTGGCGTCGGTGTCGGCCACCTGCTGCATCATCTGGCGCACGTGCTGAATCGCACGGCTGGTACCGACGAGGCTGCGGAAAAGGTTGGGTTCGCGGTGACGGCCGCGCTCGCGGGCCTGGTCGTACATCTCGCGATAGACCTGGGCGCGGTGCAGCGAATCGAGCAATTTGCTGTAGCTGGGCGGCATTTCCAGGGTCGACAGCACGCGTCGACGCTGGTCCTCAGGCAAGTCAACGGAAGAATTATCGCCCATTAACAAAACCGGAAGGAACTCATCCCAGGTTGCGAGTGTCTTTAGCAAGCCCAAAAGCGCGCCAGGAGCATTGACCGTCCCGATCAGTACGCATATGACCTCACGACTAGACGACAAAGAGCCGACTGCCTGCTGCCAGTCATGGCTGCCGCAGGGTAAATTTTCTTCGCCAAGAAAATTCAAAATCACCGCCAGGTCGCGGCGGCGGACGCTATCGTCATCGATCAGCAGAATTTTGGTTTCACGCCACATGCAATAGCAACTTCCCTAGTCAACTCAATGCCCGAAAAATAAGGCAAGCGAGACGCTTGCAGGACACCATGTGCCTGTAGACGCCCTAAACCTGATAATAGCCACTAGTTAAGTCAAAAAACCGTGCACAGTCAAATTTATGGCGCACATCTCTGGATTAACTGACGGTTAATTAACCAAACAGATGGTAAACCTTTGCAGCCTTTTGCGCTTGGGTGATCTGCGACATCTCGTTGGCTATCGCCTGCCGCTCCCCCATCGCCACCTCAAGAAGCTCCTTATAGACAAACAGCAGCTCCTCGAGGTTGTCGCGCAGCGCAACTTCGTCCAGCGAAGCTTCCGCCATGACGTCTTCCATGCAGGAACGGCAAGCCAGATCCAGCTCGCCAATGGCTTCCCAGTTGCGCTCGGCCAGGGCACCGACCAATGCTTCACGGGTATCGGCTATTCGCTGCAATACAAGACTCATGGTGATCTCCTTCAGAACTGCGGAGCCGGCACAGGCGCGATGGCGTCCCAGCCTTCTTTTACCGTTGTAAGCAAGCCAGCCACTTCATCAAGGACACGCGGATCGCTGCTGATATTGGCCTCGGCGAGGCGCTTCATCATGTAGATGTACAGGCTGTCCAGATCGGCCAGCGCCTCTGCGTTGTTTTCAAGATCGAGGCCTTCGCGCAAACCACTGACAATGCCGATGGCTTTGCTGATCGCTGTGCATTTTCCGGGGATATCTTTGCGCTCGATGGCGCCCTTTGCCTGAGCAATTCGAGCCAGACCACCTTCCATCAACATTTGCACCAGGCGGTGCGGGCTCGCTTCGGACGCCTGCGCATGGGCGCCGACTTTCTGATACTGCCGAAGGGCTAACATCGGATTCATGTTCTACCTCATTGCCGCGTTGACTCGTATAACCAGTGTATCGCCAACCGGCCCGAAAACTTTAGATTAAAAGACAAAAACCCGGCGCACGCCGATAAAGCGTAGCCGGGTTTTTGTCGTTGCTGCCTGTTATTTCGCGGATTGCTGAGCGTTCAGAGAAGCAAAGAACGACGTGATATTGTTCGCCGTCGCCTTCATCTGTCCCACTAACAAATCCATGGCGTTGTATTTGGCGGTCAACGTCTTGGTCAGGTTGGCTACCCGCAGATCCAGCGCCAGTTGCTGGTTGGTCAGAGTCTTGGTGTTGGCAATCAGCGAATCAAGACGCTGATCCAACAGTCCCTTGGACTTGCTGTCCATTGGCTTGAGATACGGATCAACCGCTTTGCTCATGCGCGCCAACAAACCATTGGTGTCGTTGGTGCCTGTAAACAGCTGCTGCACCTGACCGGTCATACCGGGCTGGGCCATGGTTTTGTTGAACGCTGCAGTATCGAAGGTCAGGTTACCGGTCAGACGATCAGTCATGACACCCAACTGCGACAGTACAGCCAGCGGACCACCGGCGCCCGGCGCAGTCAGTTGCGCACGAATGTCGGCAATCATCGAACGCGGCAGTGCATCGCCGGTGAACGCGGCCTGTACGGTCAGCTTGCCATCTTCATCCGGTGTCGCCTTGGACAGCGTGTCGATGGTGTTTTTCAACGTGTTGTAGGCATCGACAAAAGCCTGGACCGAAGTCTGCAATCCTTTTGTATTGGCCTCAACGCCAACAATCGCAGGCGTCGGAGGCGTGCCAGGGCTAACGGTTACCAGATTCAGTGTCAGTCCGCTGACCGCACCCGTCACTGTGTTGCTCTTGCTGGTCACCGCCAGACCATCAATGGTCAACTCGGCATTTTGCGCAACACCGTTAACAGCACCTGAAGCACCCGCCGCCGGACTGCTGCCCATCAACTGGGTGCCATCAATTTCCAGACCCGCAATGCCGCTGACACTGAGGTCAGAGCCAGCACCTGTCTTGCTCGAGCTGATAACCAGGCGCGAAGCACCCGTGCTGTCGGTTACGATGTTGGCAGAGATACCGTTGGCGCCCTGAGCCTTGTTGATCGCGTCACGCGTAGTCTGCAAGGTAGCGTTCGCCGGGATATCGACGTTGTAATCAGTGCCATTCTGACTGATTTTCAGGGTACCACTCGGAATGGCACTGGCGGCACCGCCGGCGAAAGAGGCACTGGCAATTTTCGAGCCCGTTGCCAGCTTGTTGACCACGACACTGTAGTTACCCGCTACCGCGGTGCTGTCAGATGTGGCTGTCAGAATGTCGGTTTTGCTCGATGTCGCCGTGAAGCCGGCAAAGGCAGGGTTGGTCTTGTTACCCAGATTGTTCATCGCCGTCTGAAACGCAGTCAGCGCGCTCTTCAACGAACCAACGCCGGAGATTTTCAGCGTGTTGGTTTTGGTCGCAGCGTCGATCTGCGTTTGCTTTGCCGACTTATCGGCGTTGACCAGCGCAGTAACGATCGCGCCGATGTCCAGACCGGAACCCAGTCCGGAACCCGGTAGAATTGGACTTGCCATGTGCATCTCCCTTCATTGTTGCCATTCTTTTGACCGTTACAAGCGTCCTGAAAATGGGCAAACACTATTCATGCCAGCTATCAGACTTTAGCGTCGAACAGCACGTGGCTTGCATTGGCGAGACTGTCAGCCAGCTTGAGGGCTTCTGCGGAGGGGATCTGTCGCACGATTTCACCCGTTTCGCTTGCGATCACTTTTACAATGACCTTACCGGAATGCTCGTCGATGGAGAACTCCAGATTGCGCTTGATCGACTGGACGAACTTCTCGATCTCCTGCACCGCCAGTTTCAACTTGGCGTCGTCCGAACCCTGACTCCGGGCAGCGACCGGCGCTTCAGTCTTGACAACTTCAGGCGTTTCTGCCGGTTTGTCAGCTACCGGCGTAACTGGCTTGGGAGCCGGATAAGACACGTTAAGCTTTACGCTCATGTCCATGCCCATCACCTCTTAACGTAAAAAAGCGAGAGAGCACGACCAGCGCACTCCCCCGCTCAAACTTGTTCCGAATTACTGAAGCAGCTTCAGTACAGCGGAAGGCAGTTGGTTGGCCTGAGCCAGAACCGAAGTCGAAGCTTGCTGCAGAGTTTGCTGCTTGGTCAGGTTAGCAGTTTCTGCGGCGAAGTCGGTGTCCTGTACACGACCCTGAGCAGCGGTGGTGTTTTCAGTGATGTTCTGCAGGTTGGAGATGGTGGTGGTCAGACGGTTCTGCGAAGCACCGAGGCTGGCACGGGTTGCACCGATGGCAGCGATAGCAGCGTCGATCGCAGTGATCGCGTTGTCGATGTTGGTAGCAGCAGTAGCAGCGTCTGCACCGCTCAGTACAACAGTAGCGCTACCTACGGACAGGCTCACGGCGTCGAACTTGGAGCTCAGTACCAGGTCGATGTGGTTAGCCGAACCGGTGTTTGCGCCAACTTGCAGAGTTACAGTACCAGCGGTACCGTCCAGCAGGTTTTTGCCGTTCAGGTTGGTAGCAGCCGAGATACGGGTGATTTCGTCAGACAGCTGAGCGAATTCCTGGTTGGTTGCAACCTGGTCAGCAGTACCGTTGGTACCGTTACGGGCTTTAACAGCCAGTTCACGCATACGCTGCAGGGTATCGGTCGAAGCTTGCAGAGCGCCTTCAGCGGTCTGGGCAACGGAGATACCGTCGTTGGCGTTCTGGATGGCCTGGGTGTTACCACGGATTTGCGAAGCCATGCGGTTGGAGATCTGCAGGCCAGCGGCGTCGTCTTTGGCGCTGTTGATTTTCAGGCCGGAAGACAGGCGCTGCATCGAAGTGGACAGAGCGTCGGAAGCGCGGTTCAGGTTTTTCTGAACGTTCAACGATGTGGTGTTGGTGTTTACTGTTAAAGCCATGACGAATTCCTCGTTGGTTGGGTACTGCGGCTTCCGGCCCTGGCAACCGCCGGGTATGGCCTAGAGAACCTTCGTAATAGTTATCGTCGGGTTTGCAGGTTGCTTGAGGGCTTTTTGAAAAAATTTTGCCATCACCACGCCACCCCCGAGAAAACAAAGACTTAGCCGCACATCCAGCGCGAAAAAATGACGTCATAAAAACGCCTGTACCGCAGAGCCGCGGGCCAGCGCCATCGAGCGCTTCAGCGCTGCTCATCTTCCAGCAATTCAACCAGCTCGTATTCCATATAGTCGGCCAGACCCAGCCAGTCCCGGCGTTCCTGACAATCGAGCATTTGCATGAGCACTTGCGCCCAAATCTGCTGCACTTCCACCGAGGCAGATGACAGACATTGCTGAGCCTCTTCGAACACATCGACCATGGTCAACGCCGCTTCGACGTCACGCCCCAAGCGGAACAAAGTCGCGCATTGGCGGCACTGGTTCTGGCATTGACTCAGCGCACTCATTGCACGAACTCCGGATTGAAAGCGGCACCGGCAATCAGCGCACCGGCGCGGCTGCTGTTGAGAAATTCGACCTGTGGATGCGCGGCGATGTAACGCTCCAGCACACACAGATAGCCGCGAAAATTCAGCTGGGTGCTGACGCGCTGACCATGGCCATCGCGCACCCAGTGCCGCGCCTGGGCCAGCGGTGGCCCCAGGTCGCCATCGCCCCAACCGGCGTGAGTCTTGTTCATCGGAAAGGCAAAGTCAGCGCCAAACAAAGTGATTCGGGTCGCGCCCATTTTTACCGCGAGATCCACCGCCGGATGAATCACGCTACCACCGACGTGCAACTCACCCCGCGGATATTGTTTTTTCAGCTCGGCATAAATCGGGCTCGCCGAATAACCGCCATAGCGCTTGCCCTTCCACGCCTTCAATACCTGCGGGTCGCTCATCGGCAGGTACACCAGCGTAATCCCGTCGGACGCCTCGAACGGCAGATGGCGGAAACCGATGCGCTGATCAATACTCACCACCAGATCAGGCACGATGCCATGCTCACGCAACGGCCGGTACGCAGTGTCGACACAGATGAGAAGCGGGCGTTCGACCCCCTGACGAATCGCCGCCAGACGCTCGAAATGCTGCTCCAGCGTCGGCCCGGTGGCGATCACGTAGACCTCCCGCCCAACGCAGCTGCCGAACAATTGCGCCACATCAGCATCGCCGAGCAACACCGGCAGACACTCCTGCAAGCGCTGGCGGATTTCCGGCGACTGCGGGTCGAAATCGCGATTGTTGAACGTCAGGTGCACTTCGTTGATCAACCGATCGCGAACCTTCGCGTTGAAGTCATCCGCCAGCAGCATCTCAGCCGGCAAGGCAAAGAACGGCGTGAAGAAGTCGGGGTGATCGCCGGCGTAAAACAGTTCGACACGAGGATCCTCCAGCCACTGGCGCTGATCAAGCAGGTGCAGCACCAGCGCGAATAGCGCGCCATTTAGGATGTGCACGTACAGGCGCTCGAGTCCCACGCGCTCAAGCAGCGCACCGGGCAAGTCGCCGAGGCCGGTGCCATAGACGTGAAGACGCGGTTTCTCCGGCAGGCTCGCCGCCTGAACCTGCGCTTCATGCAGGCGATCATGGCGGCTGGTGAGCTGAATGCCGTCGACGCTCAGCGTCGAGCCCAGTCCTTGCACGAGTTCGGCCTGCACCGACGCGCTGTCTTCGGCCATCAGTCGCTCGAACAACGCCGGCCAGCGCCGTTGCAACACCTCGGCGTTGGCTTGAAAAAACTCGCTCATCGCGACTCGCGCTCCCTTCCAGGCAAAAAAATAGCGTTCAAGGTTAACCTTGAACGCTATTTTTGTATCCGCCGTTTTTACTCGGACTCAAGGGCGATAGATGATCGCCGAACCCCACGACAGACCGACGCCGAAACCGCTCAGCGCAATACGCTGCCAATCGGAATCGATGACGTGTTTTTCCAGCAGCAACGGAATGCTCGACGACACGGTATTCCCGGTCTCGACCATGTCCTTGATGAACTTCTCCGGTTCGCCTTCGAAGCGCCGCGCCACGGCATCGACAATCGCTGCGCTGCCCTGGTGAATGCAGAATGCATCGATGTCATCGGCTTTCAGCCCCGAATCGTCAAGCAGCTCATGCAAGTGCGCCGGGACCTTCAGCAGGGCGAAGTTGAAGACCTGACGGCCGTTCATGAAGAACACGCCGTTGCTGACTTTCAGGTGCGGGGCGCCGGAACCGTCGGTGCCGAACTTGGCCTTGCCCAGCGCCCAGGTCGGGTTTTCGCCCATCCAGGTTGCGGTGGCGGCATCGCCGAACAGCATGGTGGTGTTGCGGTCCTCCGGATCGACGATTTTCGAATACGGGTCAGCGGTGATCAGGAGGCCGTTCTTCAGGCCGGCGGCTTCCATGAAGCCCTTGATCGCGTAGATGCCGTAAACGTAACCGGAACAGCCCAGCGAGATATCGAACGCGGCTACGTTGGTGGGCAGGCCGAGTTTGTCCTGAACGATTGCAGCGGTGTGCGGCAAGCCTTCTTCATCACCGTTCTGGGTGACCACAATCAGCGCATCGATCGACTCACGTTTCAGTTCAGGATTGCTGGCAAACAGCGCATTGGCCGCTTCCACGCACAGATCGGAGGTTTCCTGCTCAGCGTCTTTGCGCGGCAGGAATGCCGAGCCGATCTTGCCAAGGATGAATTCTTCATCCTTCTCGAATTTTGCACCTTGTGCGTAATTGTCCACGCCGGCTACAGGAACGTAGCTCGCAATGCTTTTTATGCCAATCATTACGGCTTCCCAATAAAAAACAGCCCAAGACCACCGCTCGCAAGGATTTTCGAGGGGCGCCGACAAACAGAAAACGGCCGCCACAACGGGCAGCCCCGGGAAGCGCAAAGGGCTATCACTGAACCGAAAACGGCCAGGCGCCATCTTCCCGGTCAATACAATACAGTGAAGATGCGCGTTATGACTCGCAGGTCACGCCATTTTGCCGAATCGATGGCAGATTGACCTATTCGACCAGCGACCAATCCAGCGGCGTACCACGCTTGATCGCGGTGCGCGCGTGGCGTCGGAGGACGGCATCGGTGTGCTTGGGCGGCAGGCCGAGACCAGGACGAATGGCGCGCAGATTGTCCCCGGTAAAGGGTTCACCGGCGGCCATGTCAGCGGTGACGTACAGCGAACGGCGATAGACCAGCGACTTGCGCTCGGCCTCGGTCGGGCCGTACTGAACATGCCCCATCGCCTGCCAGGCACGTTCGGTTTCGACGACCAGACTGGCCAGCTCCGCAGGTTCCAGAGAAAAACTCGCGTCGACGCCACCGGCCGAGCGGTCGAGGGTGAAGTGCTTCTCCACCACCGTCGCCCCTAGCGCCACCGCCGCCACCGACACACCAACGCCCATCGAATGATCCGACAGCCCGACCTCGCAGCCGAACAACTCACGCAGATGCGCGATCGTGCGCACGTTGCTGTTGAGCGGCGTGGCCGGATAGGTGCTGGTGCACTTGAGCAATACCAGGTCTCTGCACCCGGCCTCGCGTGCGGCGCGCACGGTTTCATCCAGTTCAGCGATGCTCGCCATGCCGGTGGAGATGATCAGCGGTTTGCCAGTAGCTGCCACACGACGAATCAACGGCAGATCGGTGTTTTCAAAACTGGCGATCTTGTAAGCCGGCACATCGAGGCTCTCAAGAAAATCCACCGCGCTGTCATCGAACGGCGTCGAGAACGCGAGCATCCCCAACTCTTTGGCTCGAGCAAAAATCGGCGCGTGCCACTCCCACGGCGTATGGGCCTTTTCATAGAGATCGTAGAGCGAAGTCCCGGCCCACAGACTGCCCGGGTCCTTGATGAAGAATTCACCTTCAGCTAAATCCAGGGTCATGGTTTCGGCGGTGTAGGTTTGCAGCTTCAAGGCATGCGCTCCAGCCTTGGCCGCCGCCTCGACGATTTGCAGAGCGACGTCGAGGGACTGGTTATGGTTACCGCTCATCTCGGCAATGATGAACGGCGGCGCATCGGCACCGATGGTGTGGTGGCCAATCTTGAAACTAGACATGCGGGTGATCCTTCAAAACACGGCTGAACGCACAGGTTTCCTGGATGAATCCGGCGTCGCGAAAAACTTTCATTGAGGATTGGTTGGCGGGCATGACCCGCGCAGTGATGCGTGTCAGTTGCGGCCAGTGCGCAGCGACAAATGCTTCGCCACGGCTGAGCACTGCCCTGCCCCAACCGAGGCCGAAACGCCCTTCCAGCAGATAGATCGACACTTCGGCTTCGAACCCGCGCAAATCGTAACGCAGCACACCGACCGGGCCGTCATCCGCCTCAGCGATCAACAGCAGCCGTTGCGGATTGCGCAGACTCGCCGTCAACCAGTTCAGGTGCTGCGCCCAATCGATCACGCCGGTTTCCAGTGACCAGCGCCGCACCGGCTCGGCATTGCGCCCATCGAACAGCAACTGCGCATCGTCCAGCGTCGCCGGACGCAGTTTGAGCACCGCACCGGCAAGCGCCGCCGCCACGCGTTCGGCACCGCGTCCGTCGACCAGTTGCCGCGAACGCTCGGCGAGGCTGCGGCGTAGAAAATGATTGTCCACGACAAAGCCGACCGCATCGCGCAACTGCTCGACGCTGACCTGCTCGCGGGCGCCCATGAACACATGCGCGCCGGCCGCCGCCATGACTTCGCCGTTGGCCTGCTGATTGTTCGCCACAGCGATGCAGATGGTCGGCAAACCCAGCGCCGCACGCTCCCAACTGGTGCCGCCGCCGGCGCCGATAAACAGATCGGCTTCAGTCATGCGTTGATGGAAATCGCTGACGAAACTGTGCAGGCGCCAGTTCGGCCGCGTCTCGGCCAACGCCTGCATCTGCGCCCACGCCGGATTGTCGGCGCCCGCGACGAAATCCACCTGCAATTCAGTGAAATCAGCCAAAGCGAGCATCGCGTGATGGGTCTGCCTCGCCGCGTCGAAACCGCCGAAATTCACCAGCACGCGCCGGGCCTTCGGTTTGATCTCGATGGCATCGCAGTTGAATTCTTCGCGCAGCATGGCGTAGCGCGGACCGAGCAAGGTGCGACAGCCTGGCGGCAGCAGCGGCGCGTAGTTTTCACTCAAGCCTGAGAGATTCTGATTGAGCAGCAGATCGACGCTGTAGCGCCGCGTGGCCAGATCATCCACGGCGGCGATTCTATGCGCCCAGCGCCGGGCCGCGGTTTGCCAATGATGATCGAGGCCGTAATGGTCGGCGATGATCCAGTCGAACGGTGCCTGCCCGTCCAGCAGCAGGCCCAGTGCATCAATGTCGAACTGCCATGGCAACATCGATTCGATGGCCTGCAGCGGGTCTTCGTCGCGATAGCGCTCGGGCAGTGCAAAGGTCTCGAAGCCTTCGGCATTCAAGGCTTCGAGTCGATGCCCCGGCAACCGCCGACAGGCAAACGCAACATGACTGCCCTGCCCGCGCAACACTCGCGCCAGCGTCAGGCAGCGGGCGATATGGCCGCTGCCGATGGCCGGCGAAGCGTCGGCACGGATCAGCACTCTCATGGCAGTTCTCCGCCGGCCTTGAGCGCGGCGTACAGGTATTCGGCGCGTTGCCAGTCTTCGGGGGTGTCGATGTCCTGGACCAGATGGCGCGGCAGGATCACCGGCAGGCTGGCTGGCGAGAACAGCGTCTCGCCGCGCAACCACGCTTCGCTGCGGCCCCAGTAGAACTGCCCGGCATCCTGAAACGCTTCGGGCAGATCCTGCGAGCGGGTCGTGCGAAATTCGGGGTACATGGACATCAAGGCGCCCTCCTCGTCGAGGGTCAGCGCACGCTGCACGGGAAACCCGAAGCCGCACACCGAAAAGGCAAACGCCTTGTGCGGATGCTGCTTGAGCAATTCCAGGCCCTGACGCAGGTAGCGCACTTGCAATAGCGGCGCCGTCGCATACAGGCAACAGGCGTAATCGAACGTCGGCAAGTGCTGCAAGGCATGCACGATCACCGCAGCGGTACCGGTGAAATCATCCGCCAGATCGGCCGGTCGCATGAACGGCACTTCGGCGCCGTGCGCCCGTGCGACGTCGGCAATTTCCGCATCGTCGGTGCTGACCACCACGGCGTCGAACAGCGCTGATTCCAGCGCCGTGCGAATCGAGCGGACGATCATCGGTACGCCGTCGAACGGTTTGAGATTCTTGCGCGGGATGCGCTTGCTGCCACCACGGGCGGGGATGATCGCGACGCAGCTCACGGTGCCTTACTCCTCAAGCAGCAGCCGGCGCAGTTGCTCGACCACCTGATCCTGTTGTGCTTCGCTGAGCAAAGGGAACAGCGGCAAGCTGATCGCCTCGGCGTAATAGCGCTCGGCCTCGGGGAAATCGCCCTCGGCAAAACCCAGCTCGCGATAGTACGGCTGCAGATGCACCGGAATATAGTGCAGATTTACGCCGATGCCGGCGGCGCGCAAGCCTTCGAAGACCTGACGATGGCTGAGATTGCAGCGTTGGGCCTGCAAACGCACCACGTACAAGTGCCACGCTGATTCGGCCTCGGGCTGCGCGCTCGGCAAGGTCAGCGGCAGGTAGGCGAGCAACTGATCGTAACGCGCCGCCAGTTCGCGGCGACGTGCGACGAACTTATCCAGTTTGCGCAGTTGTGAAAGACCCAGCGCCGCTTGCAGGTCGGTGATCCGATAATTGAAACCCAGCTCGATCTGTTGGTAATACCACGGCCCGTGACTGGGCTCGGTCATCTGTTCTGGATCGCGGGTCATGCCATGGCTGCGCAGGCGTTGCAGGCGCTCGGCCAGCACCGGGCGATTGGTCAGGACCATGCCGCCCTCGGCGCTGGTGATGATTTTCACCGGGTGAAAACTGAACACCGTCATTGCCGCAAATTCACCGCAACCGACCGGGCGCCCGGCGTAGTTGGCGCCCACCGCGTGCGATGCATCTTCGATCACGGTGAAGTTGTAGCGCACGGCCAGTTCGGCGATCTTGCGCATGTCACAGCTCTGCCCGGAGAACGCTACGGCGACGAGAACTTTCGGCAGCATACCGTCGCGTTCGGCCTGTTCGAGCTTCGTTTCAAGAGCGAAGGCATCGAGATTCCAGGTCAGCGGATCGATGTCGACAAAATCAACGTCGGCACCGCAATAACGCCCGCAATTGGCCGAGGCGAGGAAGGTGTTCGGCGAAGTCCACAAGCGATCGCCCGGCCCCAGACCCGCCGCCAGACAAGCAATGTGCAGCGCCGCCGTGGCGTTGCACACCGCCACGGCGAAATCCGCCTGACAGCGCTCAGCCATGGCCTGCTCGAAGCGTTCGATGGTCGGCCCCTGGGTCAGCCAGTCCGATTGCAGCACCTCGACCACCGCATCGATGTCCGCCTGATCGAGGCTCTGCCGACCGTAAGGAATCATACCGACAGCTTCGCGTGCAGATCGGCGATCTGCCCGACCGAAAGGAAATGCGGGTTGGTGTCCGAGCGGTATTCGAAATCCTCGCCCACGGCACGGCCGCGTTCGCCAAGTTTATCGACGGCGAAATCGACGTCGACGCTGGTAAAACGAATCGACGGCTGAATCGTGTAGTGGTCGTCAAACTCAAGGGTCATGCGCGCATCGTCCAGCGGCACCATCAGCTCATGCAGCTTCTCGCCGGGACGGATGCCGACGTTCTTGTGCGGCAGATGCTCGGCCATGCCGCGCGCCAGATCGACGATGCGGATCGACGGAATCTTCGGCACGAACACTTCGCCGCCGTGCATCCGCGCAAAGCTGTCGAGCACGAACTGCACGCCGTGGTCGAGGGTGATCCAGAACCGCGTCATGCGCTCGTCGGTGATCGGCAATTCTTGCGCGCCGTCAGCGATCAGCTTGCTGAAGAACGGCACTACCGAGCCGCGCGAACCGGCGACATTGCCGTAGCGCACTACGGCGAATCGGGTCTGCTGCTCGCCGGCAATGTTGTTGGCGGCGACGAACAACTTGTCCGAGAGCAACTTGGTCGCACCGTACAGGTTGATCGGGCTGGCTGCTTTGTCGGTGGACAATGCAACGACCTTTTGCACGCCGTTATCGATGGCGGCGGCGATGATGTTCTCCGCGCCATTGACGTTGGTGCGGATGCATTCGGTCGGGTTGTATTCCGCCGCTGGCACCTGCTTCAACGCGGCGGCATGCACCACGTAGTCGATGCCGCGCATGGCCTGACGCAAGCGGTCGGCGTCACGCACGTCACCGAGGAAATAACGCATGCATGGCGCGTTGAATGTCTGCTGCATTTCGTACTGTTTCAGCTCGTCGCGGGAGAAGACCACCACGCGTTTAGGCTGGTATTGCTCCAGCAGACGGGCGATGAATTTGCGCCCGAACGAGCCAGTGCCGCCGGAGATGAAAATCGATTTACCGTTGAACATATGCTGATTCCTGTCCGGCACACTAAGCGAGCAACTGTGCCCAGTTGATCGAGGCATTTTCGCCCAGGGTAAAACCTTTGCCGGTCAGGGCCAGGTTGGCGTTGTAGGCTGGGTCTTGGGCGAAAGCGTCGGGCCATTTTTCGCGCAGTGCCGCCAGCGCCTCTGGCGCCCGTGGCAGCTCGCCGGTATGCAGCACTTGCACCAGTGGCGTCCACACAGTGAGGTAACCGGCCTGACCAGCCTTGAGGCACAGGTCGACATCGGCATAACCCGTTGCGAAAGTCACTTCGTCCAGCCCGCCAACGGCATTGAACAATTCCTTGCCAATCATCAGGCACACCTTGGAAACCGCCGAGTAGTTCTGCTCGACAGCCAGGCGTTGCATGTAACCCGCAGCCTTGTGTTTTTCGCCGATGAAGGGCGATCCCACGCCATCGTTGAGGCCGAGAATCAGACCGGCCTGGGCAATCCTGCCGTCACGATCGACGAGTTTGGCGCCGACGATGCCGACCTCCGGACGCTGGGCATGGTTGAGCAGCGAATCGATCCAGTTCGGGTTGACCACTTCGCTGTCAGCGGCCAGCAACACCAGGTATTCGCCACGGGCCTGCTCGCTGGCGGCGTTGTACAACGCGACCTCGCTCAGCGGCTGATCGGCACGCAAGACATTGACCTTGGCGTGGCGCAGTGTGCCCAGCCAGTCATTGACCTCGGCCGACTGATTGCCGTTGGCTGCCAACAGCACTTCGTAGCGGCTGTAACGGGTACGCAGCAGCACGCCTTCGAGGCAGCGACGCAGTGCCGGCAGATCATCAATGACCGGCACAATGATCGACACCAGCGGTTGTTCGGTATGGCGATAATCGATTTGCCAGGTACCCGGCAGCGCCGACGTGACCTTGGCCTTGTAACCGCGACTGCCCAAGTGACGCAGCAGCGCCAGACGCTCATGGGCGTTTTCTTCCAGAGGCGCCTGCTCGGTGATCAGCAGCGGCTCGTCGAGATGCGCCACGCCTCCGAGGCCACCCTGTTCGATGATGCGCAGCAACAGATCGAATTCCAGCGCCTTGCTGAAGTCGGCCTGATAACCGCCGGCCTCGAGCAATACTTCACGGCGGATCAGCCAATGCCGCGCCATCAGCGATGGCACGCTTTGCAGCAGATCCAGATTGAAACCGGGGCGGAACACGTCGACCAGTGCACCTTCGGCAGTGCGCTGGATTTCATCAGTCGCCACCGCGCGAATACCGCTGGCCGACATCAGTTCCAGACCGGCGCGGGCCAGGCCGGCCGGTGTGAATTCATCACCCACGCTCGCCAGCAGCAACCAGTCGCACGGCGACTGCGCAGCGCTCTGGTTGAGCTTGTCGACCAGGTTGCTTGGCGTGACGCGGACAAAGTGCAAGGTGTTTTGCGCAGTGGTCGCGGTCTGCGGTTCTCCGGTGGTGAACACCACGATTCTGAAAGCTCTGCTTTGACCTTCGATGAGACTGTCGAGGGTAATCTGCAGCTTCTCGACGCTGTTATCCAGATCGAGCAGGAAAATGCCGAATTGCGGTCCGCCGTTGTTCGCCGCCAGATGCGCGGCAATCGACGCAGTCTGGTCGGCGTCAGGCTGGCGAGCCGCCAGCCAGTCGAGCAAACGGCCCGAGCGCATCTTGTAAAAAACCGGGTAATGATCAACGTTCGACACGTCTTCAAGACGCGCGCTCCACTCAAGCATCTCCTGCGCTGGAGCTTGCTCGCCGACAATTTGCAGTTGCTCGGCCAGACGCTTGATCACGCGACGGTTGAAAGCGTTGCAGTCGTGGGCTTGCCACAGCCGATCGGTGACACTTTGCGGGGTATCGTTGTTACGTGACTGCAGCAGATATTCTTGTCGGCTCCATACACCCTCGAGCTGCTCCAGCTGGATACGCCCGGCTGGCATCGCGTGAAGGAGAAATTCGAACTGCGTGAGCAAATCGAAGAAGTGCTGGTTGTAAAACGGCATCTCGACGTATTGCCGTGGGCCGAATTTACGCTCTGGCGTCTTGGTGTAGTTGTTCCAGGTCGACTCGAAAATCAGCTCGGCAGTCAATGCCCGCCCGCTGACCAGACTGTCTGTCATGGCTGCAAAGCTTTCCAGCGCAAATGCCTTGCGCTGTGCCTGATCGGGTTCAGCGATAGCGGTCGGCAAGGACGCCAGGAATTCAGCGAAGGCTTCACGCTCGGCCACTGACTTGGCGTCGGTGTACGACAGTGCGTGATAGACCTCGGTGTTGTGGTCGGAGAAACCGAAGTTGATCTCGCGCACGACATAAGGGATGGGCAGAATCCGCGCCTTGGCGTTTGCCAAGAGATAGTAGCTGTGGCCGATTTCCTGCCACTCGAAACTGGTGCCTGCAGGCAACGCGGCGTACCAGTCCTGAATGATCGAAGTACGGCACACGCCGTAGAACGGCGGTACGTACTGATGCATGAAATCGAGGACGCGATCCTCGGCGCGCTCGGACGCGTAGTCCTCACAGACTTTCTTGTCGCGACGGTAGTAGCTGACGCTGCCCGCCTGCGCTAGGTACATCAGGCAGTAGCCGTGGCACAGTCCGTAGTCGCCGTTCGCTTTGAGGAAGTTGACCGACTCGGCCAGCGACTCATGCAGGATGAAGTCATCGTCGGCGGCAAAGACCATGTACGGCGTGGTCAACTGCGCAACACCGTAAGTCAGCTTGGCCTGCATGCCCCAGTAGGCAAATTGCGGCAGGTGCTGATAATCAACCGCTGAAAAATCGCCTTCCGGACGCTCGGGGGAAGAGTCCAGCACCAGCACCTTGCAAGGCAGGCTGCTGTAGTACTTCAGCGCCCTGCGCAAAAAGGCCGGGCGGTTGTGGGTGATCAATACCACCGTCAGCAACTCGCTCAATGGCAGCGTGTTTTCAGAACCGTACTTGCCTTGCATAACTTCTCCTGCCGCGATCAAACCGTGCGAAAACGCTGTGATGAAGAAACTGTCAACGAACCCGGCGCAGATAACCGTCCGAGGCCACGGTAATCAGCAACTTGTCCTGCATCTGCTGATCAATCTCGAAATCAGCGTTTTCCTTGAGGTAGGCCCACACGGCCGTTTTCGGGTTGTCACCCGGGCCCCATGGACGATCCGGGAACGCATCGCCGGGCATATCCTCGACGACGGTATCCATGACCACGCAATAGCTGTCCACCGACACCAATGGTGCGTAGAGACGCAACTCTTCCAGGACATGCTCGTGAGTGTGGTTGGAATCGAGCACCACGATGATTTTTTTACCGGCTGCCGCCTGACGCACCTGCTCGACCACCGCCGGGTCAAGGCTGGAACCTTCGATCATGCTGATGCGCTTGATCATCGGGTGGCTTTCGATCGCTTCACGATTGTGCGCGCGGATATCGCGATCAATGCCGAGCACTTCGCCGTGACCCTGCAACTCCAGCAGCGAGGCGTAGTAAATGATCGAGCCGCCATGGGCGATGCCGCACTCGATCACCAGGTCAGGTTTGATCCGCCAGATCAGCTCCTGCATCGCCATCATGTCTTGCGGCAACTGAATGATCGGCCGGCCCATCCACGAGAAGTGATAGGTGTACTTGTGCTTGGCCGACTGGTTGTAGAACTCCTGGGCCAGCGCCTTCAGTTCCTTGTTCTGGCCTTGGGCAAGCACTTCGGCTTGGCACTCTGCCTCGAAGGTTTTGATCAGGTTATCGCTCATTGTCAGGTCTCACTGAAAATTCATTGGGTTTGCACGTTGTCAAAAGGCCTTCGCGGCAGTCGCATCAGTTGCGGCGCGGCGCCTCGAGTAGTTGTTGTAAACGCTCGACCACGGCCCAGAACGCCAGCGGTTCGTGGGTCGGATAGGGGTAATGGCCGAGGTTCAGATCCACTGTTGCGCCACGTTCTCGCAAGCGCTGTTCGACCAGCGCCCGCACCGATCTTGGTTGGCCGCTGGCGCAGTTGATCACGCCATCGAAGTCGCGCTGATGGAGGATCGCGGCAAGATGACTTGCGGCGGTTTCAATCGCCAGGAAGTCGCGCAACTGCTCACCGGCCGACATGTTGAACGACGGCTCGCCGGCATCGATCGCTCGATCCAGTGCGGCCAACAGACTGTTGGGGTTCTGCCCTTCGCCATGCAGATAGAACAAGCGCGCCCACTGCAGAGTGAACGGCCGCTCCTGTTGCAGGTTCTGCAGAAACAGGTGCAACGTGTGCTTGGCCAGCCCATATGGATTGCTCGGCTGTGGCTCGGTTGTTTCGCGGAGCGGGCCACTTTGCATGCCGTATTCGAAACAGGTGCCGGTCACCAGCACCTGCTGCACACCCGCCTCGACTGCGCTTTTGATAAAGCGGTAATCGGCCATCAGGTTGTGCTCGAAATGGAACAGTGCCCGATAGTTCGGCAAACCCGGCCAGGCCAGATGCGCCAGTGCATCGATACCCGCGGTCAACGCAGCGACATCGAGATCGGCGGCGTGAATATCCGCACTCACGAACTCGACGTCGTTGATCCACGGCATGCCTTGCGCCGTTTCAGCGTTGCGCGCCACGGCGCGAATTTCACAATCACGCGCCAGCAATGCCGCAACCAGATGGCGGCCGACAAAACCGGTAGCGCCGGTAACGAGAACCTTCACAGCACTTTCAACTCAGGCACGGCGATGACGAAGCGCCCGTCCCACTGACGCACTTGCGCCAGTTGCTGACTGACTTCGTGCAGCAGGTTCCACGGCAGCACCAGCACGTAATCCGGTTTTTCCCGTTCGATCTGCTCAGGCGCGACGATCGGAATGCGGCTGCCCGGCAAGAACTTGCCCTGCTTGTGCGGATTGGCGTCGGCTACCCAGGCGAGCAGATCCGGCTTGACCCCGGCGTAATTGAGCAAGGTGTTGCCCTTGGCAGCTGCGCCATAACCGACCACACGTTTGCCGTCGGCTTTGGCCCGCAACAGGAAGCGCAGCAGGTCATGTTTGATGCGTTCGGCGGCAGGCGCGAGGGTCGCGTAGTACTCGGTGGTTTTCAGGCCCGCATCGAGTTCGGCCTGCAGCTGTTGCTGTACCGATGGAAGAACAGCGCGACGCTGGCCGTCCTTGCGTTGCACGAAGACCCGCAGCGAACCGCCGTGGGTGCTCAGTTGGCTGACGTCGAACAGCTCCAAACCGTTGCGCTCGCACAGGGTCTGCACGGCAGTCAGCGACAGGTAGGAATAGTGTTCGTGATACAGCGTGTCGAACTGCGCTCCGGCCATAAGCGTCAGCAATTGCGGAAACTCGAAGGTGGCTACGCCGGTCGGCTTGAGCAACGTCGCGAAGCCGGCGAGGAAATCGTTGATGTCCGGCACGTGGGCAAGCACGTTGTTGGCCGCCATCAGGTCGGCGCTCCAGCCTTCGTTACACAATTGCGTGGCGGTGTTGCGACCGAAGAACAGTTCACGAATTTCCAAGCCCTTTTCCCGTGCCGCTTGCGCGGTGCTTCGGGTCGGCTCGACACCCAGGCACGGGATCCCGCGCGCGGCGACGTATTGCAGTAAATATCCGTCGTTGGCGGCGACTTCGACCACGCGGCTGTCGGCGTTCAGCCCGAAGCGCTCGCTCATCTCGGCGACATAACCCTCGGCGTGATTCAGCCAGGTGCTGGAGAACGAACTGAAGTAGGCGTATTCGGCATCGAAGAGACTGTCAGCGCGGGTGTAATCCTCGGTCTGCACCAGCCAGCATTGCTCGCACACGGCAACCTTTAGGGGCACCCACTGCTCGGCCTGCTCCAGTCGATCGGCATGCACGTAAGCGTTGGACGGCGGCGAGGTACCAAGGTCGATAAGCGGCAGGTTCAGCGGTGCGGCGCACCCACGGCAGTTCATAGACGCACTCCAGCAAAGTGTTGATCGAGCCCGGGATGGCTGGAATCACGCGCTGACAAATTATTGACAGGCAGCGGCCAAGTGATCGCCAGCCGTGCATCGTTGACCGACAGCCCACCCTCGTGCTCCGGCGCGTAATCGGCGCTGTGCAGGTAGAGCAATTCGGCGTCTTCGGTCAGCGTCTGGAAGCCGTGGGCAAACCCGGCCGGGATCAGCAAGCTGCGACCGTCCCCGGCCTTCAGGTGCTCGGCGTGCCAGTGCAAAAAGGTTTTCGAGTCAGGACGCAGATCCACTGCGACATCCCAGACTTCACCGCGCAGGCAGGTGATCAGTTTGGCTTCCGGCGCGTTGGCGTTCTGATAGTGCAGGCCGCGCACGCTGCCCTTCTCCCGAGTGCACGAATGGTTGATCTGACGGATATGAAACTCGCTGCCGAATGCGCTCAGGCTGCCCTCGCAGAACAGCCGGGCAAAGTGCCCGCGCTGGTCTTCGAAGCGTTTGTGCTGAACGCTGAACAGTCCGGCCAAGGGCAATGCCTTCAGGGAGAACTCGCTCACAACGCGCCTCGGTACAGGTTCAATTGGCCGAGGGTCACGGCGCGCATGTCATCACCGTTCTGCCAGGCCAAGTGCCAGTCAAGGGTCTGGGTCAGGCATTGCTGCAAGGTCCAGCGTGGCTGCCAGCCCAACCTCTGGCGAGCGCGACTGCTATCCAGGCGCAGCAGGCCGGCCTCGTGCAGCTCGCTTTTTTCGATGCGCAGACCACGCGCCTGCGGCCACCGACTGGCGAGAAGTTCGACCACCTCGCCGACGCTGCACATGTCCGCCTCACCGGGGCCAAAATTCCATGCACCGGCGTATTCCGGGCCGTGTTCGTAGAGGGCGGCAGCCAGTTGCAGATAACCGGCCAAAGGTTCCAGCGCGTGCTGCCAGGGGCGCACGGCTTGCGGATAGCGCAGGGTCACTGGCTCGTCGGCGGTCCAGGCTTTCAGTACGTCGGGAATCAGACGTTCCGGGGCGAAGTCACCACCGCCCAGCACATTGCCGGCACGCGCGGTAGCCAGGGCCAGACCGTGCTCGGCGTGTTTGTCCGCCGGGAAAAATGACGCGGCATACGACTGCGCGAGCAATTCGCAGCAGGCCTTGCTGCTGCTGTAAGGATCGTGGCCACCGAGGGCTTCGTCTTCGCGGTACGGCCACAGCCATTCCTTGTTGGCGTAGACCTTGTCGGTGGTGACCAGCACGCAGGCGCGCACGCCGCCAACCTGACGAATCGCTTCGAGCAGGTTCAGCGTACCCATGACATTGCTGGAGTAAGTGCCGAGCGGGTCGCGATAACCCTCGCGTACCAACGGCTGCGCCGCCAGATGCAGAACAATCTCCGGTTCGGTCTCGGCGATGATTTCCAGCAAGGCGCCGAGGTCACGCAGATCGCCGCGCTGGTCGTTGATGCCTTGGTGTACGCGCGCCAGTTCGAACAGGCTCGGTTCGGTCGCGGGATCGAGGGAAAAACCGCTGACCTGCGCGCCGAGGCTTTGCAGCCACAGGGTCAGCCAACTGCCCTTGAAACCGGTGTGTCCGGTGACCAGCACGCGTTTGCCACGCCAGAAATCCGCACTCAGGCCCATTGCTTCCATGGGGCCTCCCCGCTCTGCCACAACGCTTCGAGATGGTTCTTGTCGCGCAGGGTGTCCATGGGTTGCCAGAAACCATCGTGTTCAAACGCTTTCAATTGCTCCTCGCGGGCCAGACGCGCCAATGGCTCGGCTTCCCAAGTGGTTTCATCGCCAGTGATGTATGGCAAAACCTTCGGCGAAAGGACGAAGAAGCCGCCATTGATCCAGCCGCCATCGCCACGAGGCTTTTCGGTGAAACCGAGAACCTGATCACCCTGGCGTTCAAGCGCACCGTAGCGCCCCGGTGGCTGTACGGCAGTGACGGTTGCCAGGCGACCATGGCTCTTGTGGAAATCGACCAGCTGACGAATGTTCAGATCGGAAACGCCGTCGCCGTAGGTGAAGCAGAACGCTTCTTCGTCTTTCAAATAACGGCCGGCGCGCAACAGACGGCCACCGGTCATGGTCTCCTCGCCGGTGTCGATGAGGGTGACGCTCCACGGCTCGCTGTAGTTCTGGTGCACGTCCATGCGGTTTTCGCGCATGTTGAAAGTGACGTCGGAGGTGTGCAGGAAATAGTTGGCGAAAAAGTCCTTGATCGCATAGCCCTTGTAGCCCAGGCAGATGACGAAGTCGTGGATCCCGTGGGCGGAATACTGCTTCATGATGTGCCAGAGAATTGGCTTGCCGCCAATCTCGATCATCGGCTTGGGCTTGAGATGCGACTCTTCACTGATGCGCGTGCCGAGGCCACCCGCCAAAATAACTGCCTTCATCGACTCCCCTCTCGTACGTCACCGGGCTGCGCATGGCTCACTTGAGCTTGCGGGCCGTCTGGCTCAATCTTTTGCCGACCCGGGCGCAGGAGGAAAGACCGCGAGCGCTCGTTTTATGGCGATTTGCGGGGGACTTGCAGGAAACGCGCCAGCTCACAATCGGCTGGGGGGGGAGAAGGCTGCAGCGCAGTTTTTTGATCGGGGGACATATCCTTAGCTGCGCGTGCACCGGGATCGATCCCGTAACGAAGCCTGTCGATGGGGCAAAAGATCAAAAGCCAGAGCCAAAGGAAAAGCAGAAGCCAGGTCAAAAGATCGCAGCCTCCGGCAGCTCCTGCACAATGAGCGCAAGCTCGAGTTGCTTTTGATGTTGATGCATGGGCGACGTCGCAGCAAAGGGGCTGGTCGGCCCAAAGGCCGCCAAGGCCAAAAAAAGGCGACCCCCACAGGTCGCCCGCTCGAACAATCAGTCCGCCAACCAGCCATATTCCCAATGACGCAAATTATCACCACGCAGGACATAGTCACGCAGTACCACCTCACGCAACTCATCGCCCATGCGGTAACTGGCATCCGGATCAGCCAGATGCATGCGAATGGCCTGCAACCACTCATCGGTCGTGTTGGTCTTGATTCGCGTGCACGGCAGATAACCTCGGTACGCCTCGGTGTCCGTACAAATGACCGGGTAACCGCAAGCGCCATACTCCAGCAGACGCAAATTGCTTTTGCAGTCGTTGAAGATATGGAATTCGAGCGGCGCCAAGGCCAGGTCCAGATTCAGACTGGCGAGTTTTGCCGGGTATGCGTCCAGAGCGATAACGCCGTGGAACTCGTGCATGTACGGACGCAGGTCATCCGGGCACATGCCGAAAAAAACCCAGTCGACTTCGTCCGCCAGCTCTCGCACGACATCGGCAATCACCGCCAGGTCACCATGATGGCTGGTGCCACCACCCCAGCCGACACGCGGCTTTTTCGAAGTACGGCGCTGGCTGCGCAAGTTGCTCCAGAACTCTTTTGCCAACATGTTCGGCACTACACGAATGTCGTGATGCATATCCGACAACGCATTGGCCAACGGCTCGGTCGAGACCACGACGCGATCACACATGCCGATCGCACGCCGCACCAGACGCTCCATTTCATATTTGTCGGGCATATTGCGGATATGCGCATTGCGATGCGGAACATCAATGACGTAATCATCCAGCTCGTAGATCCGGCGGGCGTTGAAGTAGCTGCGCAGTACCGGAATCTCATTGATGGGTGCTTCGGTATAGCGGCCTTGCAGAATGATCACATCAGGCGACTGGCGTTCGATCTCGACAATCGGCGGCAAGTTCACGCTGTAGCGAATCTGTCCCTGTACCCGCCCTGCCGCCTCCAGTTCAATCAGCGGTTGGGTGACGCGATAGTGACCGATGGCGGAAGCATTGACCGGCAACCCAAGAATTTTCGGCAGATCGGTATGGGTGAACGGGCTCCAGCCACTGCGCAAGCCGGGCTCAAGCGTAAAGCTTGAACCGCTATGCCCCTGCAGCGACAAATTGGGGTTATACGCCGGGTCACGGGCAACCACCGGTAGCCAGCGTTTGTAGAATGTTTCTTCCTGCTGGCTGTGCGCAGTTCTTTCTTCATCGATGACGGCTTCGAGCGGTTGCGCGCCAAGCGCCAGCACCGCATAGGGTGTCCAGACTACGAGGTAACCCTGTCGGGCTACCCGCAAGGCCAGGTCCACTTCATGCAAAGTACGCGGCAAGCTTTGCTCGTCCAGACCGCCCGCCTCATCGAACACGGACTTGCGCACCATCAGGCAATCGGCGCCGACGGCACTCAGATCCTGAACGGCCTGCAAGCGGAACATGTATCCAGCCGACTGCATTGCCTGACCGTAGAACGGTGCGCCGGCGGCCCCCTGCAAACCGAGCACCAGCCCGGCATGCAAAATGTATCCATCAGGATTGAACAGCTTGGCACCGACAATCCCGACTTCCGGACGCTGGGCGTGATTGAGCATTTCGTCAAGCCAGTCACTCTGAGTGACCACGGCATAGGGATTGAGCAACAACACATACTCACCCCTGGCCTGGGCAACGGCATCGTTGCGCATCGCAGCGAGGTTGTCTTGCCGAGGATATGTCAGTACACGCACACGGTCGCCGCCCAATTGCGCCATACCGTTCAGCCAGATCCGCGCCTCGGCGGTCTGACTGCCGTTATCGACCAAGAGCAATTCGTATTCGCTGTAGGCGGTTTTTTCCAGCAGGTTCTCTACACAACGTTGTAGGGCAGCAATCTGGTCGCGGGTGAAGATGATGATCGACACCAAAGGCCGGTGCAGGTGGAGGTAATCCACCCGATTGAGCAACTCGGCATTGCCACGACGTATCTCATGGGCGATACCCAGGCGATCAAGATGAGCAGCCAGCAAGCGCGGGTTGTGGTCCCTCACTTCGGGCAACGATAACCACTTGGCCAGATCGAATGTCGACTCGATTGCAATCTCGGCCAGATGCCCCACTACCTGGGTACCCTGTTCTTCCACCATCCGCCAGAGCATATCGTGCGGCGCAAGCTCAGCGAACGTCGAGTCGAAACCGCCGAGGGTGAGAAAGTTCTGCCGCTCAAATGCCAAGGCGCGACCGACATAAGGGTAGGTACGCATCAGATCCAGGTTGAAATCGGGCTTGAATGCTGGCTCCGCTGACTCACCCGCTTGCAGGCTTCCTTCGTCACTGTACAGACACTGCAAGGTGCCGTTGAACGCGATGCGCTCGGCCATCATCAGCAACGCGGGCGCTACCAGACGGTCACCGGCGCGCAGCAGATAGAACCAGTCGGCACCGTCCAGTTGCGGCAGTAACTGATTGATCTGTTGCAGGTGATCATCTTGCAACGGCAAATGAAACACACGTCCTTCCAGTACCGGCTCAACGCAATCGGTGGATAACACCAGCGTCAATTCGGGCGCATAGATTTGCGCGGCGAGGCTCTCCAGAGTTCGTTCAAGTGCCGAAGGACTGCCCTGCTCGTCAATGACAATCGGCACGATTCGAGGTGTCGATGGCCACGCAGCCAGCGTATCGGGCAGTAATCTGCGCTGCACGTCACTCAGGGTGCGGCATTCCAGCCATTGCCTGTAGAGCTCGGAAAAACTCTGGCTGTCGCCACCCACCTTCCACACCTGCGCGCTCTGCTTGGTGCCCAGCGTTCGGCTCAGCGGCAGTTCTTCCCAGACTCGCGGCGACTCATCCGCTTTGGGCATTGGCACATAGCGCACCCAGCCGGGCGCAGGTGCCGAGTCTCCGCTGCGCGCCTTGAGCATCTGCACCAACCACTGCCGCTCGACTTCCAGCGCGTCCTTCATGGCTTGCTGGACGCTGAGACGTTCGGGATACAGACGTTCAACGCTCAGCACATGATTGGAAACGACGACATTGCCACGCCGTAGCAGACAGACGAAAAGGGCGAAGTCCAGGCTTGCCACGAAGCAGTGGTCCGGCTGGGTCAGTGCCGGCAACAATTCCAGCACATCGGCTCGACGGAACAGGGCACTGCTGAAACCACCCAGGATGTTCGAAGGAAAGGACTCGAAAATCGCCAGTAAGTCGTCACCTTTGAACAAGCCACTGATCGGTGACAGCGGTGTATTTTCCAGGCGAGAAGGCAGCGTCCTGTCGTCAGCATCCCAGAACAGACGCTGGGCGAGCACCAGGTTGACCTCGTCACGCTGGGCCAGAACATGAGCCTGCCGTTCGATGCAGCTGGCAAACAGATGGTCGTCGTCACACAAGAACTTGATGAACTCGCCTCGGGCCTGATCAAGGCAGGCCTTGAGATTGCCGACTATTCCGAGCGTGCGCGGATTTCGCACATAGCGCACGGCAACGCTGGTTTGCTCCGTAATTGTTGCAACGATGCCTTCGATCTCGCTGCCCCGGCTATCGTCACAAACAATGATTTCGAGCGGGCTGTAGCTCTGGCTGGCGGCACTGCGCAATGCCCGCTCGAAAAAACGCGGGTTGAAGGCAGGGATGACGAGGCTGACAAGCGGGAGTGAATTCACGGAGGACTCGCAAGCGGCGGGAGCCGGCTCGGAACAGCAAGCTCTCTGTCACCGCAAAAATAGACATTGAACTCAAGAGCCAACGTTTCGGGCGCTTGCGCGCCCATCGCCGTCAGATCTTGTTGAACAGGCCCAACTGACTGATCTTGCTGAACGCCAGTTGCGCGGCTTGCAGCATGGTCTGTTGCAGGGTCAGACGAGTCATGACTTCAGCCGGATCCGAATCACGGATCGAGCCTTGTGTCGTCGAGTTGGCCGTGCTCAGACTCTGGTTGGTGACGGCCTGCATCTCCAACGACTGACCTCGGGCACCGATCTCGGTAACGGCGGTACCAATCTGGTTGGTGGCGCTGTCGAGGTTACCGATACCGGTTTCCATAGCACCCTGGAATTTCTGCTTGGCTACCGGATCGCCATCAAGCGGCGTGTTCAACGCGGTGATCATCTGGCCCAGAGTGTCGAGCACGTTCTGGGTCTGATGATTGTTCGGCTGGATCGAGAACTGATCGCCAGCGGCCGGCGTATTGCCCAACGCGAAGGTCACACCGGCAGCAGTCGCATTACCGCCGGCGACCGTACCCGAGGAAACCGGCTTGCTATCAGCCGTCACCGGCGCTGCGTACAAATCAAAAGCAGTGGCGCTGGTGAACTTGAGCACTGCGCCACCCTGCGGGAAGGCTGCGGTGTAAGCCGCCTGATCGGTGATGGTCGAACCGGTGATCACGCTCGTCGACGGGTTACCCGGGTTACGCGTGGTAGTGAACGAGTCCGGCGAGGCCGTCAGCTGAAAACTGTGCCCGGCAATAACCGCGTCGGGGTTGGTGTCACCGGCCTTCAGATTGATATTCAGTTTCATGTCGACACCACGGAAACTGATGGTCTGGTTGGCGCCGTTGCTGCCGCTGATCAAACCGTTCTGGCTCGCTTCCGCTGTCACGTCGTTGCCCAAGGCATCGGTGATTTTCAGCTGCGTGCTGCTGACGAACGCGACGGTATAAGGCTGACCACCGGTGAATTTGGCGTCATAGGTCGCAGCGGTACCGACGATACCGTTGGACAGTACGACGCGACCGTCATCAACCGCTGGCGCGGTCATGGTGACATTCGTCCGCCCGGTGTTGATGGTTTGCTGGAAAGCTGCCCAGCCAGTGGTGTTGGTGCCGACGGTCAGGCCATCGCCGATGCCCAGATCGATGGTGGTCTGATCACCGTTGTAACTGAAGGTGCCGTCAGCGTTTTTCGAGTATGGGGCGGTATCGGTCTTCGAACCGGAGAACAGGTAATTGCCGTTGGCATCCCTGGAATTCATCAGGCCCAGCACCTGTTGCTGGATTTCGCCCAGCTCCGACGCGTATGCCTGGCGATCCTTGTCGGTAGCGGTGCCGTTATTGGCAGCCAGCGCCAACTCTTTGGCCCGCGACAATGCCGTGGTAATGGCGTCCAGCGTGGACTCCTGCACGGTCAGCGCGCTCTTGGTGGTGTCGACGTTGGTCTTGTACTGATCCAGCATCGCAGCCTGCTGGCCCAGCTGCAGCAGACGCCCGGCACCGACCGGATCATCGGCGGCGGTGTTGATGCGCTGCAGGCTGCTCGCCTCGCTCGCGGTGGCGACAGCCTTGTTGAAGTTACGCTGATAGTCCGACGCTTGCGTGCCGTAATACTGGGCGGTGGAAATGCGCATGAATTACGACTCCTTAAAGGCTGTTGATCAGCGTGGCGAAAGTTTCCTGCGCAGCTTTGATGATCTGCGAAGACGCTGTGTAGTACTGCTGGTACTTGACCAGGTTGCCGGTTTCTTCATCCAGGTTGACCCCGGACAACGAATCGCGGGCACCCTTGGCGTTTTCGAGAATCGCCGTGGTCGCGGCGCTGTCGGACTTGCCCTGGGCGGTCTTGGTACCGACGTTGGTCACCAGGGTGTTGTAGGCGTCGGTCAGGCTGATGCCCTTGCTCGCCGAACCGGTGTCCACGGTCTGTTTGGTTTGCAGACCGACCAGTGCCTGGGCGTTGCGGTTGTCCGAAGACGCCGCACCGGTCAGGTTCATGGTGAAGGTCTCGCCGGATTTCGGCGTGCCGCCCACGGTGGTCTGCACGGTGAAAGTCTTCTGCACGTTCGGCGTGACTGTGGTGTCCATCACCGGGTTGCCGCTGGCATCGACGATGCCGACTTTCAGGTTCAGCGTGTTCGACTGGCCGGGCACGATGGTGCCGGTGCCGATGGTCGCGCCCTTGGCGTCCACCAGGTTGTACGACTGGCTGCCACCGCTGGCTGCGCCGAACACCAGTTTGACCGGTGTCGAATTCTTCAGCGCCGCCTGCATGTCGGCCTGGGCGGTCGGGTTGTAGATATCGATCTTGTCGCTGAGCGTCGGCTGGGTGTAAGTGCCCAGACCGTTGGCGCTGGCAACACCGGTCAAGGGACCTGCCGCGGCGATTTTCTTCGGGTCGGTCAACACCGTCTGAATGCTCGCCGCCGCGTTGCGGGTCGGGGTGATTTTGAACGAGTCACCGGCGCTCAGCGCGCCGCCATTCAAGGCCAGGGTGAAGCCGTCGATCACTGGCGGCGGGTTGGTCGTGGTGCTGAATGCGCCCATATCGGTGCCGTCGGAACGCTTGACGGTGTAGTCGGTGGCACTGGTGAAGGTCACCTGATAGTCGCTGGTGGTCAGCTTGCCGGTGTCCTTGATGGTGACATCGAGGTTGCCGGAGCCGGCGCTGTTGCCATCCTTGGCAATGCTGCGCTGACTGATCAGCGCGGCACTGTTGATGTTGTTGAAAATCGCCGCGCCGAAGTCACCGTTCTTGTCGATGCCCTGGGCTTGCTGGCTGTTGATCTGATCGGCAATCACCAGGGCCACGCGACCGAGCTCGTTGAGCGACGGGTCGAGGACTTCCTTGCGATAGGTCAGCAGACCGCCGATTTCGCCACCGCTGATCACCGACGTGATGTCGATGGTGCTCGAACCGCGATCCATCTGGATCGACATGCGCGACGGGTCGGTCTTGCTGGCGACCATGCTCAGGCTGTTGGTGGTGTTGCCGATGACCAGCGGCTGGCCGCTACCGACGTAAATGTCGAAGCTGGTGCCGCGCTCGACGACTTGTGCGCCGGTCAGTTCGGAGAGCTGGCGCACTGCTTCGTTACGGCTGTCGAGCAGGTCGTTCGGCGCCCCGCCACTGGTGGAAATTTCACCGATCTTCTGGTTGAGATTGGCAATCGCGGTGGCGAGCTTGTTCACCTGGGCGGTCATGTCGCCGAGGCTGCCGTTGATCGTGGTGTTCTGATCGTTGAGCTGTTTGGCCAGGGTGTTGAAACGGCTGGTCAGCGCCTGTGCGCCGGTCAGTACCGACTGCCGCGAAGTGTCGTCGGTGGCCGAAGTCGATACGCCCTGCATCGAGGTGAAAAACTTCTGCAGCACACCGGTCAGGCCAGTGTTGGTGTCCGACAGAATGGAATCCAGTGGCGTTGCCTGCTTGAGGAACGCGGCCGACTCGCTGTCCAGCGAGGTCGCGGTGTGCAGCTGCGATTCCAGGTAGGAGTTGTACACCCGACGCACGTCGGCCAGGGTCGTGCCTGTGCCGATGAAAACGTTGCCGTACTGCTGCGAGGACTTGGTGCCCTGCACGGTTTGCTGACGTGAATAACCGGCGGTGTCGACGTTGGCAATGTTGTTGCCTGTCGTAGCCAAAGAGGACTGGCTGGCCGACAGTCCCGACATCCCGATATTGAGCAAACTCATGGTTCAGACCTTATTACCTGGTGCCTTATAAAGGCGTGGTGGAGACACCCGCCGCAGCGTAGTTTTCAAAACTGTTCATCTGCTTGGCAATTTGCGAAATCTTCGTCGCGTAGTTCGGGTCGGTCGCGTAACCGGCCTTCTGCAACTCGCGTACAAACTGTTCTGGGTTATCGGCCGACTTCAGCACTTCTTGATAGCGATTGTTGCTCTGCAGCAACGTCACCAGATCGTGGAAGCTGTCCTTGTAGGAGGCGTAGGAACGGAACTCGGCCGTCTCCTTGACCATCGCGCCATTGCGGAACTCGCTGGTGATGGCGCGGGCAGAATCGCCCTTCCAGTTGCTGCTCGCCTTGATGCCGAACAGGTTGTGGCTGCTGCTGCCATCCTGGGCGCGCATGACCGATTTGCCCCAGCCGGTTTCCAGTGCCGCTTGCGCCACCAGATAACGCGGATCGACGCCGATGCGGTCGGCAGCTTCCTTGGCCATCGGCAGCATGGTGTTGACGAATTCGTCGGCCGAACTGAAGGCCTTCTTCGCCGGCGCCAGCGGAATTTGCGCCATGGCGCGGCCGTAGACCTGCATCTGCCCGCCGGCGGCTTTCTGCTCTTCGGCACGGGCCAGCCAGTCGCCGTTGTACAGCGCCCCGGAGCCGGTGACGGCGGTGGTCGCGGCACGTTGCGGCAGCGCGTTGCTGGCTGCTGCCGTAGCGGCGGTCGGCGCCGACGGCACCAGACCGGCGAGCAAGCGATCGGCCAGTTTCGGCGGCAGCGCCAGGCGCCGCTGATTGATCAGCGCCATGTCGTTGCGATGGGAAATATCGGTGTTCGGCGCATGCACCGAGCGCGATGCCCACAATGGACGCTCGCCGTTGACGCGGGACAGCGGACCGGTGGCGACGGTGCCAGCGGCAATCGGCGTCGGCACGGCGGCAGCCTTGGCCAGCGCTTCCTGCTGCTTGGCGGCGGACGCGGCAGCAGCCTCGCCCGGGGCCATCGGTTTGTTCTTCGACATCTGCCGGATCAGCACGTCAGCCAGGCCGATACCACCGCCCTCGCGGGACATGGAAACCGCCAGCTGCTGGTCGTACATTTCCTGATACTGCTTGGCCGCCGGCGTGTTCAGCGGGTTGTCCTGACCGAGCGCTTCGGTGGCCGAACGCATCGACTTGAGCATTTCGCCGAGGAACAGCGACTCGAATTCCTGCGCAACCTTGCGCATGTTTTCGTCGCTGTTCTTGTCGCCGACCTTGAGCTGGTTCAGACGATTGAGGTCCGAGTAGGACCCCGAATCGCTGCTGCTGACCAGACCGCTTTTGCGCATATCCATAGTGGCCGGCCTCAGATCACGATCAGGTCGGCTTGCAATGCGCCGGCCTGCTTCAGAGCTTCGAGAATCGCCATCAGGTCACCCGGTGCCGCGCCGACCTGGTTCACCGCACGGACGATCTCGTCGAGGGTGGTGCCCGGGCCGAACTTGAACATCGGTTTGGCTTCCTGTTCGGCATTCACCCGCGAGCGCGGCACGACGGCGGTCTGGCCGTTGGACAGCGGGCCCGGCTGGCTGACGATCGGGTCTTCGGTGATGGTCACGGTCAGGCTGCCGTGGGTCACGGCGGCTGGCGAAACCTTGACGTTCTGGCCGATGACGATGGTGCCGGTACGCGAGTTGATGATGACTTTCGCCACCGCCTGACCCGGATCGATCTCGAGGTTCTCCAGGATCGACAGGTAGTCGACACGCTGGCTCGGATCGAGCGGCGCCGTGACCCGCACCGAACCACCATCGATCGCTTGGGCGACGCCAGGGCCGAGCATGTCGTTGACCTTGTCGACGATGCGCTTGGCGGTGGTGAAGTCGGAACGGTTGAGGTTCAGCGTCAGGCTGTTGCCCTGGTTGAAACCGCTCGGCACCGCACGTTCCACCGACGCACCGCCAGGGATACGACCGGCCGACGGAACGTTGACGGTGATCTTCGAGCCGTCACGGCCTTCAGCATCAAAACCGCCGACCACCAGATTGCCCTGAGCGATCGCGTAGACGTTACCGTCGATACCCTTGAGCGGCGTCAGCAGCAAGGTGCCGCCACGCAGGCTCTTGGAGTTACCGATCGAGGACACGGTGATATCGACCTGCTGACCCGGTTTGGCAAACGCCGGCAGATCGGCACTCACCGACACCGCCGCGACGTTCTTCAACTGCACGTTGCCCGATCCCGGCGGCACCTTGATGCCGAACTGCGAGAGCATGTTGTTGAAGGTCTGCAGGGTGAACGGGGTCTGCGTCGTCTGGTCACCGGTGCCGTTAAGCCCGACCACCAGGCCGTAACCGATCAACTGGTTGGAGCGCACGCCGGAAATGCTGGCGATGTCTTTCAGCCGCTCGGCGTGTGCGGTGAATGCCGCAGACATCAACAACGCGGCCACCATAAGGCTCTTGAAATTCAAAGTCGCCACCTAGAAAGGGAACAGCGGGCTGAGGAAGAAACGGTCGAACCAGCCTGGCTGACTCGTATCGGCAAATGCACCGGTACCCGAGTAGGTGATGCGTGCATCGGCGACGCGGGTCGACGACACGGTGTTGTCGGTGGCGATGTCATCGGCGCGGACCATGCCGGCGATGCGTACCAGTTCGTCACCGGTGTTGAGCGTCAGCCACTTCTCGCCACGCACAGCGATGATGCCGTTGGGCAACACATCTGCCACGGTCACGGTGATCGAACCGGTCAGGCTGTTGCTCTGCCCCGACTTGGCGTCGCCCTTGGTCGAGCGGTCGGCGCTGTAGCCGGCGTTGAGGCTCAGGTCGTTGCTGCCGATCGGGTTGTTGGTGGTCAGGCTGGAGCCGAACAACGAAGTCAGACCGATCTTGTTGTCGCTGTTCTTGTCCATTTGCGAGTTGGCGTTCTTGCTTGCCTGGGTGCGCTCGTTCAGGGTGATGGTGATGATGTCACCGACGCGGAACGCCTTGCGGTCGCTGTACAGGTTCTGCTCGAAGCCGGCCTGATAGATCGAGCCGTTGTTGGCTGCCGCCGGCAACGGTGTGCGCGGTAACACCGGGGCGTAGTAAGGGTCATTGGGCTTGGGCGTCGGAGCGACGCAGCCCGCGAGCGAGACGACCCCACTCAATGCCAGAACGGATACAAAGCGATTCATGACCCTACCTCACGGTGTTGCTGGCGACCTCAGGCCGCCCCATAGACTGGATTACAGATTCTGCGTTACGAACGAGAGCATCTGGTCGGCGGTGGAGATCACCTTGGAGTTCATCTCGTAGGCGCGTTGAGTGGTGATCATGTTGACCATCTCTTCAACGGTGCTGACGTTGGAGGTTTCCAGGGTGTTCTGCAGCGTGGTACCGAAACCGTTCAGGCCCGGAGTGCCGATTTGCGGCGCGCCGGAAGCAGCGGTTTCCAGGAACAGGTTGTTGCCCACGGCTTGCAGGCCGGCCGGGTTGATGAAGTCGGCGGTCTGCAGGTTGCCGATCACTTGCGAGGCCGGGTTGCCGGCGATGGTGATCGACACGGTGCCGTCACGGCCGACGGTGAAGGTCTGCGCATCGTTCGGGATGATGATCGCCGGTTCCAGGGCGAAACCGCTGGCGTTGACGATCTGGCCATTGGAGTCGAGGTGGAAAGTACCGTCACGGGTGTAGGACGTGGTGCCGTCCGGCTGCAGGATCTGGAAGAAACCGCGACCGTCGATGGCCATGTCCAGCGGCTGCTCGGTGGTTTGCAGACTGCCGGCGGTGAAGTTTTTCTGCGTGCCGACAATGCGCACACCGGTACCCACTTGCAGACCCGACGGCAGTTCGCTGTCTTGGGTCGACTGGGCGCCTGGCTGACGCTTGATCTGATAGAGCAGGTCCTGGAATTCGGCACGGTCACGTTTGAAACCCGTGGTCGAGACGTTCGCCAGGTTGTTGGAAATGGTGGTCAGGTTGGTGTCCTGGGCGGACAGACCGGTTTTGGCAACCCATAGAGCCGGAAGCATTCGATTCTCCTCGTGCGCCTGTTTTACGGCGCGACGTTCTGATAATTAGCTGATCTGCAAGACCCGAGCCATGGCCTGGTCGTCGTCTTTGGCGGTGTTCATCATCTTGACGTGCAACTCGAACTGCTTGGCCAGGGCCAGCACCGAGGTCATCTCTTCCACGGCATTGACGTTGCTCGACTCGAGAAAACCGGAGACCAGTTTGACGTTCGCGTCGGCTTGGGCCGGCTGGCCGTCCTTGGTGTAAATCGAACCGTCGAGGCCTTTGTTCATGTTCTTGATGTCGGGGTTGACCAGTTTGATCCGGTCGACTTCGGCCATCACCCGCGGGCCCTCGCCCATTGCGCGAATGCTGATGGTGCCGTCTTCGCCGACTTCGACCTGCTGCTCGGGCGGCACGGCGATCGGACCGCCATTACCGATCACCGGCATGCCGTTGCCGGCGCGGAGCACGCCAAGGGCGTCGATGTTGAGGCTGCCGGTGCGCACATAGCTTTCGCCGCCGTTGGGGTTCTGCACGGCGATGAACCCGTTGCCGGACACCGCGACATCGAGTTCGCGACCGGTCTGCACCAGCGAGCCCGGGGTGAAGTCGGTGGCGGGACGTTCGCTCATGGCAAACGCGCGCGCCGGAAAGCTGTCACCAAACACCGGCATCGAGCGCGCCTGCTCCAGGTCGCGCTGAAAGCCGTTGGTGGAGATGTTCGCCAGGTTGTTGGCATGCGCTCGCTGTGCCAGTGCGTTCTGGCTGGCGCCGGTCATTGCCACATAAAGGTACTTGTCCACACTCTTTCCTCTGCATGCCGGACGTTTGCCGCCCACCGCTGTACTGCTCAGCCATAAGCAATTTGCAGACCAACTTTTTATTGGCGGGCAAAGGCCCGGTAAACAAAGGACTTGGAGGTTTGCGAGAGGGAATTTGAAATGTATCGAAGACGAAAAACCGGCGGTGTCATGCCGGTTGGTGGCAACGCCTGACGCTGCGGTGCCTGTACCGCCGCCTTCGCGAGCAGGCTCGCTCCGACAGGGGATCGCATTCCAAATGTGGGAGCGAGCCTGCTCGCGAATAGGCCAGCCAACGCAACTTCCGGCTATGACTCGGTCTTGCCCACCTCATACTCACGCAGCTTGTTGGCAATGGTGGTGTGGGAAACACCGAGCCGCTTGCCCAGTTGCCGACTGCTCGGGTGCTCGGAATACAACCGCTCCAGCACCGCTTTTTCGAAGCGCCCGACGATCTCGTCGAGATTTCCGTCGAGGGAAAAATCGCCAAGCGGCTGACGCACGCCGTAGTCCGGCAGACGGATATGTTCGGCTTTTACAGTACCGCCATCGCACAACGAAACCGCCTGAAACAGCACGTTCTCCAGCTGCCGCACGTTGCCCGGCCAGTGGTAATGGCTGAGCCGATCCATCGCCGCCGGCGCCAGTTTCGGCAGCGAGCAGCCGATCTGCCGACTGGCCTGATCGAGGAAATGCTCGACCAGCGGCGTCAACCCGTCGAGACATTCACGCAGCGGCGGAATGTGCAGCGACAGTACGTTCAAGCGGTGATAAAGATCCTGACGAAACTCGCCGCGCGCGCACAACTCGGACAAGTCCACCTGGGTCGCGCAGATTACCCGCACGTCCAGATACACCTCTTCATCACTGCCGACACGACGGAAGCAACCGTCCTGAAGAAAGCGCAGCAGCTTGACCTGCAAACGCGGGCTCATTTCGCCGACACCATCGAGAAACAGCGTGCCGCCCGCCGTCAATTCCAGCAGACCGAGCTTGCCTTCAGCGCGTGCACCTTCGAAGGCGCCGGGGCCGTAGCCGAACAATTCGGTCTCGGCCATCGACTCCGGCAACCCGGCGCAGTTGAGTGCCATCAATGGTGACTGTCCGCGCGGGCTGGCGAGGTGGCAGGCGCGGGCGAGCAATTCCTTGCCGGTGCCGGTTTCGCCTTCTATTAATAGCGGCGCATCGAGCGGCGCCATGCGGCGCGCCTCGCGAACCACCGCAGCCATGACTTTCGAACTCTGGAAAATGCTGTCGAAGCCGCGCAACTCTTGTTTGCGCACGTTGTAGATGCGCTCGCCGACGCGGTCGGCGCGGTGCAAGGTCAGCACAGCGCCGGCCATGGCCTCGCTGTCGTCGTGCTCCGATTGCAGCGGCGCGATGTCGGCGAGAAAGATGTCGCCCTTGACCTTGACCCGCATGCCGTTGATTCGCGATTTGTTGGCGCGTACAAGCTCCGGCAAGTCGAAATCTTCGGCGTACCGCGACAGCGGAATCCCCGGCACCTCATCCACCCGCACGCCGAGCAATTGCGCCGCCGCGCGGTTGGCCGCGACGATCGAGCCGCCCATGTCGATCGACAGCACCGGAAACTCCAGCGCACCGAGCAACGCGTTCAACTCCATGTGCCGACGCTCGCTGGGCATCAGCCCGACCCGCTTGACCCCGAACACCCCGGCAATCGCCTCGAACTTCGGCCGCAGCGCCTGAAACTGGATGTTGATCAGGTTCGGGCAATGCAGATAGATCGCGTTGCCATGCTCACCGCCAACCTCGCCGCGCGCGACGTTGATCCCGTACGCCACCAGCAGATTGAGAATGTCGCGCAGGATACCGATGCGGTTCTGGCAGTGGACTTTGATGCGCATATTAATGGCCCGACAAGTTTGAGAGGTGAACACATTCCCTTGTGGGAGCGAGCCTGCTCGCGAAGGCGGCAGCACATCCAGTATCGATGTGTCAGACGGATCGCTTTCGCGAGCAGGCTCGCTCCCACAGGGTTTTGCGGCGCCTTGAGACAGATTTTTCTGTCGAGGCACACAGATAGTTGTCAAGATTATGTGACAGCCACCGCCCATTTCAAACCCGCTACTCGCTGCAAATACGCACTACCCGACAAAGCGTAACGATAAGTTTACGAAAACAGGCGAATTTTCCTACGCGCTGGCTATTCAACGGGGTGCATCCCCTCTCGCTCTACGGTAATTCTTCAGCCATCGCTGGACATAACAAAAACGAATTTCCCTAGCAGGAGAGCAGCATGAAGCAGACGCAATACGTGGCTCGCGAGCCCGATGCGCAAGGTTTTATCGACTACCCCGCCGAAGAGCATGCGGTATGGAACACGCTGATCACTCGCCAGTTGAAAGTGATTGAAGGCCGCGCGTGCCAGGAATACATGGACGGTATCGAAAAACTCGGTCTGCCCCACGACCGCATCCCGCAACTGGCCGAGATCAATAAAGTGCTCGGCGAGACCACTGGCTGGCAGGTCGCCCGGGTGCCAGCGCTGATTCCCTTCCAGACGTTCTTTGAATTGCTCGCCAGCAAGCAGTTTCCCGTCGCGACATTCATTCGCACTCGCGAAGAGCTGGACTACCTGCAAGAGCCGGACATTTTTCACGAGATCTTTGGCCACTGTCCGCTGCTGACCAACCCTTGGTTCGCTGAATTCACCCACACCTATGGCAAGCTCGGCCTGCTGGCGACCAAGGAAGAACGCGTGTACCTGGCGCGGCTGTACTGGATGACCATCGAATTCGGCCTGGTCGACACCCCGCAGGGCAAACGCATCTACGGCGGCGGGATTCTGTCGTCGCCGAAAGAGACCGTTTATTGCCTGTCGGACGAGCCGGAGCATCAAGCCTTCGACCCCCTCGAAGCCATGCGCACACCGTATCGCATCGACATCCTGCAACCGCTGTACTTTGTCCTGCCCAACCTCAAGCGTCTCTTCGATGTGGCCCATGAAGACATCATGGCCATGGTTCGCCAGGGCATGCAGTTGGGCTTGCACGCGCCGAAGTTTCCGCCGAAACCCAAAGCCGCCTGAACCGCGACTTTTGCTGACAATTGCGTCTGTCCGTCGCCGCCACTTTGCTTTAGCGTGACGGCATTGACGGCCCATGCGCTTTAATAAAAAACACACTCGATTTCAGGAATACACCATGTCGACTTTGAACCAAGCCCACTGCGAAGCCTGCCGCGCCGATGCGCCACAAGTCAGCGATGAAGAACTGCCGATCCTGATCAAGCAGATCCCTGACTGGAACATCGAAGTACGCGACGGCATCATGCAGCTGGAAAAAGTCTTCCTGTTCAAGAACTTCAAACATGCACTGGCCTTCACCAACGCCGTGGGCGAGATCTCCGAGGCCGAAGGTCACCACCCGGGCCTGCTGACCGAGTGGGGCAAAGTCACCGTGACCTGGTGGAGCCACTCGATCAAAGGCCTGCACCGCAACGATTTCATCATGGCCGCGCGCACTGACGAAGTAGCGAAGACCGCAGAAGGACGCAAGTAATGCACTTCGACGCCATCGGCCGGGTGCCCGGCGATCCGATTCTCGGTTTGATGGAGGCCTATGCGCAGGACGCCAACCCGCGCAAGTTCGACCTCGGCGTTGGCGTCTACAAGGATGCCCAGGGCCTGACGCCGATCCCTGAAGCGGTGAAAATCGCCGAAGCGCGATTGGTGGAAAGCCAGGACACCAAAACCTACATCGGTGGCCACGGCAATCCGCTGTTCGGCAAGCTCATCAATGAACTGGTGCTCGGCGCCGATTCGACTCTGATCGCCGAGCAACGCGCCGGTGCCACCCAGACCCCCGGCGGCACCGGTGCCCTGCGCCTGGCTGCCGACTTCATCGCCCAGTGCCTGCCGGGTAAAGGCGTGTGGCTGAGCAACCCGACCTGGCCGATTCACGAAACCATCTTCGCCACAGCCAGGATCAAGGTCAGTCACTACCCGTACGTCGGCAGCGACAACCGCCTCGACGTTGAAGCGATGCTTGCCGTGCTCAGGGAAGTGCCCAAGGGTGACGTCGTGCTGCTGCATGCGTGCTGCCACAACCCGACCGGTTTCGACCTGAGCCATGACGACTGGCAGCGGGTGCTTGAAGTGGTGCGCAGCCGTGGTCTGCTGCCGCTGATCGACTTCGCCTACCAGGGTTTTGGCGACGGGCTGGAGCAGGACGCATGGTCGACCCGGCTGTTCGCAGCAGAAGTGCCGGAGCTGTTGATCACCAGTTCCTGCTCGAAAAATTTCGGCTTGTACCGCGACCGTACCGGTGCACTGATCGTCAGCGCGAAAAGCGCCGACAAGCTCATCGACATCCGCAGCCAACTGGCCAACATCGCCCGCAATCTGTGGTCGACGCCGCCGGATCACGGCGCGGCCGTTGTCGCGACCATCCTTGCCGATCCAGAGCTGAAAGCCCGCTGGGCCGACGAAGTGGAGGCCATGCGGTTGCGTATCGCGCAGTTGCGCAGCGGCCTGGTCGAAGCGCTGGAACCCCATGGTTTGCGTGAGCGCTTTGCGCACATTGGCGTGCAGCGCGGGATGTTTTCCTACACCGGGCTGTCGCCTGAGCACGTGAAAAACCTGCGCGAACGACACAGCGTGTACATGGTCAGTTCGGGCCGGGCGAACGTCGCCGGCATCGACGCCACCCGCCTCGCATCGCTCGCTGACGCCATCGCCGACGCCTGCAAATAGCCAGACACTGCAATAACCTGTAGGAGCTGCTGAAGGCTGCGATCTTTTGATCTTGTTTTTAAAAGCAGAATCAAAAGATCGCAGCCTTCGGCAGCTCCTACATTTGTTTATGCGTGATCTCGCGCCCTGCGGCCATCTGTCGCATTAATTTGAATTAAAAGTCTGATTGTCATTTTTCCTGCTGTATCCTGCGCAGGCTTTGTAAAAGCGCGGAGCACCTGATCTATCAACAGACTTAGCGAGGAGCGCAACCATGCACGAGATTCCCAATCTCCCCTTCCCGAGCCTGCACGTACCTGAGCAGACGACCCCGCAACACGCCGGTGCCGAAAAGCCCGAGCCGCAAGAAGCCGCTGACAGCCGCAAAGCCGACAGCGAAGAGTAAACCTGCCGTACAGACCGTGTGGAAAGCGCTAACATGCGCTTTCCACACTGCCTGAACCGAGCCTGCCATGACCGACGAATTCTCTGAAAGCCAAGCTGCCGTACTGATCGGCGCTACCGAGAAAATGATCGAGATCTGGAGTCGCCTCTCGTCCGAGAAGCAGGCCGCCCTGCTCGAGCGTTTCGGCAGCGAAGAAAATGCCCTCGCCGCCCTGGTCACCACGCAACTGGTTGCACCGGCGAAATCCTGAAAGCGCCGCGCGGCAAATAGTTTTACTTTTCCCCGCCCCTGATCGCTTCACGCCGGTATCATGAGCAGCCTATCTATTGTGCTGCTCCCGTGGATCGTTACCCATGTCGCCTATATCCGAACCCCAGCGCCCTCTGGCGGTGACGCTGCAAGTCGTTTCCATCGTCCTCTTCACCTTCATCGGTTACCTGAACATCGGCATTCCGCTCGCTGTGTTGCCGGGCTACGTGCACAGTGATCTGGGGTTTGGTGCGGTGATCGCCGGGCTGGTGATCAGCGTGCAATACCTTGCCACCCTGCTCAGCCGCCCGTATGCCGGCAAGATCATCGACAACCAGGGCAGCAAGCGCGCAGTGATGATCGGTCTGGCCGGTTGCGGCTTGAGCGGCGTGTTCATGCTGATTTCCGCGTGGACACCGAACCTGCCGTTGCTCAGCCTGATCAGCCTGTTGATCGGCCGTCTGGTACTGGGCAGCGCCGAGAGTCTGGTCGGTTCCGGCTCGATTGGCTGGGGCATCGGTCGTGTCGGCGCGGCGAATACCGCCAAGGTGATTTCCTGGAACGGCATCGCCAGTTACGGCGCGCTGGCGATCGGCGCGCCGTTCGGCGTCTGGCTGGTGAGCCGCCTGGGTTTGTGGAGCATGGGCGTGAGCATCATCCTCCTCGCCCTGCTCGGCCTCGCGCTGGCGTGGCCGAAAACTGCTGCACCGATCGTCGCCGGCGAACGTTTGCCGTTCATGCATGTACTCGGCAAAGTCTTTCCCCACGGCTGCGGTCTGGCGCTGGGCTCGATCGGTTTTGGCACCATCGCCACCTTCATCACCCTGTATTACGCGACGCAACATTGGGACAACGCCGTGCTGTGCCTGAGCCTGTTCGGCGCCAGCTTCATCGGTGCGCGGCTATTGTTCGGCAACCTGATCAACCGCCTCGGCGGCTTTCGCGTGGCGATTGCCTGCCTGTCCGTGGAGACCCTGGGCCTGTTGCTGCTGTGGATCGCACCGGACGCGCATTGGGCCTTGGCCGGGGCGGCGCTGAGCGGCTTCGGTTTCTCGCTGGTGTTCCCGGCGCTGGGCGTGGAAGCGGTGAATCTGGTTCCGGCGTCGAGCCGTGGCGCGGCGGTCGGCGCCTATTCATTGTTCATCGATTTGTCGCTGGGGATCACCGGGCCGCTGGCCGGGGCGATTGCGGCGGGGTTCGGCTTTGCGTCGATCTTTCTGTTCGCAGCACTCGCGGCTTTGAGCGGGCTTGGCTTGAGCGTGTATCTGTACAAGCACACGGGGCGATACCGCGAAGATTAAAAATCCACCTTGCCGCGCCCGGCCTTGATAGTGCCGCGCTTGGTTTTCGACTCCAGTCGACGCTTCTTCGAACCGAGGGTCGGCTTGGTCGGGCGGCGTTTCTTTTCGACCTTGGTCGCACTGAGGATCAGTTCGACCAAGCGCTCCAGCGCATCGGCGCGGTTGGCTTCCTGAGTGCGGTATTGCTGCGCTTTGATGATCAGCACGCCTTCGCTGGTGATGCGACTGTCGCGCAACGCCAGCAGACGTTCCTTGTAGAACTCCGGCAAGGATGAGTTCGGAATGTCAAAGCGCAGGTGCATGGCGCTGGAGACCTTGTTGACGTTCTGCCCGCCGGCGCCTTGCGCGCGAATGGCCGTCAATTCGATTTCGGCATCGGGCAGATGCACGTTGTTGGAAATCACCAGCATGGAAAGCGTCCGTAATCAGAGTCCGCAGGATACCCTGATTCGCTCAACTCCTGTGGGAGCGAGCCTGCTCGCGAAGGCGCTGTGCCAGTCGGCAAATGTGGTTCTGGTATTGCGCCTTCGCGAGCAGGCTCGCTCCCACAGCGGAATATTCTCGGACGGCTGGAAAAAACAAACCCGGCACTCTGGCCGGGTTTGTCGTTTCTGCTTGCGAGGTTACTTCGCTGTCGCAGGCATCGCAGATTGCACACCGCGCTTGTTCTTGATCAGGTAGCAGACCCACATGAACACGACCCACACCGGAATCGCGTAAACCGAGATCTGAATGCCCGGGATCAGCAGCATCACGCCAAGGATGAACACGACGAACGCCAGGCAGATGAAGTTGCCGTACGGATACCACAGCGCCTTGAACAGCGGCGTCTGGCGGGTCTGGTTCATGTGCTGGCGGAACTTGAAGTGCGAGTAGCTGATCATCGCCCAGTTGATCACCAGCGTCGCAACCACCAGCGACATCAGCAGTTCCAGCGCGTGCTGCGGGATCAGGTAGTTGAGCAGCACGGCAACCAGCGTCACCGCCGCCGAGGCGAGGATCGAACGCACCGGCACGCCGCGTTTGTCGATCTTCGCCAGGGCTTTCGGCGCATCGCCCTGCTCGGCCATGCCCAGCAGCATCCGGCTGTTGCAGTAGGTGCCGCTGTTGTACACCGACAACGCGGCGGTCAATACGACAAAGTTGAGGATGTGCGCGGCGGTATTGCTGCCGAGCATCGAGAACACTTGCACGAAGGGGCTGCCGCTGTAGGAATCGCCGGACGCGTTAAGGGTTTCCAGCAAGCTGTCCCACGGGGTCAGCGACAGCAGGATGACCAGCGCGCCGATGTAGAAAATCAGGATGCGATAAATCACCTGGTTGATCGCTTTGGGGATCACGGTTTTCGGTTTGTCGGCTTCGGCAGCGGTGAAACCGAGCATTTCCAGACCACCGAAAGAAAACATGATGATTGCCATGGCCATGACCAGACCGCTCACCCCGTTGGGGAAGAAACCGCCGTGGGACCACAGGTTTGTCACCGAGGCTTGCGGGCCGCCATGGCCGCTGACCAGCAGGTAGCTGCCCAGGGCAATCATGCCGACGATCGCCACGACCTTGATGATCGCGAACCAGAATTCGGCTTCCCCGAAGACTTTGACGTTGGCCAGGTTGATTGCGTTGATCAGCACGAAGAAGGCTGCTGCAGAAGCCCAGGTCGGGATGTCAGGCGCCCAGTAGTGAATGTACTTGCCGACTGCGGTCAGCTCGGACATGCCCACCAGAATGTACAGAATCCAGCAGTTCCAGCCCGACAGGAATCCGGCGAAACCGCCCCAGTACTTGTGCGCAAAATGACTGAAGGAACCGGCCACCGGCTCTTCGACGATCATTTCGCCCAACTGGCGCATGATCATGAAGGCGATGAAGCCGCAGATGGCGTAGCCGAGGATCATCGACGGGCCCGCGGATTTCAGCACCCCGGCAGATCCCAGGAACAAGCCGGTACCGATCGCACCACCGAGGGCGATCAGTTGAATATGGCGATTTTTCAGGCCGCGTTTCAGCGTACCTGATGGCGAGGGTTGTCCACTCATGAAAAAGGTCTCACGCAAGGTTTGATGATGTTCAGTAGACGTTGCTGCAAGGTTGCGATTTCAGGCAGCCCCGATCAAACCCCAGCGCAGGCACCAGGAGTTCAGCTCATTTACAACGGTCATGCGTCACCTGTTTGTTTTTATCTGTGACGAAATCGAACCCGGCACGCTTGTGGCGCAGCGGAGTGAACAAGGCAGGTAGCCTCGATATTTGTGCGATTACGCAGAGGGTCACAGTTAAAACGCGGCGCATTGTACACCGCTAACCCCCTGCTGCCAGACCCGCCTGATCAGCGTGTCGGTTGCCGGGATTGCGTGTGTCCGCCTCGATAGGCACGAGCGGCTGCAAAATCGGAGTCAGGCCTTTGCAGGCCATCGACGGGGACGAGGAGAAAACCGTCCCACGGAGAGAAGTGGAAAACAGTCGCGGCGTTCATTGCGCCTCCTTCTTGTTATTCGCCTGCACGACAGGCATGCCGCGCATCTCACCTTGCCTGAGCGCTGGAAACAAGCGCGCCAGAGCCTTGCTGGAACGCCTGCGGGCAAAGTTTCGGAAGCTTTTCCTTACAGCAGTCCAGGGGTCAGCCAATAACTGCACAGCAAGCGGAACTTCGTCAGGTTTTCTTTACAAGCCGTAACGTAATTCTTCCGAACAGGGTCAGCAGGAACGGCGTGTAGTTCGACGGACGATTCGTATTCAAGCCCATAAGTCCCCTGTAGGAGCTGACGAGTGAAACGAGGCTGCGATCTTTTGATCTGATCGCTCCCCACTCCGCGTGGGAACGATCGGTGTCAGCCCAGACGAAAAAAAACGCCAACCCTAAGGTTGGCGTTTCTGCTTCAACTTGCCGCTTGCAGCTAGAAACTCACAGCTGCCTCACTCAGGCTTCTTGCGTCCGAAACCCGGGCGCTGACCGGAACCGGCGGGTGCACCGCGGCGTTTGCCCGAGGGCTTGTCGCCGTCAACCAGTTTGATCCCCGGACGCTTCGGCGCTGGTTTGGCCGGACGCTTGTTGGCGGTGTCGGTAGGACGATCCGCCACCGGCGTACCCCGGCCGGCAGGAGCGCCACGTTCGCCACGTTCAGTACGACCATTGGCCGGACGCGGTGCGCGCTCGCCATCACGGGCGACCGGTTTGCGATTCGGACGCTCGCCTTCGATCTGCGGCTCGCGGCCCGGACGTGGCCCGGTCGGCGCGCCAGCGGCTGGACGCAAAGTACGCACGCGTTCGGTCTTGGCCATCGGCCGCGACGATTTGCGCTGCATGCGTTCCAGCTTGTCTTTGCTCTTGGCGTTCAGTTGCGGCATGGCCACCGGCGTCAGGCCGACCTCGGCGCTCAGCACATCGACTTCGTACTGGCTCATTTCGCGCCAGCGGCCCATCGGCAGGTCGGAATTGAGGAACACCGGACCGAAACGCACGCGCTTCAGACGGCTGACCACCAGCCCTTGCGATTCCCACAGGCGACGCACTTCACGGTTACGCCCTTCCATGACCACGCAGTGGTACCAGTGGTTGAACCCTTCACCGCCCGGTGCCTGTTGAATGTCGGTGAAACGTGCCGGACCGTCTTCCAGCACCACGCCGGCCTTCAGGCGTTCGATCATCTCGTCATCGACTTCACCGCGTACGCGCACGGCGTACTCGCGGTCCATCTCGTAGGACGGGTGCATCAAGCGGTTGGCCAGCTCACCATCGGTGGTGAACATCAGCAGACCGGTGGTGTTGATGTCGAGACGGCCGATGTTGATCCAGCGCCCTTCTTTCGGACGCGGCAGCTTGTCGAACACGGTCGGACGCCCTTCCGGGTCGTCACGGGTGCAGATCTCGCCGTCGGGCTTGTTGTACATGATCACGCGGCGCACCGATTCGGCGGCCTCTTCGCGCTTGATCACCTTGCCATCGATGGTGATGGCGTCGTGCATGTCGACGCGCAGGCCGAGGGTGGCGTCTTTGCCATTGACCTTGATCCGGCCTTGGCTGATCCAGGATTCCACGTCACGGCGCGAGCCGACGCCGATACGGGCGAGGACTTTCTGCAGCTTTTCGCCTGCTGGGCCGATTTCCTGGTCGTCTTTCTGATTGATGTCACTCATCTGGGCACCTCCCGGTGTGGTCTGTTCAGGCGGCGCCTGAAGCATTGAAAACTGGGTGTTCGGGCGAAGGGATCGCCGAAGGGTCGCGAATCATACGCGGATGTGCGCCGTCGCGCATCAGAGACTAGCCGATCAGCGCGAGGTTATTTGTTTTTCCGCCGACCGGCACCGCCGAGTTTGATCAGGCGCAGCGCGGCTTCGGCCAGCACGGCGAGCTTGTCGCTCTTGTCGAGTTTCTTCCAGGCCTTGATTTCACGCTTACTGCGACCGCAACCGAGACAAATGTCGTCGGAGAACTTGCAGACGCTGATGCAGGGGTCTTTGGTTGAGCTCATTGGGATACCTTTGGAAGATCAAAAGATCGCAGCCTTCGGCAGCTCCTACAATGGAATGCGTCCCCCTATAGGAGCTGCCGAAGGCTGCGATCTTTTCGGCGCGCCTCAATCCTCGAACTCGCGCCGTTCGGCTTCGATGGCTTCGGCCAGCGCACGGGCTTCGGCTTCTTCTTCGCTGAGCTCCGGTTCAGGCTGTTCGAGGGCGGCAACGGCGGCCAGGAGTTTCTCGCGGGCCTCGGCGACACCCAGGACGTCCTCTTCCGGTTCGGCGTCGGGCGCGGCTTCAAGTTCAACTTCAAGTTCAACAACCGGCTCGATGAGCTCAGGCTCGGATACCGGCGCTTCGCCATCCACCGCATCCCGCAGCAAGTCATCGAAGTCGGTCTTGATCCCCTCCTCCATACTGTCCAGCTCCAGCAGCAGGGAATGGAAACTGGTTTCTTCTTTCTCCTCCTCCGGCTCGGCGCTGGCATCGGCCAGTTCCTGCAGGCTCTGCGGTAACGGCGCGTCTTCGAAATCGAGTACCGGTTCAGCTTCCATCTCGCGCAATTCGGCCAGCGGCGGCAGGTCCTCGAGGTTTTTCAGGTTGAAGTGATCGAGAAACGCCTTGGTCGTGGCGAACATCGCCGGTTTGCCCGGCACATCGCGATAACCGACGACGCGAATCCACTCACGTTCAAGCAAGGTCTTGACGATGTTGCTGTTGACCGCCACGCCACGCACGTCTTCGATTTCGCCACGGGTAATCGGCTGGCGATAGGCGATCAGCGCGATGGTTTCCAGCAAGGCCCGGGAATAGCGCTGCGGGCGCTCTTCCCAGAGCCGCCCGACCCACGGTGAAAACTTCTCGCGGATCTGCAAGCGATAGCCCGACGAGACTTCCTTGAGCTCAAAGGCGCGGCCCTCGCAGGATTTGCCGAGCAGCGTCAGGGCTTTCTTGAAGACCGCCGGCTCCGGCCGCTCGCCCTCTTCGAACAGTTCAAACAGGCGCTCAAGGGATTGCGGCTTTCCCGAGGCCAACAGAAAGGCTTCAAGCAGGGGCGCCAGCTCGCGGGGTTCAGTCAGGTTCATGTTTGGACTCGTTATTCGGCTCGGGCTCGCACGTGGATCGCGGCGAACGGCTCATTCTGCACCAGCTCGACCAGGGATTCCTTGACCAGTTCAAGGATCGCCATAAAGGTCACTACCACACCGAGGCGACCCTCTTCGGCAGTGAACAGCTCGACAAACGGCACGAAACCGCCGCCCTTGAGCCGTTCCAGCACATCGCTCATGCGCTCGCGGGTGGACAGCGCCTCGCGGCTGACCTGGTGGCTTTCGAACATGTCGCCACGGCGCAGCACTTCGGCCATGCACATCAGAATTTCTTCCAGCGCCACGTCCGGCAACAGTTTGCGCGCCCGAGCTTCCGGAGCATCGAGCTTGGGCACGATCACATCGCGACCGACCCGGCTCAAGCCATCGATGCCTTCGGCGGCGGCCTTGAAGCGCTCGTATTCCTGCAAGCGGCGGATCAGTTCGGCGCGCGGGTCGTCTTCTTCGTCTTCGACGGTTTCGGCCCGCGGCAGAAGCATGCGCGATTTGATTTCGGCGAGCATCGCTGCCATCACCAGGTACTCGGCGGCCAGCTCCAGACGCACCGACTGCATCAACTCGACATAACCCATGTACTGACGGGTGATTTCCGCCACCGGGATGTCGAGGATGTTGATGTTCTGTTTGCGGATCAGATACAGCAAAAGGTCGAGCGGGCCTTCGAAGGCTTCGAGGAACACTTCCAGCGCATCCGGCGGGATGTACAGGTCCAGCGGCATTTCCATGACCGCCTGGCCATAGACCATGGCAAACGGCAGTTCCTGCTGCGCACCGGCCTGGGGATCGACCACGGTTTCCACTGCGGACATTCAGGCCTCGACCATGAACGGCGCGGGATCGCCGCAACCGACGCGGATCACTTCCGGGTCGTCACCGGTCAGGTCAATGACCGTGGAGGCTTTGATGCCGCCGAAACCGCCGTCGATGATCAGATCGACCTGGTGCTCGAGCAACTGGCGCATTTCGTACGGATCGCTGAGCGGATCCTCGTCGCCGGGCATGATCAGGGTCACACTCATCAGCGGCTCGCCGAGTTCGGCCAGCAGCGCCAGGGCAATCGGATGACTGGGCACGCGCAGGCCGATGGTGCGTTTTTTCGGATGCAGCAACAGGCGCGGCACTTCGCGGGTGGCGTTGAGAATGAAGGTGTAGGGCCCCGGCAAATGCGCCTTGAGAATCCGGAAGGTGCCGGTGTCGATCTTGGCGTAGTTGCCCAACTGCGACAGGTCGCTGCAGATCAGCGCGAAGTTGTGCTTTTCATCGAGCTGACGCAGACGGCGCACGCGCTCGATGGCAGTCTTGTCGCCGATCTGGCAACCGATGGCGTAGGAGGAGTCCGTGGGATAAATCACCACCCCGCCCTTGCGGATGATCTCGACCGCCTGTTTGATCAGGCGCGCTTGCGGGTTTTCCGGATGTATCTGGAAAAATTGACTCACGTTCTCTACCTGTTCAGACGGCGGTAATAGCTGTGTCATGTTTGAACCGACACCACAGGGGTGGGAGGTCCTCGGGAACCGGCCGGTACTGGCCGATCTCGGACCAGCCGCCAGGGCCATGGAAGTCACTGCCGGCGCTGACCAGCAGACCGAACTCACGGGCAAGGATTGCCAGGCTGCCCACCTGTTCCGCGGGCTGATGGCCGTTGACCACTTCGATCGCATGCCCGCCTGCTTGAATATAGTCGGCAATCAGCTTTCGGCGTTTGCTGCGGGTGAAATCGTAGTGCCAAGGATGCGCCAGGCTGACCCAGGCACCGGCGGCGCGCAGGGTGCCGACGGTGTCTTCCAGGGTCGGCCAGTGCAGTTTGACGTCACCAAGCTTGCCGGCGCCGAGCCATTTGCGAAAGGCCTCGGCGCGATCCTTTACATAACCTTCACGCACCATCCAGTCGGCAAAATGCGGCCGGGCCGGCGCGTTGCCGCTGTCGCCCAGTTGCTGCTGGATCTGCCGGGCGCCGTCGAGAGCTCCGGGCATGCCCTTGATGGCGAGCTTGCGGCTTATTTCTTCCGACCGCAGCCAGCGCCCATCGTGCAATTTCGCGATCGCTTCGACCAACGGCGCGGCATTGACGTCGAAACCGTAACCCAATACATGAATGGTCGCCCCGCCCCAAGTGCAGGACAATTCGACGCCGTTGACCAGTTGCATGCCCAGCTCGGCGGCCGCCACACGCGCTTCGGCGAGGCCTTCGAGGGTGTCGTGGTCGGTCAACGCCAGGACTCGCACGCCGTTCTCGAACGCTCGCGCAACCAGAACCGCAGGCGCCAGGGCGCCATCGGAGGCCGTGCTGTGGCAGTGCAAATCAACATTCACGGGGAGTTGTAACCTCAAATCAGCTGGCGCTATCGCGCGCCCATATGTTTGTTATTATGCCGCCACATCCAGCTTCTGGCTCTCACTGTGAAACAATTCATCGATTTCATCCCGCTTCTGCTGTTCTTCATCGTCTACAAACTTGATCCACGGGTGGTCGATATCGCCGGCCAGCAAGTGACTGTCGGCGGGATCTACAGCGCCACGGCGATGCTGATCATCAGCTCCCTGGTGGTGTACGGCGCGCTGTTCATCAAACAGCGCAAGCTGGAAAAAAGCCAATGGCTGACCCTGATCGCCTGCCTGGTGTTCGGCAGCCTGACATTGGCTTTCCACAGTGAAACCTTTCTGAAATGGAAAGCGCCGGTGGTCAACTGGCTGTTCGCTGCGGCGTTCATCGGCAGTCACTTCATCGGCGACCGCCTGCTGATCAAACGCATCATGGGCCACGCGCTGACCCTGCCGGATCCGGTCTGGACCCGCCTGAACATCGCCTGGATCGGCTTTTTCCTGTTCTGCGGCGCCGCCAACCTGTTCGTCGCGTTCACCTTCCAGAGCATCTGGGTCGATTTCAAGGTATTCGGCAGCCTGGGCATGACCGTGCTGTTCCTGGTCGCACAGGGCATCTACCTGTCGCGCCACCTGCATGACACCGATACCACAACGCCAAAAACCGAGGACTGACATGCTCTACGCCATCATTGCCACCGATGTTGCCAACTCGCTCGAAGCCCGCCTGTCCGCGCGCCCTGCGCATCTGGAACGCCTGCAAGCGCTCAAGGACCAAGGCCGCATCGTGCTGGCCGGCCCGCACCCGGCCGTCGACAGCAATGAACCGGGCGCAGCGGGTTTCACCGGCAGCCTGATCGTCGCCGAATTCGAGTCCCTGAACGCCGCCCAGGCCTGGGCCGATGCCGATCCGTACATCGCCGCCGGCGTTTACGCCAATGTGATCGTCAAGCCGTTCAAGCAAGTCCTGCCTTAAATTTATCGCTTCCCCTGTGGCGAGGGAGCTTGCTCCCGCTGGGGCGCGAAGCGGCCCCCGCTTTTCAACTTGAAAACAGGGGGGACTGCTGCGCAGTCCAGCGGGAGCAAGCTCCCTCGCCACAGCGACAACACCCCTCTTACTATCGACATTGCCTTCGGCACTGAACCTTCCTGGTTCTTGCCGCTCTCAATCGCTCATTATTCTCGTTTGCCTGCCGACAACCTGCCCAATATCCATTTGGAAACAGGTATCGCGATGCGCAAGGGTCCGTTGTGTCTGATGTTGCTCACGTTGTCGATCATGGCCCCCGCCCATGGTGAGGAAACCACCGAAGGCGGCAGTTCCACGCCATTGTCACTGAGCGCCGGCAGCCAGATCACCGAGCTGCAGCAACGCCTGAAGGCCAGTGAACAGCTGCGCGAAGAACTGAACAGACAACTGCAAAATACCGACAACGCACGCGAAAGCGCCCAGCTCGCCCGGTTGCGCCAGGAGAATCAGCGTTTGAAGCTGCAACTCAAGGAAGCACAGGCCAGTTCCATGCCGCGTTTGTTGACCGATCAGCAGCAGTGGTTCGTCACCGGCGCCGGGGTAGCGCTATTGGCGCTGCTCTGCGGTATCTTTGCCAGTGGTGCAAGCCGAAAACGTCGGCAATGGCTAAATTGAGTGAGTCATGAGCGAGCTGTTACTGATTGATGATGACCAGGAGTTGTGCGAACTCCTGAGTAGCTGGTTGAGCCAGGAAGGCTTCCAGGTACGCGCCTGCCACGACGGCCAGAGCGCGCGCAAGGCGCTTGCCGAAACCGCCCCGGCGGCGGTGGTGCTGGACGTGATGCTGCCCGACGGCAGCGGTCTGGAACTGCTCAAGCAACTGCGCAACGACCACGCCGATCTGCCGGTGCTGATGCTCTCGGCGCGCGGCGAACCGCTGGACCGCATCCTCGGCCTCGAACTGGGCGCCGACGATTATCTGGCCAAACCCTGCGACCCGCGCGAACTGACCGCCCGCCTGCGCGCCGTATTACGCCGCAGCCACCCGGCGGCCGTGTCGACGCAGCTGGAACTGGGCGATTTGAGCTTCAGCCCGGTGCGCGGCGTGGTCAGCATCGACGAAAAAGAACTGACCCTCACCGTCTCCGAAAGCCGCCTGCTCGAAGCCCTGCTCAAGCAGCCCGGCGAGCCGCTGGACAAACAGGAACTGGCGCAACTGGCGCTCGGGCGCAAGCTGACCCTGTACGACCGCAGCCTCGACATGCACGTCAGCAACCTGCGCAAAAAGATCGGCCCCCACCCCGACGGCCGCCCGCGCATTGTTGCGCTGCGTAGTCGTGGTTATTACTACAGCCTGTAAGACCTACGCCCTGTAGGAGTGAGCCTGCTCGCGATGGCGGTGTGTCAGTCAACACATTCTTGTCTGACACACCGCTATCGCGAGCAGGCTCACTCCTACAGAAGGGTATCTGATTGTTTCCACGCTCTGTATGGGAATGCAGCCGTCGGTGGCTTTGCAGTGGTTAATCGGGCATCGAACGAATAATGTCAGCCAAATCGTCTTTGGTTATCTCGTTAGCCTTAATGGCAGCGGCAATGTCTTTTTTGGAAAGTGGAAACCGCTTGAAAATTTCTTTCAATGTATCTGCATCGACATTTGCCAGCCAGAGCGGATCTATGAAAGAACCGCCATACTCAGGTTTCATGGGTACTTCTTCGTGCGCGATCTTACCTTTATGGTTGAGATACACTACATAACGATCATGCCCTTCGGGAAAGCTTTTATCGTGATATAGCGTAGTACCCTGCGGCAGCACGTAGTAATTCTCGTCGCCGTTTGGGCCCTCGATCAGCAACGGTTCTTTAGTTTTGATCATCTTCATATCGTGCCCCTTCGCATTATCATCAAAAATCAGAAAAGCCAAAAAAATCGCATTGACGCATAAAGCTGCCGTCAGCCATAAGCCGAGTCGCTTATTTGTAAACGTTTTTCTTATCATAGGGTGCCTCGGCATTCGCTTCGAGCATGGCTTGTAAGTCCGCAGGCATGAAGATCCCATCCTGCGGACTACTTTGCGTACGCGCGGCCTGCCGTTCGATGAAAGAAAGACCTCGCATTTCGCTATATTTCGAAGGGTTATACAAAATTGACTTACCCGAAACCTTTGCTCCTGCAATCGTCACTGTTGTGCAGTTATTCGTGGTCGGGTGATAGTTTGAAGGAAGGACATAACGTGCTGACGACGCTGTTTTTCTCCTCTGCTCTTTTTGCTGAGCGATAACAGCATCGAAATGAGCGATCACAGCCTCAGCCTTTGCGTTATCCAAAAAATAAACAAAACCTGTCGTCGTACGCCCTAAGCTATTTTCACCAGAGATATAAGCCTTGAAAGAAGTCCAGACATTCAGAACGCCCTCACCCTCGCTATCAAACGTACCCCATGTCTTACCATAACGGCCAAAGTCGTAGGTGATATCTTTGCTACCGACCACGACATGTAAAGCTGCGTGTCCGAAAGGATGCTCTTCTTTATCGCGAGTGTAAGGGCCTCCCACCAGTATTTCCATATAGGCGCCGGATACGACTACCTGGTTGGTCTTCGTTGTTTTCCCTGACACACCTGTGTTCTTTGCTGACTGTGTTGTGCTAGTAGATTGAGTGGGCTGAACCATTAAAGATGTTCCGTATCTTCAAGTTTCGGAAACTTTATGCTGCAACTTCCTCTGGGAACATTTGCAACATGCACAAAGCCATTTTCGTCAAGCAAGCCTGTCAACAAGGTGCCATCGGGGAGCGTCAATTCATACGCCTCTCTCCTTTGAATTTCACGATGAGCAGATGTTACCTCACCTTGATGACTCCTCAACGATCACTGTGCCCGTCCTTTCGCATCAACACCCTGCAGGGCAACTCTCCATTCAATGCGCATCTTCCCCAACTGCAAAAAAAAAACATCGCAGCCTTCGGCGGCTCCCACATTGCTTCGCGGGTCATTCACATCAGTGCTTGTCAGTTCGGACACGAAGCGTCTTTACCGAAGCTTTACGCTGCGCTGACTGCCGCTGACCTTGATCTGCGTAATCTGTACTCATCCGGAACGTACCGGGAACGAGACAAGGAGATACACCATGCGCAAGACTCTTACCGCTCTGATGTTCGCTGCCGCTCTGCCAACCGTGGCCATGGCCATGCCGCAGGATGGTGGGCCGCTGGGTGGCCCGCTCGACGGCCCGCGCCACGGCGGTCAGATGCACGGCGGCATGCACGGCAAAGGCCCGTACAGCCAGCTCGACCTGACCCGCGAACAGCGCGAGCAGATCCGCAAGATCATGGGCGAGCAGATGCACGAGCGTCAGCAGGTGGTCGACAAGTACCTGGAAAAACTCTCGCCGGCTGACCAGAAAGCCATGAAAGACGAGATCGCGGCCAACCACAAGAAAGCCGAGTCTGACGTCCGTGCACTGCTGAAACCTGAGCAACAGAAGCAGTTCGACGAGATCCAGAAGAAACGCGCCGAACGTCGCGCCGAATGGGCCGAGTTCAAGGCCTGGAAAGCGCAGCAGGCACAAAAGGCGCAATAATGTTCTGACCCATGGCCCATCGGCCAAAACCGATGGGCCTGTTTTCATCGATCCAAATGTAGGAGTGAGCCTGCTCGCGATAGCGGTGTGTCAGTTGACAGATTTTTGTCTGACCCACCGCTATCGCGAGCAGGCTCACTCCTACAGGGATTTGTGTTTGATTGAGGAGTTTCTGTGCGTTCACTGTTCTGGCGTATTCTCGCGAGCTTCTGGCTGGCCATCGCGCTGGTGGCCGGGCTGTCGATTCTGCTCGGGCACATGCTCAATCAGGACGCGTGGATACTCAGCCGCCATCCCGGGCTCAATACCCTGGCGGCGGAGTGGACGCAGACTTACGAGGCCCAGGGCGAAGAAGCCGCGCAGGACATCCTCGAACAACGTAAACGCCAGTATCACATCGACGTTCAGGTGCTCAACGAAACCGGCGATCCGGTGGTGCGCGGCACGTTCCCGCGTCGCGCCGCAGCGTTCGAAGCGCGACAGAACAACGATGACCGTCGTCTGCCGTGGCGACGCCTGACCGATGAAATCACCAGCGAGAAAACCGGTGACACCTACCTGTTCATCTACCGCATCCCCCACCCCGAACTCGACGCCTGGCACCGCGAAAGCCTGCTCTGGCCACTGAGTGCGCTGGGCATTGCCCTGGTGGTGCTGACCCTGTTCAGCCTGCTTGTGACCTTCTCCATCACCCGCCCGTTGAGTCGCTTGCGCGGCGCGGTGCATGACCTGGGGCAGACGACCTATCAGCAGAACAGCCTGGCGAAACTGGCCAACCGTCGCGATGAGTTCGGCGTGCTTGCCACCGATTTCAATCGCATGGGCGCGCGCCTGCAAAGTTTGATCGGCAGCCAGCGGCAGTTGTTGCGCGATGTCTCCCACGAGTTGCGCTCCCCCCTGGCACGCCTGCGCATCGCCCTGGCGCTGGCTGAGCGTGCCAACCCCGAAGAGCGCGAAAAACTCTGGCCACGGCTGACCCGCGAATGCGATCGGCTGGAGGCGTTGATCAGTGAAATTCTGGTGCTGGCGCGGGTCGATGCCGACAACGCCAGCGCTGAAGAGGTGGATCTGAATGCGCTGCTGGGTGCCCTGCAAAAGGATGCTCAGCTCAGTTCCCCCGAGCAGACCGTGCACCTGCAAGCCGAGCCGCAACTGAATCTCAAAGGCTGGCCGACGATGATCGAGCGGGCGGTCGATAACTTGCTGCGCAATGCGCAGCGCTTCAATCCGACCGAACAACCGATCGAACTGCAGGCCTCGCGGCAGGGCGAGCGCATTGTCATCAGCGTGCGCGATCATGGGCCGGGCGTGCAGGCTGAGCATTTGAGTCAATTGGGCGAGCCGTTTTATCGCGCGCCGGGGCAGACGGCGGCGGGGCATGGCTTGGGCCTGGCGATTGCCAAACGGGCGGCGGAGCGGCATGGCGGCACGCTGACACTGGCCAATCATCCGCAGGGCGGGTTTGTGGCGAGTCTGGAATTGCCCCTCGTACCGGGAGTTATCGTCCAGCCGTAGGTTTACCGGGACACAAAAAAGATCGCAGCCTTCGGCAGCTCCTACAACGTCATGTGAACACTTGTAGGAACTGCCGAAGGCTGCGATCTTTTGTTTTCAAGGCTTACCGGGCCAAGCGCTGACGAACTCAGCCAGATCGACCTTCTCCGCCACACGCGGCTCTTTCTGCGGCGTGCCGAGATAAAGAAACGCGATCACCTCTTCGCCTTCAGCCAGTCCCAAGCCTTCGGCGACGTGCCTGGAATACGCCAGGTCCCCCGTACGCCACACCGCACCGATCCCCTGCGCATAGGCCGCCAGCAGAATTCCGTGCGCGGCGCAGCCCGCCGTGAGCAATTGCTCGGCTTTCGGATACTTGACGTGTTCCTGCAACCTGGCGATCACCACAACCACTAAAGGCGCCCGCAGTGGGCCGTTGCGGGCCTTGTCGATCATCGCCTCGGTGACTTCACCGTCCTGCTGGCGTGCGGCCTCGGCCAGCAACTCGCCCATTTGCTCACGCGCCGCGCCTTCGACGGTCAAAAAGCGGTACGGTTGCAAATGCCCATGATCCGGGGCACGCAAGGCCGCGCCGAACAGGATTTCGCGCTGCTCGGCAGTAGGGGCCGGTTCGACCAGACGGGGAACGGAAACACGGTTGAGCAACGCGTCGAGAGCCTGCATCGGCCACCTCCTTTGAAAAATGTGCGGCTATTCTAGCTGCAAGTGCACAGTGCCTGCCGGTTTACATGCCCTGCCCCACAGGTAGAATGGCGCCCTTCTCCCATCAGCCCGAGCGGATTTCATGGCGTTGCCGACCTTACGGATCATTGGTTTTATCATCGGCATCTTCCTGATCACCCTGGCTGTGGCCATGGTCGTACCGATGGCCACCCTGGTGATTTTCGAGCGCACCAGCGACCTGCCGTCGTTCCTCTGGGCGAGCATGATCACCTTTATCGCCGGCCTCGCCCTGGTGATCCCCGGCCGACCGGAACACATTCACCTGCGCCCGCGCGACATGTACCTGTTGACCGTCAGCAGCTGGCTGGTGGTATGCATCTTCGCCGCCCTGCCGTTTCTGCTGACCCAGCACATCAGCTACACCGACTCGTTTTTCGAAAGCATGTCCGGCATCACCGCTACGGGCTCCACCGTTCTCAATCGTCTCGACGACATGTCGCCCGGCATTCTGATGTGGCGCTCGCTGCTGCACTGGATCGGCGGCATCGGCTTCATCGGCATGGCGGTGGCGATCCTGCCGCTGCTGCGCATCGGTGGCATGCGCCTGTTCCAGACCGAATCCTCCGACCGGTCGGAAAAGGTCATGCCGCGCTCGCACATGGTGGCGCGACTGATCGTGGCGACGTACGTTGGCATCACTATCCTCGGCAGCCTGGCGTTCTGGTGGGCGGGCATGAGTCCGTTCGATGCGATCAACCACGCCATGTCGGCCATTTCCACCGGTGGCTTTTCCACTTCCGATCAATCACTGGCCAAGTGGACGCAACCGGCAGTGCACTGGGTGGCGATTGTCATCATGATTCTCGGCAGCCTGCCGTTCACTCTGTACGTGGCAACGTTGCGCGGCAACCGTCGGGCCTTGCTCAAGGATCAGCAGGTGCAAGGTCTGTTGGCAATGCTGCTGGTGACCTGGCTGGTGCTCGGCACCTGGTACTGGTGGACCACCAAACTGCATTGGCTGGAGGCGTTGCGGCATGTAGCGCTGAACGTCACCTCGGTTGTCACCACCACAGGTTTTGCTCTTGGCGACTACAGCTTGTGGGGCAATTTCTCGCTGATGCTGTTCTTCTATCTGGGCTTTGTCGGCGGCTGCTCCGGCTCGACAGCGGGCGGGATCAAGATTTTCCGTTTCCAGGTCGCCTACATCCTGCTCAAGGCCAACCTTAATCAGTTGATCCACCCGCGCGCGGTGATCAAGCAGAAGTACAACGGCCATCGCCTCGACGAAGAAATCGTCCGTTCGATTCTGACCTTTTCGTTCTTCTTCGCCATCACCATCTGCGTGATCGCCCTGCTGTTGTCGCTGCTCGGGGTGGACTGGATGACCGCGCTGACCGGCGCCGCCAGCACCGTATCGGGGGTCGGCCCGGGCCTTGGCGAGACCATCGGCCCGGCCGGCAACTTCGCTACGTTGCCGGATGCGGCCAAGTGGATCCTGTCGTTCGGCATGCTGCTCGGCCGGCTGGAGATCATTACGGTGTTTGTGCTGTGTATTCCGGCGTTCTGGCGTCATTGACCCCATCCGCCACCTGCGACAAGCGCATACGGTACTCGCCGGGCGTGGTGTCGAACCAGCGGCGGAAGGCACGAAAGAAATTGCTCGGGTCGGCAAAGCCCAGCAGATAAGCGATCTCCAGCAAGGTCATGCCCGGTTGCGCCAGATACTGCTCGGCGAGTTCACGCCGGGTGTCATCGAGTAACTGCTGGAAACTGGTGCCCTCCTCCTGCAAGCGGCGCTGCAAGGTGCGCTGGGACAAGTGCAGGGTTTGCGCCACAGCATCACGCTTGGGCTCACCCTGCGGCAGCAATCGGCACAGCACCTGGCGTGCCCGGTGCGTAACGCGGCTCTCGGAAAACCGCGCCAGATATTCGCCGGCAAAGCGGTCATGCAACAACGCCATGGCTGCGTTGGCGGTAGGCAGCGGTGCTTCCATGTCGGCGCGTTCGAAAATCAATGCATCGTAAGGCGCGTTGAACACCAGCGGCGCATGGAAGGCTTCTTGATACGGCTGGAGGTTCGCCGGCTCATCGGCCTGCATCAGCACCTTGACCGGATGCAGCGGGCGCCCGGTCAACCAGCCGCACAGCGCCAGCGCACAGGCCAGTGACGCTTCGGCACTCTGTCGGGTCGGCGGCAGATGATCGCCGTGCACGGTCAGAATCAGCGCGTAACCTCCATCGAGCAGGCGAAAACTCAGGTCGGCGCTTTCGGCGATGATGCGCTGATAACGCACCAGGCGCTGGAAGCCTTCAGCCAGCGTGTTGCTCGACATCAACGCATAGCCGGCGACATGAAATGAGGCCGGGCGCACCACTTTGCCCATGTTCAGACCGATCGCCGGGTTGCCGGAGACCTCCACCGCGCGCTGCCAGAGCCGGGTCATGGAGTCCTGCGGGAAACGCGCATCCGGATCGTCCAGAGCCGCGTAATCGAGACCCAACTGCTTGAACAGCACCCGGCAATCCAGGCCGTCCATCTCCAGTGCTTTGACAATCCCCATCGCCCAGCTTGCAGAAGTCGTTCGTTCGCTCATGATTTTTATTCTTTTACATGACGGGCTGCAGGTGACCGCCCTATTTGCGAAGGATACTAAAGTGGCGCCGATTGTCACTGGCCCACACCAATGATCACTCTAGACTCAAATAAGCTACCCGCCGAACAACTTGTCGCCAGAACAATCACCACAGAGATCGCGGTCGTGGAAAACATCAAGCGGTTCAACAGCTTCGCCGAGTTCTACCCGTATTACCTCGCCGAGCACAGCAACAGCACCTGCCGTCGGCTGCACTTCATCGGTACCTCTCTGGTGATCTTCATTCTTGCCCTGACCATCGTCAAAGGCGCCTGGCTGTTGCTGCTGGCCCTGCCTCTGGCCGGTTACAGCTTTGCCTGGGTCGGGCACTTCTTTTTCGAGAAGAACCGCCCGGCAACTTTTGAGCATCCGCTGTACAGCCTGCTCGGCGATTTCGTCATGTACCGCGACATGATTCTGGGTCGCGTGGCGTTCTGAATGAGGGTCTGCCAATGAATGCCCATGCTCGTTTCACCCACATGAAAGACGGCACCCAAGAAGACTGGGCGATCATCGCCGCCGATTTCAGTGCCTACGCCAGACAGCTGCCGGCGCGGATCCTCGCGCACCTGAAACTGCTTGAAGGCGACTTCGGCGGTTTCCCGGTGGATCGCCTGACCCACTCGCTGCAAACCGCAACCCGCGCATTTCGTGACGGCCGGGATGAGGAATACGTGGTCTGCGCGCTGTTGCATGACATCGGTGACACCCTGGGTTCCTACAACCATCCGGACATCGCCGCAGCGATTCTCAAACCGTTCGTCAGTGCAGAGAACCTGTGGATGGTGGAGAAGCACGGGATCTTTCAGGGTTATTACTTCTTTCATCACCTGGGCCTGGATCGCCACCTGCGCGAGCAGTTCAAGGACCACCCGCAATACCAGGCCACCGCCGAGTTCTGCGCCAAATATGATGCGGCGGCGTTTGATCCCGACTACGACACGCTGCCGTTGAGCTTCTTTGAGCCGATGCTGGAGCGGCTGTTTGCCCAGCCGAAGAACTCGATTTACAAGGCCGCGATGGAAGAACACAGCCCGGCCTAAGAACAAAGGATCGCAGCCTTCGGCAGCTCCTACATGAGACCTGTGTAGGAGCTGCCGAAGGCTGCGATCTTTTGCTTTTAAGCAATCTCGGCAACCTTGGCAGCCCTGAGCTCCGCCTCCCGCGCCTGCGCATCCGCCAGCCGATACAGTTCGATCGTGCCATCCCAATGTTCGATCAGCGCCGTGCACGATTCGACCCAATCGCCGCAATTGAGATAATCGACCTCACCGACCTTGCGAATCTCGGCATGGTGAATATGCCCGCAGACCACGCCGTGCAGTTCGCGCTTCACACATTCATGGGCAATGGCTTCTTCAAAGTCGCTGATAAAACTTACCGCCGTCTTCACCTTGTGTTTCAGGTAGGCCGAAAGCGACCAGTAACCGTAGCCATAGCGAGCACGCCAGTGATTGAGCCAGCGGTTGAGGGTCAGGGTGAATTCGTAGGCTGAGTCACCGAGAAAGGCCAGCCAGCGGTGATAGCGGGTGATCACGTCGAACTGATCTCCGTGAATCACCAGCAGATGCCGGCCATCGGCGGTGACATGCACCGCCTCGTCGACCAACTGGATATTGCCCAGAATCAGCTTCGAATAGCGTCGCAGAAACTCATCATGATTGCCGGTGACGTAAATCACCTCGGTGCCGCGCTTGCTCATGGTCAGCAGACGGCGGATGACATTGGTGTGCGCTTGCGGCCAGTACATGCCACCACGCAGTTTCCAGCCATCGATAATGTCACCGACCAGATAGATCTTGTCGGCGTGGTAGCCCTTGAGGAATTGCGACAAATGCTCAGCCTGGCAATCGCGCGTGCCCAAGTGCACGTCGGAGATCCACAGGGTTCGCACCCGTTGTTTGCGACTGGGTCTGGCGAGCTCGGCGCTGGTCATGGGCAACCCTCTGCGATGTTTTCGCCAGCTTGCGTGCGCCCGGTTAATCGGTCGTGACAGTCATGCGTCAGTCCTGTGACAGCGCAGCCTGCGCGCGTCGGTGTAGACTGACGGCCACTTCGGAGACAACCTGCCATGCGACCGATTCTTACCCTGCGTCAGTACACCCATGACCTGATCGTCCACAGTCACGACCACGCGCAGTTGGTGTTCGGGCTGTCCGGTGCGCTTGACTTCGAGGTCGAGGGTCGAGGCAGTCAGGTGCGCCAGCAGAGTTTTGTGGTCATTCCCTCGGGAGCTCACCACGCGTGTGGCAGTCCCCAGGGCAGTCGTTGTCTGGTGCTGGATGTCCCCGACGAGCAATGGCTGACCGACTCGCTTGGCGAGCATGCCGACGCCAGTCGCCGCCTGCTCGATCAGCCTGCGCGTCTTGCGCTGGATCCCGGGCAGAGCCAATTGGTCAGTTGGCTGGCTAACAGTCAGGTCAGTGACCCGGTGATTGCCCGGCAAGGCGCGGTTTTGCTCCTTGCCAGCCTCAATCATGCGCGCGCTGCCGACCATGCCGTTCGCCGCCTGCCGTATGCCGAGCTGGCTGCGCACATCGAGAAACACGCTGCTCATCCGTTGCAGGTCGCCGATCTGGCAAGGGTCGCCGGTTTGTCCAGCGCGCGCCTGCATGCACGGTTCAAGGCCGAATGCGGGCAGACGCCGATGGATTACATCCGCAGCCGGCGGCTGCATCTGGCTATGCGATTGCTGCGCGACACTGCTCTACCGATCGGTGAGATTGCCAATCGCGTTGGCTACAACTCGCAGAGTGCTTTCTGCGCCGCTGTCCTACGGGAGTTTGGCTCATCGCCTGGCCGACTTCGGCGCGATTGCTGCGACAAAAAACGCTAGTCCGCCGACAGACTTCTGGCCGTGACCCGGTTCAATATGCAGGAGTTGAAATCGCGTTTGAGATAGAAGGATTGCAATGACTCCGCGTACTGCCCTCGGCGCCCTGCATATCGGCGCTTTGATGTTCGGCCTGACCGGTGTGTTCGGCAAACTCGCTGCCGCGTCGCCGGCGGTCATCGTGTTCGGGCGCGCTGCGTTCGCCGTGCTCGCCCTGGCCTTCTTCGTCCGCTTCGCCAGCCAGAGCGGCTGGCAAAAGCTGCAATTCGTGGACTGGCGCCGTCTGGCGCTGAGCGGCGTATTGCTGGCCGGGCATTGGGTGAGTTTTTTCGTCTCGGTAAAAGTCGCCGGGGTCGCCATCGCTACGTTGGGCTTTGCCAGTTTCCCGGCGTTCACGGTGATTCTGGAAGGGCTGATTTTCCGCGAACGCATCCGTGCCAATGAAATCGTCCTGGTGATATTGGTGAGCATCGGCCTGGTGCTGGTGACCCCGTCCTTCGATTTGGGCAGTGGTGCAACCATCGGTTTGCTCTGGGCGGTGCTGTCCGGCCTGCTGTTTTCCCTGCTGTCGCTCACCAACCGCGCCAGCTCCGGGCGCATCCCGGCGGTGCAGGCGGCGTTGTGCCAGAACGTCGTCGTGGCGTTGTGTCTTTTGCCGGTCGCGGCGCCGCAGTTGAGTGAAGTCCGCGCGCTGGACTGGTTGTGGATCGCCCTGCTCGGCGTGTTCTGCACGGGCGTGGCGCACAGCCTGTTCGTCGCCAGTCTGGCAGTGATCAAGGCGCGAACGGCGGCAGTGGTGTTCGCGATGGAACCGGTTTACGGCATCACCCTCGCCTGGCTGCTGTTCAGCGAAACCCCGACCCTGCGCATGCTCGTCGGTGGCGCACTGATCATCATCGCGATTGTGGTGTCGGCGCGAATGTCAGGGGCAGGCGACAGGAAAACCGTCGCCGCCGAGGCCGCGTCTCACTGAGCGCGGTCATTGTGGCCGAGGTCGCGCTCCGGATCGATCTGATCGCGCACCCGCTGCTTCAATACCTTGGCTTCGGGGAAACCGCCGTCCGCCTTGCGCTCCCAGATCTGCACGCCCGCGCAGGTAATGTGAAACACCCCGCCGGTGCCCGGCACCAACGACACTTTGCCCAGATCGTCGGCGAAGGTGCTGAGCAGTTCCTGCGCCAGCCACGCGGCGCGCAGCAGCCACTGGCATTGGGTGCAATAAGTGATGACAACTTCGGCTTTGGCGGCAGTCATGTTCGCGAAACTCCTGAGGCAGAGGGCGCCGCTATAATAGCCGGCTTTACCGCTTGCCCCGAGACTCACAATGCGCCGTCTGCTGTTCTGCCTGCTGCTTGGTTTTCTTCCCCTGCTGGTTCACGCCAGTGAAGCACCACGACCGAAAGTCGGCCTCGTGCTGTCCGGCGGCGCTGCGCGCGGGCTGGCCCACATCGGCGTGCTCAAGGCGCTGGAAGAACAAGGCATCAAGATCGATGCGATCGCCGGCACCAGCATGGGCGCGGTGGTCGGCGGCCTGTACGCTTCGGGTTACAAGATCGATGAACTGGAAAAACTCGCGCAAAGCATCGACTGGCAAGCCGCGCTGTCCGACGCTCCGCCGCGCGAAGACGTACCGTTCCGGCGCAAGCAGGATGACCGCGACTTTCTGGTGAAACAAAAACTCAGCTTTCGCGACGACGGCAGCCTCGGCCTGCCGCTGGGAGTGATCCAGGGCCAGAACCTGGCGCTGCTGCTGGAAAGTCTGCTGGCGCACACCAGCGACACCCGCGACTTCGACAAACTGCCGATCCCGTTTCGCGCCGTGACCACCGACATCGCCAATGGCGAGAAAGTAGTGTTTCGTAAAGGCCACCTGCCGCAAGTGATCCGCGCCAGCATGTCGATCCCGGCAGTGTTCGCTCCGGTCGAACTCGACGGTCGGCTGTTGGTGGACGGCGGCATGACCGACAACATCCCGCTGGATGTCGCCCGGGAAATGGGCGTTGATGTGGCCATCGTCGTCGATATCGGCACGCCGTTGCGCAACCGCAAACAACTGACCACGGTGGTGGATGTGCTGAATCAGTCGATCACTCTGATGACCCGACGCAACTCCGAGGAACAACTGGCGACCCTGCATCCTGATGATGTGCTGATTCAGCCAGCGCTGGCAGCGTTCGGCGTGACCGATTTCGGCAGGGCTCAAGAGATGATTGACGCCGGTTACCGCGCCACTCGGGTTCTCGATGCGCGCCTGGCCCGACTCAAACCGGCGCACACCCAGGACGCCGAACTGAACGCCGCCCGCCAGCCGGGACAGCGCACGCCGATCATCACCGCGATCCGGGTCGAGAACGACTCGAAAGTCGACGATGACGTGATTCGCTACTACATTCGCCAGCCCGTCGGCGAGCCGCTGGATCTGGCACGGCTGCACTCGGACATGGGCACGTTGTACGGCCTCGACTATTTCGATCAGGTGCGCTACCGCGTGGTGCACAAGGGCCAGGATCATACCTTGGTCATCAGTGCCAGCGGCAAGCGCAGCGGCACCGATTACTTGCGGGTTGGCCTCAATCTGTCGGACGACATGCGCGGTGACAGTGCTTTCAACCTCGGCGCCAGTTATCGCGTCAACGGCATCAATCGCCTCGGCGCGGAATGGCTGACGCGCGCGCAGATCGGTGACAAACAGGAGCTGTACAGCGAGTTCTACCAGCCGCTGGACGTCGGTTCGCGCTACTTCGTCGCGCCGTATGCCTCGTTCGAGGCACAGAACGTTGATTCGGTTCTGGATAACGATCCGATCGCGCAGTATCGCGTCGAGAGATACGGTTTCGGCCTCAATCTCGGCCGGCAGATCGGCAACAACGGCGAAGTGCGTTTCGGTGTCGGCCAGGCCTGGGGCAAGGCTGATGTGCGCATCGGCGATCAGGATCTGCCGAGTGAGAGTTTCAACGAGGGTTTCTATACGCTGAAGTACTCGTACGACTCGCTGGACAATGTCTATTTTCCACATGAGGGCAAGGACGTCAGCCTGACCTTCACACAGTTCGAACCGCAACTGAGTTCGGACACGCGCTATCGTCAGTGGGAATTGAAGTTCGACAAGGCCATGAGCCACGGGCCGGATACGTTGATTCTCGGTGGGCGTTACGGTCGCACGCTGGACGATGCCAATGTGGTGACATCGAGCTTCCTGCTCGGCGGTGCGCGGCAATTGTCGGGGTTCCGTGAGGACGCGCTGTCGGGGCAGAACGTCAGCCTGATGCGGGCCGTGTATTACCGGCGGCTGACACCGCGCTCATATCTGCCGCTGGACTTCCCGCTGTACGCCGGCGCCTCGCTGGAGCGCGGTCGGGCGTGGAACAACGATAACCGGTTCGACAGCGGCTACATCAATGCCGCCAGTGTGTTTATCGGCTTCGATACGCCACTGGGGCCGTTGAATTTCAGTTACGGGTTGAATGATGCCGATGAGCAGGCGGTTTATCTGAATCTGGGACAGACCTTCTGACCTGAAAGGATTGTGGCCGATCTGACGCCTTCGCGAGCAGGCTCACTCCTACCGTGGATTGCGAACACCGTCCAAGTGTAGGAGTGAGCCTGCTCGCGATGGCGGTTTCAAACACGCCAAAACAATCAGATCTCAGCGAATCCCGGCCAATAACGTTCTTGCCGTCTGCTTCAACGGCTCATCCCCTTCCTTGAGCAATTCATTGAGCAGCGCAATCGCGCTGTCGATGTCGCCGTCATCGATACAGGTCTGCGCCTGTTCGAGTTTGCCGGTGGCCTCGGTCTCAGTGAACTCAGGCAGTTGCAAATCCAGAGGCTCCAACACAAGCGATGGCTCCGGATCACCAAACTCGTTGAGAAAATCGTCATCAAGCGGCTGTGCGTCGGGTTCGGGAATCCATTCAAGCTCGGCTTCCTCAGCAGCCGCAACCTGGGGCAGTTCGAAATCGGCGGGCAGCACCGACAGGCTTGTGCCCAGCTCCGGGTCGTCGATCGGCGGTACGGTGGAGTCGGCGCGGCCGTCGTTGAGATCCCAATTTGAATCCATCGACAGCTCGCCCAGATCCAATTCAAAATCATCCTCGGGAGTGCCGGACGTCGATACGAGCGGCGCGGCAACGGTAGCCGCCGTGGCGATGGGCAACTCGGCCGCGTATGGCGTTGCGAATACCGCCGGAGCAGCGCCTGCCAATTTCGGATGGCGAGCGCGCGCTTCAAGCAATTCGTGATCATCGACGCCGAGCGCACGCAAACGGTTTTCCTGCTGTAGGTAGGCGTCGTTGTCACCCTGCCGCCCCAGTACTTCAAGAAGCTGCAAACCAAGATCGATACGCTCGGGTTCCTTGTGCAAGGCATCGCGCAGCAGTCCGGCCGCTTCGCTGAGCCGGCCGTAGGCCAGATAGATTCCTACGGCCTCCAACACGTCGCCGGCACCGGGTTCGTCGCGATGATCGGCGGCCGCGTGCGAACCGGCAGGCTGTGACAGTTCAGGTTCATCGACGTCGTCGGCACTCACCGGCAACAGCGGCATCGGCGTGCCAACTGCTGTCGAATGTCGCTGACGGCGGCGTACTAGCAACGCTGCCAAAACGCCCAGTAGCAATATCAGTCCGCCGAGTAATGGCCAATTCAGGCCATCGTCTGTTGACTCGGCCGGGGCTGAAACAGGGACCGGCGCCGGCGCGACCACCGGCGGTGGCGGTGCTTTCTGCAGTTCGGCCAGACGGACTTGCAAATCTGCGATCTGCTTGTTGCCGTCGGCTATCTGCACGTCCTGTTCTTGCAGCCTGACGTTCTGCTGGTCGATGGTTTTCTGCAATTGCTGGGTCAGCAGCACGCTGGCGGCCAGTTGCTCGGCCTGTGCATCGTTGGCAGGCGCCGCTGGCGTTGGCGGCACGGGCGCGGCAGTGCGTTTGCCTTGGGCAGCCTGGGGCGGCGCGGTAACGGGTTCGACGGTTGGAAATTCCGAGGATTGCGGGCGCGGATCCGGCTCGTCGGTTGCGGGCACGATGCCCGGCGAACCTGGCGGATCGATCAACACCGTATATTCGCGCAGCAGACGGCCACCGGGCTGATCGAGCTGCACGAGGAAACTCAGAAAAGGTTCGTTGACCGGTTTGCCCGACGTCACCCGGATCATCTGCCGGTTGCCCCGCAGGATCGGGGTGAACTTGAGGTCGTTGAGAAAAAACACCCGCTCGACGCCGGCCCGGCCGAATTCATCCGCCGAGGCCAGGCTGGCCGAGAGATCGTTTTGCGTCAACGTGCCGACATCGACCAGGGCGATGTCGGCCTTGAACGGCTGATTCAGGGCTGAGTGGACAGTGATTTCTCCCAGGCCCAGAGCCATCGACCACGTCGAGTAGCTGAATACACCAGCGATCAGCAGCCATTTGGCGCCACCGCGCAACACGTGCCGACTTGCGAGCATGAGCATCCCTTGAATAAGCAAAACCGGTTTCAATGCGTTCGCACATCCGGTACGAACACGATATTGCACAGTAGTTCTTATAGTCGGCTCTGCGCGATCCCTCAAAAAATCATCGCCGTGATGTGCCTCAAGATTTTTCCAGATTGCCCAGAATGTGCGCGTGAACACGCATGCACACCTTCAAATCCGACTCGTCGACGCCTTGAAACAATTCGTGACGCAGTTGCGTGGCAATGGTTTCGATTTGTTCGATCAGTGGCAGAGCCGGTGCACAGAGAACGATTTTTTTCGCCCGACGATCTTCCACCACAGACTGGCGTTGCACCAATCCCTGATTCTCCAGACTATCGAGCAAGCGCGCGAGGGTCGGACCTTCAACGCCGACACTCTGCGCCAGTTCGCGTTGGGTCGGCGCTTCTTCAAAGCGCGCCAGATGCAGCAGCACCAGCCAGCGCGCCTGCGACAGGCCCAGCCCGGCGAGGCGACGATCCAGTTCGGCACGCCAGCCTCGGGACATCTGGGCCAGTTGCATACCAAAGCGATGTTGATCGGTTAACGGCATAAAACACTCACGGTCAGACTGAAAATACGGAAAATCTAATTATTAGTCAGCTAAGCATGGGCCGCAGTTATAGGCAAGAGTCGCTCTGTACTGAATCGTTACTACTGGACGGGGCTTGGCGCATATGTCACTTCACATCTCGAACTCAGACTGCAACGCCGCCCGCACACAATAAAGCACGCCTTCCGGCACACGCCCGGCGAAGAGCTCGGCCACTTCTGCGACGGACGGCAACTCGCCCTCGCCATCGAGAAACGCGTCCTGCACCTCACCCATCAGCTCTTCAGGCAAATCCAGCGCTTGTTCCAGAGACAATTGCTGCTTGCCGATAGCTTCGGCGAGCATGGCGTAGACGTTCTTTTCCGAGCACTGCAACTGCCCGGCGATCTGCAGCGGTGTCATGCCCGCGCGCGCCAGGGTGATCAGCTCGTGGCGCACATCGGCGACCACCTTCGGCGCCTCGGCCACGCCGCCGAGCACTTCGAGGAAGGCTTCGCCGTAGCGTTCCAGTTTGCGCGCGCCGACGCCGCTGACCCGGGCCATTTCCGCCAGCGAGGTCGGCTGGCTGCGCAGCATTTCCAGCAGGGTCGAGTCGGGAAAGATGACGTACGGCGGCACGCCATGTTCTTCGGCGAGCTTGCGACGCAGTGCGCGCAACGCTTCCCACTGTTCACGTTCCTCGCCACGCACCAGTTGGCTGGCCTGGCTCTTGCTGCCGGTTTTGGCGGTGACCTGCGGTTTCAGGTCACGACGCAACTCCAGCGTCACTTCGCCTTTGAGCAGTGGCCGGCAACTGTCATTGAGTCGCAGGCCGCCATACCCTTCATGATCGACATCCGCCAACCCGCGTGCCACCAACTGGCGGAACAGCGAGCGCCATTCGCTCTCGCTCAGCGCCTTGCCAACGCCGTATACGGAAAGATGCTGATGGCCGAAGCTGCGTACCTTTTCGTTGTCCTTGCCCAGCAACACATCGACCAGATGCCCGACGCCATACCGCTGCCCCGTACGAAAAATCGTCGACAAGGCCTGACGCGCAGGCTCGGTGGCGTCCCAAGTCTGCACGCCGTCGACACAGTTGTCGCAATGACCGCACGGCTGGGGCATGTCTTCGTCGAAATAGGCCAGCAGCGCCTGACGCCGGCAACGGGTTTCTTCGCACAGTGAGAGCATGGCGTCGAGCTTGTGCTGCTCCAGACGTTTGTGCCGCTCGTCGCCTTCGGAGTTCTGCAACATCTGCTTGAGCATCACCACGTCTTGCAGACCGTAGGCCATCCACGCATCCGCCGGCAAACCATCTCGGCCACCGCGCCCGGTTTCCTGGTAATACGCCTCAAGGGATTTCGGCAGATCGAGGTGCGCGACAAAGCGCACGTTGGGCTTGTCGATGCCCATGCCGAACGCCACCGTAGCGACCATGATCAGGCCTTCCTCGTTGAGGAAGCGCTTCTGATGATACGCGCGCAAATCGTTGGGCAGACCGGCGTGATACGGCAGCGCCGGGAAGCCCTGTTCGCTGAGAAATGCCGCGACTTCTTCCACCTTCTTGCGCGACAGGCAATAAACGATGCCGGCATCGCTGCGCCTTTCGGCGAGGAACGCCAGCAACTGCTTGCGCGGCTGCTCTTTGGGCACGATGCGGTAAAAGATGTTCGGGCGGTCGAAACTCGACAGGAAGCGCTCGGCGTTCTGCAGGTGCAGCCGGGTGACGATTTCTTCGCGGGTACGTTTATCGGCGGTGGCGGTCAGCGCGATGCGCGGCACGTCGGGGAACATCTCGGCCAACTGACCCAGTTGCAGGTATTCCGGACGGAAGTCATGGCCCCACTGCGATACGCAGTGCGCCTCGTCGATGGCGAACAGAGCAATTTCCAGACTTTGCAGGAACGCCAGCATGCGCGGCTGGACCAGACGCTCGGGCGCCAGATAGAGCATTTTCACTTCGCCGCGCTTGATCCGCACAGCGAGATCGCGTTGCTGCTCGGCGCTCAGTGTGGAGTTCAATGCTGCGGCGGCCACGCCGAGTTCTTCGAGGGTGGCGACCTGATCGTCCATCAACGCGATCAGCGGCGATACCACCACCGCCAGGCCATCACGCAAGAGCGCCGGTACCTGGAAGCACAGGGACTTGCCGCCACCGGTAGGCATCAGCACCAGGGCATCACCGCCACTGGCCACGCGCTCAATGATTGCACCCTGACGGCCACGGAAACTGTCGTAGCCGAAGATGTCCTTGAGGACGCGCTGAGCCTGTTCGAGCATAAAAACTCCAAAAATCTACCGATACATCCCTGCTCAGGCTGGTTCAGAGCAGCCATGGCTGCTTAAACAAAACGTAAGAACACATTGCATGACCAGCGCGACGGGGCAGGGATCGCAAAACGCGGCAGTATACCCGAGGCCTTCGCCGTACAGGGTGCCGCTGATAAGACACTGATAAATCTGCCAGCCCCCCTGTGGGAGCGAGCTTGCTCGCGAACGCGCTGCGTCAGTGGATGCAAAAGTACCTGATAAACAGCCTTCGCGAGCAAGCTCGCTCCCACAGGGTTATTCATCTTTCCAGTAAGTGCGGTAATTCGGGCTAATCTGCCATGCGGCTGGCTTGAGTGCGCAAGAAGGCCTAGAATTCCCGCATTGTTTATTCCCCAAGGTAGCCCCGTAATGTCCTTCGCTGAGCAACTGACCCGCCTGCAAGTCTTCCTCGACGCCGACGAGCTGCACGACGAGGCGCTGGATTACGTCGCCGCCCACGGTTACCTGACCGCCCTGTCGATCTGCTCCGAAGACGTCCCGGAGCGCGAATGGATCGACGCGCTGTTCGCTGAAGAGCCGCATTACAGCAGCGAAGCCCAGCGCGAGGAAATCGAAGCCACCCTGATCGGCCTCAAGGCCCACATCGCTCGCCAACTGGCCTCGGACGAAGAGTTCGAATTGCCGTGTGAGCTGGATCTGGGCGACGAGCCGGACGATTCCGAACTGCGCGGCTGGTGCATCGGCTTCATGGAAGGCGTGTTCCTGCGCGAAGCGGCCTGGTTCGAAACCGCCGAAGAGGAAGTCAGCGAAATGCTCCTGCCGATCATGGTCGGGTCAGGGCTGTTCGACGAACAGCCAGAGTTCGAAGACATCGCCAAGGACGCCAATCTGATGGACGACATGATCGTGCAGATCCCGGAAGCCCTGACCGCGCTGTACCTGCTGTGCCAGGCGCCTGACGAAAAACCGGCGATCCTCAAACCACGTCACCACTAAGTCGCAGCCTATGGACAACCCCATAGGCAACCGCCCCCTGATGTTGCGCTACATTCTGCTGGCCATCGGCTGGCTCAGCGTGGCATTGGGGGTGATCGGCATCTTCCTGCCGATCCTGCCCACCACCCCCTTCCTCCTGCTCGCAGCAGCCTGCTTCGCACGCAGCTCTCCGCGCTTCTATCGCTGGCTGGTCGAACACCCACGCCTGGGACCATGGATTCGCGACTACCTTGAAGGCAACGGCATTCCGCTCAAAGGCAAGGTCTACGCCATCGGCCTGATGTGGGTGAGCATTCTGTTCTCGTGTTACCTGGTGCCGCTGCCGTGGGCGCGAGGGTTCATGCTGACCAGTGCGGTATTGGTGACGGTTTATATTTTGCGGCAGAAAACTTTGCGCAAATCCTGACCGGCATCACGCCGACCGTTCATCGGAAACAATTGCTGACCTGTCAGGTTTGACAGTAGGCACGAGATTGCATTGGTTATCTAATCCTGAGCACCCTCTGATAAAAGGTTCTCAGCCATGACCAGCCAACCTGTGAACGCAGCTGCAGCCAGCGATGAGCAATTTGTAGTTTTTCCACCGGATCACGGGATTGGGGTGCTTGCCGTCTACCCCCCGATACCGATTGGGTACAAAGAGTTAAAAGACAACGTGCTAGGGATCAATATCAACATGGTCCACGGCGATCGAGACGGATTGCTGGCATTCGTCCTCGCGTATTCGAATATGTCCATCGGCGACAGCATCAACGTGTTCCTCGACACCAAAAGCGCTCCGGTCGCCCAACTCAAACTGACCGATGCGCACTTTAAACCTGACGGCTCAGCGAAAAATATCCGGTTTTATATCTCTGCCACAGACATGCAGGCCCGATTTGATCCAATGATCGTGCAAAAAAAAGATCTGTGGGTCGAAGTCGAGCGAATAAGCGGTAACTCCTCAGAGAATTCGCCGTGCGCTCAACTGTTTTACAAATACCCCGCGCCCGGCGAGGCCGACACCGACGGTGGAATGCCTTTCAACCAGGGCCTCAAATTGCCCGTGGCATCGGAAAGTGTCGTTGATCAGACCGTTATCGATGAAGGCATGTCCGTGGTAATACAAGCCTATTACAATCAATCCATTGACGATGTGGTGGTGTTGGCCTTTGGTACGCTAGTATTTCGGCTCACCGTTACCGAACTAGGTGACGTGCTCTTTGAACTCACCCCGAAGGATCTCGCGAGTCTGCAGCCGACTAACAGTCTGGTGGTGCGATGGGAAGTCTTTGATGTAGTGGAAAATGCCAGCGGCTGGTCGGATTCGTTATTGCTTGCATTCAAGCCCGGTGTCACATTATTGCCAGCTCCGATATTCGCACAGGCTGCCAAACAAGTATTGCTTCACGACAAACTTATGGGTGGCCCCGCAAAAATAGTGATCAATACTGAATATAACGCCAACGACGAGTTCAAATTAATACTGGAAGGTTTGACTAAGGTTGGCGAGAAGGTCACACGTACGATTACCGAGACACCGATCGACTCTGGCTCATCACTGGAAATTTTGGTCGGGAATGAGCAAATACGCAATCTAATAGGCGGCTCGGTGCACGCTTTCTATACCCGGACAACAGCCGGCACCAGCAAACCGTCCAAACCAGCCGATGTCATCATTACCGGTACTTCTCAGCCGATTGGTAAGCCCATTGTCACGCCGCTGGTAGAAGGCAGGTTACCGGTAGACACTATCGAAGCAACTGTGCAAATCGCCGATTACTGGCCTCTGAAACAAGGTGCAACCGTCGACTTACACTGGCAAACGACTGATGAGGACGGGATACCAACGCTGTTCATTTTCAGACAAGTCGTTTCAGATGCCGCTCGACCTATCGTCTTCAAGGTGCCGGCCAAATACATTGCGCCCTATGCAAGCACCGAGTTGGTGCTGCAGAACACCATCACCAATCCGGGTGAGCCCCAGATAACCTCCGAGTTGCTGCGCTTGATGTTTGGAGACACATCGCAAATTTTACTGAAGCCACCGTTTCTGGTGCCTCCCACCACCGATCCACTCGATCCCCTGGGAGATCAACCGACGATGCGCGTCGACTTCCAGGCGGCCATTGCCGGGGACAAAGCCAGACTGGTGGAAAAGGACGCAGCAACCTACGCTCCGGGTTTTGCCCTCACGCCATTGAACAAGAACAACCGGGCAAACTTTGTGTTCAGTCCTGAATTTCTAGTCACTCGTCAGGGCCGGACGGTGGAGTTTTTCTGGAACTTGAACCGCGACGGCAAAAAAACTGCTACGTCGGCAACAACGAGGGTAAGCATTCAAGCGATTTCACCGGAGGATAACCGTTTCCCGACGCCTATAATCGCGGGTATAACGGATACAACGCTGAAATTGAAAGACCGCAAACCCGAGGACACACTTGAAGTAAATACATGGATATCTCAACGCGCAGAACACTTTGTATGGCTCACATACGAAGGAGTTGATAATGAAGGAAATACAGTTATCCTCGAACAAATTCCTGGAGAGCAAATCGCCACCGACAAGGGATTTAGCCACCCGATCCCCCTGGTGTGGTTAAAGGGACTCAAACACCTAAGCAAACTGCTGATCACATTTCAGGTGAATGTCTACGGCCAAGCGGATAAAAGCTCGTCAGTGATTTTTCCGAAACGCAGCTACTCGATTGATGCGATACCAGAGCTATGGATCGATCCACAGCCGCTGATACTGTCAGGCTTTTCTGTGAAAACCTCCTACTTCGCCCGCACTGGAGGGGAGTCCGTTGGCAACACCGCGTCCCGATTAGCGACGGGCGGAACCCCGCCTTATAAGTATGAGTCCCAGAATGCCGAGATAGCTTCCGTGACCAGCAACGGCCACGTCACTGGTAATAGAAACGGAAATACGACAATTGTCGTGACGGACAAAATGGAAAACAAGGTTACCTATGAAGTACGGGTGAGCAATATTTGGACGTTGCAGATTAATAACCAGCTCATGTCCAGCGCAACCGCCGTTAACTGGATGTACTCCATAGGTGGACGCTCCATCGTGACGCTTCCATTCGCTTCAGACGTGAGCCGGGTTTACTACGTGCCAGTTCCAAGACCAGCGGAGTTATGGGCTTGCTATAGCTCTTCCGCAGCGACGAATTGGGTGCTGCAACAAAACGGATTTAGCTATGGACTTCGTTACGATGACATCAGGATTGGAGCTTGGTGCATCACTCCGTTTTAAATCCGACCCGCGTATACCTGCCACCTCCATTTCGTATCGCTGCGAAAAGAAGGTGGCTGCGTAGACTCTAGCAGTCTTCACCCTGATCAAACCAACACCCTACCCGCCCGAAACCGACCTCTCATCGCCCTACGGGTCCCTCGACTCAAAAAAACTCATCGCAGCCTTCGGCAGCTCTTATAGAACAAAATTTATCTCGTTGATTTTAAAGATAAATTATTTGCCGATTTATCGGCCTGTTCTCTGCGCGACAGCGCGGCTTCGGAGACGGGGCGGCCCCTCCTACAGGGGTATCTCTCAGACAGATAAAACCCGCCGTCCCGAATCAACCGGGGCGTCGGGTTTTGTTGTTTCAGACCTCAGATCAAACCGTATCTACCTTCAACGAATGATCATTCAACATCCCGCTGATGATCGTCGCCGTGTCATGCCCGCCAGCCACCACCCCACCCGCCCCCGGCGTCACGCCGTAATGATTGGCCAGGTTGACGCCGGCCAGATCAATCGTCTGGTTCGGCGTGGCGCCGGCCATGGCACTGACTTCGATGCTGGTGAGCACCGAGGCGCCGCTGCCACTGACGGTGAAGTGCAGGTAATCGTCGAGCGATGCCATGGTGCCGTTTTCACCTTGCAGCAGTTGCGACAGGTCGAGCTTGTCGGTGCCGCGTGTGAAGTCGGTGATCAGGTCGTGGCCGCTGTTGCCCTTGAGCCACTGGTAGGTGTCCGCCCCTGCCCCGCCCGTCAGCGTATTGTTGCCCATGCCACCGATCAGCAAGTCATCGCCGGCGCCGCCATTGAGGAAGTCGTTGCCCAGGCCGCCGTTGATCACGTTGTTGTTGCCGTCGCCGGTGAGGCTGTCGTTGAAGTTGGAGCCGATCAGGTTTTCGATACCGGTCAGGGTATCGGTGCCGGCAGCGAGGGTGTTTTGCGCGCCGTCCAGGCCGAGGTTGACGGTGACGGCCGCAGTGGCGTGAGCGTAGCTGGCGGTGTCGCTGCCAGTGCCGCCGTCGAGCAGGTCATTGCCCGCGCCGCTGTAGAGCAAATCGTTGCCTGCGCCGCCGTGCATCTCGTTGTTGCCGGAGCCTGCAGTCAGCACGTCATTACCGTCGCCGGCATTGATCACGTTGTTGCCGCTGCCTGCCACCAGCACGTCGTCGCCAGCGGTGCCAGTCAGCGTGTGGCCATCCTGATAACTGATGCTGACATTGGCGGTGTCACTGCCGCCGTGGTTGTCGTTGGCGGTGTAGGTGCCGTGGTAGTCCGGTGCAATGTGCTGGGCGCCGGCGTAGTTGAGGGTCATGGTCAACTGGTAGTTTTCCGCCACATTCGGGTTGCCGTTGCCCGTGGGGTTGGCGATGTTGGTGATGTGGATCTGATAGACACCATCGGCCGACGCGGTCAGCGTTTGCCCATCCGCCAGTGCGATCCAGGCCCCGCCGTTGAGCGAGTACTCCATCCCGACATGACCGGCAGCGAGGTTGTGATCCAGGTTGAGGGTTTCGCCCTGACGCAGATTGACGGTGATGCGGTCCTCGTCATTGGCATTGCTGTGGCTGACGGCGCCGAGGTAACCGCTGACCACCAGCACCGCTGTCATGGTCGCGGCATTGGCGCTGAAGGCGCTGCGCACATTGGCCAGGTTCTGGTTAGCCGAGTTATTGGTCTGCCCGGTAAATCCGATCAGGCCGGTGCCGGTGAAGTCCGCCGCTTTCGAGACCCAACCGGTATTGAAACTGGTGGGCGCGGCGCTGAGGGTGTCGCCGTTCGGATCCGTGTCATTGGCCAGCAGCAACTCGCCCGGTACGACGATGTTGCCCGACAGCACGTTGGTGATGACGTGGTCGTCCATCGCTACCGGAGGCGCATTGGGGATCACTTTTACGGTCAGCGTCGAACTGGCCAGGTCGCCGTCGTTGTCACTGACGGTGAAGCCGATGTTTTCCGTGATCACCACGGCGGTGGTTTTCTGCGAGGTGTAGCTGTATTCACCGGTGTCGAGGTTGACCACCAGGGTGCCGCTGTTATTGGTGGCGATGCTGACGGTGTTGTTCACGGTGTTGAAGGTGCCGTGGTTGGCGCCACCGCTGGCAGTCAGCGAACCCTGGCCGCTGAGGGCTTTCGGATCGTAGGTGTAGGTGGTGCCGTCGACCACGATGGATTTGATGAACCCGCCATCGGCGCCGAACGAACCGCCCTCGCCCAGCAGCGAACCAGTGACCGGCGCGCCCTGCACGGTGCCGGACAATACCGAGTTGAGCTGGTTGAGATCGGTCACCACTACTGCGTTGGTGTTGCTGTGATTGATGCCGTCATAGGCCAGCGGATCGAGGTAGGCGTTGCTTACGCCGTTGCCCAGGCCGATCGCGTAGTTCTTGATGTTGTTGGCGTCGAGGAAGTTTTTCAGCGCGGCCTCGTCGGCGCTGCCGATATCGCCTTCGTTGGGCTTGCCGTCGGAGAAAAAGTAGCCAACATTCTGCGCCCCGGTGAGTTTGCCCGAGGTGTTGAAAGCGTTGTACATGGTCGCCACGGCAGCGTCGTAGTTGGTACCGCCGCCAGCGGTGAGGCCAGCCAGCAGGGTCTTGGCGGTCGCCACATCCACCCACACCGTGGTGCGGTCGGCGGCATTGCTGCTGAATGTCACCAGCTGCACTTTTACATCGCCCAGATCGTCGTACTTGTCGAGCAAGGCGCCGATCGCCTGCTTGGCCAGCGCCAGCCGCGACAGGCCCGGTACACCGGAGGCGTCGGCCATGCTGCCGGAGATATCGAGAACGATGAGGACGTTGGAATCGATCTCCACCGCTGTCACCGAACGATCCGAGGCGACGGCTTTCGGCACGTCGTCGACGATGTTCACCACGAGGGTGCTGGTGGTGCTGTTGCCCAGCGCATCCGTGGCTTTGTAGGTGAACGTTTCGCTCAGGGTGTTCGGCCCGTCGTTGGCATTCGGTGCGGTTTTCGCTGCCGAGGTCAGCGTGTAGGTGTAGGTGCCGTCGGCGTTGAGCAACAGTTGCCCGTAGCTGCCGGTGGCGTTGCCGACCAGCGTGTAAGTGATCGCGCCACTGCCGCCACTGACCGAACCGACCAGCGTGCCGCTCGCGGTTTCGCCGCTGTTGCCCGGTTCGCTGCCGGTGACTGCGCCGGCAGCCAGATCGGCGCCATCCTTGCTCAGGTCGAGGGCTTTTTCGTAGACGGTCACGTCGGTGTCGCTGACGGCTTTCAGGCAGCTGTTATAGACGTCGATGGTGATCGTGGTGGTGCTCTCGTCACCATCGGCATCGCGCACGGTGTAGGTGAACACATCCACCGCGCCCGGGCCGTTCACTACGTTGGGATTGCTGTGATAAACGGCGTTGCCGTTGGCGTCGAGCGTCAGGTAGCCGTAGGTGCCGTTGATCTGTGAATTGAGACCGCCGATGGCCGAGGTCGAGGTGTCGGCACCG
>NZ_DATMIV010000046.1:0-45110 GCF_035554175.1 Pseudomonas sp. | reverse complement strand
CAGAGGCTTCTCGAAAACACAGGCGTTGGTAGCTCTTGCTCGCAAGCTCTGTCGAGTGGCGTTCGCCCTGATGAAGAACCAGAGCGAATATCGCTTAACCTGAAATTGCGGGGTTGCTACGCAACATAGAATCTCCCACATTGAAATGAGTGCTCTCGTGGGAGCGAGCCTGCTCGCGAATATCTGCCGCAACAAAAACTAGCGGACTGACACCTTCGCAGGCTTCACCACCGCCGGTTTCAATACCAGCCACAACGCCGCTGCAATCAATACCCCGCCATAGATGTGTGCCATCGACAGCGGCTCATCCAGCAACAACGCCCCCCACAACACACCGAACGGCGGGATCATGAAGGTCACGGTCATCGATTTCACCGGGCCGATCGAGCTGAGCAGGCGGAAATAGATGATGTAGGCAAACGCGGTGCAACCCAGGCCCAAACCAAGCAGCGATAGCCAGACGTGCCAGCCACCCCAACTGACCGGCGGCGCAGTGATCGCGCTGTAGGCGAACAGCGGCAGCAGGAACAGTGTCGCGCCGAGCATACTGCCCAGTGCCGATAAGCGGCTGTCCAGCCCACCGGCCTGGTCCAGCCAGCGCCGAGCAAGGAATCCGGCAAAACCATAACAAGTCGTGGCCAACAGGCAGGCGACGGCGCCCATCAGCAGTTGCAGATCGAAGGCCACGGGGCCGGCGCGCGTCAGCACGCCGACGCCGAACAGGCCGAGGAACACGCCGCTCAGCTTGGCTGCGGTGAGTTGTTCGCTGAAGAACAGCCCGCCAATCAAGACGCCCATCAACGGCGTGGTGGCGTTGAAAATCGCAGAGTACCCGGCCGGCAGCACTTGCGCCGCCACCGAATACAGCGTCGCCGGAATGCCCGAGTTGATCACCCCCAGCAGCATCACGGTTTTCAGCTTGCCCTTGAAATCCCAGCTGATGCGCATCAGCCCAAGGATCACCAGCAGCCCGGCAGCGGCGATCGACACGCGAAAGAACCCGGTCGGGATCGTGCCGATCGCCGGGGCAATGATGCGCATGAACAGAAAACTCGCGCCCCAGATAGCGGCCAGCGACAACATGCGGAAAATATCGACAGGGCTCACGGCGGGCTCCTTCCTTGATCGGGACGAGAGTGTTGCCGAGCGTCAGGATCATGGCAACCGCTATTCGGGCATTTAATTCTGCCTGCCGAATGATCTGCCCGAGAAACCGCCTCGACAGTCGGCCCTGTATCGGTTTTGGCCGAAATTGCGCTTTTCCTGCGAGCCGTTCCGTGACTAAGCTCAGACCAACCGAATTCGCGTCGAGGTTTCATCTATGCCGCAGCAATGGCCAGCCACCGACATCGCCCGCATGATCCTCGCCGGCTTCGACGATTACCGCGAGCATTTCCGGCGGATCACCGACGGCGCGCGCGAGCGCTTCGAACAGGCGCGCTGGCAGGAGGCGCAGGCCGCGTCAGCGGCGCGGATCAGCCTCTATGAAGAAAAGGTCGGCGAAACCGTTGCCCGCCTGCGCGAGTACTTCGATGAAGAAACGCTGATGAACGTCAGCTGCTGGCCACTGGTGAAAAGCGCCTACATCAGTGTCATCGACCTGCGCTTCGACGATGAGCTGTCCGAGACCTGGTACAACTCGATTTTCTGCGGGCTGTTCAGCCATGATCTGATCAGCGACGGCTGCATGTTCATCCACACCACGCGGCCAAGCCTGCGCCGTGCGCGGGCCGCTCAAACCCGTATCTACAAGCCGCAGGGGCAGTTGTCCAAGATGCTCGCGGACATCTTTGCCGACTATCGCTTCAACGAGGATTACGCCGATTTGCCCGGTGACCTGCTGCGGCTCGAAGCACAGCTGCGCGAGAATCTGCCGGACTGGGTGTGCAAAGATCCGGAGTTGAGCGTAGAGCTGTTTTCCTCGGTGCTCTACCGCAACAAAGGCGCTTATCTGGTCGGGCGCATCTACACCCGCGACGAACAGTGGCCGCTGGTGATCCCGCTGCTGCACCGCGAAGGGCGCGGGATTCAGATCGATGCGTTGATTACCGACGAAGCCGATGTGTCGATCATCTTTTCCTTCACCCGTTCCTACTTCATGGTCGATGTTCCGGTACCGGCAGAGTTCATCGGCTTTCTGCGGCGTATTCTGCCGGGCAAGCACATCGCCGAACTGTACACCTCGATCGGTTTCTACAAGCACGGCAAATCCGAATTCTATCGCGCGCTCATCAACCACCTGGCCAACACCGACGACCGCTTCATCATGGCCCCGGGCGTGCGTGGCATGGTGATGAGCGTGTTTACCCTGCCGGGTTTCAACACCGTGTTCAAAATCATCAAGGACCGCTTTTCGCCGTCGAAGAACGTCGACCGCGCCACGGTGATCGAAAAATACCGGCTGGTGAAAAGCGTCGACCGGGTCGGACGCATGGCCGATACCCAAGAGTTTGCCGACTTTCGTTTCCCGCTGAGCAAGTTCGATCCGGCGTGCCTCGAGGAATTGCTCGAAGTCGCGCCGTCCACGGTCTCGGTCGACGGCGACACCGTGTTGATCCGCCACTGCTGGACCGAACGGCGCATGACCCCGCTCAACCTCTACCTGGAAAACGCCAACGACGCGCAAGTACGCGAGGCGCTGGAAGACTACGGCCTGGCGATCAAGCAACTGGCGGCGGCGAATATTTTTCCCGGCGACATGCTGCTGAAAAACTTCGGCGTGACCCGTCACGGGCGCGTGGTGTTTTACGACTACGACGAAATCTGCTTTCTGACTGAGGCCAACTTCCGCCACATTCCGGCACCGCGCACGCCGGAGGACGAAATGGCCTCCGAACCGTGGTACTCGATCGGGCCGCTGGATGTGTTTCCCGAAGAGTTTCCGCCGTTCCTATTCGCCGATTCCGGGCAGCGCAAGTTGTTCGATCAGTTGCACGGCGAGTTGTACGACGCCGATTACTGGAAGGGCTTGCAGGAAGCGATTCGGGCGGGGAAGGTCATCGACGTCTTCCCATATCGGCGTAAGGGCCGCGATAGCGAATAACGGCCCAGTGCAGGAGCTGCCGAAGGCTGCGATCTTTTGATCTTGATCTTCAAAAGCAACGTCAAAAGATCGCAGCCTTCGGCAGCTCCTACAGGGGAAGCAGGTCAACCGCAGGCAAATCTGCCACAATCCGCCCCCTGCACTAATAGACGACCGAATTGCCTACCCGATGACCGACGAATCGCCTTCCATCGACAAACTGCTGAAAAACCTCGATCACGCCATGCTCGCCGACCGTCACCGGCTGCGGCGGCAGTTGCTTGAGCTGCGCAAGAAACCCGACGAGGCCAAACTGGCCCAGTGGGTGGCGCGGATGCAGGCGTCCTGTGATCAGGTGCTGGCGCGCCGTGCCAGCCTGCCGGTGATTCGTTACGACGACAGCTTGCCGATCGCGGCCAAGCGCGACGAGATCAAAAAAGCCCTGGAGCAACATCAGGTGCTGATCATCGCCGGCGAAACCGGCTCGGGCAAAACCACCCAGTTGCCGAAAATCTGTCTGGAAATCGGTCGCGGCCAGCACGGTCTGATCGGCCATACCCAGCCGCGCCGGATCGCCGCGCGCAGCGTGGCCAGTCGTGTCGCCGAAGAGCTCGGCACACCGCTCGGCGCACTGGTCGGCTACCAGGTGCGCTTCGAAGATCAGAGCGACGCCAACACCCTGATCAAGCTGATGACCGACGGTATTCTGCTGGCCGAAACCCAGAACGACCGCTACCTCGAACGCTACGACACGATCATCGTCGACGAAGCCCACGAACGCAGCCTCAACATCGACTTCCTGCTCGGTTACCTGAAAACCCTGCTGCCGCGTCGTCCGGATCTGAAAGTCATCATCACTTCGGCGACCATCGATCTGGAGCGCTTTTCCAGGCATTTCGATGATGCGCCGATCGTTGAAGTGTCGGGCCGTACCTTCCCGGTGGACACCTGGTATCGCCCGCTGACCCTGGAGCAGGACGAGGAGGGTAACCGGGTCGAGGATGACCTGACCGTCGATCAGGCGATCCTCGCCACTCTCGACGAAATCGCCGCCTACGAGCGCAGTGAACGCCGCAGTCCCGGCGATGTGCTGGTGTTTTTGCCCGGCGAGCGTGAGATTCGCGACGCCGCCGACATGCTGCGCAAGGCTCAGCTCAGGCACACTGAAATCCTGCCGCTGTACGCGCGCCTGTCGCCGGCCGAGCAGCAGCGGATTTTCCAGTCGCACCCGGGGCGCCGCGTGGTGCTGGCGACCAACGTTGCCGAGACCTCGCTGACCGTGCCGGGCATTCGTTACGTGATCGACAGCGGCACCGCACGCATCAGCCGCTACAGCTACCGCGCCAAGGTTCAGCGTCTGCCGATCGAGGCGATTTCCCAGGCCAGCGCCAATCAGCGCAAGGGCCGCTGCGGGCGGGTCGAGCCGGGTATCTGCGTGCGTTTGTACAGCGAGGAGGATTTCCTCGGTCGCCCGGAATTTACCGATCCGGAAATTCTGCGCACCAACCTCGCTGCCGTCATCTTGCAGATGCTGCACCTGCGTCTCGGCGAGATCACTGCGTTTCCGTTTATCGAACCGCCGGATGGCAAGGCGATCAGTGACGGTTTCAACCTGCTGCAAGAGCTTTCGGCGGTGGATCGCAACAGTCAGCTGACGCCGCTTGGCCGGCAATTGGCGCGCCTTCCAGTCGATCCGCGTATGGGCCGCATGCTCCTGGAAGCGGCCAGGCTTGGCAGTCTGCAGGAAGTGCTGATCGTCGCCAGCGCCATGTCGATTCAGGACCCGCGCGAGCGTCCGCCGGAGCGCCAGCAAGCGGCGGATCAGGCCCACGCGCAATGGAAGGATCCTGATTCGGACTTCGCTGGATTGGTCAATCTGTGGCGTGGTTTTGAAGAGCAGCGTCAGGCGCTGACCGCCAACCCGCTGCGCAACTGGTGCCGGAAGAATTTCCTCAATTACCTGCGTCTGCGCGAGTGGCGTGATTCGCATCGTCAGTTGAGCCTGATCTGCCGCGACATGCAGTTGAGCCTGAATAAAGAGCCGGCGGACTATCCGAAACTGCACAAAGCGGTGCTGGTCGGCCTGCTCAGCCAGATCGGCCAGAAAACCGAAGACGGCGATTACCTCGGCGCGCGGCAGCGGCGCTTCTGGATTCATCCGTCGTCGGGCATCGGCAAGAAGCGTCCGCAATGGCTGATGACCGCCGAACTGGTGGAAACCACCAAGCTTTACGCGCGCATGGTCGCCAAGATCGACGCCGACTGGATCGAGCCGCTGGCCGGACACCTGATCAAGAAAAACCACTTCGAGCCGCACTGGGAAAAGAAGCGCGGCCAGGTCGTGGCCTACGAACAGATCACCCTGTTCGGCCTGATCGTCGTCGGTCGCCGCCCGGTGCATTACGGCCCGGTCGATCCGGTGGTGTCCCGCGAGTTGTTTATCCGTGAAGGGCTGGTGCGCGGCGAAATCCAATCGCGGGCCAAATGCCTGAGCGCCAATCAGAAACTGCTCGAGCAGCTCGACGAATTGGAAGCCAAGGCTCGTCGGCGCGATATTCTCGCCGACGAGGAAACCCTCTACGCCTTCTACGATGCGCGTTTGCCGGCGGAGATCCACCAGACCGCGACCTTCGACAGTTGGTATCGCATCAACAGCCAGAAAGACCCGCAGTTGTTGATCATGCGCGAAGAGGATGTGCTGGCGCGCGAGGCCAGTGAAGTCACCGCCCGCGATTACCCGGACACGCTGCACATTGGCGATCTGGAGTTGGCACTGACTTACCACTTCGAACCGAATCACCCGCGCGATGGTGTGACCTTGCGCGTGCCGGCGCCGCTGCTGCCGATGCTGCCGCCGGAACGTCTGGAATGGCTGGTGCCGGGGCTGATCGAGGCCAAATGCATTGCGTTGGTGCGCAACCTGCCCAAAGCCCTGCGCAAGAACTTCGTGCCGGTGCCGGACTTCATCAAAGCCGCGTTGCAGCGCATGACTTTTGGCGAAGGATCCTTGCCGCAAGCGCTCGGTCGCGAGCTGCTGCGCATGACCGGCGCGCGGGTCAGCGATGAAGCGTGGGCGGAAGCGGCGCAGCAGGTTGAAAGCCATCTGCGCATGAACCTGGAGATCGTCGACGGCGAGGGCAAGTTCCTTGGCGAAGGTCGCGATCTGGCTGAGCTGACCGCACGCTTCGCCGAGGCCAGTCAAGCGGTGTTGGCTGTGCCACAAAGTGCAAAAAGCCAGCAACCGGTTGAGGCGAAAGTCTTCGCGCCAGTGGCGCAAAAGACTCAGCAGAAGATTGCCGGGCTATCGATGACGGTGTATCCAGCGCTGGTGGAAGAGGGCGGCACGGTCAAGGAAGGGCGTTTCTCCACGCCGGCTGAAGCCGAGTTCCAGCATCGCCGAGCCTTGCAGCGCCTGCTGATGCAGCAACTGGCCGAGCCGGCGAAATTTCTCCGTGGCAAGCTGCCGGGGCAGACCGAGTTGGGCCTGCTCTATCGCGAGCTGGGTCGGGTCGATGCGCTGATCGAAGACATTCTGCTGGCCAGCCTCGACAGCTGCATTCTCGAAGGCGAAGACCCGTTGCCCCGCGACGGCAGCGGGCTGGCGGCATTGGCCGAGCGCAAGCGCGGCAGCTGGACCGAGCACGCCGAGCGCGTCGCGCGGTTGACGTTGGAAATCCTCAAGATCTGGCACGGTCTGCAAAAACGCTTCAAGGGCAAGATCGATCTGGCGCAAGCGGTGGCGTTGAATGACATCAAGCAGCAGATCGGCAATCTGGTCTATCCGGGCTTCGTTCGTGAGACGCCGATGCAGTGGCTCAAAGAGTTGCCGCGTTACCTCAAAGCGGTCGAGCAGCGTTTCGAGAAGCTCGGCGCGCAGGTGCAGAAGGACCGGGTCTGGAGCGGTGAACTGGCCAGTCTGTGGGCGCAGTACCAGACCCGCGCCGCCAAGCATGCACAGGAAGGCAAACGCGATCCGCAGCTGGAGTTGTATCGCTGGTGGCTGGAGGAATATCGCGTGTCGCTGTTCGCCCAGCAGCTGGGGACGAAAGTGCCGATCTCCGACAAGCGCCTGAGCAAACAGTGGAGCCAGGTCGAGCCCTGACTTCGCGCCTTGCATCAATCCTGTAGGAGCTGCCGAAGGCTGCGATCTTTTGATCTTGATCTTAAAAAGCAAAATCAAAAGATCGCAGCCTTCGGCAGCTCCTACAGGGATCGCGTTGAGCAGGAGAAAGGCGCCAAAATTCTGGGTTTATGGCAAACTTCGCCACCATAACCCGCCGTTTTGCGGCCCAAAGCCTTTCGGTCGTGTCGCGCTGCGGAATAAAACGATGCCAGGTTTGCGTCCCCCGGATGGGAATAGACCCTTTGCGTGTTGGTACGACGGTTCCAGCACTTTCTGCCTGAACAGATTAGAGAAACGACCATGCATAACGTCGTCATCAGCGGCACCGGCCTGTACACACCGGCCAACAGCATCTCCAACGAAGAGCTGGTGCAGTCTTTCAATACCTACGTCGCCCAGTTCAACGCGGACAACGCCGAGGCGATCGCCAGCGGTGAAGTCCAGGCCCTGACCGAATCCAGCGCTGCGTTCATCGAAAAAGCCTCGGGCATCAAGAGCCGTTTTGTCATGGACAAGGACGGCATCCTCGATCCGCAACGCATGGCCCCGCGCCTGCCCGAGCGTTCCAACGAAGAATGGTCGGTGCTTTGCCAGATGGCCGTCGGTGCGGCTGAACAAGCCTTGCAACGGGCCGGCAAGACCGCCGCCGACATCGACGGCGTGATCGTCGCCTGCTCCAACCTGCAACGCGCTTACCCTGCCATCGCCATCGAAGTCCAGGAGGCATTGGGCATTCAAGGCTTCGGTTTCGACATGAACGTTGCTTGCTCATCGGCCACGTTCGGCATCCAGGCCGCCGCCAACAGCGTGCAACTGGGCCAGGCGCGGGCGATTCTGATGGTCAACCCGGAAGTCTGCACCGGTCACCTGAACTTCCGTGACCGCGACAGCCACTTCATCTTCGGCGATGCCGCAACTGCTGTGATCATCGAGCGCGCTGATCTGGCCACGTCCAGGTACCAGTTCGACGTGGTCAGCACCAAACTGCTGACCAAGTTCTCCAACAACATCCGCAACAACTTCGGCTTCCTCAATCGGGCGGCAGAAGAAGGTATCGGCGCCCGCGACAAGCTGTTCGTCCAGGAAGGCCGCAAGGTGTTCAAGGACGTGTGCCCGATGGTCGCCGAGCTGATTGGCGAACATCTGGAGGAGAACCGGCTCAACGTCGGCGATGTGAAGCGTTTCTGGCTGCACCAGGCCAACTTGAGCATGAACCATCTGATCGTGCGCAAGCTGCTCGGCCGCGAAGCCACCGAAGAAGAAGCGCCGGTGATTCTCGACAGCTACGCCAACACCAGCTCGGCCGGCTCGGTCATTGCCTTCCACAAGTATCAGGATGATCTGGCCTCAGGGTCGCTGGCGGTGCTCAGCTCGTTCGGCGCTGGTTACTCGATTGGTAGCGTGTTGCTGCGTAAGCGCTGATATAGGTTAATTTCCCCTTAATCGCGTCGATCTTTCCTACATTCGAAGCGGCTGAAACGCTGTAATTTTTCGGACATCGCGGCAGGTGCACACCTGCCGCGTTCATTTTCGAAGTCCGGACAAGGGGATTGATGGATGGCGGCTGACGACACCCAACTGCTCACGCGCTTGCTGGCGGGAGAGCAAAAAGCTTTCAAGGAACTGGTCACCACGTATCAGAGCGCCATGCGCGCGGTGGCATACGCCATTGTCGGCCAGCGTCATGTCGAAGAAGTGGTGCAGGATGCCTGGCTCTCGGTGGTGCGCCATCTCGCCAGCTTCGAGGGCCGTTCCAGCCTCAAGACCTGGCTGCTGACCATCACCGCCAATTCGGCCAAGAGCCGCTACAAGCTCAATCGCCGGGAAGTCCTGCTCGACGACCTGCCCGCGCCCCACGGCAGCATCGACGACGATCGGTTTTCTTCGAGCGACGGTCACTGGCTTATCGCGCCATTTGCCTGGCACCAGGACACGCCCGAAGCGCTGCTGACCGAGAGCGAGCTGCGCGAATGCCTCGAACACACGTTACTCAGTCTTTCCGAGCTGCAGAGCAGTGTCTTGCTGTTACGCGAACGCCAGGGCCTGGAGCTGGAAGAAATCTGTAATCTTCTGGAGATCTCGCTCTCCAATGTCCGCGTGCTGCTGCACCGGGCACGCTTGAAGGTCTTTGCGACCGTGGAACATTTTGAGGAGACAGGAGAATGTTGACCTGCAAGGAGCAAGTGGCACGATCCAGCGATTATCTCGACGGCCAACTAAGCTTTCGCGAGGCGCTGATGGTGCGTCATCACCTGCTGTTCTGCCGCAACTGCCGGCGTTTCATTCGTCAGATGCGCTTGATGCAGGCGACGCTGAAAGCAATGCCGGAACGCCCGGATGAAGATGTCGATGCACTGGCCGAACGCCTCGCGGCGCAACGCCGAAAAGATAACCCCCTGTAGGAGCTGTCGAGTGAACCGAGGCTGCGATCTTTTGATCTTGTTTTCAGGATCAAGATCAAAAGATCGCAGCCTTCGGCAGCTCCTACAGGGGGTTTTTGCATCCTGCAGAAATAACCCGGTGCGATTGAAACGAACGGATGATGGGGATCGTCCCGCCCGCACCGGGGTGGAGCAGCGGCAAGCTTCAAGCTTCAAGCTGCAAGTAAAGGCATCCACTCCCAGCTTGTAGCTTGTAGCTTGTAGCTTGCAGCTTGTAGCCGCCCTTCTTAGAACTTCGCTTCAGCATCCAGCTGCAGGGTGTTTGCGTCTGCGTCACGCTGGCCACGGCTGGCGAAGTCGGCCTTGGTCAGGAAGTACGTGGCGCCGACAGCGAAGTTCTTGTCGATGTCGTAACCAACCTTGAACTTGTGCCCGCGCGAACCGGTGGTGCCGTTGGCGAAGTCGGAGTCGGTGAAGGCGCCGACCACAGCGTTGCGCTGCACGTCGCGATAGTTGTAGTCGAGGTTGAAACCGAAGACCTTCGACTTGGCGCCGAGCAACCATGCAGTGTCCTGATCGGTCACGGCGTCGTTGTTCTTCACGTACTGACCGTAGAACGACAGCGGCATCGGCAGCCCACCGATGTCGACCTGGCTGAACCCTTCATACAGACGGAATTCGTTGTCGGCCGAGTTGCCGTTGACGGCCAGGGCGCACGGTGTGGAAGTGCCGGTGCAACGGCTGTCTTCATCGTTCTGGTAGGCGTAGACACTGCCGCCGACGGTCAGTTTCAGGTTGTCGGTGATGTTGAAGCGGCTGCCCAACTGGCCAGCGGTCAGGCGCAGGTCGTGGCGGAATTGCACGCCGTCGCCGTCGACGTTGTCCTTGAGGTTGTAGTTACCCAGGCTGCCGAACAGTTCGGCGCTGCTGCCCAGCGGATATTTGTAGGTAACGGCCAAGCCTTCCGGGTTGATGTCGCTGTCCCAGATCACGTCGCCCATGCTGACCCACGGTTGCAGCATCTTGCCGCCGATGATGTGCAGGTTCTTGATCTGATCAGGGTGGTAATCGATGTAGCCGAGGTCGAGCCAGATCTGCTTCTTGTCGAAGTAGTTGTCCTGGTCCTGGTTGGTCGAACGGGCGTCATCGCCGCCGCCGGTGGCGATGCGGATGCCGGTGTCGACTTGCGGGTTGATCTCGGTGTATGCGCCCAGACGGGCACGAATACGCTGGCGGTCCTTGTCGCGGCCACCGTTGTTCGGCTCGCCGTCGATCTTGATGGTTTCCTGACGGATGCGCACGTCGCCCTTGAACTGGGTCTTGGCCGCCCAGGCCAGTTTCTGATCGAACACGCTCTGTTCGTTGGCCTTCTTCGCAACGGCCGCTACTTGTTCGTTGGTTTCCTGCTGCGCCTGCCGGGCGATTTGCTGATCCTTCTGATCCTTGGCCAGTTCTGTTTGCAGCTCGATGTACTGCGCCTGGGAAATCGACCCGTTGGCCTTGAGCATGTCGAGCAGTTTGGCGTCGACTGCAGCACTGGCCGGAACGCTCATGGCCAGCAACAAGCCGCCGCACAGGGCCGCTGCAGTTTTCGTGGAAGCAAGACGCATAGCAATCTCCGAAGATGAAAGGGGATGGCTGAACCATCCTGGGCACAACCGACACGAAGGCCGGAAAACTGTGTCCGGGCTAGAACCCGGCGCTCTAAAAACAGGCGCCAGTATCGCGATCGTTTATGACAGAGCGGTGGCACAGTGATGGCAGGTTGATGACGATGCGTAACAGGCGTGAACTATTGATTCAGAGCGCTGTCGGCCAATTGAGCGTGTGCAACGGGTCGCGATCAGCGATACTCGCCGGGCTTTCTCGCCAAGCTGTGGAGTGCCAGTGGATGCCGTTGCAACGCCTGCAAAACCTGTCAGAAATCGCCCCGGCCACTTGGGATGCGCTGGTCCCGGACAACCAGCCGTTTCTGCGCCACGCCTTTCTCAGCGCGCTGGAAGACAGCGGCAGTGTCGGGCCGCATTCGGGCTGGCAGCCGGAGCATTTGCTGCACATCGAAGACAAGCGACTGATCGCCGCTTTACCGAGTTATCGCAAATGGCATTCCTTCGGTGAGTACGTGTTCGATCATGGCTGGGCCGACGCTTGTGCCCGTGCCGGTATCGATTACTACCCCAAGCTTCTGACGGCTGTACCGTTCAGTCCGGTCAGCGGTCCGCGCTTGTTGGCGGCGAAGGTCGAGGACGGTTTCGAACTGCTGAAAAGCCTGCCGGGCTATCTGGAGATCGAAGAGCTCTCCAGCGCGCATATCAATTTCACCGATCCGTTTACCGACGCGGCGATGGCCGGGCAAGCGGGCTGGCTGCAACGTATCGGTTGTCAGTATCACTGGCACAATCGCGGTTACCGCGACTTTAAGGATTTCCTCGACGTCCTCAGTTCACGCAAGCGAAAGCAGATGCGCAAGGAGCGTGACCAGGTGGCGGGGCAGGGTTTCGAGTTTGAATGGTTGCAAGGACGCGAACTGGACGAGGCGCAGTGGGATTTTGTTTACGCCTGCTATGCCAATACCTACGCGGTTCGGCGTCAGGCGCCGTACCTGACGCGCGAGTTCTTCAACCTGTTGGCCGAACGCATGCCCGAGTCGATCCGCGTGGTGCTGGCCAAACAGGGCTCACGGCCGGTGGCGATGGCTTTCAGTCTGGTCGGTGGCGACAGTTTTTACGGGCGCTACTGGGGGTGTCTGGCCGAGTTCGATCGGCTGCATTTCGAGACGTGTTTTTATCAAGGCATGGATTACGCGATTGCCCACGGCATCCAGCGCTTCGACGCCGGGGCTCAGGGCGAGCACAAATTGATTCGCGGTTTTGAGCCGGTCATCACTCATTCCTGGCATTACCTGCGCCATCCGGGGTTGAAAGCGGCGGTGAAGGATTTCCTTCAGCAAGAGCGCGCCGGCGTGTTGGCCTATGCCGAAGAAGCCCGCACCGCTTTGCCTTATCGCCAGACATAAAGCAAAAGATCGCAGCCTTCGGCAGCTCCTACAGGAACCGGTGTAGGAGCTGCCGAAGGCTGCGATCTTTTGATCCTGAAGGCTCAGTCGATGCCGACAAAGCCTCCGGTCTGGTGCGCCCACAGCCGCGCGTACAGACCACGATGCGCGAGCAGTTCGGCGTGAGTGCCGCTCTCGGCAATCTTGCCGTTCTCCAGCACCACGAGTCGATCCATGCGCGCAATGGTCGAGAGGCGGTGGGCAATGGCGATCACGGTTTTGCCCTGCATCAAGGTCTCGAGGCTTTCCTGAATCGCTGCTTCGACTTCCGAGTCCAGGGCCGAGGTGGCTTCGTCCATGATCAGGATCGGCGCGTCCTTGAGCAGCACCCGCGCAATGGCGATGCGCTGACGCTGACCGCCAGACAGCTTCACCCCGCGCTCGCCGACGTGCGCATCAAAACCGGTGCGGCCTTCAGCGTCGGACAGCAGTGGAATGAACTCATCGGCGCGAGCTTTGTGCACGGCATCCCACAGCTCGGCGTCGGTCGCGTCGGGCTTGCCGTAGAGCAAGTTGTCGCGAATCGAGCGGTGCAGTAGCGAGGTGTCCTGAGTGATCATGCCGATCCGCGCACGCAGGCTTTCCTGGCCGACTTCAGCGATGTTCTGCCCATCGATGAGAATGCGTCCGCCCTCGACGTCGTACAGGCGCAGCAACAGGTTGACCAGGGTCGATTTGCCGGCGCCGGACGGCCCGATCAGACCGATTTTTTCACCCGGTTTGATGGTCAGGTTGAGGTCGCCGATGATGCCTTTCTTCTTGCCGTAATGAAAATCGACGTGCTCGAAACGCACTTCGCCCGAGGCCACGGCCAGCGGTTTGGCTTGCGCGTGGTCGGTGACGCTGACCGGTTGCGAAATGGTGCGCAAACCGTCCTGGACCATGCCGATGTTTTCGAAAATGCCGGTGACAACCCACATGATCCAGCCGGACATGTTGACGATGCGGATCACCAGGCCGGTGGCCAGAGCGATCGCGCCGACGGTGATCAGCGATTGCGTCCACAGCCACAACGCCAGCGCCGTGGTGCCGACGATCAGCAGGCCATTCATGGTGGTAATCGCCACGTCCATGCTGGTGACCACACGCCCGGCCATCTGCGCTTTGACAGTCTGTTCTTCGATGGCTTCCCTGGCGTAGTGCTGTTCGAAGTTGGTGTGCGCGAACAGTTTCAGCGTGGCGATGTTGGTGTAGCCGTCGACGATGCGCCCCATCAGTTTCGAACGCGCATCCGAGGCTTCCACCGAGCGCTCTTTCACGCGCGGCACGAAGTAGTACAGCGCGCCGATGTAGGCGACGATCCAGGTCAGCAGCGGAATCATCAGGCGCCAGTCGGCCTCGGCGAACAACACCAGCGAACTGATCGCATAGATCACCACGTGCCACAGCGCGTCGACCGCTTGCACGGCCGAGTCACGCAGTGAATTTCCGGTCTGCATGATGCGCTGGGCGATGCGTCCGGCGAAGTCGTTCTGAAAGAAATTCAGGCTCTGCTTGAGCACGTAGCTGTGGTTCTGCCAGCGGATCATGCTGGTCATGCCAGGGCTCAGGGTCTGGTGTACCAGCAAGTCGTGAAGGCCGAAAAAAATCGGCCGCAGCACCAGCGCGACCACCAGCATCCAGGTCAATTCGAGGGCGTGGTCGCTGAAGAAATTCGGGTTGGGCGTACCCTGCGCCAGATCGATGATGCGGCTCAGATAGCTGAACAGCGCCACCTCGATCAAAGCGGCAAACAGGCCGACCACGAGCAGCGCGGCGAAGCTCGGCCAGACCTGCTTCAGGTAATAGGTGTAGAAGGGCCAGACGCGATCCGGCGGGGACGCCGTCGGGGCGTCGCGGAAGATATCGATCAGTTGTTCGAAACGGCGATAGAGCATCAGATAACCGCCCGGAATCCGGGCTCTCCTTTTATCAGTGCGAGCGGCGCAGGCTCAGCCCGGCGCCGCTCGATATGCCCGGCGAACTCAGTCGATGCGCTTGGCCGACTTGATGATCACAGGGTCGACAGGCACGTTCTGCATGCCTTGCTTGGTGGTGGTCTGCGAGTTGACGATGATGTCTACAACGTCCATGCCCTTGACCACTTTGGCGAACACCGCGTAACCGGCGTCGCGACCCGGATCGAGGAAGGCGTTGTCGGCAACGTTGATGAAGAACTGGCTGGTCGCCGAATCAGGGTTGGAAGTGCGCGCCATCGACAGGGTGCCGCGAACGTTGTGCAGGCCATTGCTGGCTTCGTTCTTGATCGACGCCTTGGTTTCTTTTTGTTGCATCTGTTGGGTGAACCCGCCGCCCTGAGCCATGAAGCCCGGGATCACACGGTGGAAAATGGTGTTGTTGTAGAAGCCGCTGTCGACGTATTCAAGGAAGTTCTTGGTGCTGACCGGCGCCTTGACCGGGTCCAGTTCGATTTCGATCTGGCCGTTGGTGGTGTCCAGCAGCACGTGGGGCGCCTTGGCCGGGGTAGCAGCCATCAGGTTGGCGGCAAACAGTACGGAGCCGGCGGCGAGGGCGAGTTTTTTCAGCATGGGTCAGTGATCCTGAGGGTGAAGGTCGGCTGTGGCCAGAAACGCCAGCAGCGTGTGATTGAAGCGTTCGGGTTGATCGAGCGGGGTGGCATGGCGCGAGTCGGCGATGACCACCAGCCGCGCATCGGGCAACAGTTTTACATAGGTTTGTTTCAAAGCCACCGGTGTGTAGTCACGATCGGCGCTGATGACGAGCGTTGGACAGGACACCCGGGAAAGTCGTTCCTGAACGCCCCAGCCGACAATCGCATCGAAGCTGGCGAGATAAGCACGTTTGTCGTTTTTTGCCCAGCGTTCGGCCATTTTCCGTCGCAGATCGGCCTGTTCCGGTTTGGGAAAAAGTTTGCTGCCCAGGGCTTTGCCGATGGTTTCGAGACTGAGCAGACGCATCAGGCTCCAACGTTTGAACCACTGCCAGTAATCGTTGCGCGTGCGCAGTTTGACTTGGGGAGCACTGTTGACGATGGTCAGGCTCTTGAGAATCTGCGGCTGATCGACGGCGAGCTGAAAACCGATCATCCCGCCCATCGACAGCCCGACGTAGTGCACCGGGCCCAGGTGCAAGTGTTCGATCAAGGCATACAGATCGGCGCTGAACGCGGCGATGCTGTAGCGCTCGCGGGGTTTGTCCGAGCGCCCGTGGCCGCGAATGTCCGGGACGATCACCCGGTACTGCGCGGCCAGTGCCGGAATCTGCATCTCCCAGTCCAGCGTGCTCGAGCCGAGCCCGTGAACCAGCAGCAACGGCGTACCTTGGCCATATTCCTCGTAGTGCAGGTTGCAACCTTCATGCTCGAAATACGCCATCGGTGAACTCCGTGTCAGGCTTGTTCGGGGGCGGCAAACGGCGCGTCCAGCGGCAAGGTGTCGAAGGTGCGCAACAATTCGATGAGAATTTGCGTGGCCGGGCCCAGTGGTTTGTCCTTGTTCGAATACAGGTAGAAGCTGGAGTTGCGACTGCCGCCCCGATCCAACGGTAGCAGCTTGAGCGAACCATCCTTGAGTTCCCGGTCGATCATGTGCCGGGGCAGCCAGGCAAAGCCCAGACCGCTGCTGACAAACGTCGCGGCGGTGGCGAGGCTGCCCACCGTCCAGCGCTGTTCGGCGCCGAGCCAGCCGACATCGCGCGGCTGCTGGCGACCGGAGTCGCGGATCACCACTTGCATCTGGGTTTCCAGATCCTGAAAGCTCAATTCGCGGTTGAGCCGATGCAGCGGGTGGTCAGGGTGGGCGACGGCGACGAACTCGACATCGCTCAATTCCGCGCCCAGGTAGCCCGGAATGCTCAGGCCGGTAATGGCCAGATCCGCCACGCCTTCGAGCAGCACTTCCTCGACGCCCGACAACACTTCCTCGCGCAGCCGCACCCGGCAGCCGCGACTCTGCGGCATGAACGCGGTCAGTGCACGGACAATCCGCGCGCTCGGATAAGCCGCATCGACCACCAGCCGCACCTCGGCTTCCCAGCCTTGCTCCATGTGATGGGCGAGGTCTTCCAATTGACTGGCTTGTTTCACCAGTTGCCGTGAACGGCGCAGCAGTACGCCGCCGGCTTCGGTGAGCACGGCTTTGCGCCCGTCGATGCGCAGCAACGGCACGCCGAGCTGATCCTGCATGCGGGCGACGGTGTAGCTCACCGACGATTGCGAACGGTGCAGGGCCTCGGCGGCCTGGGCGAAACCGCCGTGGTCGACCACGGCCTGCAACGTTCGCCATTGATCAAGGGTTACGCGGGGCGCTTTCATCAATAGCTCCTCTTGTCCTAAGCTGGCCGTCCCTCATGGAGACTGCCGAATGAAAAAATTCTGTTGTGTGGTGCTGGCGCTGCTGCCGTTGACGGCTTTTGCCTATCCGATCGATGTGCAGAAAGACCTCAACGGCATGAAGATCGACTACGAGACCTTTGACACCGACAACGACATCGGCTCGATCCGCGTGGCCAATTACGGCGACGTCGATGCGACCTGCAAAGCGGTGTTCAGCAACGGCCCGGAAGCGCCGCGCACGCGCAGCATCGATGTCCCGGCCGGCAAACATAAAAACGCCACGGCCAAGTTCACTCGCGAGATCATCAAGCTGCGGATCAAACTGACCTGCACCCCGAAATGAACGGTATTCCCCTGTGGGAGCGAGCCTGCTCGCGAAAGCGGTGTACCAGTCAAAGATGTGTCGACTGACAATGCGCTTTCGCGAGCAGGCTCGCTCCCACAGGGGATGTGGGTTTAGCTTATAAACGAATTTATCGATGGGTTACAGCGGATATTTGCGCTTTTTCATCGATTCAACTCTGTTTAACCTTCACTCCATCGACTTACAACATTCTCGGATGGAGGCTACACACCATGTCCCGCGTTCTGATCATCGAAAGCAGCGCCCGCCAGCAAGACTCGGTTTCTCGTCAACTGACCCAGACCTTCATCGCTCAGTGGAAAGCCGCGCACCCTGCCGATCAGATCACCGTGCGTGACCTTGCCGTAAACCCGGTGCCGCACCTGGATGCCAATTTGCTGGGCGGCTGGATGAAACCCGCCGAACAGCGCAGCGACAGCGAACAAGCATCGCTGGCCCGCTCCAACGAATTGACTGATGAGCTGCTCGCCGCCGATGTGCTGGTGATGGCGGCACCGATGTACAACTTTGCCATCCCAAGCACGCTGAAGGCCTGGCTCGACCATGTGCTGCGTGCCGGTGTGACCTTCAAGTACACCGAAACCGGCCCGCAGGGCCTGCTCAGCGGCAAGCGTGCCTTTGTGCTGACTGCTCGCGGTGGTGTGTACGCCGGCGGCCCGGCTGACCATCAGGAACCGTATCTGCGTCAGGTCATGGGTTTCATTGGCATCAATGACGTGACCTTTATCCATGCCGAGGGCATGAACCTGGGCGGTGACTTCCAGGAGAAGGGCCTGAATCAGGCCAACGCCAAATTGTCTCAGGTCGCTTGATCGGTTAATCGCCAGATAATCGCTGGATGGTCTAGTGACCTGGCGCAACCCCTTCAAGGTTCCACGCGCATCGAACCTCCCTTTGCACTTTTGCTCCTGAGTGCTGTAGCCCGATTGAACGCTTTAGCGAGATCGGGCTTTTTTTTGTCTGTATTTTTTTGAACGACGCGAAACTCCTTGTGGGAGCGAGCCTGCTCGCGAAAGCGGTGTATCAGAAAAGTATCTGCCGTCTGACACGCTCCTTTCGCGAGCAGGCTCGCTCCCACCGGAATTTTTGTGTTTCCGGCTATTCGCAGTGAGCGGCAAAACCCGCTATCGTCGCCGCCATCCGATTTTCGAGGCGAGCATGGGCTATCTACTTTTTGTCACGCTGATCCAGGCGTTCTCCTTCAGTCTGATCGGCGAGTACCTGGCCGGTCATGTCGACAGCTATTTCGCGGTGCTGGTGCGTGTGGTGCTGGCCGGGCTGGTGTTTATTCCGTTGACGCGCTGGCGTTCGGTAGAGCCGGCGTTCATGCGTGGCATGTTGCTGATCGGCGCGTTGCAGTTTGGTGTGACTTACGTCTGCCTGTACCTGAGCTTCCGCGTGCTGACGGTGCCGGAGGTGTTGCTGTTCACCATTCTCACGCCGTTGCATGTGACGTTGATCGAGGACGCGCTGAACCGCCGCTTCAATCCATGGGCGCTGATTGCCGCGCTGGTGGCGGTGGGCGGTGCGGCGGTGATTCGGTTTGATCGGATCAACCCGGACTTCTTCATGGGTTTCCTGTTGTTGCAACTGGCCAACTTCACCTATGCCGCCGGGCAGGTGTTGTACAAGCATCTGGTGGCGAAACATCCGAGTGATCTGCCGCATTACCGGCGCTTTGGCTACTTCTATCTCGGCGCGTTGGCGGTGGTGTTGCCAGCGTTCCTGCTGTTCGGCAAGTCGAATTTTCTGCCTGAAGCGCCGTTGCAATGGGCGGTGCTGCTGTTCCTCGGGCTGGTGTCGACGGCGTTGGGCCTGTACTGGTGGAACAAGGGCGCGTGCATGGTCAACGGCGGTACGCTGGCGGTGATGAATAACCTGCATGTGCCGGTGGGGTTGTTGTTGAATTTGCTGATCTGGAATCAGCATGAGGAACTGGGGAGATTGTTCCTCGGCGGCAGTGTGATTTTGATGGCGGTGTGGATCAGCCGGTTAGGCATTAGGCGAACCGCATAACCCGTGTAGGAGCTGCCGAAGGCTGCGATCTTTAGACTTTCAAGATCAAAAGATCGCAGCCTTCGGCAGCTCCTACAGGGAAATTGTGGGTTACATCAGATGTTTCTCCGGCTCCGGAATATTTGCCGAGCCCAACACCGCCGGCAGCAACCCCGCGCGCAAATCCCCGCCACTCGGCTGTTGATACAGACTCAGGCCAAACTCCGGCAACACCGCCAGCAGATAATCGAAAATATCCCCCTGAATCCGCTCGTAATCGGCCCACACCGTGGTGCGGGTGAAGCAGTAGATTTCCAGCGGGATGCCTTGGGCGGTGGTCTGCATCTGCCTGACCATGCAGGTCATGTTCGGCTGAATCTCCGGATGACTCTTCAGATAGGCCAACGCATAGGCGCGAAAGGTGCCGATATTGGTCATGCGCCGACGGTTCGCCGACATCGCCGCAACGTTGCCCTGTGCCTCGTTCCACGCCTTGAGCTCGGCTTTCTTGCGGCCCATGTAGTCGGTAAGCAGGTGCACCTGCGAGAGCTTTTCTTCCTCGTCATCGCGGATGAAACGCACGCCGCTGGCATCGATGAACAGGCTGCGCTTGATCCGCCGACCGCCGGACTGCTGCATGCCCCGCCAGTTCTTGAACGACTCGGACATCAGCCGCCAGGTCGGGATCGAGACGATGGTCTTGTCGAAGTTCTGCACCTTGACCGTGTGCAGGGTGATGTCGACCACGTCGCCGTCGGCGCCGACTTGCGGCATTTCGATCCAGTCGCCGACCCGCAGCATGTCGTTGCTGGTCAACTGCACGCTGGCGACGAATGACAGCAGGGTGTCCTTGTAGACCAACAGGATCACCGCCGACATCGCACCCAGACCCGAGAGCAGCAACAGCGGCGAGCGGTCGATCAGGGTGGCAACGATGATGATCGCGCCGAACACATACAAGACCATTTTCGCCAGCTGCACGTAGCCTTTGATCGACCGGGTGCGGGCGTGCTCGGTGCGCGCGTAGATGTCGAGCAAGGCGTTGAGCAGGGCGCTGACCGCCAGCAACAGGAACAATATGGTGAAGGCCAGCGCAACGTTGCCGAGGAAATTCATTGCGGTTTTGCTCAGTTCCGGCACCAGATGCAGACCGAACTGAATCACCAGCGACGGCGTCATCTGTGCCAGCCGTTGAAACACCTTGTTATGACGAAAATCATTGAGCCAGTGCAGGGCCGGCTGGCGGCCGAGCATGCGGCTGGCATGCAGAATCAGGTACCGCGCCACTCGTCCGAGTACCAGCGCAACCACCAGCAACACCAGCAGCGCCAGTCCCGATTGCAGCAGCGGGTGCTCTTCGAGCGTGCCCCAGAGGTTCTGGGCTTTGAGCCAGAGCTGTTTGATATCCATAAGCGAAACGTTTCTTCTGTGAGGCGCGAGGGGTCGATTAGAGCATTTAAGACGCTGTGTATTGCAGCGGGTGACAAATCGGGCAACAAAAAAACCACTGATTGTCGCCGTTTGCATAAAGAAACTCGGCCTGAGCGCTCGAAACCGGTAACCTATGCAGCTGTTTTTTTGCATATCTTCGAGGTAGCACCCGTGTTTTCCCAATTCGCCCTGCACGAACGCCTGCTTAAAGCCGTGGCCGAGCTGAAATTTGTCGAGCCAACGCCTGTGCAAGCCGCGGCCATCCCGCTGGCGCTCCAGGGGCGTGATCTGCGGGTGACGGCGCAAACCGGTAGCGGCAAAACCGCCGCTTTCGTTCTGCCGATCCTTAATCGCCTGATCGGCCCGGCGAAGATTCGCGTCAGCATCAAGACCCTGATCCTGCTGCCGACCCGTGAACTGGCCCAGCAGACCTTGAAGGAAGTTGAACGCTTTTCGCAGTTCACCTTCATCAAGTCCGGCCTGATCACCGGCGGTGAAGACTTCAAGGTCCAGGCCGCAATGCTGCGCAAAGTGCCCGACATCCTCATCGGCACCCCGGGGCGGATGATCGAGCAGCTCAACGCCGGCAACCTCGACCTGAAAGAAGTCGAAGTGCTGGTGCTCGACGAAGCCGACCGTATGCTCGACATGGGCTTCGCCGAAGATGTGCAGCGTCTGGTCGACGAATGCCCGAACCGTCAGCAGACCATGCTGTTCTCCGCCACCACCGGCGGTTCGGGCCTGCGCGAGATGATCGCCAAGGTGCTGAACAACCCTGAGCACTTGCAGCTCAACGCAGTGAGCCAGCTGAACTCGACCACTCGTCAGCAGATCATCACTGCCGACCACAATCAGCACAAAGAGCAGATTGTGAACTGGCTGCTGGCCAATGAGACCTACCAGAAGGCCATCGTCTTCACCAACACCCGCGCCATGGCCGACCGCATCTACGGGCGCCTCGTGGCCCAGGAATACAAAGCATTCGTGCTGCACGGCGAAAAAGACCAGAAGGATCGCAAACTGGCGATCGATCGTCTGAAGCAGGGCGGCGTGAAGATCCTCGTCGCGACCGACGTCGCGGCCCGAGGTCTGGACGTCGACGGTCTGGATCTGGTGATCAACTTCGACATGCCACGCAGCGGCGACGAATACGTGCACCGCATCGGTCGTACCGGCCGTGTCGGCAACGACGGTCTGGCGATCTCGCTGATCTGCCATGGCGACTGGAACCTGATGTCGAGCATCGAGCGCTACCTCAAGCAGAGCTTCGAGCGGCGCACCATCAAGGAAGTCAAAGGTACCTACGGCGGGCCGAAGAAGGTCAAGGCCTCGGGTAAAGCCGTTGGCGTGAAGAAGAAAAAGACTGACGCCAAAGGCGACAAGAAGAAAACCGCCGCCAAGACGCCGACCAAGCGCAAGAGCGTCAACCGTCCGAAGCCGGATTCTCTGGTGAGCAGCGACGGCATGGCGCCGCTCAAGCGCCGCAAGCCGGCCGCGCCTGCGGCTGAGTAACGGGTTTTACGCGCATAAAAAAACCGGACATTGTCCGGTTTTTTTTCGTCCTCAACTATCTGCTTTTTTCTCCGCCGCTCCCAGTTCCTTCAAACGCTGATCGATCAACTGGCACTTGTCCGGCAGATCGGCGCTGGCCGTGCCCAGCTTCATGTTCTGCAACTCGGCGTTGATCTCCTTGGCCTTGTCCGGATTCTGCTCGGTGAGTTTCGCGACTTCCTTGGCCAGTTGATCGCGTTTGATCGTCGCCTCTTCAGGCGTACAGGCCCAGACGGGCAGGGCGCAGGCGAGGGCGGCGGCGAGGGACAGCTTGATCAGGGTTTTCATGGGCAGGCCTCGGTTGCGGTTAAGGCGGGTTAACCGGTTGAGGGCTGAAGCGTGGCAAAAGTTCAGAAACTGTGACTTCAGCGCTGCGCTCATTCGGCATGGCAGCAACTCGACTTAGTCGCACCTTCATACCGATCATGATGGCGCACCCATTCCATGATCTCGTCTTCATTCCTGCCCTTGGGCGTCAGATCAAGGTAATGGTAGGCGCCAACCAACATGTCCAGACCGCGCGCATAAGTGGAATAGGTGTGGAATATGTCGCCATCTACGTTGCGATAAAACACGCTCAGCCCCGGCATTTCTTCCTCGACGCTGTCGGTTTTTTCGTAGTTGTATGTAGCCTTTCCTTCAGCGACGTCTTCAGCCCGGGCGCAGACGCCGAAGTCGTAATTGAAGTCGCAACCCTCTGAAGATATCCAGTCGAACTTCCAGCCCATGCGTTGTTTGAACGCCTGAAACTCGTTGAACGGTGCGTGGGAAACCGCCACGACCGCGACATCGTGATGGGCCAGGTGCTGGTTGGCGCCGTCGATGTGATCGCTGAGGAACGAGCAGCCCTGGCAGCCTTGCTCCCAGCCCTTGGCGAACATGAAGTGGTAGATGATCAACTGGCTGTTCTTGCCGAACAGATCGTTGAGCTTCAATTCGCCGTTGGGGCCTTGAAAGTGGTAGTCCTTGTCGACTTTCACCCACGGCAAGGCGCGGCGCTCGGCGCTGAGGCGATCGCGTTCTCGGGTGAAGGCTTTTTCGTGGGCCAGATGCTGTTGACGGGCGGCGAGCCATTCTTCGCGTGATACCACCGGATGGTTTGCAACGTTCATGACGATGTCTCCTGCGGGATTGAACCGGCTGTTTCAGACTAGTCGTTCAACCTGCGGGAAAATCGACAGACCGCCGGTCGGTCGGCGCGAAAATATGCGGCTGAACGGCTGCGCGGCGCTTGGGTCACAACCTTTGAACGCGGTACAAATTTCCCGCATCGGAGGTTGAATCAGGATGACGACTTATAACTGGGATTTGATTGAACGTTTGCTGCGCGAGGCTCAAAACAGCGCCGGTGAAAGTTATGCTCCTCGAAAATACGCCGAGGACTACGCCGCCGAAAAGGCCAATGCCGGTGAGCCGATCGACAATCTGGACCATCTGAAAACGCTGGCCTGTGAGTATGAAAGTCTGCTGCTTGACCGTGGTTACTTCGAGCCGCGTCCGGATCATGAAGGCAACACCGGCAACAATTTCATTCTGACGCTGCGCGGTTCCAGCCTGTTGAGCCTGATCGACAGCAGCATTCCCGGCAATGACCACCCGCGCCAAGTGCTGGATGAGCAGGAGGATGCGCTGGATAAGCTGACGTTTGATGAAGTGGCGTCAAAAGCCCAAATCGCTTGAGCCACGGGAAATTTCCCTGTGGGAGCGAGCCTGCTCGCGAATACGGTCTGTCAGTGACATTTGAACTGTCTGACACACCGCATTCGCGAGCAGGCTCGCTCCCACAGGAGGTAATTGATGTCTTCAAGGTTTTTGCGCGGCCTTTAGACACTTCAGGTCATTGAAGTCCTTGCGCACTCCCTCGATTTTCTTCAACAAACGCTCACGCTGCTGCGGCGTGCTCTCGGCCATCAAGTCGACGAATAGCGAGCGGGCCTGCGCTTCGGTGTTGGTATAGGCCTTGCGGTAATCGGCTGTCCACAAGCGCTCGCGATTGACCAGAAGCGTCTCGATACGTTGTGGGAATTCCGGGCTCTGGCGTTGCGCAACGGCGGCGCTGAACTGTTGCTGCCAATGGGCGCGGTTGGCAATCCATTGAGTATTCTGATCGCCCAAAGCGTTGCTCCAGGCCGCGACGCGTTGTTTCTGCGTGTCGCTCAACGGGCCAAGCCAGTCGGTCAGACGTTTCTCCATGCGCTCGCCGCGTTCTTTGATCTGTTGCGCCAACGGTGGTTTGACGTATTCCTGCTGGCGTTTGCGCAGGTCTTTGGCAAAGGCGTCGTTCATCTCCGCCACCTGTTTATCGTCCAGGCCTTGCAGCAGCTCGATGGCCGACGGAGTGATTTCCCGGGCGGTTTCGGCGATCGCCTGTTTGGCCTCGGCGGTGCGCTCCTGCAGAGCGGCGTCAGTGACCTGGTTGCTCTCGACCATAGCCTGCAAGCGATCCAGCCAATCGAGGTAGCCCGGTAACTGCGTGGTGCAGTGCCAGCTCAGATGTTCCTTGAGCCGTTCGTTGAACCAGTCTTTCTGCTCGCCGTTCATGTCCACGTAATCGCCGAGCGACCACGGGATGATCACGTCGAGGTTGCGGTAGGCGAGGCCCACACGGCTGCAGGCGCCGAGGGCGAGGGTGAAGACGAGCAGGGCGGCGATCTGTTTGAACCAGCGAGACATGGGCAAATCCTTGCGAGAGCCTGGCGTCGGAAATCTGATTCTTATGTGATGCAGGAAGCGCGCGGCAGTTCAGCCGATCAATAGAACGAGCGTACGGCCTTGAGCGTGACCAGGCCATCGCACTCGCTGTTGTGCCCGGAATAGGCCGAGCAATCGCTGCCGCTGAGGCTGGAGTTGCTGTAGATCAGATCGAGATCGACGCCCATGAATGGCCGCGAGAGTTTCACCGACCAATCGGTGAAGCTGCTGACATAACCTCCGTCCACTGCCACTGGCGTATTCAGCTGGTGAGTGGTGTATTTCATGCTGACGCCGATGCCGAACGGCTGATTGCCGCCGAGGTCGGCAAACAGGGTGTTGTTCTGTTTGTCCGGGTCGTTGCTCAGGGCGATGCCGAAACGGCTGCCGAGTAAGGTGAGGCCGCCGAACAGCTCCTGGCTGTCGAGGGTTTCCACGCGGGGATAGCTGTAGTGAATCATGCCGACCTCATAGCCCAGCACCTGATCGAAAGGCTGCTTGAAGCCGACGTAGGAATCGATCTCGAGGGTCTTGCCCGGCGTGATGCCCATGCTCGGCGCGTACTGGCCGAAATACACGCCGCTGTCGTGGCTGAGGTCGAGGCCGCCGTGGAACGAGCCGACCGCCGCCGGTTTGACCAGCCCCTGGGCCATGCTCCGGCTTGGGGTGGTGCCGAGCTTGAGGTCGAAGTCGCCCAGTTCCCGCTGGAAAACCTGCGCGTGCGCGCTCGCGCCTGCTAGCAGGCCGACGAACAATAAACAGGGAAATAGGCGCATGCGTCACTCCATGAACCGCGAGCGCAGGGCGGGTGGCCTGCTGAAACGCTTGATCTAGACGCGTGCAAGGATACCGGCGAATGCTTGGCTTTGATGGCCGTTCGTCGATTTTCGGGGATTTTTTGTTTAAAGCGAGGGGGATTGCGCGGTGCCAGTCCAGGCGCTTGGAAGCTCAAAGCGCCTCTGGACGGGGTAAAACCGGTGTTACTTCTTGCCCAGGCTGATCTGCTTGGACGGGCCGAATGTCTGGCCACTGACGCCTTTGGCAATTTGCTGAATCTCGCCGCCGGACTTGAGAAACGCTGCGATCTGATCGTTGATCGATTCGCTGGTTTCAACGGCTGGAGCTGGCTTTGCTTTGCTGGTGGATGCTTTTACACGCATGGCGGCCATTAACCTTTAAAAAAGTAACTCGGCCAGGCATCGTACAGGAATAACTTGACAATAGCTTGGTAAATATCCCCCGGAATAACCTACCCCAGCGCTGCATTATTGCCGGCTAATATTCGTAATAGGCGGCTAACCTGCTGTTTTGAATCAGAACATTTGTAGCGGATGAGCAAACGCGCACCGCAGTGAGCCGCTTGAGCGGACTGACGAGTGGCACCTTCCCGAGCCCTGACCCAGGCAAATCAATACGTTGCCGCTGATTGGCAGGTGCGAGGATCTGCCACCCGACGTTCGCGGCAAAACCGGGTAGAATGCCGCCCACGTATTGAGGGTTCTGGAAATGGCTTTAGTCGGGCGTTACAACAGTTTGCAAGTGGTTAAACACACTAACTTCGGTTTATATCTGGACGGCGGTGCCGACGGCGAAATTCTTTTGCCCAACCGTTATATTCCCAAAGATATTCCCAGCGAAGATGAAGACTGGCTCAACGTATTTATCTATCTGGACAGCGAAGACAAACTTCTCGCCACCACGGAAAAACCCAAGGTTCAGGTCGGCGAGTTCGCCAGCCTGAAAGTGGTTGAAGTCAACAGCATCGGGGTGTTCCTCGACTGGGGCTTACCGAAAGATCTGTTGCTGCCGTACTCGGAAGAAAAGCGCCAGATGACCGCTGGCGAGTACTGCGTGGTGCACGTCTACCTCGACAAACACACCCGCCGCATCACCGCTACCGCGCGGCTTGACCGTTATCTGGACAAGACCCCGGCTAGCTACAGTCCGGGCCAGGAAGTCGACCTGCTGGTGGCCGAAGCTACCGACATGGGTTTCAAGGCGATCATCAACAACAAGCACTGGGGCTTGATCCACAAGAACGAAATCTTCAAGTTCATGCGCTCGGGCATGCGCGAGAAAGGCTTCATCAAGGAAGTGCGCGCCGACGGCAAGATCAGCCTGAGCCTGCAACCGGTTGGTCAGGAAGCGGCGAGCAGCCTGAGCTCGAAGATCCTCGGCAAGTTGCGCGAAAACGACGGCACCCTGGCGGTCAGCGACAAGAGTGATCCGGCATTGATCAGCAGCCTGTTCGGCGTCAGCAAGGGCAACTTCAAAAAGGCCATCGGCTCGCTGTACAAGGAAGGCAAGATCGTCATCCACGCCGACCGCATTGAACTGACCTGACTCACCGCAGGCCCATGCAGGAGCTGCCGAAGGCTGCGATCTTCTGATCTGTTTCATACAAGATCAAGATCAACAGATCGCAGCCTTCGGCAGCTCCTACATATAGAGGGAAGGCAAATGAAAAAGCCGCTGATCGCATACGTCGCCACGCTGCTGACGTTTCTGCTGCTCGACGGCATCTGGCTCGGGCTGCTGATGGCGCCGACCTACCGCGAACTGCTCGGTTCGCTGATGCTGGAAAAGCCGCTGTTGGTTCCCGCAGCAGTTTTTTATTGCCTGTATGTGGTTGGCTGCGTGGTGTTTGTGGTGTTGCCGGCGCTGAGTTGGCAGCGCGCGGCGAAGCTGGGCGCGCTGTTGGGGCTGGTGGCCTATGGCACTTATGACCTGACCAACTGGGCCACCTTGCGCGGCTGGTCGGAGCAGGTGAGTTTGCTGGACTGGGCGTGGGGAACGCTGGCGACGGCGGTTGCCTGTACGGTGGGTTATTTGCTGGCGAAGCGATTCTCCTGAACTGATCCGATAAAGAGGCAGATCTTGCCGGCCTCTTCGCGAGCAGGCTCGCTCCCACAATGACTCCCTGTCGTGAACAACCCCCTGTGGGAGCGAGCCTGCTCGCGAACGACGGTGCAGCCGTCAGCCATTCAGCGCTGACGTCACTGACCAATTGAATTTTTTTCCAGACGCCTTTCTCTGCACATCTGGTTGATAATCCCCGACACTGTTTTCTGACCATTGGATGGCCTGCCATGTTGTGTCTTTTCGAGGTGATGCGGTGAGTGCCGAGCGGCGCAATGCCGACGGTTTTGCCCTGCAAGTGATGATCGGCCTGTGCCTGATCTGGGGTGTACAGCAAGTTCTGATCAAGTGGGCAGCAACGGACATCGCACCGGTGATGCAGGCGGCGGGGCGCTCGGGGATTTCGGCGTTACTGGTTGGTCTGCTCATCTGCTGGAAGGGCGGCTGGGATCAGGTCGGCAGCACGTGGCGCGGCGGTTTGCTGGCCGGTGTGCTGTTTGGTCTGGAGTTCCTGTTCATCGCCGAAGGCCTGCAACTGACCACCGCCGCGCACATGTCGGTGTTCCTTTACACCGCGCCGATTTTTACCGCGCTGGGTGTGCATTTTCTGTTGGCCAGTGAGCGCCTGCGACCATTGCAATGGCTGGGGATTCTGCTGGCCTTCATCGGCATCGCGATTGCCTTCGCCGGCGGCGTGTCGTGGGACAATCTCGACCGGCGCATGCTGTTGGGCGATGCCTTTGGCGTGCTGGCCGGCGCCTGTTGGGGCGCAACCACCGTGGTGGTGCGCGCTTCGCGGCTGTCGGAGGCGCCGGTGACGCTGACCCTGTTTTATCAGCTGCTGGTCGGTTTCCTTGGCTTGCTGCTGATCGCACTGTTCAGCGGCCAGATCACCCATGTCAGCCTGAGCACCGTGGCGGTGGCCAGCGTTTTGTTCCAGGGCCTGGTGGTGTCGTTCTTCAGTTACCTGGTGTGGTTCTGGCTGCTGCGCCGTTATCTGGCAGCCAATCTCGCGGTGTTCTCGTTCATGACGCCTTTGTTCGGCGTGACTTTCGGCGTCTTGCTGCTCGGCGAAGAGTTAAGCCTGAACTTCGTCATCGGCGCGGTGCTGGTGCTGCTCGGCATCACCTTCGTCAGCGCCGAGCAGTGGCTGCGTCGGCGTTTGCGCAAAGCGTTGGGCCAGTAGCCTTCGTCCGCATCGCCAACGCGCCGGCGATCAGCAAGCCCGCGCCAGCGATCAGCAGCGCCGGCTGCAAACCGCCACTGAAATGGCTGCTCAGCGCCGCCAGCAACGGGCCGCTGAGCTGGCCGACGGCGAAGCACGCGGTCAGCATCCCGGCATTGCGCTGGGTGGCGTGGGGCGCCAGCTCCCGCGAGCGCTGCATGACCAGCTGCATACAAGCCAGAAACGGTGTGCCGCAAAGGATCACGCCCAGTGCCAGGCCGAGACCGCTGCTCAGCAGGCAGGCAAATACACCGGCGGCTTGCAGCCACAACGTCGCCATCAGCCAGTGCCGCGTGGTCTCGGGATCATGCCGACGCAAGCTCACCAGCCACACGCCGATCGCCGCGCCCAGACCGAAGCACGGCCAGAACAGATCGGCCTGCCACTGACCATCAAACTGCGCGTTGGCCATTTGCGCAAGAAACGTTGCCGGGATGATGTAGCCGATACCGTACAGCGCATACACCAGCGCCAGCCGACCAATGCCACGATTCGCTTGGGACATGGGGGCCGTATCCGTCGCCAAGGTCAGCGTAGGCTGCGGTAAAAACCGCCAGACCCCGAGCATCATCAGCAACGCGGCGGCGGCATATATCAGCCACAACGTCGCCGACGTCTGCTGCAACCGATGTGAGACCAGCGCCAGCAACCCCGTCAGAAAAATTCCCAAACCCGGTCCGGCAAAGACCAGAGCGCCCCAACGCGGACGACCCGCTGCCGCTGCCAATGGCTGGCTCAGTGACGTGATCATCACCAATACCCAGGCACTCGCCACACCGGTACCAAAGCGCAGCATCAGGTGCGACCAGAAACCATTGGCCCAAAACGACGCCAGGGTCAGCAGCACGCATAGCCAGAGCCCACCGTGCAGGCGCCTCTGCACTTGCGGCGGACGGTGCGCAAATATCGCATCCACTGCACCGACCAGATAGCCGAGGTAATTGGCCGCAGCAATCAGACCTGCAGCCGTGAGATCAATCTGACCCTCGCTGAGCAAGTGCGGCATTTGTGGTGTGAGGGCGAAACGGCCGATGCCCATGGCCATCATCAGGGCAACGAAACAGGCGGATAAGCGAATCAGCGGCGACATGGTCGGGCTTCCGTCAGAGGAACAATGACCGTCAGGCTAGGACTGATTGACTTTCTTTAAAATTGAATAATAGTGAGTAACTTGTTCTGTTCAGGAGAAGGCAGGTGGAATTCAGCCAATTGCGGATTTTTCAGGCGGTTGCCGAAGAAGGCTCGATCACCCGCGCCGCCGAGCGTCTGCATCGGGTACCGTCGAATCTGTCGACACGCCTTAAACAGCTTGAGGAACAATTGGGTGTCGAGTTGTTCGTCCGTGAACGCCAGCGTTTGCAATTGTCCCCGGCGGGGAAAGTCTTGCTCGACTACACCGGCAAACTGTTCGCCCTGCGCGATCAGGCCAGTGCGGCGGTAATGGGCGGCCAACCGGCGGGGGATTTTGTGCTCGGCACCATGTACAGCACGGCGGCGATCCATCTGCCGGCGCTCCTGGCGCGGTATCACAAGCAATACCCGATGGTGAACCTGCAGGTGCAATCGGCGCCGAGCGGTGAGCTGCTCGAAGGCTTGCTCACCGGCCGCCTCGACGCGGCTTTGGTGGACGGGCCGCTGGAACTGGCCGGGCTCGATGGCGTGCCGCTGTGTGAGGAGCGTCTGGTGTTGATCACTGAGATCGACCATCCGCCGGTGCGCAGCGCGCGGGACGTGGAGGGGCGCTCGGTGTTCACCTTTCGCCAGGGCTGCTCTTATCGCATGCGTCTGGAGGCGTGGTTCGCGCACTACCATGCGGCGATGGGCCGGCCGATGGAGATCGAGTCGTATCAGGGCATGCTCGCCTGCGTGATCGCCGGCAGCGGTGTGGCGTTGATGGCCGAGTCGATGCTCGCCAGTCTGCCGGGCCGCGAGAGTGTCGCGGTGCATCCACTGGCCGAGCCGTTCGCGGGTGCGACAACGTGGCTTATGTGGCGCAAGGGCATGACCGGAGCCAATCTGAATGCCTGGATTGACGTGCAGCAAGCCGTCTATCCCGTGGCTTTGCCCGAAGAACGTGAAACCGCGTGAACCTGTAGCAACGAATTCTGTTCAATTCAGTAACAGATCATTGCTGATTTGGCCGAGCATTGCGTAGGACTTCGGACTATTATCAGTGCGAAGCAGCCTCAGAATTCCGGCCGCTCAGCACCACCCTGAAGGGGGCATGACGATGAAAGAGAAAATTCAAAACTGGCTGCACGATCTGGGCGTTGCCCTTGGTTTGATCGAACCGCCTCTGCAACCGGTACCGATTCGCACGGACGACGAACAGCGTCGGCGCCAGCCACGTCGGCGTTAAGACCTCCACTCAAAGATTTCAAGATCGCAGCCGTCGGCAGTTTCTACAAATACCCTGTAGGAGGTGCCGAAGGCTGCGATCTTTTGCTTTTCGCCAGGCGAAAAAAAACGGGCGTGGCCACCGACGCCACACCCGCTGAAGAAAACATCAAGTCGTTACATCACAGTCAGACCGCAGTTGCGACCGCAGACGGGCGTCGAGACATCAGGCTGACCACGACGAAACTCACCAGACCGACCGCCAGGCTGTAATAGATCGGCGTATTGGCATCCAGACCATCCTTGAACATGAACAGCAGGGCCGTCACGAAGCCCAGCCCCATGCTGGCGATCGCGCCCGCAGTGGTGGCGCGTTTCCAGAAAATCGCCCCGATCAGTGGAATCAGCATGCCGCCGACCAGCAGGTTGTAGGCAAGGGTGAGGGCACTGATCACGTCATTCACCACCAGAGCGATACCCAACACCACAACGCCGGTGAGCAGGGTGAACAGGCGATTCACGCCCAGACTCGATTGCTTGCCGCCACGCAATTTCGGCAGCAGGTCTTCGGTCAGAGTGGTAGCGGCGGCGAGCAGGCCGGCACTGGCAGTAGACATCATCGCCGCCAGGGCGGCAGCGATCACCAGCCCACGGATACCATCAGGCAGCGACAGTTTGACGATGGCCGCGAAGGCGTTGTTGACGTTGTCCAGATCCGGGATCAACACGTGTGCGGCCATACCGATCAGCGCGCAAGCCAGGCCGTAAAGGATGCAGTAGATGCCGGCGATGCTGCCGGCGTATTGCGCGACCCTGGCGGTCTTGACGGTGAACACCCGTTGCCAGATGTCCTGACCGATCAGGATGCCGAAGAAGTAGATCATGAAGTAGGTGATGATCGTGTCCCAGCCGATCGTGGTGAAGTTGAACGCCGTGGCTGGCAGTTTCAGCACCAGTTCGTCCCAACCGCCGACGCGATACAGGCAGATCGGCAACAGGATGAACATCAGGCCGACGGTTTTGATGATGAACTGGACAATGTCGGTCAGGGTCAGCGACCACATGCCGCCAATCGCCGAGTAGATCACCACCACGCCACCGCCGAGCAGTACCGAAATCCAGAACGGCAGGCCGAACAACACTTGCAGCACGGTGCCGATGGCGAGGATCGAGGTCACGCCGATCATCAGCGCATAGGCCAGCATGATGGCCGCACTCGCCGAACGGGCCATCGGGTTGTAGCGTTTTTCCAGCACTTGGGTAACGGTATAGATCTTCAGTTTCAGCAGCGGTTTGGCGAGGAACAGGTTCAGCGCAACGATGCCGCAACCCAGTGCCGCGCACAGCCAGAAACCGGAAATGCCGTGCACGTAGCCCAAGCGTACGGTGCCGACGGTGGACGCACCGCCGAGCACGGTCGCCGCCATGGTGCCCATGTACAGGCTCGGGCCGAGGTTGCGGCCGGCCACGAGAAAGTCCTCGTTGGTCTTGGCCTTGCGCATGCCGAAATAGCCGAGCAAGAGCATGCCGGCGGCGTAGATGAGGACGACGAATAAATCCAGGGCCATGATGGCGTGTCTCCGATTGTCTTTTTTATGTGGAACGCTGAATCAGGTTTTACTGTGGCGAGGGAGCTTGCTCCCGCTGGGCTGCGAAGCGGCCCCAAATCCTGCAACCGAGTTTCTTTAATGAAACTCAACCGCTGCCTTGCGACTGCTGCGCAGTCGAGCGGGAGCAAGCTCCCTCGCCACAAAAAATCCAATCCTTCAAATTTTCTGTGCAGATCAGGCGGCCTGACGTAGTTCGGGGTGTATGGCTGCTTCGCTGCGCAAATCCTTCGGACCGAACACTTGCGCTGGCTCGGGGAACAGGCGCAAGAGTGTCAGGTACACCACCGAGGCCAGGCCGAGCGTCACCGGCAGGCTGATGTCGATGCCGCCGGCCATTTCGCCCAGCGGGCCGACGAACTGACCTGGCAGGTTGACGAAGCACAGGCCGACCAGCGCGCTGGGGATCCACGCGCCCAGGCCGCGCCAGTTCCAGCCGTGGTTGAACCAGTAGCGCCCGCCCTGTTCACCGCGGGTGAACACTTGCAGGTCGTCCGGGCAGTAGAAGCCGCGACGCACCAGCAGGCCGATGATCATGATCACCATCCACGGGGTGGTGCAGGTGATGATCAGCACGGCGAAGGTCGACACGCTCTGCACCAGGTTCGCCGCGAAACGGCCGATGAAGATGAAGGCGATGGACAACACGCCGATCAGCAGCGTCGCCTTGACCCGGGAGAGGACGCGCGGGAACACGCTGGACATGTCCAGCCCGGTGCCATACAGCGAGGTAGTGCCGGTGGACATACCGCCGATCACCGCAATCAGGCACACCGGCAGGAAGAACCAGCTCGGCGACACCGCCAGCAGGCCGCCGACGTAGTTGTTCGCCGCGATGTAGGCCGGGGCCTTGATCGCGACGATCGTCGCGGTGGCGAGGCCGAACAGAAACGGAATCAACGTCGCCAGTTGCGCCGCGATCACCGCCAGCATGATGCGGCCTTTCGGTGTTTCACGCGGGATGTAGCGTGACCAGTCGCCGAGGAACGCGCCGAAGGAAATCGGGTTGCTCATCGCCACCAGCGCGGCACCGATGAACGCCGCCCAGAACCCTGCCTGACCCAGCGCCACACTGCCCGCGTACTGGCTGTCGAAGGCGGGAGCGAAGGCGAAGATGCCGAGCAGGAACAACAGGCTCGCAGCCCACACGGCGATGCGGTTGACCCACAACATGAAGCGGAACCCGTAGATGCACACGGTCAGCACCAGCAGCGCGAACAGACCGTAAGCCAGGCCCAGGGTCAGGTCGGTTTCCGGCAGGTCGATCAGGCGTTTGGCGCCGCCGACCAGTGCATCGCCGGAACTCCACACCGACAGTGAGAAGAAGGCGATCGCCGTCAGCAATGACAGGAACGAGCCGACAATCCGCCCGTGCACGCCGAAGTGCGCACCGGAAGACACGGCGTTGTTGGTGCCGTTGAGCGGGCCGAACAGGCCCATCGGCGCGAGGATCAGCGCACCGACCAGCACACCCAGGACAATCGCCCAGACGCCGGCCTGAAACGACAGGCCGAACAGCACCGGGAAACTGCCGAGCACAGCGGTGGCAAAGGTATTGGCGCCGCCGAAGATCAAGCGAAACAGGTCGCTGGGTCGGGCGTCGCGCTCATGATCCGGGATCTGTTCGACCCCGTTTGTTTCGATGCGGCTAAGGCTTTGTTCGTTGTTGTTGTTATTCATGATCTGCTCCGATCATCCGGCGCGCTCATCGTGCGTGAGCGTCACCATTGGCTAAGGGGGTGGCAGCCCTTCCGGCATTGCGGACAAATGTTCGTGACAGGCCAGCCATAGGCCTTGTTGTTCTAGGCTCGACGCTTGTTGGCGGAAAACAATCGTCTCGCGCTCCTGGCTGAAGTGTTGCTCCCCTTGCATGCGCAGCTCGGTGGCCACGTCATGGATGAAAATCGCCACGTCACCCTGCAGGCTGACGAAGGCGTTGCTCGACGTGCACGACAGCACTTCGAAGCCATCCTCGGCACGCCAGCGATCCCACAACGCCTGATAGGTATCGCGCGACAGCAGCGGCTGGTCGAGGGTGTAGAAGACGAAGCTGGCATCGGCGCTGAACGCACCGAAGTAAGCTTCGCGATCGTTACGCGCAAACGCGGCGACCAGCTCAGCGGCCGCGTGCAATACCTGATCACGTTGGTGCATGACCCCGACCCTCAGCGATGAACCACGCCAGGCAGTACGCAGAGCATTTCGTACAGCAGGTTGGCGGCCAGCAGCGAGGTGTTGCCGGTGGTGTCATAAGCGGGCGAGACTTCTACCAGATCGCAGCCGATCAGGTCGAGGCCCTGACAGCCACGGACGATTTCAATCGCCTGAATGGTCGTCAGACCACCGATTTCCGGGGTGCCGGTGCCAGGTGCCCAGGCCGGGTCGATGCCATCGATGTCGAAGCTCAAATACACCGGACCGCCGCCGACTTTCTCGCGCACTTCGGCCATCAGCGGCGCCAGCGATTTGTGCCAGCACTCTTCGGCCTGCACCACGCGAAAGCCCTGATCGCGGCTCCAGTTGAAGTCGTCAGCGGTGTAACCCTGGGCACGCAGACCGATCTGCACCACGCGGTCGCAATCGAGCAGGCCTTCTTCGACGGCGCGACGGAACGTGGTGCCGTGGGCGATCTTCTCGCCGAACATGTGATCGTTCACGTCAGCGTGGGCATCGATGTGCACCAGGCCAACCTTGCCGTGCTTTTTATGAATGGCGCGCAGAATCGGCAGGGTGATGGTGTGGTCGCCACCCAGGGTCATCGGGATGACGTCGTGCTCGAGGATGTTGTCGTAGGCTTCTTCGATGATGCGCACGGCGTCGAGCAGGTTGAAGGTGTTGATCGCCACGTCACCGATGTCGGCAACCGACAGCGAGTCGAACGGCGCCGCGCCGGTGGCCATGTTGTAGGGGCGGATCATTACCGATTCGGTGCGGATGTCGCGCGGCCCGAAGCGGGTACCGGGGCGCAGCGAAGTGCCGATGTCCAGTGGCACGCCAACGAAGGCAGCGTCCAGGCCGGCAGCGGTCGGTACGTGGGGAAGTCGGAGCATGGTGGCGATGCCGCCGAAGCGCGGCATTTCGTTGCCGCCCAGTGGTTGGTGAAGAATCTTGTCCACGGGTAGGGCCTCATCGTCTTTGTTTTATTTATGCCGGCGCGCCGTTGAGCACAGGTTCGGACGCCGCTGTGGGGCCGATAATGCGAAATGTAGTGGCGGGGAAGAATCGCTACGGACAAAAACTTAGTTCAGATTTTTCTAAACTAATGGACACGCTGCAGATAGACTTCTCGCAATCGATGAACAACCCTGTAGGAGCTGCCGAAGGCTGCGATCTTTTGATCCTGATCTGAAAAAAGGTCAAAAGATCGCAGCCTTCGGCAGCTCCTACATTGCACGATGTGTGGACTCTCCATGGCCAACGCTTTACCCGACCTGAAACTGTTGCGCATCTTCGTCAGCGTCGTGCGCCATCAGGGTTTTGCCAACGCGCAGCAGGAACTCAACCTGTCGACTTCGGCGATCAGTACCTACATGAGCCAGCTCGAGGCCGCCCTCGGTCTGGTGCTGTGTCATCGCGGGCGCGGCGGGTTCAGCCTGACCAGCAAGGGCGAGCTGTTCCATCAGGAAACCCTGCGCCTGCTCGGCGAACTCGAAGGTTTCGAGCAGTACGCCGCTGCGCTCAAGGGCGAATTGCGCGGCACCCTCAACCTCGGCGTGATCGATTCCACGGTCAGCGACAAGGCCTTGCCCTTCGCCGAAGCCATCGGTGCCTACAGTCAGGAACACCCGGCGGTGCACTTGCACTTGTCGGTGATGAGCCCTTACGAGTTGCAGCTCGGTGTGCAGGACAATCGCCTGGATCTGGCCATCGGCGCGTTCTCCACGCGGATGAGCGGCCTGGTATACATGCCGCTGTACCGCGAGCAGCACTGGTTGTACTGCAGCAGTCGTCACCCGTTGTTCAACGAGCGGCGGATTCCCGAGCAGGTGATCACCCAGCAACGCATGGTCGGGCGCGGTTACTGGAGTCAGGCAGAACTGGCCCGGCACGGTTTCAAACACAGCGCCGCTACCGTGGAAAGTATGGAGGCGCAGCTGATTCTGGTGCTCTCCGGGGCCTACATCGGTTATCTGCCGGAACACTACGCGCAGGCCTGGGCCGACAAGGGCGACTTGCGCGTTCTGCTGCCGGCGACCTTCGGTTATCAGGCGCCTTTTTCGATGATCATGCGCCGCGGTCGCAGCCGCGAACCGCTGATCCAGACCTTCCGTGATTTGCTCAAAGCCCAGCTCAATCAGGCTTAGCTTGCAGGAAAACAAGTATGTCCAGACCCCAATGCCCGCGCTGCCTGCGCCCTCAGACCCATTGCCTGTGCTCGCTGATTCCGCGCCTCGACAGCCGCACGCGGGTGTTGCTGCTGCAGCATCCAAGCGAAGTCAGTCACGCGCTCAATACTGCGCGATTGGCGGCGCTGGGGCTGAGCAATGCCGAGCTGATTGTCGGCGAGGTGTTCGACGACTTGCCAACGCTATTGAACCGACCGGGCTATCAGGCGCGGTTGCTGTTCCCGGCTGACGATGCGCAGCCGCTGCAGGCTTACGCACCGAATGATCAGCCACTGTTGCTGGTAGTTCCCGATGGCACCTGGCGCAAGGCGCGCAAAATGCTGCACCTCAATCCGCTGCTGGCGGCGCTGCCACGGGTGACACCGGCCGAAGGCGGCGTGTCGCGCTATCGCCTGCGCAAGGCGCCGGGCCCCGGGGCTTTGTCAACGGTTGAGGCGATTGCGCAGGCGCTGGAAACCCTCGAAGCGCCTACGACGTTTGCACCGCTACTCAAGCCGTTTGAAGCGCTGATCGAAGGGCAGATTGCGGCGATGGGGGAGGAGACCTATCGCAAAAATCATGGGCACTGAGCACCTGTGGCGAGGGAGCTTGCTCCCGCTGGGCTGCGAAGCAGACCCGACTACATTCACAACGATGTATCGGATTTTCGAATAGTGAAAAGGGAGCGCTTCGCACTCCAGCGGCAGCAAGCTCCCTCGCCACAGGGTGAATCAAGCCCGGCTCAGCGCTCACGCATCGCCTCGGTCCGCGCTTTCAACACCGGTTTAAGCAGGTAATCCAGCACACTTTTCTCTCCGGTAATAATGTCCACCGTCGCCACCATCCCCGGGATGATCAGCAGCGGTTTCACCTCCCCGCCCAAATGGTTTTTATCCGTGCGCACTTGGATCAGATAAAAACTGTTGCCCTTGTCATCGGTAATCGTATCGGCGCCGATCAGCTCAAGTTTGGCGCTCAGCCCGCCATAGATCGTGTAATCGTAGGCACTGAACTTGACCATGGCTTTCTGGCCCGGATGCAGGAACGCGACGTCCTGTGGGCGCACACGGGCTTCGATCAGCAGGTTGTCTTCCAGCGGCACGATTTCGACCATGTCGCTGCCCGGCTGAACCACGCCGCCGATGGTGTTGACCTTCATCTGCTTGATCACCCCGCGCACCGGTGAGGTCACCGTAGTGCGGCTCACGCGGTCATCGATGGCGATGCTCGACGCAGTGATCTTCGACAGGTCGGTGCGTTTCTCGTTCAGCTCCTTGGCCGCCTCGGAGCGGAAGGTCTGTTCCGATTCGTCGATCTTGCTGCGGATCTCGGCGATGGCCGATTCGGCGCGGGGAATCGCCAGCGTCGTGGCGTTCAGCGAACCACGGATCTCCACGGCGCTGCGTCTGAGCCGGAGGATTTCCACCGGGGACACGGCGCCGGTTTTCACCAGCGGCTCGGACATGTTCATCTCTTGTTGCAGCAACGCGAGACTCGAGCTGAACTGGCCTTGCTTGGAGCGAAATTCCGCCAGCTCCTGGGTTTTCTGCCGCAACTGTTCGCTGAGAGTGCGCTGCTCACTGGCCAGCCGGCGCTGACGCTGCTCGTACAGCGAGCGTTCGTCTTCGGCCACTTGCGGTGCCTTGGCGATCACTTCGGCGGAGAGCTTGAAGGGGCGTCCCTCGGCCTCTGCTGACAAACGTTCGACCTGGGCCGTCAGGGCATAACGGTCGGCCTCGCTTTCGCCCTTGTTCGAGCGAAACCGCGTGTCGTCGAGGCGCAGCAGGGTGTCACCCTTGCTGACCATCTGACCTTCGCGAACAAAAATCTCGGTGACAATGCCGCCCTCCAGGTTCTGGATCACCTGAACCTTGCTCGACGGAATCGCTTTGCCTTCGCCCATGGTCACTTCTTCGAGCACGGCGAATTTGGCCCAGACCAGCGCGGCGATCAACAGCGCCGCCGCCAGCCACACGGTAATCCGCGATTTGCGCGGCGAATCCTGCAGTGCCGCGCCGGCGGTTTCCGGCATGAACTCGGCCTCGGCGCTTTTGCCGAAACTGTCGAAGTAGCCGCGATCTTTTGAAGATGAAGCTGACATGCGGCGATACTCCTCAATTAAAACAAACCAAGCCAACCCAACCCTGTGGCGAGGGAGCTTGCTCCTGCTGGGTTGCGAAGCAGCCCCAAAGATCTTGTGGGCGCTGCGCACCCAAGCGGGAGCAAGCTCCCTCGCACAGACAGCAAGTGGCCAAAGCTTTTGTGCTGACATTCAGACTGCCGCCGAGCCGACACGGCCCTTGCGCAGTGCATCGATGACCGCTTCTTTCGGACCGTCAGCGACGACCCGGCCGTTGTCCAGCACCAGCAACCGGTCCACCAGGCTCAGCATCGAGGTGCGGTGTGTCACCAGCAGCAGGGTTTTGCCTTGCACCCAGCCATGCAGTTTCTGCCGCAGCGCATCTTCGCTGCTGTTGTCCATGGCGCTGGTGGGTTCGTCGAGCAGCATGATCGGCGGATCGAGCAACAGCGCCCGCGCCAGTAACACCGCCTGACGCTGGCCGCCGGAGAGCAACTGCCCGCGTTCGCCCACTGGCCGGTCGAAGCCTTGCGGATGCTGCCGGGCGAGTTCGATGACGCCGGTCAGTTCGGCGACTTCGAGCATGCGCGAGTCGCTGATGTAGCGCGCGCCCAGGGTCAGGTTGTCTCGCAGGCTGCCGGCCAGCAGCGGCAGATCATGGGCGACATAACCGATCTGCTGGCGCAGGTCGGCGACATCCAGTTGCCGCAGATCGAGGCCGTCGAGCAGCAACTGGCCTTCCTCGGCTTCGTAAAACCCCATGACCAACCGCGCCAGCGTGCTTTTGCCTGAACCGCTGCGGCCGATGATGCCGACCCGTTCGCCGGGCTTCAGACTGAAGCTGACCTCGCTCAGCGCCGGCGCATTCTGGCCGTTGTAGTGAAAGGTCACGCCGCTGACATCCAGCGCGCCTTGCAGCTGCGTGCGTTCCAGTGGCCGTTGCTTACCGTCGCGCTCCTGCGGCAGGGCCATCAGCGCGTCGGTGCTTTTCATGGTCAGTTGCGCTTGCTGGTAGCGGGTGATCAGCCCGGCAATCTGCCCCAGCGGCGCTAGCACGCGGCTGCCGAGCATGTAGGTGGCGACCAGTGCGCCGACGCTGAGATTGCCGGCGATGATGCTATAGACCCCGGCAACAATCGTCGCCATTGCGGAAAGCTGCTGGATGAACAGCGTGCCGTTGGTGGCCAATGCCGAAAGATTGCGCGCATGGCTGTCGAGGCGGGTGAGAGCGCCGTGGGTGCTTTCCCATTTGTGCTGACGCTCGCTTTCCGCGCCGCAGGCCTTGAGGGTTTCCAGGCCGCCGAGGGTCTCGATCAGCAGCGCCTGACGCTCCGCGCCGAGGCTCAGACTCTTTTGCACGGTGTCGCGCAAGCGCACTTGAATCGCCATGGCGAAGATGATGGTGATCGGAAACGCCAGCAGCGGAATCACCACCAGCCAGCCGCCGAGCAGGCCGATCACTAACAGCATCAATACCACGAAGGGCAGGTCGATCAGGCTGGTCAGGGTCACGGCGGTGAGAAATTCGCGCAGGCCCTGGAAGTCATGAATGCTCTGGGCAAATCCGCCGATGGTCGCCGGCCGGGCTTTCATCGACATGCCGGTGATGCGTTCAAATAAAGTCGCGGAAAGGATCACATCGGTTTTTTTGCCAGCGGTGTCGAGCAGGTGCGCGCGCACCACGCGCAATACCAGTTCGAAACCGGTGCCGATCAGCAGCCCGACTGACAGTACCCACAACGTTGAGGTCGCCTGATTCGGCACCACGCGGTCGTAGGTCTGCATGACGAACAACGGCACCATCAGGCCTAAAAGGTTGATCAGAAAACTGGCCAGAATCGCATCGCTGTACAGCCATTTCGACAGCTTCAGGGTGTCGCGAAACCACGCATGCACCCGTGGCACCAGCGGCGAACGCAAATCCTCTAGTTCGTGGCGCGGGCGGGCGAACAAGGCCTGGCCACTGTAGTGTTCGCTGAGTTCTTCGCGAGTGACCCATTGCTCGCCGCCGTCGGCTTCACTGGGCAGGATCAGCGCCTTGCCTTCATCGCCAAACCGCCGCAGTACCGCGGTGCGACCATCGTTGAGCAGCAACAGGATCGGCAGGTTCAGCGTTGAAATATCTTTCAGGTCACGGCGCAACAACCGCGCCTGTAATCCGGCGCGCGCCGCTGCACGGGGCAGCAGATCGAGGCTCAGGCGTTGTTTGTTCAGGGGCAGCCCGGCACTCAGGCTGGCACGACTGACCGTTGCGCCATGCAGCTTGCAGAGGATCAACAGACCGTCGAGTAACGGATCATCGAAGCTCAAGCGAGGATCGACCCCGGCGGCGCCGGGTTCCATGCTGGTCATAGTGATTGCCTCTCCTGAAGACGACTCGATAACTCTGTAGCGAGGGAGCTTGCTCCCGCTGGGTTGCGCAGCGGCCCCGGATTGATTGATCGTTCCCATGCGCAGCAAAGGAATGCCTCTAGGGACGCTCCGCGTCCAGTCACGCGGAGCGTCACGGGCTGCATTCCCACGCGGAGCGTGGGAATGATCAGGATCAAAAGATCGCAGCCTTCGGCAGCTCCTACACAGGATCTATTTCAGTTCCGGCAGGCGCGCCTCGTTTTTCACTTCGCTCGAGGCGATCGCATCAGCCGGCAGCACCACCCGCTGTTTGCTCAGCAACTGGCCCATGTTCGCCAGCACGCGGTACATCGAGTATTCCTCGGTGTAGCGGATTTCGGTGTAGCGACGGTTGGCGTTGTACAGCTCGTTTTCGCTGTCGAGCAGGTCGAGCAGGGTGCGTTGGCCGAGGCCGAACTGATCCTGGTAGGCCGCGCGCACGCGTTTGGTGGTTTCGGCGTATTCGCGGGCGGTCGGCGTTTGCTTCTTCGCGTTTTCCATGGCGTTCCAGGCCAGACGAATATTCTCGTTGAGCTGACGCAGGGCGTTGTTACGGATGTCCATCGCCTGGTTGATGTCGTGGGCGTTGGCGGCCAGACGCGCCTTGTCGCTGCCGCCACGGAACAGGTTGTAGTTCATCACCACGCCCACGCGCCATTCGTTGTCGTGACCTTCATCGCCCTGCACGTTGTTGTTGGCGCCGACTGCCGCTTCAGCGTCGAAGCGCGGGTAGAACGGCGACTTGGCCACTTCGTACTGACTTTCGGCGGACTGCACGTCGGCCTGCGCCGATTTCAGGTAGGGGTTGTTGTCGACCATGCTTTGCTGCGCTTCACGCAGGTCGGTGGGCAATTCACCACGGGTCGAGGCCGGGGTTTCCAGTTCATCGGGCATGCGTCCGACCACGCTGTAGAAATTCGATTCGGCGTCGGCCAGATCGACTTCGGCGGTGTCGAGGTTGTTCTGTGCCAGGGCTCGACGGGCGACCGATTGATCGGAGTCGGCCGTGCTGCCGATGCCGCGCTCGGTGCGCAGGCCGATCTGATCGTTGACCCGCAAGTGCGCCTGCAGGTTGTTCTTGGCCAGCGTCACCAGCTCACGACGCTTGAGCACTTCGAGGTAGACCTCGATGGTGCGCAGGGCCAGATCCTGTGCGGTGCCTTGCGCGTAGTAGGCGCGCGAGTTGGACACGCCCTTGGTGCGCTCGACCTCGTTGGCGGTGTTGAAACCGTCGAAGAGCATCTGCCGCAGGCGCAATTCGGACTGGGTGTAATTGAGGATTTCGGTGTTGTGATTGCCGAAAGCGCGAGTGTTGGTGTTGTCGCTGTAACCGCGACCGTAGGCAGCGTTCAAATCCACGGAGGGGTAGAACCCGCCCTTGGCGACTTTGACCTGTTCATCCGCTGACAGGCGAGCGTCCACGCGCGAAGCCAGTTCCGGGTGGGTTGCGATGGTGCTTTGAATCGCCTCGGTGAGGTTCATGGCCTGGGCTTGGGAAGTGCAAGCCATGGCCAGCAAAACCGCGCTGCAGAGGGGGGTTAAAACGCGCATGGGTGCATCTCCCTGGATCTTGATGTTGTGTTACCGTCGCCAAATATTTGACGTAAATTTAGGGTGTAAGCGTTTCACTCTTGTAACAACAGAGCTAAGAACATCCTGAAGCGTAGCTAAGAAAAAATTTTCATAAGGCTTATGCCAAAAAAAACTTATGCGGTTTGTAAAAACCAGCACATTGTTCAGCTCGAAAGCCTTTGTTTCATGCGCTTTAGGGAGCTCTGAAAGGCTTGAGGAAAGTTCCATTCACTTTGCGATAGACCGCGAAGTACTGCTGAAGGGGAGGGACGCGCAACGGCCAATGAGCGACATTTTTTTGTCACTCAAGTGATTCGCGGTCGTTACGTAGCGCTAGTGGGTCGACGGGCTGAACAGGGTTGGCAAGTGCTTGATGGCGCTGACAATTCTCTTCGCACGAAGCCTGCGAAACGAACTGTCGAGGGTGCGAGCGTCGCCCCCGGCAACCCGATTGAGCCATGGGCTGCTTCGCGAACCAGTGCCGACGGTGGTCGGCAGCGGAGGATTTCACATGGCAACGCTCATCGGTACGGTCACAAAAGTCATCGGTCAGGTATTCGCGCAAGCGGGCGATGGTATCAAGCGTCCGCTGTTCGAAGGCGATCGCCTGTACGCAGGCGACCAACTGATCACCGGCGCGGAAGGCGCGGTGGCGGTGAAACTGCAAAACGGCGAGGAATTGACCCTCGGTCGCGGCAGCAGCATCACCATGACCGGGCAGTTGCTGGCCGATCAGGCTGTTCCCGTGAATGTCGACGAAGCCCAGACCCCAAGCCAGGCGCAGTTGAGCGATGTCGAGCAGATCCAGAAGGCCATCGCCGCCGGTGAAGACCCGAGCAAGACTGCCGAAGCCACCGCTGCCGGCCCCAACGCGCCTACCGGCAATACCGGTGAGCTGGGCGGCGGGCATAGCTTCGTTCTACTGACCGAAGTCGGCGGCCGAGTCGATCCGGTGATCGGTTTCCCAACCGCGGGTTTCAATGGCATTCCCGAATTTCCCGATTATCGCCGCGACGCGGACAACGACAATGGCGACGACAACGACGCACCGATCGTGGTGCCACCGCCACCGGTCAACAACCCGGTCAACCTCAATGGCCTCGGCACGGCAGGCGGCGAACTCAACCTCAACGAAGCCAATCTGCCCGATGGTTCGGCGGCCAATCCTGGCGCACTGACGCAAAGCGGTAGCTTCACCGTTTCGGCGCCGGACGGTTTGAGCAGCCTGAGCATCGGCGGCATCAACGTGATCGTCGGCGGCGTGCCGATCGGCTTTCCGCAATCGATCACTACGCAGCTCGGCAACACGCTGACCATCACCGGCTACAACCCGGCGACCGGCACGGTCAGCTACAGCTACACCCTCACCGGCAACGAGACCCATGCCGCCGGCGGCGGCGTCAACAACCTCAGCGAACAGTTCACCGTGATCGCCACCGACAGCAACGGCGACAGCGCCACCGGCACCCTGGATGTGAACATCACCGACGACGTGCCCAAAGCGTTTGATGACGCCAACGGCGTTGCCTCGGAAACCTTGCTGACCCTGACCGGCAACGTCCTCACCAATGACATACAAGGCGCTGACCGTGTGCCCACCGGCCCAGTCACGCCCGGCACCTTCACCGGTACTTACGGCACTTTGGTTCTGAACGCTGACGGCACCTACACCTACACCCTCAATACCAACGACGCCGATTTCAAAAACCTGCACGGCGGTGGTAACGGCACTGAAACTTTCGCCTACACCATCACCGATGCCGACGGCGATACCAGCAGCGCCAATCTGGTTTTGCAGATCCACAAT
>NZ_DATMIV010000045.1:0-110527 GCF_035554175.1 Pseudomonas sp. | reverse complement strand
ATCCCGAACTCAGCAGTGAAACGATGCATCGCCGATGGTAGTGTGGGGTTTCCCCATGTGAGAGTAGGTCATCGTCAAGATTAAATTCCGAAACCCCAATTGCGAAAGCAGTTGGGGTTTTGTTTTGCCTGCGAGAAAGTTCTTACAGCCTTCACAGACGCCGTCCGGCTGTCACAACCTGCCGACAATGCTAAGGTTCTGCCCTGGCTTTTGTGATTTTCCAAGGAATCTATATGTCGGACGCCCAGTCCCTCAACGCTGCATTCATGGTGGTTCAGAGCAACAGTCTCGATGAACTGCGCAGCCTTGTGGTCAGCATCATGCGTCGTTATCCACTGGCACCCTTGGAAAACGAAATCGCCCTGGTACAAAGTAATGGCATTGCCCAGTGGCTCAAACTGGCGCTGGCCGAGGATCCTGAAGAGGGCGATCTGGGTGGCTGCGGTATCGCTGCAGCAATCGATGTGCAACTGCCCGGAAGTTTCATGTGGCAGCTTTATCGGATGGTATTGGGCCGAGATGAAATTCCAGCGAAATCCCTGCTCGATAAGGCCCCGTTGACCTGGCGTCTCATGCGCTTGTTGCCGCAGGTGATCGACCGCCCACATTTCGAACCGCTGCAACGCTTCCTGACTCATGACCCCGACCTGCGCAAGCGTTATCAATTGTCAGAGCGTCTGGCCGATCTGTTTGACCAATATCAGGTGTATCGGGCTGACTGGCTTGAGGATTGGGCTGAAGGACGGCATCAACTGCGCAATGTCAGAGGCGAAGTGAACCCGCTGCCACCGACCAGTTGCTGGCAGGCAGAATTGTGGCGAGCGCTGCTGGAGGATGTCGGCGAACAAGGCATGGCGCAGAGCCGTGCCGGCGTGCATCAACGCTTCATGGAGCGCATCAACGCGCTCGATGAGGCGCCGGCGGGGTTGCCCCCGCGCGTAATCGTTTTCGGTATTTCGTCTTTGCCCGCACAGGTTCTGGAAGCGCTGGCTGGCCTCGCGCGCTTCAGCCAGGTGCTGCTTTGTGTGCACAACCCTTGCCGTCATCATTGGGCTGATATCGTCGCTGACAAGGATCTGCTGCGACATCAATACAAGCGCCAGTCGCGCAAAAGCGGCATGCCCGTCATGCTTGATGCCGAGACACTGCATCAGCACGCGCATCCTTTGTTGGCCGCATGGGGCAAGCAAGGCCGCGACTATATCAACCTGCTCGACAGCTATGACGATCCCAACAGCTACCGCGCAGCCTTCCGTGACGGGCGCATCGACCTGTTCAGCGAAACCCGGCCCCAAACTCTGCTGAACCAGCTTCAGGACGACATTCTTGAATTGCGTCCCCTCTACGAGACTCGTGAGTTGTGGCCCGCTGTCGATCTGACGCAAGATCACTCGATCCGCTTTCACATCGCCCACAGTGCCCAGCGCGAAGTTGAAATTCTTCACGATCAACTCCTGGCGCGTTTCAGCGCCGACCCGAATCTGCGTCCCCGCGATGTGATCGTCATGGTCCCTGATATCGATAGCTACGCACCGCATATTCGCGCCGTTTTCGGTCAGCTCGATCGATATGATCCGCGCTTCATTCCGTTCACGCTGGCAGATCAGGGCCAGCGTGGCCGTGATCCGTTACTGATCGCGGTCGAGCACCTGCTCAAACTGCCGGACAGCCGTTTCCCCGTCAGTGAGATCCTTGACCTGCTCGACGTTCCTGCATTACGCACCCGTTTCGGTGTAGAGGAACGCGACCTGCCGATTCTGCACCGCTGGATCGAAGGGGCCGGTGTGCGTTGGGGTATGAGTGCCGAACAACGGGCCGGGCTTGGACTGCCGGAGGAGCTGGAGCAGAACAGCTGGCATTTCGGGCTGCGCCGAATGTTGCTTGGTTATGCCGTGGGCAGCGCCGATGCGTGTGCGGGTATCGAGCCTTACGATGAAATCGGTGGTCTGGATGCCGCGCTGATCGGGCCACTGGTCGCTCTGCTTGACGCTTTGGAAATCGCTCATCAGCAACTTACGCAACCTGCTCAGCCCAGGGAGTGGGGGCAGCGATTGCAGGCGCTGATGCAGGTGTTTTTCCAAGCCAGCACCGAGCATGACGACTACCTGCTGGCCCAGTTGGAAGAGCTTCGCGAAACCTGGCTGGAGACCTGCGAGGCGGTAGGCCTGATTGATGAGTTGCCGCTGACCGTCGTTCGCGAAGCCTGGCTCGCCGGGCTGGACCAGGGCCGTTTGTCGCAACGATTCCTAGCTGGCGCAGTGAATTTCTGCACCTTGATGCCAATGCGCGCGATTCCTTTCAAACTGGTCTGCTTGTTGGGCATGAACGACGGCGATTATCCGCGCGCGCAACCGCCGCTGGATTTCGACCTGATGGGTAGCGACTACCGTCCGGGTGACCGCTCCCGCCGTGAGGACGACCGCTATCTGCTACTCGAGGCGCTGTTGTCCGCGCGTAATCAGCTTTATATCAGCTGGGTAGGACGCAGTATTCGCGACAACAGTGAGCGACCAGCTTCGGTGCTGATCGGCCAGTTGCGTGATCATCTCGCCAGCGGCTGGCGTTCGCTCGAAGAACGTCAGGATCTGCTAGAGGCAATGACCGAAGAACATCCCTTGCAACCTTTCAGCGCCCGCTATTTCCATGAAGGCGATCAGTTGTTCAGTTATGCCAGCGAGTGGCAAGTCTTGCATCAAGAGAACGCGGTCCAGAGCGAGGCGCCGTTGCTCACGCCCTATGTCCAGGAAGAGCCGTTGACGCTGGCATTGCTCCAGGATTTCCTGCGTAACCCGGTTCGGCATTTTTTCACCCAGCGACTCAAGGTGTACTTCGAGGCCGCCGAAGCGCCACTGGCTGACGAAGAACCTTTCGTGCTGGACGCGTTGCAGCGCTACACGTTGAGCGACAGCTTGCTGGAAGCCGCGCTCAGCCAGCCAGACAATATCGATCAGGCACTGCAAGCACGGGCACTGCGCCTGCAAAACAGCGGTCTGTTGCCCATGGCCGGATTTGGCGAGAGCCTGCAGCGAGAGTTGATCGAACCATTGCCGGATCTGCTGCAGCGTTATCAACAGTTGCTGACTTTGTGGCCAACACCATTGACCAGTGCGATTCCGGTCAGTCTCGATTTGCAGGGGATTCGTGTGGAAGGCTGGCTCTCCGCTCTGCACCAACGCGCCGATGGTGGCCTGCTGTCGGTCACCACAATTCCCAACAGCATCGGTTCGATCAAGACTCGCAAGTGGCATCGGCTGAGCAAACCTTGGGTGACTCATCTGGTAGCCTGCGCCAGCGGGCATCCATTCACCACGGCATTGGTGGCCAGTGACGACAATTTACTGCTTGAGCCAATGGATTCAGAAAGGGCGTTTCGCTTTCTCACAGATCTGCTTCTCGCCTGGCAAGCCGGCATGCGCCAACCCTTGCCGCTCGCGATAAAAACTGCGTTCGCCTGGCTGTCACAATCCGACCCGATCAAAGCCGAAGCCGCGGCGCGAAAAACCTATGAAGGTGATGGGCTGACCAGCGAGGGCGAGCGACGAGAAAGCCCGGCGCTGCTGCGACAATACCCAGACTTCGATGCACTGCTGGCCGACGAAACCTTCATGGGGTGGTGTGATGCTTTGTACCGGCCAATCTTGGAAGCGCCCTGGCGCTCCCAGTCCAGCCAAGGCGCATGCTCATGAGTACGAAGACACCATTGGCTCTGGCCTTCCCGCTGCGCGGCAGCCAATTGATCGAAGCGAGCGCCGGGACTGGCAAAACCTTTACGATCTCGGCACTTTATCTGCGATTGATCCTCGGCCATAGCGGCGAATCAAACGGTTTTTCCCGCGAACTGTTGCCGCCGCAAATTCTTGTGGTGACGTTCACTGACGCTGCCACCAAAGAGTTGCGTGAGCGCATTCGCACACGCTTGGCCGAGGCTGCGCGGTTCTTCCGCAATGAGATTCCTGCGCCAGACGGACTGATTGCCGAACTACGCGATGGGTTCGATCCACAGCAATGGCCAGGCTGTGCCAACCGCCTTGATATCGCCGCGCAATGGATGGATGAAGCCGCCGTCTCGACCATCCACAGCTGGTGTCAGCGCATGTTGCGCGAACACGCGTTCGACAGCGGCAGCCTGTTCACCCAATCCCTGGAAACTGATCACAGCGATTTGCTGGGCGAAGTGTTGCGCGACTATTGGCGTCTGTTCTGCTATCCCATGCAGGGCGATGCGTTGAACTGGGTGCGCAGCAATTGGGGCGGGCCGGCAGCGTTGTTGCCTCGGGTGCGCAGCCTGTTTGCGAGTGAGCGCGACACGGATGAAGGCAAGGCCCCGGCGGAGCTGATTGCAGAATGCTTGCTGGAGCGCCGAGCAGCACTGGTCGAGCTGAAAATGCCTTGGCGCCAGTGGGCAGACGAACTGCTTGCTCTGTGCCATGAAGGCGTTGCCAATAAAACCGTCGATGGTCGCAAGATGCAGGCACGTTACTTCGAGCCCTGGTTCGAAAAGCTCAAGGCCTGGGCCGAAGACGAGTCGCTCGAGCAATTGGACATAGGCACCGGGTTTACCCGACTGACACCTGACGGCATGGCCGAAGCCTGGAAAGGCCAGGCACCCAGCCATCCGGGGTTCGACGCCATGTCCGGACTCAAGTCGAGTCTCGACGCCTTGCCAACACCCGATGCCACCGTCTTGCAACACGCCGCCAAATGGGTCGGTGCGCGATTTGAACAAGAGAAACGGCGCCGTGCGGAAATGGGGTTCGACGACATGCTCCTGCGCCTCGATGCAGCGTTGCAGTCCGAGGGCGGCGAACGTCTGGCGACGCTGATCCGCGAGCAATTTCCGGTGGCGCTGATCGATGAGTTTCAGGACACAGATCCGGTGCAGTACCGTATCTTCGAGAGCATCTACCGCATCGACGACAACCACCCTGATACCGGCCTGTTTTTGATCGGCGACCCCAAGCAGGCGATCTACGCCTTTCGCGGCGCTGATATTTACACCTACCTGCGTGCACGTCAGGCCACCGCTGGCCGCTTGCATACCTTGGGCACCAACTTCCGCTCCAGCCATGGCATGGTGATTGCGGTCAATCATGTATTCGAACGCGCCGAGTCCCGAGAACAGGGACGCGGCGCGTTTTTGTTTCGCGAGAAAAACGGCGCAAACCCGGTGCCGTTCCTTCCCGTCGAATCTCAGGGGCGCAAGGAAGCGCTGCAGATTGCCGGGCAAGATGTCGCGGCGCTGAATGTCTGGCTGCTGCCCAGTGATCAGCCGCTTTCGGGCGCGGTCTACCGCCAGCAAATGGCTGCTGCCTGTGCGAGTGAAATCACTGCACTGCTCAATGCTGGACAAACCGGCAGCGCTGGATTCATTCAGGCAGATGACTTCAGAGGCTTGCGGCCTTCGGACATCGCGATCCTCGTCCGCGACGGTAAAGAGGCGCAAGCCGTGCGCGCCGAACTCGCTGCCCGGGGGGTGCGCAGTGTTTATCTGTCGGACAAGGACTCGGTCTTCGCCGCGCAGGAGGCGCACGACCTGTTGTCCTGGCTGAAGGCGTGCGCCGAACCCGATGTCGAGCGTTCGCTCAAGGCAGCGCTGGCGTGTACCACCCTGAACCTGCCGCTGATCGATCTGGAGCGGCTGAACCAGGACGAAATGATCTGGGAAGCCCGGGTCATGCAGTTCCGCGGCTATCGCGAACTCTGGCGCAAACAGGGTGTACTGCCGATGCTGCGGCGTCTGCTGCATGACTTCCATTTGCCGCAAACCCTCATGCAACGCAGTGACGGCGAGCGCGTGCTGACCAACCTTTTGCACCTCTCGGAACTGATGCAGCAAGCCGCCGCTGAACTTGACGGTGAGCAAGCGTTGATCCGCCATCTCGCTGAGCTGCTGGCACTTTCCGGTCAGGCCGGTGAAGAGCAGATCCTGCGTCTGGAAAGCGACGAGCAACTGGTCAAGGTGGTGACCATCCACAAATCCAAAGGCCTCGAATACCCGCTGGTATTCCTGCCATTCATTTGCTCGGCAAAACCGGTGGATGGCAGTCGTTTGCCGCTGCATTACCACGACGCTTCGGGCAAGGCGCAGATCAGCCTCAAGCCGACCGCTGAGCTGATTGCCCAAGCGGACGACGAGCGGCTGGCTGAAGATCTGCGGCTTCTGTATGTAGCATTGACCCGTGCGCAACATGCTTGCTGGCTGGGCGTCACTGATCTCAAACGGGGTAATAACAACAGTTCGGTGCTGCATCTTTCGGCGTTGGGTTACTTGCTGGGTGGCGGCGCCTCCTTGCGCGAATCCAGCGAATTGGACCGATGGTTGCAGGATCTGCAGCAAGACTGTCCAGTCATCGGCATCGCTGACATGCCTCAGCCCACTGACGAACACTATCAGCCGCCGCGCAATGAAACCGTCCTGCGTGCCCCGCTACGGCCCAAACGCAAAGCCAGTGAAAACTGGTGGATCGCTTCCTACAGCGCCTTGCGCATCAGCGACATACTAAGCGTCGGCAGCGATGAAGCGCCGGACAGTCCGCAGGCGCAAAAGCTGTTCGACGACGAGCGCCTCGACCCAGACGCCCCCCATGAAATCACCAGTGGCGGCGCCGATATTCACCGCTTCCCCCGTGGCCCCAACCCTGGCACGTTTCTCCATGGCCTGCTCGAATGGGCGGGCGCTGAAGGTTTTGCGGTGACCCGCGAAGCACTGGAAGATGCGATTGCCCGACGTTGCAACCTGCGCGGCTGGAAAGGCTGGATCACCACCCTGACTGACTGGTTGCAAGATTTACTCAAGTCGCCTTTGCCGATCGCTGGTGGACAGCCACCGGTGATCCTCGAGCAATTGAAACAATACCGCGTCGAGATGGAATTCTGGTTCGCCAGCCACAAAGTCGATGTACTCAAGCTCGACGAGCAGGTGCGCCAGCACACCCATAATGGTGTTGCCCGCGTCGCTGCAGAACCGGTACAACTCAACGGCATGTTCAAGGGATTCATCGACCTGACCTTCGAACATGCGGGTCGCTATTACGTCGCCGATTACAAATCCAACTGGCTGGGCGTTGATGATCAGGCCTACACCGTGCCGGCCATGGAGCAGTCGATCCTCGACAACCGTTATGACCTGCAATACGTGCTTTACCTGTTGGCATTGCATCGCCAGCTCAAGGCGCGGTTGCCGGAATACGATTACGATCGCCACATCGGTGGGGCGCTGTATCTGTTCTTGCGCGGCACGCGTGCGCAGAGTCGCGGCGTGTACTTCGTTCGTCCGCCACGGGAGCTGATCGAACGCCTCGACCGGATGTTTCAGGGCAAGCCCGAACCCAAGGCCGAGCCCGCCTGGGAACAGGGAGTCCTGCTATGAACCGCACGTTAGCCGACCTGCTGCCGACACCGCTGGAGGCTGACAGCCTGTCGAAGCTTTCGCCGCTGACCCGCGCCAATGATTTGCTGCTGTTGCTCAGCCGCTGGGTCGAACGCGGCTGGTTGCGCGCGCTTGACAGGGCGTTTGTGGCTTTTCTGCATGAGCTCGAGCCCGGTACCGATCCGCTGGTGTTACTGGCGGCGGCGCTGACCAGCCATCAACTGGGCCATGGTCACGTGTGTCTGGACCTGTTCGAAACCCTCAAGGCACCGGATTTTGCACTGTCGCTGCCGCCGGAGGGCGATGCGCAGGGCGGCGTGTTATTGCTGCCCTCGCAACTGCTCGAAACGCTCGACGGAGCCCATTGGTGCAAAGTGCTGGCGGGCAGTTCACTGGTTGCGCTGGCCGCAGATTCGAGTGAAATGGCGCAGCAACGTCCGTTGGTGCTGTCCTCGAAACGGCTTTATCTGCGCCGCTACTGGACCTACGAACGCCGCATCGATGCAGCATTGCGTCAACGTCTGGCGCACCACGAACCGACGCCGGATGACCTGCTGCAGCGCCTGAACGAATTGTTCGGCGCGGCTGAGTCCTCGGCGGTGATCGACTGGCAAAAACTCGCCTGTGCCCTGGCGACACGCAGCGCCTTCAGCATCATCACCGGCGGCCCGGGCACCGGTAAAACCACCACGGTGGTGCGCTTGCTCGCATTGCTGCAGGCGCCGGCGGTCGAGGCCGGTCATCCGCTGCGCATTCGCCTCGCTGCGCCGACCGGCAAAGCCGCCGCACGCTTGACCGAGTCGATCAGCCAGCAAGTGCAATCGCTGCAAGTCGCCGACACGGTGCGCGCTGCGATCCCCAGTGATGTGACCACGGTGCACCGCCTGCTTGGCAGTCGACCGGGCACCCGACACTTTCGTCACCATGTCGGTAACCGCTTGCCGCTGGATGTGCTGGTGGTCGACGAAGCGTCGATGATCGACCTGGAAATGATGGCCAACTTGCTCGACGCCATGCCGGCGCACGCTCGGCTGGTGCTGCTGGGCGACAAGGATCAGTTGGCCTCGGTCGAGGCCGGTGCGGTGTTGGGCGATTTGTGCCGTGACGCCGAGGGCGGTTGGTACAGCCCACAAACGCGAGAATGGCTAGAGTCCGTCAGTGGTGAGTCGTTGCGCGACAGCGGTTTGCATGAAGACCGCGACGGCGCTCATCCGCTGGCACAACAAGTGGTGATGCTGCGTCACTCGCGTCGCTTCGGCGAGGGCAGCGGTATCGGTCAGCTGGCACGGCGGGTCAACCAACAACTGGCTGATGAGGCACGTCAGTTGCTCGCGACCGGCGGTTATGACGATGTCTATTCGTTGCCGCTCAAGGGCGAGCACGATCAAAAATTCGAGCGACTGTTGCTCGAAGGTCACGGCAACGGCCCGCAAGGTTATCGCCATTACCTGAGCGTCTTGCGCAATCAGCGTCCGCCGTCGGCACGGCCACTCGAGCATCCGGACTGGACCGATTGGGCGCGCGAAGTTCTGCAGGCCTTCGACACGTTCCAGTTGTTGTGCGCCGTGCGCAAAGGCCCGTGGGGCGTGGAAGGCCTGAATCAGCGCATCACCGCAGCCTTGCTCAAGGCGCGTCTGATCGAGAACGATCAGCAGTGGTATGAAGGCCGGCCGGTACTGATGACGCGCAACGATTACGGGCTGGGCTTGATGAACGGCGACATCGGCATCGCCCTGAAGCTGCCAGAGCGCGAAGGTCCCGAGATCGGCAAGGCGGTTCTACGCGTGGCTTTTCCACGTAACGACGGTCAGGGCGGTGTGCGCTTCGTGTTGCCGAGTCGGCTCAATGACGTCGAAACCGTTTACGCCATGACCGTGCACAAATCCCAGGGCTCGGAGTTCGCCCACACGGCGCTGATCTTGCCGGATGCGCTGAACCCCGTACTGACCAAAGAGCTGATTTACACCGGGATCACGCGCGCCAGAAACTGGTTCACCTTGATCGAGCCGCGTGCCGGTGTCTTTGAAGAGGCGGTGCAGCGCAAGGTCAAGCGTCTGAGCGGGCTGATGCTGGAACTGGAGGAGGGCGCAGAGCCGTGAGGCTGAGGCTCGGAATGATCGGCGACGATTACTGACGAACCGGTCAGGGTCTGGCGCCTCGCTGGCGTTTCGACGCTGTGCTATCGTTGCGGCATCATTTCGTTACGTTCCAAGAGAATCCTGCATGAAGGTGGCCGTCTGGGCGACAGAGCGTGTGGTTGCGTGCCCGCACGCATTGCTGGTCGTTTTGCTCTGGTTATTGACGGGCATCGCCATCGCACAAGCGCAAACGGCAACGGAGCCGGCTGAACAGCGGGCCAAATCCGTCACCCAAGTGGTTCTCGGCATCCTCAGTTATGCGCGCTGGCCTGTGGAGCTTGGGCAGTTGCGCCTGTGCATCGTCGGCCCCACCGAATACACCGATGACCTGGTCAAAGGCACCACGCAAGCCACTGGCCGGCCGGTGACTGTGCGTCGTCTGCTGGCGGACAACCCGGCCATTGTCAGCGAGTGCGATGCGGTGTACATCGGCAAACTAACCGCCGATGAACGCGCTCGCTTGTTCGCGTCCTTGATCGGCCATCCGGTATTGAGCATCAGCGAAGCGGACAATCAATGCACCGTCGGCAGTCTGTTCTGCCTGCGCGTTGGCGACGATCAGGTGTCGTTCGAGGTCAATCTCGACTCCGTGGCTCGCAGCGGCGTACGCATTCACCCCAGCGTGCTGCAGTTGTCCCGTCGAAAAGCGGCGGCACCATGAAGCTGTTCCGTTGGAAAACCCGCCCGACCCTGGGCTCGGTCATCGGCCGTGGGCATTTGATTGTCGCGCTGGTGGCCGTGGCGATGGCCAGTGTTTCGCTGACCTTGCTGGGCGTGCTGGCGTTGCGGGTGTACGCCGATCACAACCTGCATCTGATCGCCCGCTCGATCAGTTACACCGTCGAAGCCGCCGTGGTGTTCAACGATAAAGCCGCTGCCACTGAGGCGCTGGCGATCATTGCCTCCACCGAAGAAGTGGCGGACGCCAGGGTTCTGGATGCCCAGGGCCAGTTGATCGCACAATGGCAACGTGCGGAAAACGGATTGTTCTCCGAGCTGGAGATGCAGATCACTCGCGCCATTCTGGAAAAACCGGTCAGCCTGCCGATCGAACATCAGGATCGCGAAATCGGTCGAGTCCTGCTCATCGGGCACGGCGGCAGTCTGATTCGCTTCTTGCTCAGCGGTCTGGCCGGAATTGTGTTGTGCACCGCGATCAGCGCCTGGGTCGCGCTGTATCTGGCACGGCGGCAACTGCGTGCGATCATCGGCCCATTGCGCAGCCTCGCCACCGTTGCCCACGCCGCCCGCAGCGAACGGGCACTGGACCGCCGGGTGCCGCCGGCGCAGATCGCCGAACTCGATAACCTCGGCAACGACTTCAATGCCTTGCTCGGCGAACTCGAGTCCTGGCAGACCCACCTGCAAAACGAAAACCAAACCCTCGCCCATCAGGCGACGCACGACAGCCTCACCGGATTGCCCAACCGTGCATTTTTTGAAGGCCGTCTGATTCGGGCGTTGCGCAACGGCAAGAAACTCAACGAGCGCGTCGCCGTGCTGTTTCTCGACAGCGACCGTTTCAAGGGGATCAACGATAGCTTCGGTCATGCCTCGGGCGATGCAGTGTTGGTGGCCATCGCCAATCGTGTGCGGGCGCAGTTGCGCGAGGACGATCTGGTCGCGCGCTTGGGCGGCGATGAATTTGCCGTGTTGCTCACGCCGTTGCACACGGTAGAAGACGCCGAGTACATCGCTGACAAGATCCTCGCCAGCATGGACATGCCGATCATGCTGCCCGGTAATACCAGTGTCGTGACCTCGCTCAGTATCGGTATCGCCGTTTACCCCGATCATGGCGCCACCCCGGGAACCTTACTCAACGCAGCCGACGCGGCGATGTATCAGGCCAAGCGCTTGGCGCGCGGCGCGCAATTCACGGCCGGGTCGGAGCGCCCGGTCGATCCCGTTCACACCAGGAGCTGATGTCTGTGTTCACTCTTTCCGTTCGTATTTTTTCCGCATTGCTATTGATCGCCGCGCTGACCCTGAGCGGTTGCCAGACCGCTCCACAGAAGGGCCTGACACCAGCGCAGGTCGCCGTGCTCAAACAGCAGGGTTTCGAGTTGACCGACGACGGTTGGGAATTCGGCCTGTCCGGCAAAGTGCTGTTCGGCAGCGATGTCGAAAGCCTGAATGCCCAAAGCACGGAAATCGTCGAGCGCATCGGCAAGGCGCTGCTTGGCGTGGGTATCGAGGGGGTGCGCGTCGATGGCCATACCGATGCGTCGGGCAAGGAAACCTACAACCAGCAATTGTCGCTGCGTCGGGCCAAAAGCGTGGCCAACGTACTTGGCACGGTCGGCATGAAGCAGGAAAACATTCAGCTGCAAGGTCTGGGCAGCAGCGAGCCGGTGGCCTCCAACGACACGCCGGCCGGCCGCACGGAAAATCGCCGCGTGTCGATTGTGGTCAGCGCTGACTAATCGGCAAAGCGCATCTCCCGGGTTTCACCCATCAACAGCCCCTGATTTCGCTCGGTCACTTCCCTGATGTAATCCCACAACAAAGTAATCCGCTTCAACTTGCGCAGATCCTCCCGGCAGTACATCCAGAACTGCCGGGTGATATCGATCTGCTCCGGCAATACCGGCAGCAGTCGCGGATCCTGGGCGGCGAGGAAGCACGGGAGGATCGCCAGTGAGCGCCCTTGCTGTGCGGCGACAAACTGGGCGATCACGCTGGTGCTGCGCAAGTGCGCGCTGGCGCCGGGCAGTACGTTGGCCAGGTAAAGCAGCTCCGAGCTGAACGCCAGGTCGTCTACATAACTGATGAATTGATGCTTGCTCAAATCGGCCGGGCGGCGGATCGGTGGGTGCTTGTCGAGATAGTCCTGGGTGGCGTAGAGCTGCAAGCGGTAGTCGCACAGTTTGCAGCAGACGTACGGCCCGTGCTCCGGTCGCTCCAGGGCGATGACGATATCGGCCTCGCGCTTGGACAGGCTGATGAAGTGCGGCAGCGGCAGGATGTCCACCGAGATTGCCGGGTAGGCGTCGACGAAACGGCTCAGCTGCGGCGTGATGAAAAAACTGCCGAAGCCTTCCGTGCAACCCATGCGCACATGCCCGGACAGCGCCACGCCCGAACCCGAGACCTGCTCGCAGGCCATGTGCAAGGTACTTTCGATCGACTCGGCATAACCCAGCAAGCGCTGGCCTTCAGTGGTCAGGACGAAACCGCTGGTGCGGGATTTTTCGAACAGTAATGTGCCGAGCGCCGCTTCCAGCGAGCTGATCCGTCGCGACACCGTTGTGTAGTCGACGGCCAGGCGTTTGGCCGCGGTGCTGGCCTTGCGGGTGCGGGCGACTTCGAGGAAAAACTTCAGGTCGTCCCAGTTCAGCGAGCCTAACGAGGTGATGTTTTTTTGCATGATGGACGGGCTTATATGTGCGTTCTTATTAGAAGTTTGCACATCTATACTCCAAAAACAGTCCGACAACCAATTCGTGACACCCGCCTCATCTCAAGGCGAACCTTTCGCCTTGGCTCCTGCGATAAAAACAAGTTCTGGAGACCAGCATGAACGCATCGCTTACGCCCAATGACACCACGCTACAAAAGGTCAAACTGCTGATCGATGGCGAATGGGTCGAGTCGCAGACCACCGAATGGCATGACATCGTCAACCCGGCCACCCAGCAAGTGCTGGCCAAGGTTCCGTTCGCCACCGCTGCTGAGGTCGATGCCGCTGTCAGCGCCGCCCAGCGCGCCTTCCAGACCTGGAAGCTGACACCGATTGGCGCACGGATGCGCATCATGCTCAAACTGCAGGCGCTGATCCGTGAGCATTCCAAACGCATCGCCGTCGTCTTGAGCGCCGAGCAGGGCAAGACCATTGCCGACGCAGAGGGCGATATTTTCCGGGGCCTGGAAGTGGTCGAGCACGCTTGCTCGATCGGCACCCTGCAAATGGGCGAGTTCGCCGAAAACGTCGCCGGCGGTGTCGACACCTACACTCTGCGCCAACCGATCGGCGTCTGCGCCGGGATCACCCCGTTCAACTTCCCGGCGATGATTCCGCTGTGGATGTTCCCGATGGCGATCGCCTGCGGCAACACCTTCGTGCTCAAGCCCTCGGAACAGGATCCGCTGTCGACCATGCTGCTGGTAGAGCTGGCGATTGAAGCCGGCGTCCCCGCTGGCGTGCTCAACGTCGTTCATGGCGGTAAGGATGTGGTCGATGGCCTGTGCACGCACAAGGACATCAAAGCGGTTTCCTTCGTCGGTTCGACCGCTGTCGGCACCCACGTCTATGACCTGGCCGGCAAGCATGGCAAACGCGTGCAATCGATGATGGGCGCAAAGAACCACGCCGTGGTGCTACCGGACGCCAATCGCGAACAAGCGTTGAACGCGCTGGTCGGCGCCGGTTTCGGTGCCGCCGGGCAACGCTGCATGGCCACCTCGGTGGTGGTGCTGGTCGGTGCGGCAAAGCAATGGCTGCCGGACCTCAAGGCACTCGCGCAGAAACTCAAGGTCAACGCCGGCAGCGAGCCGGGCACTGATGTCGGCCCGGTGATCTCGAAAAAGGCCAAGGCGCGGATTCTCGAACTGATCGAAAGCGGCATCAAGGAAGGCGCCAGGCTCGAACTGGACGGTCGCGACATCAGCGTGCCGGGTTACGAACAAGGCAACTTTGTCGGCCCGACCCTGTTCTCGGGCGTGACCACTGACATGCAGATCTACACCCAGGAAATCTTCGGCCCGGTGCTGGTGGTGCTGGAAGTCGACACCCTCGATCAGGCGATTGCGCTGGTCAATGCCAACCCGTTCGGCAACGGCACTGGCCTGTTTACCCAGAGCGGTGCGGCGGCGCGCAAGTTCCAGACCGAAATCGACGTCGGTCAGGTCGGCATCAACATCCCGATCCCGGTGCCCGTGCCGTTCTTCAGTTTCACCGGTTCGCGCGGTTCGAAACTCGGCGACCTCGGGCCGTACGGCAAGCAAGTGGTGCAGTTCTACACCCAGACCAAAACGGTCACGGCGCGCTGGTTCGATGACGACAGCGTCAACGACGGCGTGAACACCACCATCAACCTGCGCTGAGGAATCGATCATGAAAATCGCATTTATCGGGCTGGGCAACATGGGCGCGCCGATGGCGCGCAACCTGATCAAGGCCGGCCACTCGCTGAATCTGGTTGACCTGAACAAAACCGTGCTGGCGGAACTGGAGCAATTGGGCGGCAGCATCCGCGCTTCGGCGCGCGAGGCGGCCGAAGATGCCGAACTGGTGATCACCATGCTCCCGGCCGCTGTGCATGTGCGCAGTGTCTGGCTGGGTGAAGAGGGCGTGCTCGCCGGCATTCGCCAGGGCGTGCCGGCGGTTGATTGCAGCACCATCGATCCGCAGACCGCTCGCGATGTGGCAGCCGCAGCCGCCAAACAGGGCGTGGCCATGGCCGATGCGCCGGTCTCCGGCGGCACGGGCGGCGCGACCGCCGGGACGCTGACCTTCATGGTCGGCGCCACCCCCGAACTGTTCGCCACTCTGCAACCGGTGCTGGCGCAGATGGGCCGTAACATCGTGCATTGCGGTGAAGTCGGCACCGGGCAGATCGCCAAGATCTGCAACAACCTGCTGCTGGCGATCTCAATGGTCGGCGTCAGTGAAGCGATGGCGTTGGGCGATGCGCTGGGCATCGACACTGGTGTGCTGGCCGGCATCATCAACAGCTCGACCGGCCGTTGCTGGAGTTCGGAGATGTACAACCCGTGGCCGGGCATCGTGGAAACGGCCCCGGCGTCGCGCGGTTACACCGGCGGTTTCGGCGCCGAACTGATGCTCAAGGATCTCGGACTGGCGACGGAAGCGGCGCGGCAGGCGCACCAACCGGTGATGCTCGGCGCGGTGGCGCAGCAGTTGTATCAGGCGATGAGCCAGCGCGGTGAGGGCGGGAAGGATTTCTCGGCGATCATCAACAGCTATCGCAAGCCGCAATAAACGCGGTGTGGTGAACGAACTGTGGGAGCGAGCCTGCTCGCGAAGACGGGGTTAGCCTCACTAGCGTAGCGACTGACCGTGCGCTTTCGCGAGCAGGCTCGCTCCCACAAGAGATTATTTGCCGGGAAATCACGTCGGGTGATTTTCCGGCTTTTTTGTGCCGCCAGAAAAAGATCGCAGCCTGTGGCAGCTCCTACAGGAACGCATTCCCATGCAGGAGCTGCCGAAGGCTGCGATCTTTTGCTTTATCAGGCGAAGACGAAATACTTGCGCACGGTCTCAACCACTTCCCACGTGCCTTTCATGCCCGGCTCAACCACGAAGATATCGCCGGCACGCAGGTGGATCGGCGCCATGCCGTCCGGGGTGATCACGCAGTAGCCTTCCTGGAAATGGCAGTATTCCCACTTCACATAATCGACGCGCCACTTGCCCGGCGTGCAGATCCACGTGCCCATGATCTTGCTGCCGTCTTCGCTGGTGTAGGCGTTGAGGTTGACGGTGTGCGGGTCGCCTTCGAGCTTTTCCCACTTGCAGGCGTCGAGCACTGGCAGCGGGTGAGTGTCGCGCAGAACGGTGATAGGGGCGGTCGCGGTCATGGGGGCTCCGGGCTGTTGGTTGTTGACTGAAGTCGCACCCTATAGCGCCGGGTCCCGGGTCAGATGTCTGTGCTCGACATCCAGTTATCCATAAACGCTGCAGCAGTTGCACTGGGGGGCGAATAAACCCTCCAGCAAATTTATTTAACGGCAGTACTGATCTGGAACAATAGTTATGAAGTTATAACTGTTTTTACTTCTCAAAATTTATTTTTTGTACGTTTGTGCTGTTTCGACTTAGTTGTTTCTTTGTTCAATCTTTAGGCGCGCAGGCGCCCCACCATACCCCGTCTTTGTTAAGTAAATATGTCGAACGACGCTGACAGATTCGCACCTTTCAGGTGCGGCGATTGCAGGGGGTTTGAGGATTTTCAAAGTTTTGAAAAAACCTTGAATAGTTCGTTGACTCTCCCCTTAAGGGCAGAGTTTAGATTTCCGCCGCGTGAGAAGTTTCTGTAGGAAGAGTTACTTTTCTTTGGCTGAATTTACGAAGTAGTCACGACATATAGGGAGATAGAGATGAACAATCCATTGGACTTGGAACATGTCATTGCCAGCACTCGCGAGATCCTGGCACAGCTGTTGGTGATGAACGCGGATGAGATCGATGAGGACAGCAGCATCGTCGAAGATCTGGGAGCTGATTCGCTGGATATCGTCGACTTGAGCTTCCAGTTGGGCCGCCAGTATGGCTGCACATTGCCAAAGACCAGCGTGCTTGATCATGCGCTGGCTGTTTGTGGCGACGCCGGCGAGTTCCTCCTCAATGGCCGCATCAGCGAGAGCGGCAAAGCCCTCCTTGAGCAAAGCCTGAGTGCCTATACCCCGGATCAGTTGAAGGCCGGCATGCAGCCCGCGCAGGTTTTTGCCGCCACCACCGTGCGCAATTGGGCCAACCAGTGTCGCAATCTTTTCAACTACCTGCCGGCTACGTGCCCGGATTGTCATGCACACCAGGCCGTTCTCAATGATCGCCAACAAGTGATCTGTGGCGCATGCAGTGCCCGTCTGGTGCCGGCCGATGGTGACGAAGTGTCCCGTCAGTTGGTCGAGCAGTTTGTTGCCACTCACGTCAAAGAGACGGTGTAGGAGTTCTCATGCGGACACGAGAAGTCTATGTGAGCGGGTTCGGCCTGGTTGCGCCCATGGCGCTGGACGCTGCCACGTTGTTCGAGCGGATTTGCCGGAAGCAATCCTGTGTCCGCGAACATCCCCGCTTCAAGACGCTGGGATTCACCAACAGCGCTGCCGGGTTTATCGATGACGCGCAGTGGCAGCAGATCGGTGCAGGTTTTGGCGGTAATGCGGCGCTGCACCCGCGGCAAAGTGTGCTGGCGGAGTATGTCGCCCGACAGGCGCTGGAGCATGCCGGTCTGGCGCCGGCAGACGTTGCCCACAGTCGTAGCGGTCTTTTTCTGGGGGCCAACAAGTATTGTGCCGACAGCCAGGACTTGCAGCGGCTCAGCCGTTGCATGGATGAAGCCGGACGTGTCGACCTCGACCGTCTGTTGGACAGTCCGGCATTGTCCAGCGCTAGATTCACCCGCCGGGTAGATCAGCAGACACAACACCTGGCAGATCGGCTCGGCATCCGCGATCACCTCTCGACCCATTCCGATGCCTGTGCCGCTGGCACCATGGCCATCGGCAGTGCCTACCGGGCTATCGAGCGCGGTGAGATCGACCTGGCCATTTGTGGCGCCGTCGAGTTGATGGCCAACGAATTGCCTTACTTCATGTTCAACAGTCTCGGCGCGCTTTGTCAGGCGGACCTGAAGCCTGGCGAACAAAGCCGCCCGTTCATGCCTGACCGCAGTGGTTTTGTGCTCAGCGAAGGAGCGGCGATGGTCGTTCTCGAATCTGCCGAACACGCCCGACGGCGCCACGCTTCGCCATTGGGTCGGGTGCTCGGTTACGCGAACGTCTGCGAAGCCCAGAAAATGACCTCAAGCAGCCGCGACGGCAGCAAATACGAGGAATGCATGGAAGCTGCAATCGAAGATGCGGGGCTGCTGCGCAGCGCCGTGCAACACGTTAACACCCACGGTACCTCCACCCAGGCCAATGACAGTTGTGAAGCACTGGCCTTGCAGCGGTTGTTTGGAGGCTGCCAGGACTTCATGACTTTCACCGCCAACAAATCGGCTGTTGGCCATTCATTGGCGGGCAGTGGTGCGATCGAAGCCGTGCTGTCGCTGATCAGCCTGCGCGACGGTGTGCTGTTACCCACCCTGAATTACGACCCTGAGCGTGCCGAATACCCATCGCTGAAGTTTTTGAGCGAGCCGGTGCGCCAGTCGATCAACGTGGTGATGTCCAACTCGTTCGGCTTCGGCGGTATCAACAGTTCGCTGGTTCTGGGAAGGGCATGACATGAACAGATCCATCTATCTGCATACCGCTGCTGTTCTTAACGCTGCCGGCAGCGAATGTGCCGATTTGCTCGGCGCGCCACGGTCTGCACAACCACTGGCTTTCGATGCGCAACGATTGGCCTTTGCGCTGCCGACGCCGCGTCTGGCAAGTGATCTGTTTGATCGCAAGATCCAGCGCAGTGTCGAACCGCAGGGCTTGCGACTGTTGCATTGCGCAGCACGGCTGGCGCCATCGCTGGCGGCACTGCAATTGCCCCCGTCGCGTGTTGCGCTGACAGCGGCCATTCCCGAAGTGGACGCACCGAGTCCTTGTTGGGACGCGGTGCAGGCGATCATCGAAAAGCCACACAAGCAACTCGATCAGTTGCTGGCCAACACTCCGCCTCTGCATGCACTGACCCTGCTCAACAGCAGCGTGATGGCGTATGTGGCCGAAGCACTCCATTGCCACGGACCCATGGGTGGATTCTGTTCCCAGGACAACGCCGGGCTGGATGCACTGATCGAAGCCTGCCAGCAGATCGGCGAGCGACATGCCGACGCAGCGCTGGTGGTCAGCAGCAGCCCGAACCTGACACCGGCGCTGTACCTGCGCGAGCCCGATCAAGCGAGCGAGCCGATTTTCGGTGAGGGCGCCGCCGCGCTGTTGCTGGCCTCAACGCCACCCGCGAATGCGGCAGTCGTCGTGCGCGTAGCCGGGTTCGCTCGGGGCTACAGCGCCGATCCGCAGCGCTCTCCAGCGGTTGGCCAACGCCTGATCGACCAGGTCCTGGGTCGAGAGAAACTGCGCCTGGGCGACGTGGAGCATATCGTCGGCAACTGTGCTGACGAGCAGTTGATGAAGTTGTTCGAAGCGTTCCCCCGCGAGATTCGCAGCGCCCGTGCCGTGACCGGTGAACTGGGCGCCAGCGGTTTGCTCACAGAGGTTGCGCTGACCTTGCACCTCAGCTGTGCCACGGCGGCAACGCCGGGCTACACGCTGCTGGTCAGCCACACTCGTGCCGGGCACTGGGGTGCGTTGCTGTTGAACAGTGAAACCATGGAGAGGCACGCATGAGTGCGACACGGATTGTGATCACCGGCATGGGCGCCGTCACCGGTTTCGGTTTCGAATGGCAAACCCTCTGGGAGAAGATGCTCGGCGCCGAACATTGTGTGCGGCCATGGCAGCCTGACGACCTGCAGGACGCTTCGTTCGCGGTGCGTTACGCGGCGCCTGTCGATATGCGTCTGTTACCGGAAAAACTGCGCAATCACCCGGCCTGGACCAAGCCACTGGAAAAACGCAGCCGCTTTGGCTGGGTAGCCGCTACGCAAGCCGTCAGCGACAGCGGCTTGCAGCCCGAGCAACTGCGCGGCGCAGCGGTTCTGTGTGCCTCTGGCGCGCCGCAGCACATGCTCGCCGACATGCTGCTGACCAAAGCTGCGGATGGCGGCGCCCCGGCTTGGCAGCACCTGATGTCGCGTGCCGGGCAAGTGAGTGCCGATGGCTCGCTGCGTCAGAGCAACGACCGTCTGGCGCGGGTGATCGCTGATGATCAGGGCTGCGAAGGGCCAGTGATCAATATCAGCAGCGCCTGTGCAGGCGCCTCGCAAGCGATCGGCAATGCCTTTCAGATGATCCGTCGCGGCGAGGTCAGCGTAGCGCTGGCCGGCGGTGCCGACTCGGTGCTCAATCTGGACACCATGGCCGCGCTGTACTTGCTTGGCGCCGCTTCGGGAGAGCAACGCTGGGGTGCTGACCTGTGTCGGCCATTTGATCGCGATCGCAGCGGGCTCATCGCCGGAGAAGGCGGCGGTTTTGTTGTTCTTGAAAGTCTTGAGCACGCCTTGGCCCGAGGCGCGACACCTTATGCTGAAGTGCTCGGTTTCGGCAGCAGTCTGGATGCCTATAAGGTCACCGCCCCGCAACCTGAAGGACGTGGCGCTGCACTGGCGATGCAGGCCGCACTCGACGATGCCGGCTTGCGCCCGCAGCAGATTGATCTGATCAACGCTCACGGCACCTCAACACCGCTCAACGATGTCGCCGAAACCCTCGCAATCAAAACGGTGTTTGCCGAGCAGAAGCACTATCGGGCCCTGGCGGTCAGTGCCAACAAATCGCAGTTTGGTCATCTGATCGCGGCGGCCGGCGCCCCTGAGTGCATTGTCACCGCGTTGGCCTGCCTGAACGATCTGGTAACGCCCACGGTGAACCTGCACCACGCGGACGAGCAGTGTGATCTGGATTACTGCGCCGGTCAGGCTGTCAGTCGTCGAGTGGATTACGCGCTGAGCAATTCCTTCGGTTTCGGTGGCCTCAATACCTCGCTGGCGCTTGGCAAATATCGGGAGCACGGACAATGACGGATGCCACTGTACAGGTCGCTATCGCCGGTAGCGGTTGTGTGTTGCCCAGCGGCTGGGGGGTCGAGCGATTCTGGTCGGCGGCCCTGGAAGGCCGCAGCGCGATCTCGGCGTTGCAATCGCCGCTTTTCTACAGTGAGCGTGTCGCTGCCTTCGGCCATGTCGCTGAGGACGATCATCAACGCAGTCGTCAGGACGTTGCCCAGAACCTGCAGCGTTACTGCCCGCCGGCAGTCATCTGGGGGGTCAGCGCTGTGCGTCAGGCGCTGGCCGAGGCCGGGCTTGAACCTGGCCGTGACGATGTGCGTTTCGGCCTTTATTGCTGTCAGGGCGGTTACACCCACCCGTCGTTCGCTTCATACGGCGAACTGCTGCATGAATGTCAGACCGGTTCCGGTGCCGACATGCAGCGGCTTGCCAAACGTGTGTTGCAAGAGCGCGCGCTCGACCCGTTTCTGGTGCTCAAGAGCCTGAGCAACGGTTTGCTCGGGGTGGTCAGTCTGGCCTTGAAACTGGAGTGCGAAAGCAACGCTTACATGCAAGGCGTGGCCGGCAATCTGGCGGCGCTGCGCGAGGCCTGCGCGGCGTTGCAAAGCGGTCGAATCGACGCGGCCATAGTGGTCGGCGCCGGCAGTGAGCTTGATCCGCTGGCACTCGCTGCACTGGCCGAGGCAGGGGTGATCGGCACTGACGGTTCGCAAAATCTGCACGCCTTTGACCGCCGGGGCAGGGGGGGGATTGCCGGTGAGGGTGCGGCCGCCCTGGTACTACGTCGCGCCGGTGATCTGCCTGCACGACCGCAAACGTGCCTGACGGCACTCTTCGCCCATCCTCGTCTGGACTCGTTGAGCTTGCCGGACAAACAGGTGGATCTGCTGATCGGCAGTGCCACCGGCGATCCGTACAAGGATGCCGATCTGGCCCGCGCCCTGGCCCGAGCCGGTGCCGCACACATCACCAGCAGCACAGCGCTGACCGGCATTCTCAGCGGTGCACCGAGCCTGGTTGATCTGATCCTCGCCCGGCAGGCATTGCAGGCGCAAAGCATCCCGCCGGTCTGTGATCTGCAGCAGCCGGTGGATGTGCATCTTCCGTTTGTGTCCGGCGGCCCGCGCCATGCCGCCCTGCACGATTGTCTGGTCATCAACCGCGACGACAACGGCTTCAGTGCAGGTTACCAACTCCAGTTTCACGCAGCCGACTGACCGTCTGCACGCAACGCAAAGCATCTGATTTTACTCAAGGGATAGAACTGTCATGGATTACCGCGATTACGTACGGCCGAAATTCGTTGAACTGATGCAGGCCCTGGGCCTGGAATGCCAGTTTCACAGAGCGTTGGGCAGCAAGCTGTTTTACCGCGACCGGCAGGGCAGCGAAGTGACCGTAACCGACTTCCTCGGCGGTTATGGCGCAGCGTTGTACGGCCACAATGATCCGCAGTTTGTCGAACAACTCGTCGACCTGTTGCGCGCCGATGTGCCATTCAACGCGCAAATGTCGGTGCGCGGCGCGGCCGGCCAGTTGGGGCGTGAACTCAGTGAAGCGTTCAACCGTGAGCTGAACAACAGCGAGCGCTACATCTCGACCTTTTCCAACAGTGGTGCCGAGTCGGTAGAGATTGCCGTCAAGCACGCCGAATACCGTCGTCAGAAAAACCTGCAGAAGCAATTCGACGAGCGAGATTTTGCCCTCGCCAATCTTGTTGCCAGCGACAAGGCGTACGTCGAACTGGATATGGACGACCTCGATTTGCCATCCGGTCTGCTGCCGCAAAACCTGTCCTGCGTGACCGTGCGCCAAGTGGCGGAGGCGGTACGTCAGCACAACCTTGAGCTGTTGCATGTCGAGCCGGTTTTCCTGGCTGTGCGCGGGAGCTTCCACGGCAAACTGGTGAACACTGTTCAACTGACGTACGGCAAGCAGTACCGTAAACCGTTCGCCCGTTTTGGCCTCAACGTCGAGTTCATCGACCCGCAGCAGCCCCAGCAATTGCAGGATCTGCCGGCCCGTCATGTGCATCACTGGCTGAGCCTGGAGTGGAGTGGCGAAACCCTGCAGGTGCGCCGTGAAGCGTTCAGCGCGATCACTGCAGTATTGCTTGAGCCGATTCAGGGCGAAGGTGGCATCAACGAATTTGCCGGCGAGTTCTATCTGGGCCTGCGGCGCCTGTGCAACGAGCAGCAATGCCCGCTGATCATCGATGAAGTGCAGTCCGGTTTCGGCCGCACCGGTACCTTGCTCGGCGCCAGTCATTTCAATCTGCAGGGCGATTACTACTGCCTGTCGAAAGCGCTGGGCGGCGGCTTGATGAAAATCGCCGCGACCGTGATCCGCGCCAGTCATTACGAGAATGACTTCAGCTACATCCACAGTTCGACCTTCGCCGAAGACGATGCGTCCTGTCATATCGCCCTGGCGGCCTTGCGTCGATTGTTCGAGAACGACAGCGCGATGCTCAAGGACGTGAACAAGAAGGGCGAGTACCTCAAGTCTTCGCTGCTGGAACTCAAGGCGGCCTATCCGGACGTGATCGCCGACGTGCGCGGTCGTGGCTTGCTGCTGGGCTTCGAATTGCACGACCTGACCGGCACCAGTTCACTGGTTCAGGCATCGGCGCAGTACAACGATGCACTGGGCTACATCATTGCCGGTTACCTGTTGCAATTCGAATCCCTGCGTGTCGCGCCGTCGGGCAGCAATGCCAATGTGATCCGCCTGGAACCCCCGGTGTGCATCACCTTCGAAGAAATCGATGGCTTGATCGGCTCCCTGCAGAAGGTCTGCGACATGCTGCGTCGACGTGATGCCTTCCCGTTGGCGGCCGGTGTGTGTGCCGACAGCGTTGCACAGGTGCCGCCCCGCGAGGTCAGCTTCAAGGAGTATGAACACCGCCCAAAGTCTGACGAGAACGTGCGCGTGGTGGCGCGTGTGGCGTTCATCAACCATTTGATTGATTCGGACATGCTCAGCGACGTCGATCCTTCACTGTCGTCCTTGAGCGCCGAGCAGAAGCGCGAATTCATCAAGCGCATGGCGCCTGAGCGCCGTGCCGCGCCGATCGGCCCGGTACAGATTCGCTCGAAACTGGGCACTGCCGTGGAATTCACCCTGTACCCGCTGTGCATGGATTCCGATGCCATGGCGGCGTATATCGCCAGTGGCGATCTGCAAACCATCCGCGAAGAGGTCGGTAATCGCATCAAGGATGCCCGCGCCGATGGCTACACCGTCGCCGGGCTGGGCATGTACACCTCGATCGTCACCAACAACTGCCAGGCGTTGCAGATCCCCGACATGGCGCTGACTTCCGGCAATGCGCTGACCATCGGCATGGGGCTGGAGGCCATCGAGCAGGGCTGCAGGCAGCAAGGCCTGGAACTCGGCGAGCAGAGCGCCGCCGTGGTCGGTGCGGCCGGCAACATTGCCTCGACCTATGCTTCGCTATTGTCGACCAGCGTCGAGCATCTGATTCTCATCGGCAGCGGCCGTGACGGTTCCCTGCGCCGCCTGGAAAAAACCGCTCAACAGATTTATGCCGAAGCCGCCCGCGCGATTATCAAGGGGGTTGCCGAACACGACCGTCTCGCCCGTCGCTTGCAGCAGATTGACGGTATCGAGGCGCTGTTGCAGGCCCATGGCAACGATGCCGATCTGGGGCAGCATGTGGCAAAACTGGTCGAAGAGCGTCTGGGCGCGAACGCATTCATCACGGTCAGCAACGATCTTGAAGTGTTGAAACAGGCGCGCATCGTGCTCTGCGCGGCGAATGCACCGCAGGCGTTTCTCGGTGCCGACCACTTTGCCGAACGCAGCGTGATCTGCGACATCGCCGTACCGCTGAACGTCGACCAGAACCTCGCCAGCCAACGCTGCGACGTGCTCTACATGCACGGCGGCATCGTGCAGACGCCGCTCGGCGATGGCCTGGAAAAAAACGTCAGGGCCTATCTCAAGCAAGGTCAGTTGTACGCCTGCATGGCCGAATCGGTGTTGATGGGCCTGTCCGGTATGAAACAGCACTACTCCTACGGCGACATCAGCCGCGAACAAGTGCAGCAGATTCGTGCCCTGGCTGCGACCCACGGCTTCAGCCTCGCGCAGTTCAAAACCGACAACTCGCTCTAAGGAACGGTCATGCCGAATAAATTAGCAGTGGTGACCGGTGGCAGTCGTGGCATCGGTCGGGCAATCGTCCTGGCACTGGCTGGAGCCGGATATCAGATCGCATTCAGTTATGTGCGCGATGAAGTCGCGGCGATGGCCTTGCGTGACCAGGTTCAGGCGTCGGGGAACGATTGCCTGGCGTTGCAGTGCGACGTCAGCAGCGGCGACAGCATCAAGGGGTTTTTCGAGCGGATCGATGAGCATTTCCAGCGTGTCGACCTGTTGGTCAACAACGCCGGCATCACCCGCGACGGCTTGCTGGCGACGATGTCGGCGCGCGACCTGGTCGAGGTGATCCAGACCAACCTGATCGGCACGATGCTGTGCTGCCAGCAGGTGGTGCCGGGCATGCTGCGCCAGCGCAGCGGTTGCATCGTCAACATCAGTTCGGTGGCGGCGCAGAAGCCGGGTAAAGGGCAAAGCAACTATGCCGCCGCCAAGGGCGGTGTCGAGTCATTGACCCGTGCTTTGGCGGTCGAGCTGGCGCCGCGCAACATCCGGGTCAACGCGGTCGCTCCGGGTATCGTCAAGACCGAAATGAGTACCGCGCTGATCGGCACTCAGGAGGAAGAACTCCAGTCCCGTCTGCTGATCAAGCGCTACGCCGAACCGGAGGAAATTGCCGAAGCGGTGCTGTACCTCGCCGATCGCGGTTTGTACCTGACCGGGGAGGTCCTGCCGGTCAACGGCGGGTTGAAAATGCCATGAGCCGGACCATTCTGATCACCGGTGCGGCGAAAGGTATCGGTCGCGCGGTCGCCGAGGATTTCGCCACCGATGCCGGCAGCCGCCTGATCCTGCTGGATCTCGATCTGGCAGAGCTGCAACGCTGGGTTGACGAGCGACAGGAGCAGATCAGGGCGCGGGTCGAAACCCATGCGGCGAACATCGCCGACCTGCCGGCCATGGAAGCCTTGTTCAAGACCCTTGGTTCGCAGGTCGAATACGTGGATGTGCTGGTCAACAGCGCCGGCATCTGCAACGAGAACGAACCGGAGGATCTGCACAACTGGCACAAGGTGATTTCGGTCAACCTCAACGGCACGTTCTACGTGACTTCGCTGTGTCTGGCGCTGATGCCCGATCGTGGGCGGATCATCAACATGTCATCGATCCTCGGTCGCGCCGGTAAGGTGCGCAACACCGCGTACTGTGCCTCCAAGCACGGCATTGTCGGCATGACCAAGGCGCTGGCGCTGGATCTCGCTTCGCGCCAGATCACCGTCAACGCGATCCTGCCGGCGTGGATCGATACGCCGATGTTGCAGGGTGAACTGGCGACACAAGCGGCGATAGCCGGGTTGACCCAGGAGCAGATCGTGCGCAACGCGAAGAAGAAACTGCCGATGCGCCGTTTCATCCAGAGTGAAGAAGTGGCGGCGATGGTACGTTATCTGGCCAGCCCGGAAGCCGGCGGAGTGACCGCCCAGAGTCTGGTGATTGATGGCGGTGTCGGGTTGGGAATGTAACGATGCCTCGATTTCACAACACTCGCATCGTTTGTGCGGTCTGGGCATGCATGGCTGCGCCCGCCGCACTGGCTGAATTCACCGTCGCGGATCTCAAGCCCGATTACGCCGACGGTGAAGTCGGCCTGGCCACCGCCGTACGCCTGCACGGCGACGATCCGATCACGCAGAAAGCCGTGTATTTCAAGGCCAGCCTAGAAGACAACTGGGACGGCGGCTATTACAGGGCCAAGGGGCGCGTGCGTTATGACGCGCGCTATGACGGCAACAATCCGTACAGCGAGCGGGCGCGGGACAAGTACCGGTTCGATGCCGATTGGCGGCACCTCTACGTCGGTCATTCACTGGGGGACGGCGAAGTGACGGCTGGCTGGCAACAAGTGGTCTGGGGGCGCGCGGATGAATTGCGCGTGCTCGATCAGATCAACCCACTGGATTATCGCGATGGTCTGACGCCGCTGCTCGAAGACAGCCGCATCGCCGTGCCCATGGTGCGTTTTGCGCAACCGGTGGGCGAGTGGGAACTGGAGGCGCTGTGGATCACTGATTTCGTGAAAAACCAGGCACCGGTCGAGGGCAGTGAATTTGCCGCGCCGCTGTTTGCCGCGCCGGATCCGCAATATTTCCTGCTCGATTCCAGGCCCGGCTACGACGGCGACAAGGGCTACTCCTATGGCTTGAGTGCCAACGGCCGGATCGGCGCGGTGGACACGAGTTTCGTCGCCTTGAGCGCCCGCCAGCAGGACCCGGTATACGCCGTCGAGGGCTTGGCCGACGACGGTCGCACGCGGCTTGAGCGGCAGTTTCCCCGTTACACCATGGGCGGCGCCGGGCTGGCGATCGATGCCGGACACAGCATCGTGGTACGCAGTGAAATTGCGTATTTCGACAACTGGCGGGTGACCAATCCGACCCGTCTCCATGGTGCCGACAGTACGCCAATGGTCAAATCGTTGCTGGGCGTCGACTACCTGCTGCGCGACTGGCTGATTTCCGCGCAATGGCAGGAGCAGATGCTGCTCGACTGGCAGGACGGCATGTTGCAGGACAAGCACGAGCCGTTGTTCACCCTGTCGGCCGAAGGCACCCATTGGCAGGATCGGCTCAAGAGTCGTCTGGTGGTCGCCGGCTCACCGCCGTTTCAGGACGACGCCTTGCTGCAAGGCATCTTCACCTACAAGCCGGTGGACTACATCAAGCTCGGGCTGGAAGTGGACGTGTTTTTCGGCAAGCCCGAGAAGACCTTCGGCGAGTACAGCAAGCGCGATCAAGTGCGGCTGTCGGCCGGCTACCTGTTCTGACCCATCACGCCTGCCGCCCGGGTGCGCAGGCACATTCATCCAACGAAAAGGAAGTTGTCATGTTGCCGTTTTTCAAAAGTCTGACCGCCGCCGCTCTGATCCTTGGCAGCGCTTGTGCCAGTGCCGCAGAGGCTGGCAATGCCGATGAGATCATCCGTCAGGTGCGCGATCGCAACGACGGAAACAGTTTCATGTCCCAGGTCTCGCTGATCCTGCATGACAAAAAGGGCAATACCCGCGTTCGCGAGTTCACCTACCTGCAGAAGGATTACCCGGACAGCGACAAGTTCAGCATGTACTTTTCCGCGCCGACCGATGTGCGCGACGTCGCCTTCCACATTGAAAACCCGCACGAAACCCTCGGCCAGGAAGACAGCCAGTGGATGTACCTGCCGGTCAGTCGTCAGACCCGACGCATCTCCACCACCGATAAACGCGGCTCGTTCATGGGCAGTGAGTACTCGTATGCCGATCTGGACAAGATCCGGGTCAAGGATTACTCGCAGAAACTGGTAGGCGAAGAACAGATCAAGGGCCGCGACTGTTACGTCATCGAGCGTGAACCGGCATCCCCCGAGGTGTTGGCCAAGACCGGTTACAACAAACTCAAAGTGTGGATCGACAAGCAGAATTTCCTCGTCATGCGTCAGGATTTCTTCGACGTCAAAGGCGTGCTGACCAAGCAGATGCGCACGCAGAAAGTCGAGACCATCGACTCGATCGACAGCATCGTGCTCAGCGAAACCGAACACTTCATTGACGGTACGCGCTCGGAGATGCGCTTCAACCGGTTGCAGTACAACGTCTCTCTGGAAGACCGCCTGTTTACCCAGACTGCCATCAAGCGCGGGCTGAAAACCGGTGACCTGCCGGAATTTGCCGTGTCTGCCCGCTAAGCGCCGACTCCGACCACCTGGAACCTGTGATCATGGAAAGATATCTGAATTTCGTCGAGCGCTACGCGCGGGCGATTGTTTTCCTGCTGGTGGCGATCACCGCGTATTTCACCTATACGCTGGGCGCGCTGGTGTCCGACACCAACCCTTACCTGCTCAAGGAAAACCATCCGGCGCGCAAGACCATAATCGACTTGCAGGGCGAGTTCACCGGCACCTTCGACTCGGTGATGGTGGCGCTGAACAACCCGCAAACGGTGTTCAACAAATCCACGCTCAACGCCCTGTTTTCAATGTCGCAGTCAGTGCGCAAGATGATTCTGGCCAACGATGCCGACAAGGAACAGTTGGCGCAGATCGTGGCCCGGCATCCGGACGACAGCCGTGCGCAGTTGTTGACCCGAGATATTCTCGAGGGTGGTTTTTCGCAGAACGATTACGCCAATGCCAAGGCATTGCGTGATCATGCCCAGAGTCAGCGCTGGGATGCCCATGATCAATTGTTCCTGACCTTCCTGGCCGAGCGGATCAACCCGATTCGTGAAATGGCCTCGATGGGCGATCTGGAAAACATCGTCCTGACTGACGACGGCGAGCTGTTGATTCACAAAACCCTCAATGCCTATGACATGGACCCGGCGCTGGTCGAGTCGCAGATCATGGGCAACGAGTTGATGGTCGACGGGGTCGTGTCAAAGGACAAGAAGGTTGCGATGCTGGTGGCCGAGCTCGGCACCAAGCAGGACGATGCTCAGGCTCAACTGCGGGCTTATCAGATCGTACGCGGCATCGTTGCGCAGTATCAGGCCGAGCACCCGGAGTACCAGGATGAGATCTTCATTGCCGGCATGCCGATCTTCATTGCCGCGCAACAGGAAATCATCGATCACGACCTGGCCGTGTTGTTTCCGATCGTGTTTTTGCTGATCACGCTGCTACTGATTTTCTTCTTCCGCAAACCGCTGGGCGTGCTGCTGCCGCTGTTCAATATTCTCTTCTGCACCATCTGGACCTTGGGACTGATGGCGTTGTTGCAGGTGCCGTTCGACCTGCTGACCAGCGTCTTGCCCGTGTTCCTGTTCACTATTTGCTGCTCGGATGCCATCCATGTAATGGCTGAATATTACGAGCAGAAAAGTGCCGGCAAGAGTAATCGCGAGGCCAACCGCGAAACCCAGCGCTTGATGGTGGTGCCGGTGGTGTTGACGACCGTGACGACCATCGCCACGTTCATGATTTCCACCACCAACAACATTGTCAGCATCCGTAATTTCGGTGTGTTCATGTCCATTGGCCTGACGGCGGCGCTGATCATTTCGCTGTTGCTGATTCCGGCTTGGATCTCGATATGGGGCAAGGATCAGCCGGCGAAGGCCAAGGCTGTTGTGCATCAGGAATCGATCATTTCGCGTTATCTGGTTGCGTTCTGCGCCTGGATGATCCGCTTTCGCAAGCCGGTCCTGATGGTCATTCTGCCGCTGCTGGCGCTGGCTACGGTGTACACGTTCCGCGTCGACATCGAAGACTCAGGCATCGCCTATTTCAAGCCTGAGAGCCACATTCGGGTGTCCGATCAGTTCATCAACCACGCGAAAGTGGCGGGCACCGCACCGGGCTGGATCGCCATCGACAGCAAGGAGCCGCGCGGCGTGCTGACCACGGAAGTGGTGCAGTTCATCGACAAGCTTGACCACTTCATCAAGGCACAACCGAACGTCAGTTATGGCTATTCCCTGGCCACTTATGTCAAGCGCATGAACCTGGTGCTCAACGACATGAATCCCGAGTATCTGCGCGTGCCGAACGCCGTGGAGAAAGTCACCTCGGTCAATGACGACGGGCAGCTTGAGCGCTTTGACGTGCCGGGCAATTCGCTGATCGAGCAACACGTGATGCTGTTCGAGAATGGTGGCGGTTCTGACCTGAACAACGTGCTCAACAGCGATTTTTCCAAGGCCCTTACCCTGTACACCATGACCTCGTCGGTGGCCAGCGACTATCAGGCCATGCTCGACCGCCTCGACGCCTGGCTGCTGGTCAACAAACCGGCCAACCTAGAGGTGACCCACGCCGGTACGCCGTTGATCTGGACCGGAGTGTTGCAGGAAATCACTCAGGGCCAGGTACTGAGTTTTTCCCTCGCCTTGCTGGTTGTCACGCTGATGATGATGTACTGGCTAAAATCGGTGCGCCTCGGTGTGCTCGGCATGTTGACCTTGCTGACTACGTCGGTGACGGTGTACGGCTTCATGTTCCTGTTCGGCATCGAATTGAATATTGGTACGACGCTGGTGACTTTCCTCGTCGTCGGAGTGGTCGACTACGCCGTTCACCTGCTGTCGCGCATCAAGTTGCTGGTGCAACAGGGTATTGAGATCGACGCGGCTATTTTGCAGGCGATGCACAGCGTCGGCCGCTCGACCGTGATCAACGTGGTGATCTTCTCCGTAGGCTTCATGGCGCTGCTGTTTTCCGACTTCAAACCGATTGTCGATCTGGGTGCGTTGGTGGCGATGGCGCTGTTTTCCAGTGGGGTCATGACCATTGTGCTGGTGACGCTGGTCTCACCGTGGTTCTTTGCGGCGATTGTGCCGGTACATGCGCCGGTTCAAGCGCTGCACTCAGAGGGAGAGCCGGTGCCGGGCTGATTTGCCAACGACCGGACGTGCCAGCCCTGAGACGGCAGGCGAGTCCGGACATGCGGCGCAACAGGGTTTTCAGTTCAGTGTATTGACCGGGTTTTTTTCGCCATAACGGGCGACGCGTTCGAACTGACATTCCTGGCGGGCATCATTGAGGTTGTTTTCGAACGCCTCAAGGCCGTCATGCAATTGCTGCAAATCGCCGATCTGGGTGACCAGTTCGGCTTTTTTTTCGGAAATGGCTCGTTGCGCCATGTCCCACGGGAATTCGTCGCCGCGGTAGTTGTTGAGGATCACCTGAAGCTCTTTGAGCTTGAAGCCCAGTTGCTGGGCGCACTTGATGAACGTCAACACCTCGACGCTTTGCTGGCTGTAGATGCGGTATTTGCCTTCGCGCCTGGGTTCGGGCAACAGGCCGATTTCTTCGTAATGGCGAATGCTTTTGACAGTGGTGCCCGACAGCTGGGCGGCTTTGCCGATATACATAAAGGTCCGTCTCAATGATCAAACATAGCGTTGCGCGATCAGGCGTCATGCCGGATCGGTGGCGATTATATGTCCAATAACATCTGAAAATTGCAACTGCGCGTAAATCACGTGCACAGGCGACGGACGGGCTCCTGGAGCGAACCCGAAGAAATACTGACGGCGGCGGTGTGCGCCGTCAGGGTAGGGCAACTGACAAAGCTCAGCCGGCGGCGGTCGCTCGCGCCTTTTTCAGCCAGGCATCGCGCTGGTCTGGCCTGGAGCCGAGGATCGGTCCGAAGGTCAGCGTCTTCAATGGTTTGATGCCGCAGAATTCCAGCGTGGTCTTGCGCATCTGATGCAGCCCCGGCATGCCATAGACCCATTTGTAATACCAGTACGGCGTATCCATGGTCACCAATAAATGCGCGGTGCGGCCTTTGAGCAGCTTGTCCGGAAAGGCTTTGCCTTCACGATATTTGAAGGCGAACCCCGGCAGGAAGATCCGGTCGACAAAGCCTTTGAGCAGTGCCGGAATCCCGCCCCACCAGATCGGATAGACGAACGTCAGGTGTTCGGCCCAAGTGATATCGGCCTGCGCTTGCAGCAGATCCGGCTCCAGTGGCTGCACCTTGTTGTAGCCTTCGTGCAGGACCGGGTCGAACTCAAGCATATCCAGACGCAGCAGCCGGACGTCATGCCCGGCGTCCCTGGCGGCCTGAACGTAAGACTCACTCAATGCTCCGCAAAAACTCTCTGTGCAAGGGTGACCCAGAATCACGAGCATTCGTTTGCTCATTGCGTGTACTCCTGAAATGAAGCCCACAGGATAGAGTCTGCCCCTAGCGGTAGAGTCAAGGCATCAGTGCATCGAGCAAGGCACGGACGTAACCGGGCAGGTGCGCGAAATCCCGCGCGCACAACTGCAATGTGCGGTTCGCCCAGATGTCGTCGAGCGGACGGTAGATCAGCCCATGCAGAGGGGCCGAACGCTCGACGGCAACCTTTGGCACGATCGTCAGACCCGCGCCACGAGCGACCATGCGCATCACACCGTCAAAGCCATCGGTACGAATGCGAATCGCCATGCGCTGGCCGATGTGCAGGGCCTGCTCCTCCAGATGAATGGCCAGTGCACTGTTGGTGCCCAGTGCCACGTAGTCATGCGCCAGGGTTTCACTAAAGGTCAGTGATGTCCGGCTCGCCAGGGGGTGGCCCGGGGGCAGAACCAGCACCAGAGGATCATCGCGAAATGCGCGGGTCTGCAAGCCACTGGTATCGACCGCGTCGGAAACAATGCCCAGATCCGCTGCGCCTTCACGCAAGGCATGAGTGATCCGCGCGCTGGGCAGTTCCTGTAAATCGATGTCGAGATTGGGATGACTGCGCAGGAAATCCGCGAGCACTTCCGGCAGGTATTCGGTGATCGCCGTGGTGTTGCACAGCAGGCGCACCTGGCCTTTCACGCCTTGGGCATATTCGGCGAGCTCCTGCTGCAGACGTTCGGCCTGTTGCAGCAGGATGCGCGCATGGCGGGCGAGGGCATTGCCGGCGGGCGTCGGAGTGACGCCGCGGCGCCCGCGTTCGAGGAATTCGCTGCCCAGCGAGGCCTCCATGGCACGGATTCTGGCGCTGGCGGCGGCCAGGGACAAGTGGCTGCGCGCGGCGCCAGCGGTGATGTTGCCGGCGTCGAGAATGTGCAGGTAGAGGCGCAGGTCGGTGAGGTCGAAGTGCATGGGGTTTGCCTCTGGTTTGTGGTGACTGGGCTGGCGCTTTCGCGAGCAGGCTCGCTCCCACAGGGACTTATGTATACCCAACATCCAATGTGGGAGCGAGCCTGCTCGCGAAGAGGCCAGATGCCTCAAAGCCAATGTCTGCCTCTTGCGAACGAAGAGGCAGCCTCAGTATATGGCAGATTTTCACCCGCCCCGGATCAGCGCACATTACCCCAATGCACACGCTAACCGACTTCTACCAAACCCTCGGCGTAACCCTGTCTTTACTGGTCGTCGCCACTTTCCTCCTCGCCGGTCTGACCAAAGGCGTCATCGGCCTCGGCCTGCCCACCGTCGCCATGGGCCTGCTCGGTCTGGCTATGGCTCCGGCGCAGGCAGCCGCGCTGTTGATTATCCCGGCGACCCTGACCAATCTCTGGCAACTGGCCTTCGGCGGTCATCTGCAAGGGTTGAGCAAACGCCTCTGGCCATTGCTGCTGCTGATCCTCCTCGGCACTGGTGGCGGCACAATCTGGATCGGCATGTCCGGCGGTCACTGGGTCGTTCGCGGACTGGGCGCTGCGCTGTTGCTGTATGCATTGAGCGGACTGTTTCTACCTACGCTGCACGTCAACCCGCGTCATGAACGGTGGCTCGGCCCGTTGTGCGGCCTGATCACCGGCGTCATCACCTCAGCCACCGGCGTGTTCGTGATTCCGGCGGTGCCCTACCTGCAAGCCTTGGGGCTGAGCCGCGATGAATTGGTGCAGGCGCTCGGTCTGTCGTTCACCGTCTCGACCCTGGCGCTGGCGGGGGGGCTGTTGTGGCACGGCGAACTGGGCGGCGGCGAATTGAGCGCCTCGCTGCTGGCGCTGATCCCGGCCATGCTCGGCATGTGGCTCGGCCAATGGCTGCGCCAGCGCATCAGTGCCGCGCTGTTCAAGCGCGTGTTCTTTATCGGTCTGGGCGCGCTCGGCGGCCATTTGCTGATCAGCGGCTAGCCGAGGATTCGCTGAGCATGTCGATCGGACGGATATCGAAATCCCGCTCCAGATAGTCCATGCGCCTGGCGAAGAATTCCTTCATGTGCGGCAATGCCGAATGCACATCCAGATGCGCCTGGCTTGCCCAGATCTCGTAAAAGATAAACAGCGTCGGATCTTCCTTGTCGCGCAGCATGTGGTACTCGATGCAGCCCGGTTCGGCGCGGCTCGGTTCGACATAGGCGCGGAACAGCGCTTCGAACTCGGCGGCTTTTTCCGGGCGGGTCTTGGCGTGCAGGATGAAACCCTGACGTTCACTCATCACAACTTCCTCGAATCAAGAAAGCTGCGAATGTTACGGCAACAATTGGCTATCGATTCGTGCGTTTTGGTCAATTGTATTTTGCGCCGACGTGGCTGTTTCCGCGCGAGGCCGATCGTTAATCTGCCGGCCATTGCATTTTCCGTTTATATCCAGCCCAAGGGCTGCACCGAGGTTTTCCGATGAAAAAAGTCCTTTTGCTCAATGGCGGTAAAAAATTCGCCCACTCCGACGGTCGCTACAACACCACCCTGCACGAGACCGCGCTGAGCGTGCTCGATCGCGGCGGGGTCGACGTCAAGACCACCTTCATCGACGAGGGCTACGACGTCGCCGAAGAGGTGGCCAAGTTTCTCTGGGCCGACGTGATCATTTATCAAATGCCGGGCTGGTGGATGGGCGCGCCGTGGACGGTGAAAAAGTACATCGACGAAGTCTTCACCGAAGGTCACGGCAGCCTCTACGCCAGCGACGGTCGCACCCGTTCCGACGCCTCGCAGAAGTACGGCAGCGGCGGTTTGATTCAGGGCAAGCAATACATGCTCTCGCTGACCTGGAACGCGCCGCAGCAGGCGTTCGATGACCCGAGCGATTTCTTCGAAGCCAAGGGCGTGGACGCGGTGTACTTCCCTTTCCACAAGGCCAACGAGTTTCTTGGCATGACCGCGTTGCCGACCTTCCTCTGCGTGGACGTGATGAAGCGTCCGAACATCGAGAATGATGTGGTGCGCTACGAGCAGCATCTGACCGAGGTGTTTGGTCTCAAGGCTTGAGGCTTTCAGGCTAATATCGGGGTCACAGCAGAAGATCGCAGCCTTCGGCAGCTCCTACGGGGGCATGGCGACTGGCTGTGATCGGCGATTCCAGCGAGGACACCCGTGAAAGCCAGATCCGATGAGTTGCAGATTTTCGTCTGTGTGATCGAGTGCGGTTCGATTTCCGCTGCCGCCGAGCAGGTCGGGCAAACGCCCTCGGCGGTGAGCCGCACGCTGTCGAAGCTCGAAGCCAAGCTCGACACCACGCTGATCAACCGCACCACGCGGCGCATGGACCTGACCGAGGAGGGCAAGTATTTCTTTGAACAGGCCAAGCTGATTCTCGATCAGATGGAGCAACTTGAGGAACGCCTTTCCTCGCGCCAGCAAACCCCGTCCGGGCGCTTGCGAATCAACGCCGCGTCGCCGTTCATGCTCCACGCGGTCGTTCCCTACATCGACGAATTCCGCCGTCTGTACCCGGACATTCAGCTCGAACTCAACAGCAACGACCTGATCATTGACCTGCTCGAACAAAGCACCGACATCGCCATTCGCATCGGCACCCTCGCCGATTCGACGCTGCACGCGCGTTCGCTCGGCTGCAGTCCGTTGTTGATTGTCGCCAGCCCGGCCTATCTGAAAAAGCACGGCGCGCCACGACAGGTCGCGGACTTGAGCGAACACACGCTGCTCGGCTTCACCCAGAACGAAGGCCTCAACCAATGGCCGCTGCGCTATGTGCATGGCGACCGCTGGCCCATCACTCCGGCGATCAGCGCCTCCAGCGGCGAGACCGTGCGGCACCTGGCGCTGGAAGGGCAGGGCATTGCCTGTCTGTCGCACTTCATGACCATCGACGACATTCGCGCCGGACGCCTGAAAGTCCTGCTCGGCGAATTCAACAGCGGTTACCGCCAGCCGATCAACGCGGTGTATTACCGCAACTCGCAACTGGCGTTGCGCATCCAGTGCTTCCTCGACTTCATTCAGGGCAAACTCGCCGCCTACGCGAGCGCCGAGTTCACGGGCTGAATCGCGTTTCCTGCGCAACAGTGAATTGGCGTTTGACGAGCACAGGTTGATTGCATCCCTGGCAGAGGAATGCGACCAACCTGTGAAACAACGGGGGTTATTCAGCCGGAAAAGTGCCTGGCGCGTGTACTCGAAGGGTGGCGTCCAAAGGGCGACAAGCCAGTGGCCACGGCCACATTTTTCGGAATGATCCCGGTGCAATTGCCGCAGGCCGGGAAGTTCTGACTGCCAGGTACGGTCAATTTCTGCACGTAAAGGACAGTGTTGAACATTGCTCGCTGAAACGTGACTTCATCAAAGTTGCCATTTTCTTTTTTCTGCAGTTCGCTGGCGACATGATTGATAGCCTGCACATCTGCGTGAAGCCCGGCGACCCCTGCGCGTATCGGGATAACCGGGTTAGCCTCGATGTGAGCCTCGATCAACTTTCTGGTTCTCGCATGCAATGGCGTTGCGCTGAAGTTTTTATAAGCGCTTTCTACAGCATCCAGAAACACTTTCATGTTGGTTACCGAGTACGTGCCCAGGTCGCTCGGTGCGAGTAACTCGTTTTCCGCAAATGGTGCACTGATTGCCCGGCCACTCTGCACGCGTTTTCTGACGGCATTGAAACTCGGAATGCCGTTAGTCGTGTAGTCGGTTTCATTCACCGTGATACCGGGAAAAGGGTTCTTGCCACTGGGACTGCCAGGCAGATTGAAGAATGAGCCAATCAGCGGCGACGCCGGATCGTCTGCCTGGGCGTAGGCTGCGTGTGCCGTGCGGTTCTTTACACCTCTGGGTATGTCCTTGGGACTGGAGGGCGCCGGTTTTTGCGCGCTGTCAGTGCTTTGAGCGGCCGATTGGTTCAGATCACCGGTTGAGCGCGAATGGGTTATTGCGCCCTTCAGGTATTCGCCGGTTTTGGTCGAAAACGTTGAATAGGCTCGGCTTTTGAAGTGTGCATTCGGGGCACGCTGGATTGCGCTATCAGCGATATCGACAAAGTTCAGCGCTTCGAATTTCTGCAGACCGCCCTGATCGCTGTATCTGATCGGGTTGTTGCCCACCATGCAAAACAGGTTCAAACCGTCGACGGTTCCCGCCGGATCGGCGCTGATCCAGCGTTGCAGCCACGGGGCGTAATAGCGCTGTCCGTAGTAGTACAGACCGCTGCTGTCGCGTTCCTTGCCCGAGTAGCGCACCGTTGTGTATTGCGCCTCGATGACTGATCGCGCTGCGCTCCAGGCCGTGCCCCCAAAGGGATAGTAAGCTTCCTGGCTGATCAGACTTGCGTCGTCATCAAGCTCCAGCATGTACGATCCACAAGGATCCTCCAGGCTATAGCGCATTTGCTGGCCGGGGCTCATGCCTGCGGGTTTGCCTTCGGCCCAGTGCAGATAGCGGATGCTGCATCGGCCGGCCTGCATCGTAATGACCTCCAGGCGCTGCCTGTTTTGCGCACGCAATTCCAGCCCCGGCAAGTAGACCACCTCATCGCGATGAACAACTGTCCCGCCGTGATACGTGCGGCATTTGCGCACGCGCTGACCGCTGCCGTCATACGTGTAAAGTTCTTCGTCATCGATACCGTTTTTACGGCTGACCAGCGTCACGCCAGCCAGTTGGCCCAAGGCATTCCATTGCAGTGGCTGACCGGGCTGCAAGCTCAGCAGATTCCCTCGGATATCCGTGCCCATGGCTGTGTCGGTGACGGCGTGGCCCTGGTTCCATGAAACAAGACGATTGCTGTCATCGGCAATATTCAGATTTCTCGTGTATTGGTTGCCGTCGCGAACATGGCGCAGCGTGGTCAGATTACCGCCAGTGTCATAGGCAAAATGCTGCGTGTAATTGAACAACTCTCCGGCCGGGATCGCCATGCTGGCGGCAGGCGCCAGTTTTGCCTGGGTGATGGCTGCCTGCGACTCGCGGCCAGTTGCGCTGATCAATTGGTAGAGGCTGTCATAGGTAAAACGGCTGATGGCCTGTACCTGCTGGTTGTTCGCATAGCTGTCGGGCTGGGCCTTGTCGGTAATCGACAAGACGTTGCCCACCGCGTCGAAGGTGTACTGCAAGTCCTGCAGGACGCGGGCGCCCTTCGCGGCACTCAGCGCGCAGAGGCGACCGCTGGCCGAGTCGTATCTGGCGCGGTTGGTCACACCGTTTGCGGCCCGTTGGCTCTGGATCTGCCCAAATGCGTTGTACTCGATGTCGCTGATGATCACGCGTTCGGCGGACTGGCCAGCGATCTTCAGAAGTAGCGTTTTCAACTGCCCGGCGACATTGAATGTGTAGCGCTGGGTATGGCCTGCCGCATCGGTTTGCTCCAGCATTGCGCCACTCGCGTCATACCGCCAGTGGGTGGTATGGCGCCGGGCTTCAAGCAGGGCGTCGCGTGTCTCTACAGCGTCTGGCCAGTCTGGCAGCTGTGAATCGAGGAGTAAGCGGCGTGTCTGGCTGGACGGTTCTCCACACAGCGCATAGGCATCGTTCGACAGCGTGCCGGCGCTGTCATCGTGACGCACCAGTCTGGCGCAGCAATTGCGTTGTGCAGAGTTGGCCGAGTTGTCGCCGTAGGTAAAACGCTCGGCAACGCGCATGGGCTGATCCGGCGACTGGGCATCGATGCGCACCGGACGTAGCTGGCGATCGTATTCCATGTTCCAGAGGTTGCCGTGCTGGTCCCAACGCCTGCCAATCTGGCCGGTGGCCATTGCCAGTGCCAGACTCCATCCGGAATCGACACAGGCAACGCCCAACGGGGTGCCCGACAGCGTGTAGTACATCCTGCGATTCGGGGTCCGTTTTCGTGCCCCTTGTCTGGGATCCCGCTGCTCGACCAGATGTCCGGCACTGTCGTAGGTGTTCCGGGTGACCCGAGCGGTCGCAGGTATCGCCGATTCGCTGCTGCGGTAATAAGCGATGTGTCGCACCACCAGGCCTCGACTGTCGACGGCACTGACGTTGGGGGTCTTGTTGTGCAGGCGTGCGCTCATGCTTGCACTCCTTGCGAGGTTGCGGACAGCGCTTCTTCAAGGGTGTCGTTTTCGTCTTCCATGACTGAGTACCAAGGGTGATAGCGCTGGCGACGCAGATATGAAATCGTGCCCTGTCTCGCCAGAACCGTTTCGGTGGGTCTGCCCAGCGCGTCGTAATGCTGAAGGTCGTGATGATCCAGCGTGCGCATGGACGTGTCGTTGATGTAGCCATGATGATTGGCGAAGTACGGTCGGTAGATCCGGATCGGCAGGCCCTGAGTGTTGTATTCCTTCCGGCCCGTGACGCACCAGCGCGTGGTGGTGAAGCCTTCGCGTGCCACATGGTTGTCAAGGACGAGACTGCTGTCTTCCACGAGGTATGCCAGACCCGGCTCGACCTTTTGTTTGCTTTGCAACTCCCGCCCGAAGCCATCCAGACAACTGAGGGAAATACGGATCTGCTGCTGATCGCCGGGATAACGGTCTGCGCTCAACAAGGCTGTGTGCACGGGCTCGCGACGCGTCTGCGCAATCAGTGCTGCGAGCCGTTGCGCATCCTCGCTCAACCGAGCGCCACTGGCCGCGAGTTCGCGGGCGCGTGCGCAAATGTGGCCGTCGGGTAACAGCAGACCCTGCGCTACGCAGCGCATCAGCCATTCACCGTCGCGCCGTGCATCCGCTTCAATGCGGCCCATCCAGCTGAACACATCGTACGCCGCGATACTCGCTACCTTCTGCAATGCGCCTTGCGGATCTGCAATTGCGCCCGCCGGTGTCAGAGCATCCGGTCGCCGGTAGCTGCTCAGCCCGGCGAATCCGACCGGTCGGCCCTGTTCGGTTCCATGCACACTGCTGGCCAATACCTCGCCGAAACGGTTCACAAGCACTTCATTGATGTTGCCATTGGCGTCGGTAATCTGCGTTGGCGCCATCACCCGGTAGTCGTATTTGCACCGGGTGGTACAGCCGTCCTCCTGGCGAATGGCGATGACACAGCAGTGATACGCATCATGCTCGATGGTCACCGGCCCCTGGTGTGCGGTGGTCTGCTGCGATTTGACTTTATGGAAGCCTTTGCCCGAAGCCACGCTCACGAAGCCGCTCTTGACCGACCAGAAGCTGTGTTGCGCGTCGGGGTCGAGCCAGTCAGTCATGCGCTCATAGCCAAAGCGTGTGAGCAATGTGTCGTCGGGCCGAAGCTCGGGCGCCAGAGTGTCGAAGGCACGCAATGACGTCTGGTCAAGTTCGGCCGTTTCAAGATAGGCGCCGATGCCGGCCACTTCAGCCACACCGTCGGGCAATACGTGGCCGCTGCGGGCATTCTGGTAGCGTTGTACCGACAACCCGGTGAGCACGCCTTTCTTCGCAACGCCAGAATCGACAAGCCATTTGGCAAACGCTTCGTAGCTGATCTCGCTCGGACTCAATCCATCGACTGCCGGTGACTTGCCCGCTTCGTATGCCTGGCTGCGCTGGCGCCAGGGCAGGCCGAGACGCCAACCCGCATCGTGGGTGAGATGAATGTATCGGGCGCTGTTCTCGCTGATGTAGAAACGCTGTTGCGCTGGGTCGTGGGCGTCTTTCCACCAGGCGTTTTCATCGGTTTGGTCGAAGGGCGCGGTGTCATTGGCGCTCAGGCGACGGGCGTAATGGATCTGGAAACTCTGCTCTACGGCGCCGAACCGGTCGCGGCGGGCATTGATCGTGTGCAGGCATTGCGGATCTGCAACGAAGCCGTCGTAGCTGTAATTGATCGATTCAAGTTCCAGCGGCAGTACGCGGATGTGGCCTCGCGCAACCTGCTGCGGGGTCAGCAGGCGCACGTGATAACGGTGTTCTTCTACCTGCAGCAGCTTGCGCAGTTTCGTTGTGGGGCCGAGCTCGAAAACCTCGCGCCGTAGCAAGCGCCCGCACAGGGCTCTGGCAATCGCCCGGCTGGTGGCCTCATCGGTCGCTTCGACGGCGATGTCTTCGCTGTTCTGATACCGACTCACATAGACCTTGCCCAAGGGCAATGCATGTTTGTCGGATGTGTCATAACCCAGGCGGGATGGCTCGCCTGGCTGGCCGGTATGAAACCACTGGCGGGTCCTGCTCGGTGGCATGAGGTCGGCGCTGGACAAGCGCTCGCTGCTGGTTTCGATCAGCAGCCCGAAGCCTCGCAGTTGCCGCTCCCTGCTGTCGTAATAGCCCTGGCGATAACTGAATCGTCGCGTCAGCCGATTCCCGGTGATTTCGTCCCGTTGCGTCTGGCTTCTGACCAGATGCAAGGCGAAGGGCAAATGGCAGGCCAGATCGACTTTCTTTTCCTTCAAGCGCTCGGCTTTCTCGTCCAGCCACTCCTGCGCGGAGCTGCGATAAGCAATGCTCGTAGACTGGCCCATGTTGTTGTTCGATGCGGTCAGCAGGTAGGGCTTGTGCCGGACGAAGTCATAGCGCCAGTGTTGTGGCGACTGTCGGGGCGAATGGATTATCAGGCTGGAGCAGCCCAGTCCCCGGGTATCGATCACATCGACACGGCACAGGTCGTCGAAGCGCCATGTGTCGGGCCAGGCCAATGTCATGGGTGAGTCGAAGCCGTGGCCGGCACGATTGAGGAAGATCAGTGCGTGTTCTGCCGTCAGGTAAATCAGGTCGGCCGCGCCCGAACCGTCGAGATCCGCCAGACGGATGCGCGAGGCATCGAAGGTTTCGGGCGCAAGACCGGGCCAACTCAAAGCCCGCCCCTGGCCAAAACGCCCACGGCCGAGGTTTGGCCACACTTTGATCTCATCGTGACGGATGCGCACCAGATGCTGCTGGCCGCTACCCAGCAGGTCACTGAAGGCGACCAGCTCGCGCTTCGAATCGCTGAAGAGCGGAAGATTGTCTTCGTCAGCTGCGCGGGCGACTTCATGGGCTGCGGCGAACCCGTCCCGACGCTGGTTGGCGTACAGCCGAATGCTGCGTGGCCCGATCAGTGCAAGATCGGCAAGACCTTCGCCGATCAGATCAGCCTGATGCGCTTTATCGTTGAAGAAATCCAGAGGTAATGCAGTGAACGTGCTGAAGTCGCTCCACGAGCGATTCGGTGTCATGGAAAAAAAGCCGCTCATGGCCGGTTGCGCAATGATCCAGTCCAGACGGCCGTCGCCGGTCAGGTCGCTCAGCGCTTGCCGGGACGCACTGTTGAGCATTGGCATGGCGGGCAGAAGCTGCCCGTCGCCGTAGACAACGCTGTCAGTGTTCCGCTCGCCCCGCAGCGGCTCGCGATAGCGCCAATGGTCATGCTGCTGATAGAGCAGCCCCGGCAAGCCCTCGCCATACAGATCGACCCACTCCATGCGGTGGCCGGCGACTTTGGGCATCTGGTTGAAGCCAGCCCAGGCGCAAGCCGACGGTTGCAGCGTAAATTCACTGTAGGTGAACTCCACAGGCGGATGGCTTTCGGGCTCGGGCGATTCGTCGAATGCTTGCTCATGAGCCGCCGACAGCAAATGATATCCCGCCTCCGTCTGCCGATAATCGAGCAGCAGGCGTCTGACCAGCTGCGCAGTCTCTCCCAGTTCGGTGGGGAACCAATGGAACATCAGAATCTGCCGACACAGGCGCGTTGTGCGCAACTCGAAGCCGTAGGCGTAATTGAGAACCTCATCGTCGCGATTGGCTGCGCGGTCGGACACGTACGCGGGTTTTTGCCGATATCCGGTGGCGCGTCCGCCGTAGTCCAGGATCAGCTCAAAATGCCAGCGCACGGATTCCAGACGCTTCGGCCGCCACAGATACAGATGTTGCTGGGCTTTTTCGTTGCCATAGCACACACGGCTCAGATAACGCTGTGCCGTGGTTTCTCCACCCTCCATGTCGGCTTGATATTCGTAGAGAATATGCTCGCCTGAAGTATTGACGCTTTCCTGCAGCAGCCATTCACCGACGCGCTGCGGATTGGCAGGATCAGCCCGTCGTGCGCTGGCCTGACGGCCAAACAGATGCAGGGTGCCATCAGCGCCATGGACCAGCCAGAAACCGGCGCGGTCATCGTCGGCAGACCAATGTTCAACCCGGTCGAAAGTGCTTTCCACACGGGCGTGATAGCGCGTGACCGTGTAGGTTTTTTTCAGCTCGAGACCGTTGAACTTGTCCTGCTGGCTCGCCTGCGCCGGATACCATTCGACGCCGTCAGGGCCGGCGATTTCGTCTTCGCTGGTGTAAGTCGGCACGCCTTTACCGGTCACCCGCGTCACTGCCGGTGTCGGCAGGCTCCAGCCGATACCGAACACACCGTTACCTGCCGAACTCGAATAACCCAGGGTCAGGGCCGGGTCGAAACCGCGCCCCGGCGAAATCGGCATCGCCAGCTGAAAACTGCAAGCGCCGGTCGGCCCTACCGGCCCCCAGCCTTTACCCACGCTCTGGATGGCGCCACCACCCTTGGGCAGCGCGGGAATATTGATGGACATGGACTCCGGGCGACTCACTGCTGGCCTCCCGCCGACCTGGCCGTGTAGTTGATGTGGACGAGCACGTCAGTCAGCGAATCGATGAACGTCGTTTGGCCTTCATGATTGGAAAGGCACAGGCGCCAGCTGGAAATGGCCCCGGTAAATTCGAACGGCAGATAGCGATCATCGTTGAAATTGAGGGTGAACAGGCCGTTATCGTCAACGCCGGTCGACAGTGCGATGACTTCATTGACCCGCAGGTCTTGCTTGACCGGCGGGTTCTCGGCCGCAGCCAATTCCACCTTGCTGGACACTTGCATCAGGGTCGCCCGGACGTTTTCATACGGGCCGAGAACCGCCGGGAACGAAACGCTGATGGTCTTGACCCGGCGCAGGTAGTGATTGTTGTAATCGCGCTCGAACAGGTCTTTGTCAAATTCGAAATCGCATTTGCCGGTGGATTTGAAATCACCCAGTACCACGTTCCAGTCAATCTTTTTCTGTTGTTTGAGCTCGCGCAGCGACACGGTTTTGCGGATCTCCAGATCCCTGCCATTGCGCTGCAAGTAGTCCGTCTGCATTTTCGTCAACGCCAGCTTGAGGTGCTCGCCAGCCCCCATGCCGCGCTGGTTGTTCTGCCAGGTGCCATGCTGCAGGAAGGTCGTGTCAAAGTCGGCAATCTCGTACTGCCACGCTGCCTCGGCGGCCTGGCACAGGGCCAGAGTCATGTCGTAAGCCTGGCTGTAAAGAGGCGCGAGCTGAGTACCAAGCCATTGATACAACTGTGCCTGAGTGAAGCGCGTGCTGAGAAAGTCGTGATTACTCTTGGCCTGGGACAACGTGGTCTCGGCCTGACGCATCAATAATGCGCTGGCTTTGCGCTGTTCCTCCGTGGCTTGCAACTGGGCATCGATCTGTGACAGTTCCAGTGCGGCCTGATCACGTGCAAATGTCCACTCTTCACGGCGCCGAGTGAATTGGGCCGTGCGATCCAGGTGGCTGGCGGCCATTCGGTCAGCGGCAGCCGCCCCTTGGGCGATTGCGCTCAAGGCATGCAGGGCGCCTTCCCAGCGCATGCCGCCATTGGCGAGGCCGAAGGTGTTTGGCGCGAGCATCAGCGCGCCGGCGCCTACCTGGGAAGCCAATGCCAGCTGCTCGCCTACACCGCTACGCAGGTACAACTGGCTGGCATTGGTCTCTTCGGCACTGATGTCCTGTTTGAGCAAGGTTTCAAAATGTTCAAGCCGCTGCTGCACGATCGCTTTGCCCACCTGCAGCGCTTTGTGGCTCTGCTGTTCGGCGCGCAACGCTTGTGTCTGCAACTCGACGGACAGCGATGCCAGCGCCCAGGCTTGTTGTTGCTGAACCTCCTGAAGTTGCGTTTGCTCCTGACGCTCGATCAGCGAAAGCAGCGTCCCGCCGAACTGAATCAGATTGTCAACGGCGCTCAGCGCCTGGCCATGCATCACATTGAAGCGGTAATGCGGAATCCGGCTGGCGGCAGGGGAGGAGCGTGTATCACTCGGCCCGCCGGGGGCGCCAGCGCGCAACAGTGTGCGAGGGTCTCGAGGTGCTTCGAACACGCGAACGGGTTGGCGTTTACCGGCGATGTCCAGACCATGTCTCAAGTTATAAAGGCGACTTTCCACCTGATCCCAACGCTTGAGCAGATCCGGGTGGAAAGGAATGCGCAGATGACTGCTCGCCGGAAGCGCGAGCGGTAGCGCGGTGTTTTGCCTGCCTGGCTGAAGCTGCACGCTGTCGCCCTTGATGAGCTCTTGCTCGAGTTTTTTCATCTGCGTCAGGTCAGTGCTGGCCAGGTCTTTCAGGGTGAGGTTCGTCCAGACGGCCTTCGGCCCGTTGATCACCGGGCGGTCGCCAAGCAAGTGTTGCGCTTGCAAATAAAGGGACTTCGCTTGGCCAAGGCTTTCGGTCGTCAGCCGGCGATAGGCCTCATCAGCACGATTGAGCAGAATATCCACGTAGAGGAAAAACACCGCTTTGCGAAAATGCACGCGATGGCTGAGTGCGATCTGGTGCGGATCATAAGGATCATTCTGCGCATAGGAGGGCTCTTCGACAGGATTCAGGGGTTCCGATTTCCACAGTTGTTGTTGGCCGGACTCATCCTGGCCCCAGGGATCGAAAAGATAGTTGGTCCACTTCAACGCTTGTTCGTAACGGTGCTCTGCGTTCAAACGGCTCGCGACCAGCCATGGCACATACAAAAACAATTCCGTGAAGTACTGGCCATAAGCACCGTGAAAATCCAGCGCCTGGCGGCTCGGGCGGGTTGAATCTGGCGCGACAGGTTCGGATTTCGGTGAGTCAAGGTTGAACAACTCATCCAGACTGTTCTCCGCGCGCCGGATCATCTCGGCGGCGAAGCCGGTATTGAGACTGATCTGCTTATCAGCGCCGGACGAAGAACCGGCGCGTTCTTCCCGCAATCGCAATAGTTGAGACGAGCCCTCAGTGACGATCTTCCACTGAGTCTTTTGATTATTTTTCATCATCAGGCTGTCTGAGCCGGGAAGGAGCTCAATGGCAGCCTTCAACTGTTCACGCTGTGCTTTTTCGGGCGAACTCCTGTCGGTTATCGAGATCGAAAAATTCTTGTCGATAAAGCCGGTCACATTTTCCCCACCCAGTGCAAGGCCTATTGCGATCCGGTTATTTTCTTCAAAAGCGTAAGTCGTAATGTTTTCCTTCAGTTTCTCGGGTGTTGCGGCACTCCATAGGCTGCCGTTGAAAAAACTTTCGAGACACGCCGTCGGCAGGCTCCAGTTACCATCTATTTTGCGCCACGCGTAATTGAGTTTGAGCTGTGGATTGCTTCTTGCGCTTGAACTTTTCTCTGTGAGCTGATCAGGATGCTGGTGATAACTTTCTGCCCAGAATACGAAAAGCCGATTGTTGAACCAAACGGGCCGAATGGTTTGCTCAATGGCATTTTGTGAAATGGGCACATCGGCTTTCTCCCATTGACTCCACGCCTGAGGATCGGGACGTTCGACTTTTTCGGATCCGGAAGCGGACAGTTTCACAGGTCGCTGCGACATATCGAGCGAGCGCCAGTAATAGCGTTCAGAAGAGCGTGATTTGGCCAGCAGATAATAAATACCGTTGTCGGCATCATCGCCATCGATATAGCCGCTGAGGATCTTCAGGTTAGCCACTTCTTCAAATCGGGTCAGATAACCCAGAATCGCTTTTTGTGCGGTCGCTGCGTCGATCCGGCCCTGCGTCAGATCGTTTTCCAGTTGGCGGAAATTTTCGCTCTTATCGACTCGCAATGTCGGGTCAAGATAAAGCGAAGGGAAATACATCAGTTGCTGGTGGGCCGCCCATGTCGGGTAATGGCTCAAAACATTGTGCCAGTAAGCGCGTTGCTCCTCGGTCAGCGCATAGCCGGACGAACGGCGAGTCATGATCAGTTCCAGGTGATGTTGAAGGCTGGAAATGGCAAAGCTGACCGGCGTCGCTGACACATCATGACTGATCAGCGCATCGAACAAACAATGATCGTAGAGTGCTTCGGCAGAGGTGATCCTGGTGTTGGCATTTGCAGATGCTTCGAGGTGAAGGTAATAAGCCACCTGGGCATCGCGCAGATCTTCTTCCAAGTGCTTTTGAATTTCTATGGTGTTCATGTTCAGTCCTTAAACATTTTTGCCTGGGAGAAGTTCGGCTGCGACGATGCTCCAGTCTTTCATCGAGCTTTCGTCGTTCAACTTCAAAAGATCGCGCAAGCCTTTCAACGAAAGCCCTGTACGGGTGGATACGTCGAGGTGGCGGATGATCCAGTCCAGTTGTTGCATGTTCTCGACATGGCTCTTGGGTAATTGGCTAGTCAGGATGTCCAGGGGGCGTTCGACAGCAAGAAGATCCCTCAGCGCATCATTGGCGTCTTTTGACTGAACGGTTTGGGCTGAGGACAAGTAACCGAGTAGTTTTTCGCTTGCGTTTTCATCGCGTCGACTGTAATTGGCAAAACGTTCGAGGCAATAAAGCTCTGGTAATTGAAATACGTTTTGCCATTGCGCTTTGAGCAAATCCGGTGTGTTCAACAATGTCAGCAGTGCGTCGCTGCTTATGTTCAGTGCCTGGCAGATTTCCGCGGCAGCCAGTGATCTGTTCACCAGCAGGTTCTTCCCGTCCCTGATTTGCGCATCGAGCGATTGTTCGTTGGTACCCACCATTTTCATGACGCAGGGTACGTATTGCGCCGAAAGCCCTGCAACGTCCTGCAACAGCTGCTGTATTGCGAGGATTTGCGGTTCTTCTTCCGTCGTATGACGCGTTGCGCGTATCGCCGCCAAATGCGCAGGCAGCGTTTCACGAGCAAAAGGAAGACGGCGGCCCAGCATGCGCAATAGTTGGGCCGCTGTCAGGCCGGCCGAACGCAACCACGTCATCACTCCGTCCAATGCCATCAGCAGATGGAGGAAGTCGGGTTCGCCCTCATCGCCCGACTGTCCTGTTACCAGAAGTCGCTCGAATGCTTCACCGCCCAGTAAATCGGCTAATTCATGACACTCGAGCGGGGACAAACCAAACAGTTGTGCTACGCGCGCCTGACGATAAATGGATGAAGCACTGATCAGGTTTTGATGAAACTTGCCAAGATGTTTTTTGGTTAACCGCGCAATGAATCCGAACGAATCCTGCGTAATCTGAATATTCAATCCATCGGCAAGGAGTGCAGGAGATGCTTCGATACTGCCTGTTTCATGTTTGAACGGGTTGGCAGCCAGGAGATTACGCTGGAAAACACGATCGAACAAAGAGGTACGGCCGTTGATTGGGCGGGTGGGCAGGCGGTATAGAAGGGCAGCGAATTCCTCTGCCTCAATCCCACAGCGTTGATTGAAATATTGATAAACACCCAGAGCACTTAATGTCGAGTTGGTAATGAATGTATCAATGTTCTTGCCAAGGGTTGCGCTGCAGACCAACACATCGAGCTCCTCCAGCGAGATGTCAGTCCATCTGTGCAAACGTATCATTCGCTGCAAACGGTCAAGGGCAGTGAACATGTGCGCATCGGCATTTTGGTATGTCAACGAAATGCGTTTTTGTTCGCTGTTAGGTATATCGGTTACCACCAGAAACGAATCGTGTGAGGGGTATGACTTGGTAATTTGCAGTTCAAGGAGTTGCTTGATCTGTGCCGGAGCGCAGTTGGTTTGTGAGGCAAACCGATCAAGATCGTAGCATCCATTTTTTATTTCGGATCTATCCACGACACTGTTTGCTGCGCCTGTCTGTGGATCTGTTGGGCTGGTATATTCTGCGAGTCTGGCGGTCAGAACATCGATTTGCCTTTTGCCAAGACTCGACATCTTTATCTGAGTGTTGCAATGCTGTAGCAGGTTTGCCTTGATAGATTTCTGGAAAAAAGAATCCGGCCAGTCAAGCTGTAACTTGTAGTCAAGAATACCTGGTCGTTCATTTTTCGTGGCGAGCGCTGCCACGCACCGGCGGTGCTGGTGATGGTACGGGAAGTGCAGAGGTTTGGTTTGCTTTGACATTATTTCCAAAGCCTCCTTGTCCCTCGCGTGGAGTGGATGGTTCTGAATTTTTTTAGCGAGTACAGCGTTGACGAGTTGCAACGCCGGAATCGATTCGAAAACACTGGCGGCATCTATTTTCTGTTCACTGATATCCGGGCGAAGCGTGTCTATTTTTCGCTCATTTTTTTCGTCTGCATCAAGTTGGCCGGCAAATATATACAGGGCACGCAGATAGGCTGCTGGCGAATCGATTGCAGCTATATCGTTCTGCGCGCAAAAGATCCCCCAGTTTTCTTTAAATAAATTGTTATAGCTCGCTTCGGTGACGCTCAGGTCACGCTTGTTGCGGTCACTCTCTGTCTTGTGAAGCTGGCGTTCCATTTGCTCGCGAGTTATTTGCCTGGCAACACTGCTGGCGTAGTCGTGAATTTTATCGGCGAACAGTTTTGAGTCGCTGTCTTTCAGGGTGTTTTTGTATTGTTGTTTCGATTGCCTTATCACATCAAGCACGGAGCTGATGGTGGTGTTGTATATTTCGAGAGAATCAGTGCCTGCCGAATTTGTGATCTTCTTGAAGTTGTCAGGTTCTATTTCATTCATATTCTAAGTCTGCCGGTCAGCGTTGTGTCTTTGGGGCGGCAAACATAACTCGGTTGGCGAAATTATAAATGTAGGAATATTCTGCGCTGCAAGTAAGACGGAAATAATTGAAATAAGTGATTCGCGGGTAAACTTCTGAAAGAATTGTTTTTGCAGGTTTTAGTCTGTTTTGGCAGTTTTATTCGTGTTGTATGTTTCCGGAGATAAACAGGGGCGCGCAAACCCGAAGGTTGATGAAACGTTTCGCTGATGAAAACTTCGGTGGGTGATTTTCATAAACCAACACACGTCGTATCCGACAGCGACACGCCTTGTCTCTCCACGAAAATTACTTTCATGCGGTTTGAAATCCCGGTCTCGAAATGATTTATGAGTTTCACAACCCATTCGAACGTGACCCTTTCGAGGAGTACCGCATGACGCCTTCCTTCGGCTATTGGCTGCTGGTGTATGCCGCCGTGGCCATCATCGCGCTGATCGTGTTGATCGCCCGTTACCGGCTCAATCCATTCATTGTCATCACCCTGATATCCCTTGGTCTGGCGCTGGTCGCCGGGATGCCGCCGTCCGCTGTGGTCGGCGCGTATGAGGCTGGCGTCGGCAAGACGCTGGGGCATATTGCGCTGGTGGTGGCGTTGGGGACGATGCTCGGCAAGATGATGGCCGAGTCCGGCGGTGCCGAGCGGATGGCGCGCACGCTGATCGACAGATTCGGTGAGAAGAACGCGCACTGGGCGATGGTCTGCATCGCGTTTCTGGTCGGTCTGCCGCTGTTCTTTGAAGTCGGTTTCGTCTTGCTGGTGCCGATTGCGTTTACCGTGGCGCGCCGGGTTGGCGTGTCGATTCTGATGGTCGGTCTGCCGATGGTCGCCGGGCTCTCGGTGGTGCATGCACTGGTGCCACCGCACCCGGCGGCGATGCTCGCGGTGCAGGCCTATCAGGCCTCGGTCGGGCAGACTTTGCTGTACGCGATCGCCATTGGCATTCCCACCGCGATCATTGCTGGCCCGCTGTATGCGAAATTCATCGTGCCGCGCATTCAATTGCCGGCGGACAACCCGCTGGAAAAGCAATTTCTCGAGCGCGAGCCGCGCGACAAATTGCCGGGCTTCGGCATCACCATGACGACCATTCTGCTGCCGGTGGTGCTGATGCTCATCGGCGGTTGGGCCAACCTGATTTCCACCCCCGGCAGTGCGTTCAACCAGTTTCTGTTGTTCATCGGCAACTCGGTGATCGCGCTGTTGCTGGCGACTTTGCTGAGCTTCTGGACGCTGGGCATTGCTCAGGGTTTCAACCGCGAATCGATCCTCAAATTCACCAACGAATGCCTGGCGCCGACCGCCAGCATCACCTTACTGGTCGGCGCGGGTGGTGGCTTGAACCGGATTCTGGTGGATGCCGGCGTCACCGATCAGATCGTCGGCCTCGCTCACGAATTCCACCTGTCGCCACTGATCATGGGCTGGTTGTTCGCGGCGCTGATGCGCGTTGCCACTGGCTCGGCCACCGTGGCGATGACCACCGCATCGGGCGTTGTCGCGCCGGTGGCCATCGGTCTGGGTTATCCACACCCTGAGCTTTTGGTGCTGGCGACCGGCGCGGGCTCGGTTATCTTTTCCCACGTCAACGACGGCGGCTTCTGGTTGATCAAGGAATACTTCAACATGACGGTCGCACAGACGTTCAAGACCTGGACCCTGCTCGAGACATTGATCTCGCTGGTCGCTTTCGCCCTGACCGTCGGCCTTTCCTACCTGCTGTAACCGGAGCCCGCCGCCCATGGACATCCTTTACCAGATCCGCGCCCGCCAGGATTTCTTCAGCGCCGGTGAGGGCCGCATCGCCCGGCTGATGCTCGACGATGTCGGCTTTGCTGCCAGCGCCAGCCTCGAAGAGCTGGCGCAACGGGCCGAGGTCAGCACCGCCACGCTGTCGCGCTTTGCCCGCACGGTTGGTTGCCGTGACTTGCGCGACCTGCGCCTGCAACTGGCCCAGGCCAGCGGCGTCGGCAGCCGTTTTCTCGACCCGGCGGGCACGCCCGAGCAGTCGGCGTTTTACGGGCAGATCGTCGGCGACATCGAAACCACGCTGCGTCAGCATCTGGCCGGTTTCGACGAATCGCGCTTCGCCGATGCAGTGAAATTGCTCGGCCAAGCGCGGATGATTCACGCGTTCGGCATGGGCGGTTGCTCGACCTTGTGCAGCGATGAATTGCAAGTGCGCCTGGTGCGCCTCGGCTATCCGATTGCGGTGTGCCACGACGCGGTGATGATGCGCGTCACCGCCGCCAGCCTGAACGCCGAGCAAGTGCTGATCGTCTGCTCGCTGACCGGCATCACCCCGGAACTGCTGGAAACCGTCGAGCTGGCGCGCAACTACGGCGCACGCATTCTCGCCATCACTCGCGGCGATTCGCCCCTTGCTGAACTTGCCGACGTCGTGCTGCCGCTGCAAGGCGCGGAAACCTCGTTCATCTACAAACCGACGGCCGCGCGCTACGGCATGCTGCTGGCCATCGATGTGCTTGCCACCGAGCTGGCGCTGGCCAGCCCCGAAGACAATCAAGAACGGCTGCGGCGGATCAAACTGGCCCTCGACGAATACCGTGGCGGCGACGATCACCTGCCGCTGGGAGACTGACATGCACTACGACACCCTCATTCGCAATGCCGTGATCATCGACGGCAGCAACACGCCCGGCTACAAGGCCGACGTAGCGATTCTCAACGGCCGCATCGAACGCATCGGCGACCTGCACGACGCCAGCGCCAGTGAAGAAATCGACGCCACCGGCCAGGTGCTGACGCCGGGGTTCATCGACGTGCACACCCATGACGATACCGTGGTGATCCGCCAACCTGAGATGCTGCCCAAGCTCAGCCAGGGCGTGACCACGGTGATCGTCGGCAACTGCGGGATCAGCGCTGCGCCGGTGAGTTTGAAGGGCAATCCGCCGGACCCGATGAACCTGCTCGGCAGCGCAGCGGCGTTTGTTTACCCGCGTTTCAGCGACTACCGCGCCGCCGTCGAAGCGGCTAACCCCACGTTGAACGTTGCTGCACTGGTCGGGCACACGGCGCTGCGCAGCAATCACCTCGATGATTTGTTCCGCACCGCAACGCCCGGCGAAATTACTGCTATGCGCGAGCAGTTGCGCGACAGTCTCGAGGCTGGCGCGTTGGGTTTATCCACCGGCCTGGCCTACGCCAGCGCCTTCAACGCCTCGACCGATGAAGTCATGCAACTGACCGAAGAACTGACGGCGTTCGGCGCGGTGTACACCACCCATTTGCGCAGCGAGTTTGCCCCGGTGCTGGAGGCGATGGACGAAGCTTTTCAAATCGGTCGGCACGCGCGATCACCGGTGATCATTTCCCACCTCAAATGTGCTGGCGTGGGTAATTGGGGACGCAGTCCACAACTGCTGGCAGCGCTGGAAGAGGCGGCGAAAACCCATCCCGTGGGCTGCGATTGCTACCCGTACGCGGCGAGTTCTTCGACGCTGGATTTGAAGCAGGTCACCGACGCCCATCGGATCACCATCACCTGGTCCACGCCGCACCCGGAAGTCAGTGGCCGCGACCTGATCGACATTGCTGGCGAGTGGAGATTGCCGCTAGAGGAAGCCGCGAAACGTCTGCAACCGGCAGGCGCGGTGTATTACGGCATGGACGAGGCCGATGTCAGGCGAATCCTCGCTCATCCGCTTTCGATGGTCGGTTCTGACGGACTGCCGGAAGACCCGTTCCCGCATCCGCGCCTGTGGGGCGCTTTCCCACGGGTGCTTGGCCATTTCAGTCGCGACGTCGGCCTGTTTCCGCTGCACACCGCCGTGCACAAGATGACCGGGCTGTCGGCGGCGCGCTTTGGCTTGAAGGAAAGGGGCGAGATTCGTGAAGGACATTGGGCGGATCTGGTGTTGTTCGATCCTAAAACCGTGCGCGACGTAGCCGATTTCAACGATCCGCAACGGGCGGCGCAGGGGATTGACGGGGTTTGGGTCAACGGCGTGTTGAGCTATCGCGACGGGCAGGCGAATGGGGGCAGGGCAGGGCGGTTTCTAGCCAGAGACGGGGATTTGCGCGAAGGTTTTCGTTGATTCGGATGACGCCAAAGATCGCAGCCTTCGGCAGCTCCTACAGGAGATCGCATTCCAATGTAGGAGCTGCCGAAGGCTGCGATCTTTTGATTTTATGCGGTGATGGCACATTGCGATTAAAGAATGCCATCAACAAGCCGATTTGCTGACATCCTCCCCGTCTACACTGTGGGGCCAATCAGTCAGGGAGCACCCCATGAGCTTCGGCAAAACCACCCCGATCCTGCGGATTTTCGATGAGGCCAAGGCTGTCGAGTTCTACGTCGATTTTCTCGGTTTCAAGATCGACTGGCAGCACCGCTTCGAAGCGAATTTCCCGCTGTATCTGCAGGTGTCGCGGGGCGAGTGTGTGTTGCATTTGTCCGAGCATCACGGCGATGCGTGCCCGGGTTCGGCGCTGCGTATCGAGACCGATGAACTGGAGGCGTTTCAGCAGCAGCTGATAGCCAAGGAATACACCTTCTCGCACCCGCAGATTCAGGCGATGCCTTGGGGCAGTCAGGACATGACGATTACTGATCCGTTTGGTAATCGGTTGGTGTTTACCAATGCGATCAGTCTTTGAACTGAACGCCCGATAGTTCGCTCTACGCGCAGAATCCGCCCGCAAGCCATCCATCTGAATTGCTTGCGGGCACTCACCTCATTCCGTCGGCACCAACCGATCCAGCACCCGATTCACCGCCATCTCCGCGACCATCACAATCTGCGCGATGCCCTGAAGAGTTTTGCGCTGCGAGCCGTTCACCAGCCCCGCCTGATCGTTGAGCATCACCGTCGCCGACCCCAGGGTCTCGCAAGCATCGGCCAGCAGCGATTCGTTGTCGGCGTCGGGATTGGCCATGTACAGCGTATTGGATTTGTACGGCGGGGCCATGAATTCAGCGCTGGACGTGCCGAGGTAATGATCGAGGGCGCGTTCGGCGGCTTCGTGGAATTTCTTCGAGTCGGGGGATTCGTAGGGGGACGCAGGGTCGGTGGTTGGCGGGTTTGGGGTTACTTTGAACATGAATGCTTGCCTCGTATGAAGCTGCATCCTTTTCGCCGCTAAGCAAAGGGAGGCAGCTGTGCGCAAGTTAGCGGACCGGTAAGCATTCAACCCGGTGCATCCGAAGATGCCATGCGCACAGCCACCATCAAGCGCAGGCGTGAGCCTGACCGAGTTGGACTTGTACAACCGGAATGCTGTCCGAGCCGCTAAGCTCGATCACTGAGAAATCAGTGACCGAATCAAGTTACCGGCAGGCCCCAAGGCGTACAAGCCGGCGGATTCTGGCGCAGGCGTAGGCAGCAGCGCAAGGAATTGTGGGTGGTTTCGCGGAATGCCTGGCGGTTTTAAACAGATGCGCCAAGACATGTTTAATCGGCGCGGCAAATGATGCCTTCGCGAGCAGGCTCGCTCCCACAAGGGGATCTGCGGTGAACCCGGAAATGGGCGCAGCCAATAACCCTGTGGGAGCGAGCCTGCTCGCGAAGAGGCCATCAGCATCACCGCCGATTCCGCAACCGAAATTCCCCCGGCGGCATCCCGCGCCAGCTCTTGAAGGTGCGATGAAACGAGCGCGGTTCGGTGAAGCCCAGGTACTGCGCAATGTCCTGAACCGGCAACGTGCTGTTGAGCAAATAGTGCTCGGCCAACTCCTGACGCAGCTCATCGAGAATCTGCTGATACGACGTCCCAACCTGCTGCAACTGCCGCTGCAATGTCCGCACCGACACGCTGAGCTGTTCCGCCACTTGTTCCTTGCGCGGCAAGCCCTCCTTGAGCAATCCGCGCAGGATGTTTTTCACCTGCTGCGCCAGTGATGCATCCTCCAGCGTTGCCAGCAAACCCATCGCGTGCTCTTCCAGCGTTCGCAGCAATTGCGCATCGGCCTGGCGCAGCGGCAACTGCAAATAAGCCAGCGGCACAACCAGCGCCGAATACGCCTGATCGAACAGCACCGGGCAACCGAAAAACGCTTCGTACTCGGCCAGCGTCACCTCATCCGGCCGCGAATGCTCCAGCCATACGCAGGCCGGCGACAGCTGTGTATCGGCAATCCAGCGCGCGTAGTGCAGCCACGAACCGAGCACGTTTTCCACCAGATGCCGACGAATCCGTGGCCGCTCGTAACGGCAGGTCCAGATCAGATGAACGTGATCGTCCTGCACCTCGGCGCGGCTGATGCCCATGTCGCCGACGAGTTTTTCGAACGGCATGATTCGGCTCATCGCATCGCCCAACGTCGCGCAATTCATGGTGATGTAGCCGAGCACGCTCCACGAGTTGGGCAGGACGAAATTCGCCGCGTGCAGCCCGAACAAGCCATCGCCCGAGTGCTCGCAGAAATAGTCCAGCAAGCGCTCGTGCACCTCACCCGGCAGACGCAAGGTGTTGTCGCTCAACTGCTGCGCCTGCAACCCGGCCGCCGCCAACGCAGGCTCAATGGCCATGCCCAACTGTTCGGCATGGCGCAGGTATTTGAGCAGCGGCGGAACGGAAGTGAAGCCGAGCGATGGCATGGTCGCGCTCCTTTGATTGACGGCGCGTGAGCGAATGAATGGCGCAAGGTAAGTGGATTGCCCGACGAAAGTAAATGCCCTGACGTTTGGCGCCATTGGCTACAGGATCTGGCCGGATGCGACCGTGACAGAACCCCAGCGCTGACTAGTATGCAAGCTTGATCCGACGGCAAAAAAGGACGCACGCATGCGACGCTGGAACGGCTGGGGCGAGGCAGGCACGGTGGTCGAACTGCCGGCCCAGGGCGCGACATTTCTCCACGAACGCCTGGGCGCTGGCCGAACGTTGTCCGATGCGACGCTGGACGCGGCATTGGCGCAGGTGCCGACCTCGCGCCTGGTGCCTCATCGCTTGTACAGCGTCGACACTCACGATCGCCTGCTGCACGCACGCGGCCAGAGCCTGCCGGACTGGCTGGCGTTGCGCGAAGGCGCGCTGGGCACCTATCCCGACGCCGTGGCGTTTCCGGAAACCGCCGAGCAGATCCGACAATTGCTGAAACTCGCCCAGGATCAGGACTTATGCCTGATTCCGTACGGCGGCGGCACGTCAGTGGCCGGACACATCAACCCGCCGACATCGGCGCGGCCGGTGCTGACGGTGTCGCTGGCGCGAATGAATCGCCTGACCGACCTCGACGAACAGAGCCTGCTGGCGACATTCGGCCCCGGTGCCAGCGGGCCGCAAGTGGAAAGTCAATTGCGCGCGCGCGGCTACACGCTGGGGCATTTTCCGCAGTCGTGGGAGCTGTCGACGCTGGGCGGTTGGGTCGCCAGTCGTTCCAGCGGTCAGCAGTCGTTGCGCTACGGGCGGATCGAGCAGTTGTTCGCCGGCGGCACCCTGGAAACCTTCGCCGGGCCTCTGCAGATTCCGACATTCCCAGCGTCGGCGGCAGGTCCCGATCTGCGTGAAATGGTGCTCGGTTGCGAAGGCCGTTTCGGGATCATTTCCGAGGTCAAAGTGCGGGTCAGTGCGTTGCCGGCGGACGAGCGTTTCTACGGCGTATTTCTGCCCGACTGGCCGCAGGCGCTGCAAGCGATCCGGCAACTGGCGCAGGCGCGCGTGCCGCTGTCGATGCTGCGTCTGTCGAACGCGATGGAAACCGAAACGCAACTGGCGCTGGCCGGTCATCCGCAGCAGATCGCCTGGCTGGAAAAGTACCTCAAGCTGCGTGGCGCCGGCGAAGGCAAATGCCTGCTGACTTTCGGCGTGACCGGCAATCGCCAGCAGAATGCGTTGTCGCTGAAACAGGCGCGCCAGCATCTCAAAGCCTTCGGCGGCGTCTTCACCGGCACGCTGCTGGGCAAGAAGTGGGCGCAGAACCGCTTCCGTTTTCCCTACCTGCGCGAGAACCTGTGGAACGCCGGTTACGTGGTCGACACCCTCGAAACCGCGACCGACTGGAGCAACGTCGATCACTTGCTCAGCCTGATCGAAAACAGCTTGCGCGACGCCTTGGCCGCCGAGGGCGAACGCGTGCATGTGTTCACTCACTTGTCCCACGTCTACGGCGAAGGCTCGAGTATTTACACCACCTACGTATTTCGCCCGGCGGCGGACTATCCCGCGACGCTGGCGCGCTGGCAGGCGCTCAAACACGCCGCCAGCCAGACCATCGTCGCCAACCACGGCACCATCAGTCATCAGCACGGCGTGGGCAAGGATCACGCGCCCTACTTGCTGCACGAAAAAGGCCCGCTGGCGATGCAGACCCTGCAGGCGCTGAGCGAACATTTCGACCCGGAAGGGCGCTTCAATCCGGGCACGCTGTTGCCAGAGTCAAAGCCATGAATGCGGACTGGAGTGCGCAATGGCGCGAGCAGATTCTGCCTACGTTGGCGGATGAAACCTGGGATCTGATCGTCATCGGCGGCGGCATCAGCGGCGCCGGGATCGTCCGCGAAGCCGCGCGCCGGGGCTGGCGCTGTTTGCTGCTGGAGCAGCGGGATTTTGCCTGGGGCACCTCCAGCCGATCATCGAAAATGGTCCACGGCGGTTTGCGTTATATCGCCAAGGGCCAGTGGCGGCTGACCCGCGATTCAGTGCACGAGCGTCAGCGCTTGCTCGACGAAGCGCCGGGGCTGGTCGAGCCGATGAGTTTCATGATGCCGCACTATCGCGGCGGCTTTCCCGGGCCGCGCGTCATGGGTGGATTGCTAACGATGTACGACGCCTTGGCCGGGCGGCGCAGCCATCGTTTTCATGACGCACAACAACTGCGTTTTCTCGCTCCGGGGGTGAAGGAAAACGGTTTGCTCGGCGGCAGCTGTTTTGTCGATGCGCTGACCGATGATGCGCGGCTGGTGATGCGCGTTTTGCGCGAGGCGCGGGCTGACGGCGCGGTGGTGCTCAATGGTGTGCGGGTCACGCAATTGCTGCGTGAAGGCGGGCGGGTGTGCGGGGTACAGGTCGAAGATTGCGAGGGTGGTGCGATGCTGCAATTGCGCTCCGGCGTGCTGGCCGTGGCCACCGGCGCGTGGGCCGAGCGTTTACGTCCCGCTGAAGCTGCGAAGCAATTGCGCCCGTTGCGTGGTAGCCATTTGTTGTTGCCGGGCTGGCGTTTGCCGGTGGCGCAGGCGTTCACGTTTTTGCATCAGCAAGATCGGCGCCCTGTGTTTGTTTTTCCGTGGGAAGGCGCGACGGTGGTCGGCACCACTGATCTTGATCACCGCGAAGATCTCGACCAGAGCGCGCGCATTTCCAGCGAAGAACTCGACTATCTGCTCGCCGCGTGCCGGCAGCAATTTCCCGGTGCCGAAGTCGGCGTCGACGATGTGCTTTCAACCTGGTCAGGCGTGCGCCCGGTGGTGGGCAGCGCGGCGGGTGCGCATCAGGACAAACCGTCCAACGAGACTCGCGAACATGTGCTGTGGCAGGAGCCCGGTTGCGTGACCTTGGCCGGAGGCAAACTCACCACGTTTCGTCCCCAGGCGATCGAAGTGCTTACAGCCTGCGCGGCGATGCTCGGGCGTCCCTTTATCGATGACGGCGCGCCGGTATTCGCCGCCGTGGCTGCGCTGACGATTCCCGGGTTAAGCGCCAATCACTCGCGGCGGCTGGCCGGGCGTCATGGCCGCGACCTTCCGAGGCTGGCGCATTTGCTCGCTGAGCTCGGTCAGGAAACAGTCGGCGCCACCGATACTTTGTGGGCAGAACTGGCGTTTGCCTGCGAGGCTGAGCTGGTGCTGCATCTGGACGACTTGCTGTTGCGCCGCACCCGTTTGGGCTTGTTGCTGGCGCGCGGTGGCGAGGATTATTTGCCGGCGATTCGCACGCTGTGCCAGCCACGATTGACCTGGGACGATGAGCGTTGGCAAGCGGAAGTTCAGCGCTATCGTTTGCTGTGGTTGCGCGATCACGGTTTGCCGGAGGCCACGCCATGACCGGGAAAAAATATCTGCTGGCGATCGACAACGGCACCCAGAGCGTGCGCGCGTTGCTCTTCGATCTGCAGGGCAATCTGCTCGGCAAAGGCAAAGTCGATCTTCAGGCGTATTACTCGACGCATCCCGGCTGGGCCGAGCAGGACCCGGAGTATTACTGGGCGAAACTCGGCGAGGCCTGCCAGCAACTCTGGCAGCAGACTGGCAGCGACCGGGCGCAGATCGCCGGCGTATCGCTGACCACCCAGCGCGGCACAGTGATTAATGTCGACGCCGACGGAAAACCGCTGCGTGCGGCGATTGTCTGGCTCGATCAACGCCAGACTGAAGTCGAGGGCCGCATCAAGGGGCCATGGGGCTGGCTGTTGAAACTGGTCGGCGCCGAGGCCACGGTGGATTATTTTCGCGCCCAGGCCGAGGCCAACTGGATCGCCCGCCATCAACCCGACGTGTGGGCGGCGACCGACAAACTTCTCCTGCTCTCGGGCTTCCTCACCCATCGCTTGTGCGGACGCTTCGTCGATTCTGTCGGCTGTTGCGTCGGTTATCTGCCGTTCGATTTCAAACGGCTGAAATGGGCGTCCCCGCGTGACTGGAAATGGCAAGCGCTGGCGGTGCGCCCGGAGCAGTTGCCGACCCTGCACAAACCCGGCGAAAACCTCGGCTACATCACGGCTGAAGCCGCCCGCCACACGGGCATTCCCGAAGGGCTGCCACTGATCGCCGCAGGCGCGGACAAGGCCTGCGAAGTGATCGGCTCGGGCGTGGTCGATGCGAGCACCGTGTGCCTGTCCTACGGCACCACCGCGACCATCACCAGTACCCGCTCACGCTATCTGGAAATCGTCCCGCTGATCCCGCCGTACCCATCGGCCGTGCCCGATCAGTACAACTGCGAAGTGATGATCTATCGCGGTTACTGGATGGTCAGCTGGTTCAAGAACCAGTTCGGCCTGCGCGAAATGCAACAGGCGAAAGCGCAGGGCATCGAACCGGAGCAACTGTTCGACGCACTGGTCGACGCGGTGCCGCCCGGCTCCATGGGTTTGATGCTGCAACCCTATTGGTCACCGGGCATCCGCGAACCGGGCGTGGAAGCCAAAGGCGCGATGATCGGCTTCGGCGACGTACACACCCGCGCGCACATCTACCGGGCGATTCTCGAAGGACTGGCCTATGCGTTGCGCCAGGGAATGGAAAATATCGAGCGGCGTTCGAAGGTATCGATCAAGCAACTGCGCGTCGCCGGCGGCGGCTCGCAAAGCGACGCCGCCATGCAACTGACCGCCAACATCTTCGGCCTGCCGGCCGAGCGTCCGCATGTGTATGAAGCGTCAGGATTGGGCGCGGCGATCTGCTGTGCGGTGGGGTTGGGATTGCACAGGGATTTTTCCACGGCCATTGCGGCGATGACTCGGGTTGGAGCGGTGTTCATGCCACAAGTTGAGGCGCAGAAGATCTACGAGCAACTGTACAAAGACGTCTATCTACGCATGTATCGCCAACTCAAACCGCTGTATCAGAGCATCCGCAAAATCACCGGGTATCCCGAATAGTGCTGACACCCTGGATCCCTGTGGGAGCGAGCCTGCTCGCGAAGGCGGAGTGTCAGTCAATGACGATTTGAATGATCCACCGCTTTCGCGAGCAGGCTCGCTCCCACGGGGGTATTGCGGAGTGCCGATGCCGACGGTGCCGTTCGGCTAAGCCTCACTCCTTGCAGACCTGAATATGCTAGCCTGCAATCAATGATTTCATTGATTGCAGGAGGACGACATGGCTAGCATCACTATTCGAAACCTTGACGAGACGCTCAAGGAGCAGCTGCGCATTACCGCTGCACACAATGGACACTCCATGGAAGAAGAAGCTCGGCTGATTCTGGGCCGAGCGCTCACCAAGGTTGATCGTGCCGGAGGGCTCGGCAGTCGGATACACCAGCGTTTCAGGGCCGAGGGCGGAGTCGACCTCGAGCTGCCTGCGCGTGCAGAGAAACCGGTCGGTGTGGGCTTCTCTGAATGATAGTGCTCGATACCAATGTTCTATCCGAATTCATGCGAATCGATCCCGAGGCTCAAGTGCTGGCTTGGGTGGATGCGCAACCAGCCATGGACTTGGCCATCAGCGCGATCACTGTGGCGGAGATACTGCACGGCATCGCTCGATTACCTTCCGGCAAGCGCAAACAAAAACTCCAGGCCCACGCGTTGGCAATGTTCGAAGAGGATTTTGCCGGGCGGATTTTGCCATTCGATGCGCACGCGGCCGTCGAGTACGCGACGCTGGTCGCCGATGCAGAGGCGAAGGGGCGAGGGATTGCAATGGCCGATGCGCAAATCGCGGCCATCTGCCGAGGCCACGGAGCTGCGATTGGTACGCGCAATGTTCGGGATTTCGAGTTTTCCGGGATTGAAGTGATCAATCCGTGGCAGGTCTGAACCTGTGGGAGCGAGCCTGCTCGCGAAGGCGCGGTATCAGTTAATGTTGCTTTGACTGACCCACCGCTTTCGCGAGCAGGCTCGCTCCCACAGGGATTTTGCGGCGGGATCAAAATCCAGCGTGGCACACATCCAAATGTAGGAGTGAGCCTGCTCGCGATTCGATTTCAGCCTCAGCGCAAAACTAACGTCATACGCGGAAGTGGCTGACCATCTGCTGCAACTGACCACCCAGGCGCGCCAGTTCAACACTCGACGCTGCCGTCTCATCACTCGCCGCTGCGGTCTGTTCTGACACGTCGCGCACGTTGATGATGCTGCGGCTGATTTCTTCAGCCACGGCGCTCTGCTGCTCGGCAGCGGCGGCGATCTGCTGGTTCATCGACTGGATGTTCGACACCGTGCGGGTGATGTTTTCCAGCGATACGCCGGCCTTGCGCGTCAAGGCGACGCTGCTGTCGGTCAACGCACGGCTGTTGTTCATCACCGCCGAAACTTGCTGGGTGCCGTTCTGCAGGCCGGCGACCAGACCTTCGATTTCCTCGGTGGATTTCTGCGTGCGTTGAGCCAAACCGCGCACCTCATCGGCGACCACGGCAAACCCACGCCCGGCTTCACCGGCACGCGCCGCTTCAATCGCGGCATTGAGCGCCAGCAGGTTGGTCTGTTCGGCGACAGCTTTGATCACATCCATGACGCTGCCGATCTTGTCGCTTTCCTGTTGCAGCACACTCATCGCTTCGGTCGAACGCACCACTTCGCTGGCCAGACGCTCGATCTGCGCAATGGCCTCATTCACTACCTTGTCGCCTTCACGGGCTTCGCCATCCGCCGCAGCGGCGGCTTGCGACGCTTCCTCAGCATTGCGCGCAACTTCCTGCACCGTGGCAGTCATCTCGTGCATGGCGGTGGCGACCTGATCGGTCTCGATTTTCTGGCTGTTCACGCCGGCACTGGTCTGCTCGGTCACGGCCGACAATTCTTCGGCAGCGCTGGCAATCTGCGTGACGCCGTCGCGAATGCCGCTGATCAAGTCACGCAAGGTCACACCCATGCGGGCGATGCCTTGTTGCAGCACGCCGAGTTCGTCGCGGCGGGTGACGGTGACGTTCTGGGTCAGGTCGCCGCTGGCGATGCGCTCGACCACGGCCAGGGTTTCCTGCAACGGACGGGTGATCTGACGGGTGATGAGCACCGCTGCAATCACGCCAACCAGCAGCGCCAGCAACGTGCTGATCAACTGGAAGGTGCGCGCTTGGGCGCTTTCAGCGTCACGGCGATCAAGCTGAATCTGGTACAGCTGCTCGCTCAGGGCGACGATGGTGGTGCCCTGATCGGTCATTTCCTTACGCGCCTGCACGGCATCGGTGTTGGCGTTTTTGTACGCCATCAATGCGCTGCGGTAGCTGGCCAGCGCGGTTTCCAATTGGCGCAAGGCATCCTGCTGCGTCGCGGCAAATTGCGCATTCAATGGCTTGAGGCTGGCGATGGCCGCGTCGATCTGGCCGACGGCTTTCTGCTCGGTATCGGCGTTGCTGGTCGCGGTGTAGCCACGCACTTCATAACGCGCGAGGATGAACGCTTCCTTGGCCGCAGTAACCGCCTGGAACTGCTCGAAACGCTGATCGCTCAACTCCATCTGCTGCACGCGCTGGCTGATCGATTCGATCAGGTTGTACGCGGTCTGAGCGTTGACGCTCATGGTGTCGCGGGCGCTGTTGCCGGTGCGGTAGGCGTTGCGCATTTTGTTCAGCGAGGTCTGGTATTCAGCGATGGTCGCGGCCTGCTGCTTGAGCAGTTTGACGTTCTCCGGACTTTTGAATTTGCTGATCAACGCCTGCTGCTGCGCGGCGAAGCTTTCGAGGGTGGTCTGCACATTCTGCGCGGCGGTTTCGTCACCGTTGGTCAGCATGTACTGCAGGCGCACCACGCGCAGTTTGGTCAGGCCGGCGTTGAGCTGAGTGATGTCGCTCATCCAGTTGCTGCGGTCGATCAGGCCGCCGAGGCTGGTCCAGCCGGTCAGCGCCAGAATGCAGGTCAGGGCCAGCACCAGGCCGAAGCCCAGGCCGAGTTTCATGTTCACGCTGATGTTACCGAACCAGCTATTCATGCAAATCCTCCAGAAACGTTGGGTTTCTTGGTCGTCAGTTAAGCTGGAAGATTGTTGTTCTTTTGAGCCAGCAGGGGTGTTAGCAGGTCTGTATCGGCCGCAAAGGCGAGAGCTGAAAGGATTTTTGTCTGACAGTCCACGAAGCAACGAATCTCAAGGACTTTTTCACATGGGTTTCACTGGCTGCCCACGCGCGCCTCTGTAGTTTCGCCGCATCGAATGACCTGTGATGCAACGTGGCGAGGCGGTTTTTGTGGAATTGAGACTGAGTCTGTTTGGCGTCAAACGCTCGATCGATCTGAGCGGTCTGGCGCGTTTTCGCGATACATGGGTGGTGCTGGCGGCATCGATATTGGTGATCCCGCTGACCCTGTGGTTGCTGGCCCCGAACGCAGTGCCGGACCTGGCCCACGGTAATGTGGCGGGTGCACAAACTCTGGCGACGGGATGGGCCAAGGGCGACATTATCGTGCTGGTACGTCACGTCGAACGTTGCGATCACTCCAAAGCGGCGTGCCTGAGTGGCAATGACGGCATCACCGATCGCTCGCGCAGTGTCGCAGTGGCCGTCGGTGGCCGCTTCGAACAACTCGGCCTGGCTGACGCTGATATCTATAACAGCCCGTCAATGCGCACCGTGCAGACGGCCGGCTATATGTTCAACCATGCCACCAGTGGCGATGACTGGTTGATCAACTGCAGAGGCCGCATGTTGCAGGATGCGCTGGCGCACAAGATCCCCGGGCGTAACCTGATTCTGGTGACCCACAGCGAGTGCATGGCGCAGATTGAAAAAGACCTGAAAGTGCCGGCCTCGAACATGGGGTACGGCGCGTCATTGTTCATTTCCGCCGCCAGCCCGGCTGCACCGAAGATGCTCGGCTTCATTGAAGCCTCCGACTGGCGCACGGTGACTACCCGATGAAATCCCGTTTCTACGCTTACAATCTCGGCATTCCGCTGGTCTGTGCGGTCGTGGTGTTCCTGATGTTCGACATGACCAAAACCGACATCGCCTTCAGCAATCTGCTGTTCGATCCGCTGACCCAAACTTTCCCGATCGACAAAATCCACTTCTTCGAAAAACTCACCCACAAATGGGCGCGGATCATTCCGAACTGGACGGCAGAAATTGCCCTGATCGGCGCGCTGCTGTCGCTGGTCTGGCCATCGCTCAATCCGCACAAACGACCACGACTCGGCGCGTCTTTAGAGCGCAGCAGAGTCGCGCCAGTGCTGCGATTTACCGCAGATCACCGTCGGGATTTTTTCTTTGTCGTGGTCGCCTTTGCGCTCTGTACGGGCGTGATTCACTTTCTCAAATCCCACACCAGCGTCTACTGCCCGATCGAGACCACGTTGTACGGCGGGAAAATGCCTCACGTCGAGTGGTACAGCAATTTCCAACTGTTGCATGAAGCCGGGAGTGGCCGCTGCTGGCCGGGCGGTCATGCGTCGGGCGGTTTCACCATGCTGGCGCTGTATTTCGTGGCGCGTCGTTATCAATGGCGCTTTTCCAGCGCATTGCTGTGGGGCTCGCTGCTGCTCGGTTTTGTCTACGGCACCACGCGGGTCCTACAGGGTTGGCACTACATGTCCCACACGTTCTGGGCCGGTATCTTCGTTTGGCTGACGTGTTTACTGACGGCTCTGGCCTTCTACGGACGCGCACGCCTGGAGCTGCCTGTACTGGGCAAACGCTCACAGAAAGCTTTCAGCACTCAGCCTGAAGTCGCTCTCTGAAAGCGTTCAGAAAAACATGGCTTGACCGTCAGCCCAGGCGCCGCGACCAACGCTGATCCGGCGCCTCGAACCCGGGATTGACCAGCGCCGTCAGCACATGATCCTGCCAACGCCCGGCAATGTTCAGATACGCCCTCGCATACCCCTCGCGCTCAAAACCCAAGCGCTCAAGCAAACGCGCACTGCGCTCATTGCCGGGAATGTAATTGGCCATGATCCGATGCAGATTCTGCACATCGAACATATAACCAATCCCCGCCGCCAGCCCCTCCTGCATCAAGCCCTGCCCCTGATGCGCCTCATCGATGTGATAGCCCAAATAACACGCCTGAAACGCCCCACGAATAATCCCGCTGAAATTGCACGCACCAATCATCTGCTGACCGTCCGCCGACAGCAGCGCGAAATGCATCGCCAGGCCGGCCTCGAAGGCACTGGCCTGGATCTCCAGGCGACGGCGGATGTTGGCGGTGGAGAAGTAATCGGTGGTGCGGATGGGCGACCAAGGGGCGAGGTGGCGCAGGTTGCGCTGGTAGAACGCGCTTTCGAGCTCGGCCTGTTCGGGGGAGAGGACGGCCAGTGTCAGGCGCGGGCAGGGCAGGGATAACAGCGGCATCGAGCGCTCCTTGGCGAGGGATCTGCAGGCAGAGTCGCGCATATGGTGGGGAGCGGCAAGGTTTGGGGAATGAAGGGCGAAAAAAAGCCCGCTAGGAGCGCGGGCGAACCGTAGTTTCTTGAATGAGCGGGGGGATTTTATCGGTTCGCGGGGCGGGGTGCGGTGAAGAAAAATTCATGTCGATTTAGGTGGCGGGATCGTCGAAGCAAATCAGGCGCAAAGACAACCGTTTTTCGTCATTCACCTGCGGGTTGCCCTGCCATCGGTTGCCAGAGCGTGCGAGACGCGTTCCGGCGCTTCACGCTTATGTTGGGTCGCCTGCTGGCAAGGGGGTGTTTTAACCGCTCTTCGCATAGAGATAGGCGAGTATCGGCTTGTTTCTCCTTCGTAAGCGACTCAGTCCCTACTTGATCCCGACTTAGTCCTGACTTGGTCCCGAAAGACGCCCTTTTTCAACGGCGCCCGGAATTACCGATGTGAGCTTGAGATCATGATCAAAGCGATAGGGAGGCACCACACTTGGATTGCCCCTTCTGATTCTGGGTGGTGATGCTGTTATGATGGCCACCACTCAAATCAGCGTTTTTAGAGGGATCTTATGCATTCGTTTTTGGCAAAGACTTTTGGCGGGCTGACCCCCAGCTACTACATCCGGCAGCTTATTTTTGGATCGTTGTTCACGATTCTGATTTTGTCGGTCGCGGCCAATAGCCCATCCGGCCTCATGGGTAAGCCTGGGCTGATTGTGATGTCGGTAATCTGCACGCTGCTGTATCCATACTCTCGGTTCGTATATGAGAGCGTTGTAGGCTACGTGATGGGCGGGAACGTATTCTTCGTCAACGCCATTCTTATGCTAATGGTCAAAGGGTTCACGATGGCGATGTGCTGGTCGTTTGCAATTTTCATTGCACCGGTTGGCCTGGCGTATCTCTACTGGCACAACAGCCGACAGGTTTCTTGAGTGCAGAAGCCCAGCCATCGAGCTGGGCTTTTTTGTGGTCGTGATTCTATTTGTGATGCTGAAGGACGTAGTTCATTGCATCGCATAGGTTTTATGTCCTAAGCCCTGAAGCGTGGGCAGCGTCCTACGGCACTACTGCTAAAAAGGGTAAAAGACGGATATCGGCTGGCTATATAGTGAGCACAGGCATTTGCCACACGCATAGGTATATGCGCGTTTCCGAGATTTATGGTCGGTAGCGTCGGAGGTCGTTGTGGGCTACAGAAGTTCTAGGGCACTAAGGCCTCTAGGGGCAGAACGGACTGCGAGTGTTCTGACCAGATACGCAAATCAACCAATGGCAGTTGATGCTGCCCGTTCAGCGGATGCGAACGAGGCGAACGTTTTTAACGTCGTTACCAGGGCGACGTGGCGGACTGTTGCGGATCAATAGGGATCGCTTGGGACGGACACTTTTTAACATGAGAGTTCCGGGCTGGCAATTAGCAGGTGCTCTGCCTTGGTTAGGAAAGGGTGGCCCAACGAAGGCAGTAGTTGATTGAATGCTCAGCGTTCTATCGGAATCAACTATTCATCTGTGCCGATATCGAGTTTGGGCAGCGCCTTGACGATTTTCTGGGTTTCCAGGCTAACAGTGACCACGCGCTGGAACAGCTCCAGTGGGTACTTAGGGTTACCCATGGTTTCCACGGCCCAGTCGTTGGCGTCGTTGACGATGCCGCTGGCTTTGTCGGTGCGCACGGCTTGGCGCTCCATCACCCAGTCCAGCGCGGCCTTGCCGTTGACCACATAGTCCCATGCCGCCTCAGGGATGCCCTTGAGGGTTATGCGATGGTTGTAGATGACGGTGGTTTTGTCGCCCTTCTTGGCGAACTTCATCTTCTCCACGCGGTAATCAGCGTTGGTGAGCGTGCCCTTGGCTTCGATGGTGAGCGGGTAGGGCTCGACAGTTTCGTAGTTCAGGTGAAGATCAGCCAGGGCGCGGCCAGACTTGCTGAAAGCCCAGAAATCGGCGGCTTTCTTCAAAGCCGGAATGCGCGGTAGATCCTTACTCAGATTGTCAGCAAAACGTTCGTGGTAGTCCGGTGAATGAAGGATGCCGTAGACATAGTAGAACAAGTCTTCCTTGCTGATCTGCTCGCTGGGATATGCTGTTTGAAAGTGAGCCAGACCGGCATCCGTGATGGCATCGCGGCGACGCAGGCCACCTTCAACAGGTTCAGCAAAGAGATCATCTTTCGCGGTCTGGGCGGTTTCGTCGTAGAGATAAAGAGGGAAGCATTGCGCACCGCCATCTGTTTGCTGTTCCAAAATAGAGTTGGTGATCAACGCAAACTGGCCAACACCGTTCCAGCGTTCTTTGAACGTGATTATCAAATTCGGCGCAGACGGAACCGGGAATAGTCTCGGCATCTGCAAGACCATTTCATTCAAGCGTCTGTCGAAATACATCCATTGCTTCGTAAATGGTCTATACGTAGAAACCGTGATCGGCTCGGCATTAAAGTTGAGTGGCTTGCTCTTGATAGCGTCAGTTCGAAGTGATCGTGACCAACTAATAAGCGTGGCATCCTTATCAAGGAAACCGGCAGCCACAGCGTCTCTTGTATGTCGTTCGGATACTGGATGAGTAGCATTAAATCGAGACAACTCGTAGCTATACTTTTCGATCAAACGTTTTACATTGTGAATAAGCGATGCTTTTGAGTAGTTAAAAACCCAAGCATCCCTATTGGTTTGAACCCCCCCAGAATAGTTGTCGAAAATCTTGAGGCCATTGCTTTTCTTGTCCCCGAGAACGATAAACTGATCAAAGCTGCTATCACGCTGCTTCAACCAATCCCCATGCTCGTCGGGGACTACGTGCTGCCAACCTGGAATACCGGCTACGCTGGCATAGCTGACGATCTTCTCCAGCTTTTCTTCGCGGCTGAGATAGTCGCCAATATCGTGAAAATAGATTTGGCCGTGGGTTACCGCTTCGGGGTTCTTGACCAGCAGCGAGATGGCAATTGGGGCACGGCTACCACTACCAAAAATCTTTCCGCCTTCCTTACGTGAGGTTTCGCCACTGGTACGCTGGTTGCCACGTAGGTGGAACACATAGAGGCTGGAGAACTCATCCACCAAGCACTTGCGTAGGCCATCTGCAGTATTGGCTTCTACGAAGCCTGCGTTGGTAACGAATCCAATGATGCCGGCATCGCCGATACGATCACTGGCCCAGCGAATGGAGCGGATATAGCTGTCATAGAGCGCGTTCTTGTTGTTCGCGTTTGAACGAGCAGCATAGGTTGTTCGAATGCGCTCATCCAAGCTTGGATAAGGGACATTAGCGTTGTTAGCGTTGGCGTCACCTTGGCCGACTGAATACGGCGGATTGCCCACAATCACGCGTATATCCAAATCCTTCTGCCGCTTACGCCGGGCGCTGTTGTCCTCTAACAGCGCATCTACCAAATCGTCCTTCTCATACATCTGGAAGGTATCGGTCAGGCAGATGCCTTCAAACGGAGCGTACTCGTCGATTACTTCGCCGTGGTAGGCCGCTTCGATATTAATGGCAGCAATGTAGTAGGCTAGTAGTACCAGCTCGTTAGCGTGGATCTCGTGCCGGTATTTGTGCGGCAACTCTTCCGGCTTGATCAGACCAGATTGGATCAGGCGGGTGATGAAAGTGCCTGTGCCCGTGAAGGGATCGATGATGTGAACGCCCTTGCTGCCCAGTGTCTGGCCGAACTCCTGTTGGAGTAGGTGGTTGACGCTGTGAAGGATGAAGTCCACCACTTCGACCGGCGTATAAACAATTCCCAAGCGCTCGGTCATTTTGGGGAAGGCGTTGCGGAAGAACTTGTCGTACAGCTCGACAATGATCTTCTGCTTGCCTTGGGCGTTGTCGATACCGGCAGCACGCTGACGCACGCTGGCGTAGAACTTCTCTAGGGTATCGGCTTCCTTGGCCAGGTGATGTTCATGAAGCGCGTCCAGCACGCCCTGCATAGCTTTGGACATGGGGTTGTGACTGGCAAAGCTGTATTCATCGAACAATGCATCGAACACTGGCTTGGTTACCAGATGCTGAGCAAGCATTTCGACGATCTCGCCATCGCTGATGCTGTCGTTGAGATCATCGCGCAGCTCAGCGGCGAAGGCCTCGAAAGTCGCTCTCTCCTGGGTATATTCAGGGTTCTCTAAAATTCCCTGGATACGGTCGATATGGGTGCGGGCGATCTTGGCGATATCGTTGGCCCAGTCTTCCCAGTGGTGGCGGTTGCCGCACTTGGAGACGATCTTGGCGTAGATGGCCTTCTCTATTTCCCCCACCTCATAGGCCAGCTCGGCCTGCTGGGTCATCTGGCCTTCGACATCGTACTTAGCGCGTTTCTCACCAATGCCGTATTGGCCTTTGCCAGCCTGGCCGTTGCTCGTTGCGCTGTTTTTCTTGGTCTTTTTGTCGGCCTTGTCGGTGATGGCGATGACTTCCATCTTGCGCGGGTCAGAGCCGATCAGGTCGAGCTTGTTGACCATGGCGTCGAAGCTGTCGTCGTGCGAGCGCAGGGCCTGAAGCACCTGCCAGACAACTTTGTAGGTCTGGTTGTCATTGAGCGCTTCGTGGGGCTCCATGCCGGCCGGAATGACCACGGGCAGCACCACATAGCCACGCTTCTTACCCGGTGCGTTGCGCATTACCCTGCCAACGGATTGCACCACGTCGACTTGGGAATTACGCGGGGTGAGGAAGAGAACGGCGTCCAGCGCTGGTACGTCCACACCTTCAGACAGGCAGCGTACGTTGCTGAGGATGCGGCAGGTATTGGCTGGCGGTTCTTCTTTGAGCCAGTTGAGCTTGGCTTCTTTGGCACTAGCATTCATGCCGCCATCGACGTGTGCGGCTTCGCAGATGATGCGTGAGTCTTCATCGATATTTTCGGAGTCTTGATAAGCTTCCACCACCGACTGGAACATGCTGGCGATGTTGATCGAGCTAACCTTGTGCTTGGTGCCCTTGTAGTTGGGCGAGATGACCTGGCAGAAAGCTACAGCGCGTCTCATGGGCTGATCATCACCCACCAAGTTTTCGGCCAATCCCTGCTTGGCCAGTGCCTTCCAGCAACCGACTATTTTGGCGGCGTCGTCTACTTTGAGCTGGTTGTTCTCGTCCTTCAGCATTTCCTGAAGGCGGCGGCTGATGGTGCTTTCCTCGACGGTGAGTACCAGCACCTTGTAATCGGTGAGCAGGCCCCGCTGAACGGCCTCGGAGAAGTTGATGACGAACAGCTCTTTGCCGTAGAGCGCTTCGTCGTCCATGGAGCACAGGGTGACTTCGCCGGACTCGGCCTTGAGCTTGGCGTTGTCACCGTAAATGCGCGGCGTGGCGGTCATGTACAGACGTTTGGTGGCGCGGATGTAGTCGGCATCATGAACGCGCACAAAGTTGCTTTCGTCATCGTCGCCAAAGGTGGCACCCGTGGTGCGGTGCGCTTCGTCGCAGATCACCAGATCGAAAGCGGCCAAGCCATGATCAGCCTGGGCGCGGCTGATCACATCGATGGAGTGATAGGTGGAGAACACCACGCTCATGTGTTCGGCATCGTGACGCTTGAGCATTTCTGCCGCGAGGCGATCTGCCTTGGTAGTGGCCGGGTATCGCAGTTCATGGGTGAACACCTGAACCGCGTCATCCTCTGCTTTTCGCTTCTTGCCTACGTCACTGTCGGAGCAGACGGCAAAGCTGTGGAGCGGGGTGGCGCTTTCCTGCGTCCATTCGGTAAGGGTCTGCGATAGCAGCGACAGACTAGGCACCAGGAACAGTACACGCTTACCCTTGCCGGCCTGCTGCTCGGCAATTTTCAGGCTGGTGAAGGTCTTGCCGGTGCCGCATGCCATGATCAGCTTGCCGCGTTCGGCGTCCTTGAGGCCAGCGGCCACGGCATTCAACGCGGTTTGCTGGTGCTCGCGCAGCTGCTTTTTGGCCTTGAGCGCGACTGCCTGATTGGGCTGGTACTTGGCCCAGTCTATCTGGCTGTCTTCCAAGGCTTGCAGGTCGATTTTACTGACCGGAGGCTGCTGGCCCTGCAGCGCGTCCTCGGCGTGCTCACTCCAATTGTTGGTTGTGGCGACTATGACGCGGTGCGAGAACGGCGCTTTGCCCGAGGCGGTGAAGAAACTGTCTATGTCCTTCTTCTGGACTTTGTAGTCCTCGGCGTACAGCTTGCACTGGATGGCGTGGTACTCGCCGGTGCCCTGTGTACGAGCCACTAAATCAATGCCCGCATCCTTGCCACTGAGGCTTTGTTCCTTCGCCCACTCCGCATACGTCCATACGTTGTCGTAAAGGTCGCGGTAGGTGGCTTCGTTGCGTAGATAGGTGCAAATCAGCTCTTCGAAGTAAGTACCTTTTTCGCGTTCGGTGACAGAAGCGCTGCGGTAGGTATTCAGCAAAGCTGATAAGGCTGACATCGGTAGGAATTCCTTTTGGACTGCGTCTGGCGCATTACAGGCGCCAAATCGGCGCAGTTTAGCAATTCGGGCAGTGATGGTGCTAAGGGCTAATGCTTGTAGTGATCTTTTGGGGCGGGTTGAGTCCACGACCGGGCATTCAGTTTTTTATCGAGTCCAGATAATCGGCCCAGGTTTGCCTCATTTCATGGCATCTCGGCAAGAAGGTGGTTCGATCAAAGGCACTTCCAAGCGATTTTTTACCGGGTGAGCGCTGATGAACCAGTAGGTAAGAGCGAAGCTCTAGCACCTCACCTCCAACGGTTATCGCTGCCGCACGAAAGTCATGCCCCGTCATTTGCTCGACGCTGCAGTCCATGCAACGCGATGCGCTAAGTAAGGCGTCGCTGGACGTGGGCCGCCGCCTCCGCGTGCCGAGGCTAAGGCGTTATAAATGTTAGTGGTTCAGCTCGCCCAGATTCGCGATTGCTTGCTGGCTGAGGGGAGTTACAGGATACGGGTGATTCTGAGGCGCTTAACGATATCTTCGGTGCCGAATGAACGACGACCAATTGCAACTCCTCACCGACATCGCGCGGGGCATCAGTCGTCAGTAAGATGTGATGGCGCAGGTAAACAATCATTCGATTGATCAAGTGATGCGCGGCCTCTTTCCCAAGCGCGTTCTCGACACTGTGCTGGACGCCATGACTGACCACGAAAAGCTTTCGCTTGAAGTGTTGGATAACGAGACGAAGAGCTTGGCGTTTGCGCTAGTGATTTTTGAAGATGCTTAAAACGGTAGCTACCCTCGATGATATTCATACGGGCGGTGTCTGAAGCAGGCGGTAAATTAAGGAGCAACAGTGGCTATTCCGGATTTTCAAAGTGTGATGCGCCCTGTCTTGAGCACCGTACAGAACGGTGCGGCGCTGCCGCTAAATGAGTTGCGCGAGCGTGTAGCCGATCAGTTTCAGCTGACCGAGGACGAACGCAAGGAGCGCCTGCCTTCCGGTTATCAGACGGTGATCAACAATCGAGTGGGCTGGGCTCGTACCTATTTGAATAAAGCTGGGCTGCTTTGCATTCCGACCAAGGGCATGGTGCAAATTACCCCGCGTGGCCTTGACGCCTTGGCCAATGGCCCGCAGCGCATCACGGTTAGCTGGCTGAAGCAGTATCCCGAATTCGCAGAATTCCATACTGCCAAAGCGCAAGCAGATGATGTCCCCGCTGTGCTGAACGTTGGTGTTGCCGAAACCACTCCAGACGAGCAACTAGCAGAGGCGCATCAGGCACTGGTGCAGTCTTTGGCAGATGAGCTGCTGACGCAAGTTAGGCTGGCCAGCCCTAGCTTCTTTGAACAGTTGGTCGTCGATCTCATGATCGCCATGGGATATGGCGGCTCGCGCAAAGAGGCTGGTAAGGCGACCCAAGCGACCAATGATGACGGCATTGACGGCATCATCAAAGAAGACAAGCTAGGCCTTGATGTGATTTATCTGCAGGCCAAGCGCTGGGCCAACACTGTTCATCGCCCCGAAATCGACAAGTTTATAGGCGCCCTGACTCGACAGCGTGCACGAAAGGGCGTGTTTATTACCACCTCGGACTTTTCTGAAGGAGCTCGCACAGCAGCGCTCGGGCTGGATATCAAAGTGGTATTGATCGACGGTGTTGAACTGGCGCGCCTGATGGTAGAAAACAACCTGGGCGTGAGCATCAAGCAAGTTTACGAAGTGAAGCAACTCGACAGTGACTACTTCGCGGGCGAATGACTTGCAACGTCGCTGGCAGGGGCAGTCAACGTGCGTGACATTTTTCAAGGCTAGGGCCCTGCTTAACGTGGCCTGCTACAGCTCCTATCCCAATTGATAGCGAAGGCTTGCCGACGTTCAACAATCGCTCATGTCAGTGAAACGTTTTGGGCGAGCGATTGAGCCAGTCTTTCCACGAAGGATTGCTTTTGCACTTTCAGAAGCTAAGTCTAGTGCTTGTGGGCTAGCGGCATAGACAGCCTCCACCTGCCGGTTACGTGAGAGCCTTTTGATTCTCATCATCTCTGAAAAATCGAGGTCGTATGCATGCGGGTGTTCGTTAATCATGGCGAGACTACCCATCAGGCTGTTGCGGCAAAGTTGGGTTAAGGCTAACACGGTCATTCGAGGTATTGAGCTCTCGCGCTAGCTAGAACCCTAACTCATCGAGTCATTTTTCCTCGGCTCGGGCTTGGTCGCTATTGTCACCGCTGAATACTTATCGGCTGTTGGTTGCTTGGCCGTCTCCTTGATTGCACCAAATCACAGGCACAAAAAAAAGACGCCCTAAGGCGTCTTCTTCATCGAGTTGGTGGAGCCGGGGGGATTTGAACCCCCGTCCGCCAGTACTCCGCTGTCGGTACTACATGCGTAGCCGTGTCTATTAAGTTAACCCTCAGCGACCCGACGGGCAGGGTGCTTTGGGCGAGTTGTGTAAGTTTTAGCCGCTTCGTCCACAACGTACTGCACGGCGATTCTGTTCTATATGACAATCATTTCGGGTTTACAGACATCCCCTGATGATTGCTGGACCCGAAGGTACCAGGAGCATTGTCAGCTGCAATTAAGCAGCGAGAGCAACACCGTATTGGTCGTCATTGGCAACTATAAGTAGTTGCAACAGTGGATTTACGACTTCTGTTACCAAGTCGGCATGCACCTAGAGTTTCGCAACCGGCGTCGAATCCTAAACGGCCCCGAACTCATTGCCCGGTGAATCTGTTCGGGCAACAAGCGTGTGCAGTGTACGTCAATCTGCCGACGAGGCCAACCCGCAGGTTGGCCCGTCAGCATGGATCAGTTGTTGGTGCCGGTGGCTTTTTGGAGTTCCAGGATTGTCTGCTGGGTTTCCGCAACGCAATTGTCGATTTGGCCTTTGCTCTTCAGGTCATGTGCTCTGGTCAGAGTGGAATCAGCCTTTTGGCTCAGCTCTGGCTTCGCTGACAGCTGACCCTTCATGTTCTCGATGGTTTTAACATTGGCATCGCACAGATCGGCAGGCTTGTCTGCGGCGAACGAAGTGGAGGCCATCATCGAGGCAGTAACGAACAGACCTAACAGTACAGAACGCTTCATGTGTATCTCCTTGAACTGAGGGATCCAGGCTTCGCTGACCGCTGCGCGAGCCACCGAATGGAGGAAAAGCCCCGATTGGTCGAGGCCTGTTCTGTGGATTGCCGTCTCGCTCAAGAGTTCTATTTTTCTTCAGACGACTTTTGCCCTCGTCACCCGATCCACCAGATAAACCAGCCCGTGGTAGTCGATTCCACCGTGCTGAGTCAGGCCGATCTCACAGGTGCGGCTGGTGGAAATCCCCTCGCTGCAGTGCTGCACGGCATCTTTAAGCGTACGCAGTGAGTGGCTGTTCAACTCCGGTGTGGTGAAGCCTTTATCGCCGGCAAATCCGCAGCAATGTATGCCTTCCGGGATCACCACGGTGTTGCTGCACCTGCGCGCCAGATCGATCAGCGCCTGACTTTCACCCAGGTGCTGAGTGCTGCAGGTCACGTGCACGGCAATCGGCGCGTCCTGTGGGGTGAATTCCAGGCGATCCATCAGATGCGTACGGATGAAGCGCACCGGATCGTACAGATCCAGTCGCGATTCGCCGAGGTCCTGAACCAGTCGCAACGTACACGGACTGGTATCGCAGTAGATCGGATCGAGGCCGCCGCGACTGGCGTGGAGCAGGGCGCTGATCAGTTCCTGGCGCTTGTGCTCGGCTTGTTCGGCGTAGCCTTTGGAGGCGAACGGCTGGCCGCAGCAGAGGTTGTCCTGATTGTCGGGAAAGACTACTTGATAACCGGCCTTTTCCAGCAGGCCACGGGTTTTTTCGTACAACGACATCTGTTCTTTGTCGCCCGCCGCCGGGCCCATGACCCGCGACACGCAGGCCGCCAGATAGACCACGCGCGGGCGCTCGTCCGACACGCTCGGGCTGAAGCGAATGGCTTTTTCCGGTTGTGGCATGGCGTTGGTCCATAGCGGCACCTGGCCTTTGGACAAGCGCGTCAGCGTCGCCGACAACTTCGCCAGACGCGGCGCACCGAGCATCATCCGCGCGCCGTTGGCGACGTGCAGAGTGAAGCGCGCGCCTTGCAGGGTCTTGGCGAAATTTCCTTCAATCCAGTCAGCGGTTTTCTGGTGCGTGGCGTTTCGGCCACGGAGCTTTTTCACCAGCTCTCCGGTGTTGATGCCTACAGGGCAGCGTTGCGCGCACAGACCGGTCGCGGCGCAGGTGTCGATGCCTTGGTAGTCGTAGGCTTTTTCCAGTTCGGTGGTGTCGATGCCGGCGCGTTTTTTCGCCTGGATATCACGCCAGATCACGATGCGCTGGCGCGGGCTCAGGGTCAGGCCTTTCGACGGGCAGACCGGTTCGCAGAAACCGCACTCGATGCACTTATCCACAATCTCATCGGCCGCTGGCAGCGGTTTGAGGTGCTTGAGGTGAATCTGCGGATCTTCGCTGAGCACCACGTCCGGATTGAGAATGCCGTTGGGGTCGAGCAGGCGTTTGAGCTGCCACATCAGTTGATAGGCGTCGCTGCCCCATTCCAGCTCCACGAACGGCGCCATGTTGCGCCCGGTGCCGTGTTCGGCCTTCAGCGAGCCGCCGAATTCCACTGCGACCAGTTGCGCGACGTCGTCCATGAATGCTTGGTAGCGTGCGATTTCTTCCGGGCTGTTGAAGCCTTGGGTGAAGACGAAGTGCAGATTGCCTTCCAGTGCGTGTCCGAAAAGGATCGCTTCTTCGTAGGCATGTTTGTCGAACAGTTCGATCAGGCGATTGACGCCGATCGCCAGTTGTTCGACCGGAAAGGTCACGTCTTCGATGATGACTGTGGTGCCGGTTTGGCGTACGGCGCCGACGGCAGGGAAGGTGTCCTTGCGGATGGCCCAGAGTCGGGCGTTTTCCACTGGGTCCTCAGTGAAGTCGACCTGCTTCTCAACGGGAAAATCGCGCAGCGACGCCATGATCTGCGCCAATTGTTCCTGCAGCAATGTCGACGAGGCCGCGCGGGATTCGATCAGCAGCGCGCAGGCATTTTCCGACAGCCGCTGTACGAAAGCGGGCATGCCTCTTTTGTCCTGCACCGAGCGCAGACTGCGTCGGTCGAGCAGTTCCACTGCGGACACCGGTTGGCTTTTCAGCACGGTGACCGCGTTGCAGCAGGTTTCCACATCGGGGAACACGATAAGCGCCGAGGCCTTGTTCGGGTGATCGATGACGGTGTCGTAGGTCACCGCGCTGATAAAGCCGAGCGTGCCCTCGGAGCCGACCAGCAGGTGGCTCAAGATATCCACAGGGTCGTCGAAATCCACCAGGGCATTGAGCGACAGGCCGGTGGTATTTTTCAGGCGGTATTTATGGCGAATTCTTGCGGCCAGTTCGGCATTGGCGCGGGTCTCGCGACCCAATGTCGCGAGTCGTTCGAGCAGTTCGCCGTGGCTTGAGCGAAACGCTGCGACGCTGGCAGGGTCTTCGGTATCGAGTCGTGTGCCATCGGCCAGCACCAGGCGAATCCCGGCCAGCGTGTGGTAGGTGTTTTGCGCAGTGCCGCAGCACATGCCGCTGGCGTTATTGGCGACGATGCCGCCGATCTTGCAGGCGTTGATCGACGCCGGATCCGGGCCGATTTTTCGTCCGAACGGTGCCAGCCAGGCGTTGGCCTGTGCGCCGATCACGCCCGGTTGCAGGCGGATCTGCGTGCCCTGGCCGCGAATCTCGCGGGCGTTCCAGTTATCCCCAAGCACGATCAGCACCGAATCGCTGATCGCCTGGCCGGACAGGCTGGTGCCGGCGGCGCGGAACGTCACCGGCACGTGGTCGCGTTGGGCCAGTTGCAACAGCGCTACCACTTCGTCCTCGGATTCTACGCGGATCACCAGTTTCGGGATCAGTCGATAGAAACTGGCGTCGGTGCCAAAGGCTAGGGTCGACAGCGGATCGTCGAAGCGCCGGTCTGCCGGAATCAATTGCTCGGCATCACGCAGGAAAGCGGCTGGAAGACTCATTGATCCTCCAGAATCAGCACCACAAGATCTTTCGGGCCATGCGCGCCATACGCCAGCACCTGTTCAATATCGGCGGTTTTTGACGGGCCGGAGACCAGCAGCGCGTTGGTCGGCATGCCTTGCGCCCATTCGAATTCCTGTTGCACCTGATAAAAGTTATCGCGAATTTCGCTGGCCTTGAGCAGGGCGAAATGCACCGGTGGCACCAGGCTCATCAAGCGTGGCTCTTCACGGGTCGGCCAGATAATCAGGCTGCCGGTGGCGGCGATGGCGCCAAGGGTGCCGGTAAGGCTGGCCGGGGTGTCGTTGAACAGCTCGGCTTTCCACTCTTCCATCGGCCGGTCGTAGGATTTCAGTGCTGGCAGCTCGGGATTATTCGCCCAGTGCTGTGTGATGCGTTGCCCATGCGGTGTAGTCGGTGCGATAAGCAGGCTCGGCAACTGGCGGTCACGCAGCAGTTGCGCAAGCAGCGCAGGCCACTCAGCGCCAGACGTCAGATGAATTTCGGTATGCACCGCTTCCATCAGTTTGCGCAGTTGCGGGATGCGTTGCTCGGCGCTGTAGGTGTAGGGCTGCGTTACCAGATCGACGTCGAAGTCGTCGGCAATCGGTGTGGTGCCCGTCAGACTTTTCCGCAGTTTGCCGAGGATGTTTTGCTTGGCGCTCATCGACGCTCTCCCTGTTTGCCCAGATGCTCGCGGGCCATGTCATGCAACGAACGCGCGGCCGGTTTTGGGGCGCTGTGATTTTGCGTCCACGGGCCGACATTGCTGGGTGTGAGGGCACGCAGGCGCGTGGCGAAATAAGCAAAGATTCTGTACAGCCTCGGCGAGCTGTTGAGCCTGGCCCAGGCGTTCCAGATAAAACGCTCCTTGCGCGAATATTTGCTGCCCTGACCGCGCATCACTTGATGTGGACTGTCAGGGGCTTTGACGTTCTCTTCGCGCAGGCGGCGTAGAATTGCGGGGATCGGAATCTTCACCGGGCAGACTTCACCGCAGGCGCCGCACAGCGATGACGCGCTCGGGTGATCCGGGACCTTGGCCAGGCCGACCATGTGCGGCGTGATGATTTTGCCGATCGGCCCCGGGTAGACCTCGCCATAGGTGTGGCCGCCGACGCGGGTGTACACCGGGCAATGATTCATGCAGGCGCCGCAGCGAATGCAGTTGAGAGTCTGGCGCAACTCGCTGTCGGCGAAGGCCTGGCTGCGACCGTTGTCGAGCAGCACCAGATGCACTTCCTGCGGGCCGTCGAGTTCATGTTCCTTGCGCGGGCCGGAGATCATGTTGACGTAGGTGGTGATCGGAATGCCCAGCGCCGAGCGCGTCAGCAGTGACAGCAGCGGCACCACGTCGCGCAGGTTTTCCACGACTTTTTCGATGCCGGTCACGGCGATATGCACCGGTGGCACGGTGGTGGTCATGCGCCCGTTGCCTTCGTTTTCCACCAGCAGCAGGGTGCCGGTTTCGGCCACGGCGAAGTTGACGCCGGAGACGCCGATGTCGGCTTCGAAGAATTTCTGCCGCAGGACCCTGCGACCGATCTGAATGAGTTGGTCAACGTCCTTGGTGTATTCCACGCCAAGTTTGTCGTGGAACAAGGACGCGACCTGACCGGCATTCTTGTGGATCGCCGGCATAATGATGTGTGAAGGCTTTTCGTGGTCGAGCTGGACGATGTATTCCCCCATGTCGGACTCCAGACATTCAATGTCCCGAGCCTCGAGGAAATGGTTCATCTCCATCTCTTCGCTGACCATCGATTTGCCCTTGATCACTTGCCGCGCCTCGTGAGCGCGGATGATCGACAGGACGATGCCATTGGCCTCGTCCACCGTTTCCGCCCAGTGCACTGTCACACCGTTGCGGGTCAGGTTCTGTTCCAGTTGCTCGAGCAGGTCGGGCAACTTGGACAGCGCGCGGGCCTTGATCGAATTGCCCAGTGCGCGCAGGTGTTCTCTTTCGTGGGCATCGCTGAAAGCCGCTGCCCGCTTGGTCATCAGTGAATCCATGGCAGTGCGGAAGTTGTTCCGCAGCTGCTGATCACCCAAGGCATTGTGTGCCCGGGTGCGGAAATCTTCTTCTACGGCGACCGTAGGAATAATCGTCGAGGTGCTCATTGCGCACCTCCGGTTCGCTGCCAGAGGAAGCTCGCCAGGTGTTGGCCGCGCAACACTTCCTGCTGTTTCTCCAGCGCACCGTTGATGTTCATCAAACACCCGCAGTCGGCACTCAGTACCTTGTGCGCGCCGGATTCCTTCAGCGCACGGGTCTTGTCAGCCACCATCGCGCCGGAAATGTCTGGCATACGGACGCTGAATGTCCCACCAAAGCCACAGCATTCGCTTTCGTGGTCGTGATTGACCCGCTCCACGTTGCTCAACTGCGCCAACAGCTCGCGGCCGTGCAGGTGGGTGTTCATTTCGCGGCGTGCCGAACACGAGGTGTGCAGCGCGACTTTCACCGGTGCGCCGCTGTCCTTGAGCTGCACCTTGCAGACGAACAGCAGAAACTCGGCCAGTTCATAAGTGCGAGCCGCAAGGGCCTGCACCTGTTTCAACGTTTCCGGCTCGTCCTTGAACAAGTCGGCGTAATGCTCGCGCAGCATGCCGGCGCAGGAACCTGATGGCACCACTACCGGAAAATCCCCGGCAAACAGCGCCAGTTGCGAGCGCGCTACCGTCCGCGCCTGCTCGGTATAACCCGAGGTGTAGGCAGGTTGACCGCAGCAACTCTGCCCTTGCGGATACTCGACCCGGATCCCTTCGCGCTCCAGCAAGTGAATCGCGTCCATTCCGGCTTCGGGGTAGAACAGATCGACCACACAGGTGCCGAACAGGTAGACTCGCGACGGTTTTTCGCTGGGGTATTGCCGAGGTTCGCGCAGTGGCGGTGCCACGCGGGTCGCGTTCGGCACAGCGTTGTAAAAAAGCTCGCTCATCAGGCGTGTCTCCGGGTGGGCCCGGTTATCCGTCTGCTGCGGCTGCCGAATATAAAGCGCGTTGCTTTCAGCAGCCTTACAGAACCGGTGGTGAATTGCTGACGCCGGATCACGGGCCGGCGTCGGTTATTTCCATGCTTCTTGTAGTCTTAGTGCACCAGCATGCCGGTGAACCAGTAGGCCTGAGCCAGGGTGATCAAACCGACAATCGTTGCAAAGAATAGGCTGTGCTTGAGGGTGAAGCGGAACAGATCCGATTCCTTGCCGACCAGACCGGTCGCGGCGCAAGCCACGGCGATCGATTGCGGCGAGATCATCTTGCCGGTCACGCCGCCGCTGGTATTGGCCGCCACCAATAGGGTGTCATTGACGCCGATCTGGTGTGCGGTGGTCGCTTGCAACGAACTGAACAGCGCGTTCGACGAAGTATCGGAACCGGTGAGGAACACGCCCAGCCAACCGAGGAACGGCGAAAAGAACGGGAACGCCGCGCCGGTGCCGGCCAACACCAGAGCCATGGTCGAGGACATGCCGGAGTAGTTGGTGACGAAGGCAAATGCCAGCACCATGCCGATCGACAGGATCGGCCAGCGCAGTTCGTAGAAGGTCTCTTTCAAAGTGGTCAGACCAGTTTTGAAATCGATCTTCAGCACCAGCATCGAGATCAGCGCGGAGAAGAAAATCGCCGTGCCGGTGGCAGAAATCGGGTCGAGTTTGAACACCGCAGGAATGGCGGTCGGGTTGGCCACGATCGGTGCAGTCTTGATCACCAGTTGATCAAGGTGCGGAATGGCGAAGTTGAACACCCAGCTGTACATCGAACCGCCGGCGGCGAACATCGCTTTGAAAGGCTTCAGCGTCCAGATCGTCACCAGTACGGTGAGGATCAGGAACGGCGACCAGGCTTTGAAAATTTCCCCGAGGCTGTAGGGCGAAGCCACGGTGGTACGCTTCTGGCCGAAACCGCCAGCGCTGGCGCTGACCACCGAGGCGGACACCGCGCCGACGATGTGCTGACCGGCGACGCGGCGTGGTTGCCAGACCTTGAGGAACAGGGTCAGGGCAATCAGGCTGGCGAGTGCCGAGGTGATGTCCGGCAGTTCCGGGCCGATGAAGTTGGAAGTGAAATACTGGGTAATGGCGAAACTCAAACCCGCAACCAGCGCGGCCGGCCAGGTTTCCCGCACGCCGCGCAGGCCGTCCATCATGAACACCAGCCAGAACGGCACGAACAGCGACAGCAGCGGCAGTTGCCGACCGGTCATGGCGCCGATCTTGAAAGCGTCGATGCCAGTGACCTGACCCGCAACAATGATCGGAATCCCCAAGGCGCCGAACGCTACCGGCGCGGTATTGGCGATCAGGCACAGGCCCGCAGCGTACAGCGGGTTGAAGCCCAGTCCTACAAGGAGTGCGGCAGTAATCGCCACCGGCGCGCCGAAACCGGCGGCACCTTCCAGAAATGCGCCGAAGCAGAAACCGATCAACAACACCTGCAAGCGCTGGTCATCGGTGATCGACAGGACCGAGCTGCGGATGACCTCGAACTGACCGCTCTTCACCGTCAGCTTGTAGAGGAATACCGCCGCGACAATGATCCAGGCAATCGGCCACAGACCATAAGCGAAGCCATAACCAGCGGCGGCGAAGGCCATGTCCACTGGCATCTGGAAGGCGAAAATCGCCACGGCAATCGAAAGCGCGAGAGTGATGGTGCCGGCCACATGGCCTTTGAGGCGGAACACCGCCAGCGCGAGAAAGAAGAACACGATGGGAATGACGGCCGCGAGTGCGGAGACGCCGAGACTGCCGAGCGGGCTGTAGAGCTGTTGCCAGGTTTGCATAGTGGGGTGGCCCCTAATTGTTGTTGGTCAGGCACTGTGAGCAATCTTGGATAATTGGTCAGACCAATTTACAAGCGCTGTTGGCTAGGGTAAAAGCCTTGGTGTGGGTGTGTCAATTTGCCGCCCTGAAACTTTTGTCGAAGGTGCGGTGCAGAGGGCAACTGATCCGGTTTGGCGTACTGGCGTCTGGCAGGTGTGGGCAGCGCGCGGATAGGCCAGAATAGACAGCCCGGCGAGCGGTCGGGATTGTGGAGAAATGAGTTATGGGCTTTGATCAGATACGTCAGCGCCGTTTGTCTGACGATATTGTCCAGCGCCTCGAAGGGATGATCCTTGAGGGCACGCTGAAGTCGGGCGAGCGGCTGCCGGCTGAGCGCACCCTGGCCGAACAATTTGGCGTATCACGCCCGTCGCTGCGCGAGGCGATTCAGAAACTCGCGGCCAAAGGCTTGCTGGTCAGTCGTCAGGGCGGCGGCAATTATGTAGTGGAGGGGCTTGGTTCGACGTTCAGCGATCCGCTGTTGCAGTTGCTTGAGAGCAATCCTGAAGCGCAGCGTGATTTGCTCGAATTCCGCCACACCCTGGAGGCATCGTGCGCCTACTACGCCGCTTTGCGCGCCACCGATGTCGATCGTGAGCGCCTGACGGCCGCGTTCGAAGAGCTGCAGGATTGCTACTCGCGTCATGAAGAAGTCAGCCGGGCGGAAGAGGGCGCGGCGGATGCGAAGTTTCATCTGGCGATTGCCGAGGCCAGCCACAATGCGGTGTTGCTGCACACCATTCGAGGGCTGTTCGATCTGCTCAAGCGCAACGTCGTGACCAACATTGGCGGCATGTACAAACAGCGTACGGAAACCCGCGACATGCTGATCTCGCAGCATAGGGAATTGTATCTGGCGATTATCGAAGGGCGTGCCGAGCAGGCGCGGGAAGTGTCCAGCCGACATATTTTGTATGTGCAGGAAGTGCTGGAAGAGGTGCGTCAGGAAGTGCAGCGCATGGCTCGGGCGGAGCGGCGCAAGGGGATGTGATCAGGCGCGTTTGTGTTGATGCTGAAATAGCTTTCGCGAGCAGGCTCGCTCCCACATGGAAATGCATTCCTGATGTGGGAGCGAGCCTGCTCGCGAATTGGCGCTAAAGGGGAAAGATCAGTCTTCCTTGCCCTTATTGCGCACCGCACGCTGCAATTCACGACCGGCATCGCGCTCGCGCTCGGTGTCACGCTTGTCGTATTCCTTCTTGCCCTTGCCCAGAGCGATCTCGCACTTGACCATGTGCTTGCTCCAGTACCAGGACAGGCAGACGCAGGCGTAACCCTTTTGCTGCACGGCGGCGGCGAGCTTGTCCAGCTCGCGGCGGTTGAGCAGCAGTTTGCGCGTGCGCACCGGGTCGGCGATGACGTGAGTGCTTGCGGTCATCAACGGCGTGATGTGGCTGCCGAGCAACCATGCTTCGCCGTCCTTGAGCAGCACATAGCTGTCAACCAGCTGCAGCTTGCTCGCCCGCAGACTTTTTACTTCCCAGCCGGCCAGGACCAGACCAGCCTCGAACTTGTGCTCGATGAAGTAATCGTGTCGCGCCTTTTTGTTCTGCGCGATGGTCCCTGTTGGGTGTTTCTTCTGTTTAGCCATAGGGGCGGCATTATATGGAGTTGTTCGGCTGTCGGCTACGGTGTTGCTGCGTGCTTGAGCACGTTGAGTGAATCCCGGACAATGCGGCCTCTTTTTCTAACGCTTGGGCGTGATAAACGATGTCGACAGACAAGGTTTCTGTCCACGGCAGTTGGGCTAGCCGCTGGGTATTCATACTCGCCGCGACCGGTTCGGCCGTGGGACTGGGTAGTATCTGGAAGTTCCCCTATATGGTCGGGGTCTACGGTGGCGGCGCCTTCGTGCTGATGTTTCTGGCGTGCATCGCGCTCATCGGTGTACCGGTCATGCTCGCGGAAACCCTGATCGGCCGGCGCGCCCGACAAAGTCCGGCGAACGCCTTGAAGGTGCTGGCGCTGGAGGCGGGGCACTCGGCCAAATGGTCGTGGGGCGCGTTTGCCGGGATGATCACGGCCCTGCTGATTCTGTCTTTCTACAGTGTGGTCGGCGGCTGGTCGCTGGATTACATCGTCGACATGGGGCGCGGAGACTTTCAGGGCGCGACGGCCGATCAGGTCGGCGCCTATTTCGGCAATGTCATCTCCAATCCATGGCGCCTGACACTTTGGCACACGATTTTCATGCTGCTGTCGGCGTACGTGATCGCCAAAGGCGTGGTCGCCGGGCTCGAGCGCAGTCTGCGAATCATGATGCCGTTGCTGTTTGTGATGGTATTGGTGCTGCTGGGTTACAGCATGACCACCGGGCATTTCATGGAGGGCGTGCATTTCATGTTCGACTTCCACCCGGAAAAAGTCCTCGACGGCTTGCTGCCAGCGATGGGGCATGCATTCTTCTCGCTGAGCGTCGGCGTTGGTTCGATCATGATCTACGGCGCCTACATGCCGAAGAACACCTCGCTGTCGGGCACCGTGGTCGGCGTTGCTTTGCTGGATACCTTCGTATCGTTGGTGGCCGGTCTGGCGTTGTTTCCGATTGTATTTGCCGCTGGCCTGAACCCGAGCGAAGGCCCGGGCCTGATGTTCGTCAGCCTGCCATTTGCTTTTGGTAATGTATTTCTCGGCCAGTTGATGGGCGTGGTGTTCTTCGTGCTGGTCGCGGTCGCGGCCTGGAGCTCGGCGATTTCCCTGCTCGAACCGATGGTGGCTTACCTGGTTGAGCGCACCAAAATCAGCCGCGCCTGGGTGACTTTCTGGCTGGCGTTCACCTGCTGGTTTGTCGGTCTGGGCACGGTGTTCTCCTTCAATATCTGGAAGCAAGCCAAGTTTTTCGTGAACGAAGGCGGGGTGTTCAGCCTCTACCAATGGGGTGCGCAGAGCGGTCTCGACTTCTTCGGCGTGATCGATTTTTTCACCTCGCGGATCATGTTGCCCCTCGGTGGCTTGTGTTTCGTGCTGTTCGCGGGATGGGTGATGGGGCGTGAAGCGGTGCGGGATGAATTGTCCATCCGTAACCCGGTTCTGTTTGCCCTGTCCCTGTTCTTGATGCGCTACGTGGCGCCTATCGGCATTCTTGTAGTCTTTGCCGCTCAGCTCTGGAAGTAACGCTTACATGACGACACATATCCAACGATCCGCGCTCCTGCCGTACCCGGCACAGTTTCTCTATGACCTGGTCAACGACGTTGCGCGTTATCCGGAGTTTCTGCCGTGGTGCTCGTCGGCTGAGGTGCTGGAAAGCTCGCCGGAGCATATGCGCGCCAGTGTGGGCGTGGCTAAGGGCGGCCTCAGCCAGCATTTCGTCACGCGCAATACCTTGGTGCCTGGGCAGTCGATCGAGATGAACCTTGAAGAAGGCCCGTTCACTCAGTTGCACGGCGTGTGGGTATTCAAGGCGCTGAACGAGAAGGCCTGCAAGATCAGTCTGGATCTGTCATTCGATTACGCAGGGCCGCTGGTACGCGCTACGTTGGGCCCTTTGTTCAACCAGGCGGCCAATCAGCTGGTGGATGCTTTCTGCCAGCGCGCCAAGCAAATGCACGGTTGAGCCGGTGATCGAAATAGAAGTTGTGTATGCGGCGGCTGATCGGCAGGTGTTGCGAAAGATCAGCGTGGCCGAGGGCGTCACGGTCCGTGCGGCAGTGCAGGCATCGGCAATCGCCGCCGAATTTCCTGAGTTGAATCTGGCAGAGTGCCCGCTGGGGATCTTTGGCAAAGTCGTGGCTGACGCGGATGTGCGTGCTGTTCAGGCCGGCGATCGTATCGAAGTTTACCGGCCGCTGCTGGCTGATCCCAAAGAGGTTCGACGCCTGCGCGCGGCCAAGGCTGCCGAGGCCAAGGCGCGCAATTCCTGATCGAGCCAAGCGGCAGGCAATAAAAAACCCGGAATCTCCGGGTTTTTTATTGCTTCGCCCATTACTGCGGCGAAGTATCCAGCGGCTCTGGTGTCGGAACCGGTACGGTTTCCACACCATCGACGTCCTTCTGGATCTGATCCAACAAGGAGCCTGGCTTGGCCGGTTTTTCGGTTTCCGGCTTCTCGGCGTTTTCAGCTGGCGCGGTCACGGTCGTGCCGCTGTCCTTGCCGAGAATGGCCTCGTCACGGCTCACACCCGGCATGAAATCACCGGACAGGCTGACAAGCTGGTCGTTGGAATTGAAGATAACGCTGATTCGTTCCTGCTGGCGTTCACCGCCACCCGGTTGCAGGCTGTACAGATAATCCCAGCGATCGGCATGGAACGTGTCGGCAAGCAGAGGGTTGCCCATGATAAACCGTACTTGCGGCCGGGTCATTCCCGGGCGTAACTGGTCTATCATGTCCTGCGTGACGACATTGCCCTGCTGGATGTCGATTTTGTAAACCCCGGGGAATGAACAACCGGCGAGTGCGAGCAGTCCCACAAAGGTGAAACTGGTTAGCAAGAGCTTGGTGTTTTGCATCGGTGGGCGACTTCCACTATCTTGGCTGGGACAACGTAAACGCCGATCATACCCGCATTAAGAGAAGCTGCGAAGCAGCATCGCGAGAAAGCTGACCATGGTTGAAAATAGCGAACTACGCAAAGCCGGCCTCAAAGTGACCCTGCCACGGGTCAAGATCCTGCAAATGCTCGACTCCACCGAGCAGCGCCACATGAGTGCCGAGGACGTCTACAAGGCGTTGATGGAAGCTGGCGAGGACGTCGGTCTGGCCACGGTTTACCGTGTACTGACCCAGTTCGAAGCGGCCGGCCTCGTGGTCCGCCACAATTTCGACGGCGGCCACGCGGTATTCGAACTGGCTGACGGTGGCCACCACGACCACATGGTCAACGTGGAGTCGGGTGAAGTCATTGAATTCTTCGACGAAGAAATCGAAAAGCTTCAGAAATCGATCGTTGAGAAGCACGGCTTCGAAATGGTTGATCACAATCTCGTACTGTACGTACGCAAGAAAAAGTAAGCATGTCGCGCGAATTTCACATTCGCGAAACGAACGAAGGCGACCCCAGGGTCGCCTTCGTGCTTTCTACTCTTGGTCAGGCCTTGGCGGTCACCACCATTTTTTTCGCGTGAGCCAGAGACTCTTTGGTCAGGTCGATGCCGCCGAGCATGCGCGCGACTTCTTCGATGCGTTCGTTCTTGCTCAATTTCGCGACCGCAGTGTGTGTAGCCTTTTCATCGCGAACCTTGTGCACAAACAGATGCTGATGGCCCTGCGCTGCCACTTGCGGCAAGTGGGTCACGGTCAAGACCTGGCCGCGATCACCGAGACGGCGCAGTAGCTGGCCGACAATTTCTGCAGTCGGCCCGCCGATACCCACATCCACTTCGTCGAATACCAGCGTCGGGACACGGGAGGTCTGCGCGGTAATCACCTGGATCGCCAGACTGATCCGCGACAGCTCACCGCCCGATGCAACTTTGGCCAGTGCCTTGAGCGGTTGGCCGGGGTTGGCGCTGACCAGCAATTCGACCTGCTCCAGCCCGTTCGGCAGCAACTCGTCGCTGCTGTTGGCTTTCAGTTCGATGGTGAAACGACCGCCAGGCATGCCCAGACGCTGTATTTCCTGCTCTACCGCACTGGCGAGGCTGCCGGCGGCCTGATGACGAAGGTCGCTCAGCTCGCGGGCTTTCTCTTGATAGTGGCGAGCGTAGGACGCCAGCTCTTCGCCCAGTCGCTCGATGGATTCGTCATTGGCGTTGAGGGTTTCGATTTCATCCAGCAGTTTCTGTTGCATCTCGCCAACTTCGGTCGGCTGAATCCGGTGTTTGCGCGCCAGGGTGTAGATCGCGTCGAGGCGCTCTTCCAGATATTGCAGGCGAGCCGGATCTGCATCGAAGTTGTCGAGAAAGCGATTGAGTTCGCCAACCGCTTCTTCTACCTGAATCTGCGCGCTGGTCAGCAAACTGCTGGCTTCACTCAAGGCGCCAACCGAGTTGTTCACGCTGGACAGACGATTGAGGCTGGCAGTCAGCGCATTCAGCACATTGCCTGAATCGCTTTCGCTGCACTGCTCGACAACTTGTCGGCAAATGCCCAACAAGGTTTCGGCATTGGTCAGGTTTTTGTGTTCCTGCTCCAGCTGTTCCAGTTCGTTTTCGCCGAGGCCGAGGTTTTCCAGTTCTTCGAGCTGATAACTGAGCAGTTGGTGGCGTGCGCGTTGTTCGTCGCCGGAATTGGAAAGACGCTCCAGCTCCTGGCGGGTCTGACGCCAGCGCTGTGCAGCCAGTTGTACCTGGCGCGCCAGATCGGTGGCACCGGCGTATTCGTCGAGCAGGCGGCGATGGGTGTCGGTTTTCAACAGCGACTGATGTTCGTGCTGGCTGTGGATATCGATCAGCAATTCGCCGAGGGCTTTGAGGTCGCCAAGCGGGCAGGGCGTGCCATTGATATAGCCGCGAGAACGACCTTCCGAAGTGATGACGCGGCGCAGGATGCATGGGCCATCGTTTTCCAGGTCGCGCTCGGCCAACCATGCGCTGGCTTCGGGGATGTCTGCGAGATCGAACGTGGCGAGAATATCGGCCTTGTCAGCGCCCGGGCGGACCACGCCGCTGTCGGCGCGATCACCCAGTGTCAGGCCCAAGGCGTCGAGCATGATCGACTTGCCAGCGCCGGTTTCCCCTGTGATCACGCTCATCCCGCGATCGAGTTCGAGATCGAGATGTTCAACGATGGCGTAGTTGTGTACGGACAGGTGCACCAGCATAAAGGCCGCTCCCAAGCTTGAGGTCTGGTTATTTATACAGTGTTTTGTTCTGGCGTGACAATGCCAATGCTTAGCTCGATTTGCTTGATAAAGAAGTTTTCTTAGCGCATTCGAGAATGAATAATCAGCACTTTTTTGTAGGGACAATGCAATGAAGCCCTTGAAGCCTGATTTTGCGGCCCCATATATCGGGGCAGAAGCGCGAGTCAGGCTCGCGGACGAAATTGAAAGGAGAATTCTATGGCTGACGAACAGACAGTAGATACGCAAAACCCAGAAGCCAATCAGGCGCCCGAAGCTTCGGGTGACGACCTGGCGACCCGTGTGCAAGTGCTCGAAGAGCAATTGGCCGCCGCGCAGGATCAGTCTCTGCGTGTTGCTGCCGATCTGCAGAACGTTCGCCGCCGTGCCGAGCAGGACGTCGAGAAGGCGCACAAGTTTGCCCTGGAAAAATTTGCCAGCGACTTGCTGCCGATCGTCGACAGTCTGGAGCGCGGTCTCGAGCTGTCGAGCCCGGACGACGAAAGCATCCGTCCGATGCGCGAAGGTATCGAGCTGACCCTGAAAATGTTCCACGACACCCTCAAGCGTTATCAGCTTGAAGCGATCGATCCGCATGGCGAACCGTTCAACGCCGTTCACCATCAGGCGATGGCCATGCAGGAAAGTGCCGACGTCGAGCCGAACAGCGTATTGAAGGTTTTCCAGAAGGGCTACCAGCTCAATGGTCGCCTGCTGCGCCCGGCAATGGTCGTGGTCAGCAAGGCGCCGGCGCCGGTTTCGCCTTCGATTGACGAGCAGGCTTGAAATTAGCCGCAAGGCCCCCATTTAGAAGTCAAGCGTTTAAGTGCTACCGCAGTCGGCCACCACTGCTGCGGCAACAAAATCCAAAGTTTCGGGAGAGTGAACATGGGCAAAATCATCGGTATCGACCTGGGGACTACCAACTCCTGCGTCTCCGTGCTGGAAAACGGCAAAGCCAAGGTTATTGAAAACGCTGAAGGCGCGCGTACCACGCCGTCGATCATCGCTTACGCCAACGATGGCGAAATTCTGGTAGGTCAGTCGGCCAAGCGCCAGGCTGTGACCAACCCGCACAACACCCTGTACGCGGTAAAGCGTCTGATCGGTCGTCGTTTCGACGAAGAAGTTGTGCAGAAAGACATCCAGATGGTCCCTTACAAGATCGTCAAGGCTGACAACAACGACGCCTGGGTTGAAGTGAACGGCCAGAAAATGGCCCCGCCACAAATCTCGGCTGAAATTCTGAAGAAAATGAAGAAGACCGCCGAAGACTACCTCGGCGAGGCAGTGACCGAAGCGGTGATCACCGTTCCGGCCTACTTCAACGACAGCCAGCGTCAGGCCACCAAAGACGCCGGCCGCATCGCTGGTCTGGACGTAAAACGTATCATCAACGAACCAACCGCAGCCGCTCTGGCTTACGGTATGGACAAGGCCAAGGGCGATCACACCGTGATCGTTTATGACCTGGGTGGCGGTACTTTCGACGTTTCGGTGATCGAGATCGCTGAAGTTGACGGTGAGCACCAGTTCGAAGTGTTGGCCACCAACGGTGACACCTTCCTCGGCGGTGAAGACTTCGACATTCGTTTGATCGACTACCTCGTCGACGAATTCAAGAAAGAAAGCGGCATGAACCTCAAGGGTGATCCGCTGGCCATGCAGCGTCTGAAAGAAGCCGCTGAGAAAGCCAAGATCGAGCTGTCGTCCGCTCAGTCGACCGACGTCAACCTGCCGTACATCACTGCAGACGCGACCGGTCCTAAGCACCTGAACGTGAAAATCTCCCGTGCCAAGCTCGAAGCTCTGGTTGAAGACCTGGTTCAGCGCACCATCGAACCTTGCCGCATCGCCATGAAAGACGCCGGTATCGACGTCAGCGCGATCAACGACGTGATTCTGGTCGGTGGCCAGACTCGTATGCCGCTGGTGCAGAAACTGGTTACCGATTTCTTCGGTAAAGAAGCGCGTAAAGACGTCAACCCGGACGAAGCCGTTGCCATGGGTGCTGCGATCCAGGGCGCTGTTCTGGCCGGTGACGTGAAAGACGTGCTGCTGCTCGACGTCAGCCCGCTGACCCTGGGTATCGAAACCATGGGTGGCGTAATGACCGCGCTGATCGAGAAAAACACGACGATTCCTACCAAGAAATCGCAAGTGTTCTCGACTGCCGACGACAACCAGGGCGCTGTGACCATTCACGTTCTGCAGGGTGAGCGCAAGCAAGCCGCACAGAACAAATCGCTGGGCAAGTTCGACCTGGCCGACATTCCACCAGCTCCACGTGGCGTGCCGCAGATCGAAGTGACCTTCGACATCGACGCCAACGGCATTCTGCACGTCGGCGCGAAAGACAAGGCTACCGGCAAGACCCAGTCGATCGTGATCAAGGCCAACTCCGGTCTGTCCGATGAAGAAATCGAGCGCATGGTGCGTGACGCCGAGGCGAATGCCGAGGAAGACCGCAAGTTCGAGGAACTAGCCGCTGCGCGTAACCAGGGTGATGCACTGGTTCACTCGACTCGCAAGATGATCACTGACGCAGGTGAGAAAGTCACCGCCGAAGAGAAGACTGCAATCGAAGCGGCTGTGGTTGCCCTGGAAGCCGCCGTCAAAGGTGACGACAAGGCTGCTATCGAAGCGAAGATTGAAGAGCTGTCGAAAGTCTCCGCTCCGGTTGCTCAGAAGATGTACGCCGATCAGGCTCCGCCAGCTGATGGCGCTGCCCCGCAAGGCGAATCGGCTGAGAAGGCTGACGACGTTGTCGATGCCGAGTTCGAAGAAGTCAAAGACCACAAGTAAGTTGTTGGTCGCCCGGTTGACTGCCTTGCGGCGGTGACTGGTAGGATGTCGCCGCGCGGGAGCTTGCCTCCCGCGTTGGCGTATCTGGAATACGCGAATTTTTACAGCATGCGACGACGTTCGGATGCTGGTGGTATGGCCGGGAATGCTCCTGCTTTTCGCGCCGCAATTACCGCATCAATCAAGACCAGGATCGTTGAATTGACGTGAGTTGGGTCCGGGCCTTAATGGGGGCTCAACGAGTTTGGCGAGGCTCAGGAGGGGTTTGCCGAACGTCCTTAAGAGTGCAAAGAACTTATGGCAAAGCGTGACTATTACGAAGTATTGGGTGTCGAGCGAGGCACGAGCGAAGCGGACCTGAAGAAGGCCTATCGCCGCCTGGCAATGAAGCACCACCCCGACCGTAATCCCGGCGACAAAGCTTCGGAAGAGGCATTCAAAGAGGCCAACGAGGCCTATGAAGTGTTGTCCGACGCCAGCAAGCGAGCGGCATACGACCAGTACGGTCATGCCGGCGTGGATCCGAGCATGGGGGGTGGCGGTGCCGGTTTCGGTGGCCAGAACTTCTCGGACATCTTCGGCGATGTCTTCAGTGATTTCTTCGGCGGCGGTCGCGGCGGCTCCCGTGGCGGTGCCCAGCGTGGCAGCGATCTGCGCTACACCCTGGAGCTGAATCTGGAAGAGGCCGTGCGCGGCACGTCGGTGAATATCCGCGTGCCGACGTTGGTCAACTGCAAGCCGTGCGATGGTTCCGGTGCCAAGAAAGGTTCTTCGCCTACGACGTGCCCGACGTGCGGCGGGATCGGCCAGGTGCGCATGCAGCAGGGCTTCTTCTCGGTGCAACAGACCTGCCCGCGCTGCCACGGTCAGGGCAAGATCATTTCCGATCCGTGCGAGTCCTGCCACGGCGACGGCCGCGTCGAAGAGTACAAAACCCTCTCGGTGAAAGTGCCTGCCGGTGTCGACACTGGCGACCGCATTCGTCTGTCCGGCGAAGGCGAGGCGGGTACCCAGGGCGGGCCGACTGGCGACCTGTACGTTGTGATCAATGTGCGCGAACACGACATCTTCCAGCGTGACGGCAAGCATCTGTTCTGCGAAGTGCCGATCAGCTTCGTCGATGCAGCGTTGGGCGGCGAGCTGGAAATTCCGACCCTCGACGGTCGCGTCAAACTGAAAATCCCCGAAGGTACGCAAACCGGCAAGCAGTTCCGCGTACGCGGCAAAGGCGTTGCGCCAGTGCGTGGCGGTGGTGCAGGCGACCTGATGTGCCGTGTGGCCGTTGAAACGCCGGTCAACCTCAATCGTCGTCAGCGTGAACTGCTGGAAGAATTCCGCAGCTCCCTGGCCGACGACAACAGTCACTCACCGAAAACCACCGGTTGGTTCGACGGTGTGAAGCGCTTCTTCGGCGATTTGTAAGGAGTCGGCATGCGACGTATTGCAGTGATGGGCGCCGCCGGGCGCATGGGCAAGACCCTGATAGAGGCGATACAGCAAACCCCGGGCGCCGGGCTGACGGCGGCGGTCGATCGTCCCGACAGCACGCTGGTCGGCGCCGATGCCGGTGAGCTGGCAGCGCTGGGTCGTATCGGCGTGCCACTGTCTGGAGATCTCGATCGCGTGGTTGAAGAGTTCGACGTGCTGATCGACTTCACGCACCCGACCGTGACTCTGAAGAATCTCGCGTTCTGCCGCAAACACGGCAAGGCGATGATCATTGGTACGACCGGTTTCAGTGTTGAAGAGAAGCAATTGCTAGCCGAGGCGGGCAAGGACATTCCGATCGTCTTCGCCGCCAACTTCAGCGTTGGCGTCAACCTCTGCCTGAAATTGCTCGACACTGCTGCGCGAGTGCTGGGTGACGATGTCGATATCGAAATCATGGAAGCTCATCACCGGCACAAGGTCGACGCGCCATCGGGCACGGCGGTGCGCATGGGCGAAGTGATTGCCGACGCGCTGGGGCGTGATCTGAAGAAGGTCGCGGTCTACGGCCGCGAAGGCCAGACCGGTGCGCGTGGGCGTGAAACCATTGGTTTCGCCACCGTGCGTGCTGGCGACATCGTCGGTGATCACACAGTTCTGTTCGCTGCCGATGGCGAGCGCGTCGAGATCACCCACAAGGCCTCAAGCCGCATGACATTCGCCAAGGGCGCGGTACGTGCGGCGCTGTGGCTGGACGGTCGTGAGCCGGGTCTGTATGACATGCAAGACGTGCTCGACCTGCGTTGAGCCGTGACTGAACCGGTGCAAGCGTCCTGTTTGCACCGGTTTTTACCGCTTGGCGACTTCCTGTCGCATTCTCCGGCCTTTAAGGCTCTTTAGCGGTGGACCGAAAACGCCCTTTTCTGTAAGCTACAGCTTTAGTGTGTCCACTAAAAGCGCGCAGAATAATTTCAGTGAAGAAGCGGGGTGACGTGTCCATACGTCACTCCGCTTTTTTACAACCTGCGATTGCCCTTTCATGCGTTATTTACGGGAGGTCTTCTTGACTAAGCCAGCCATACTCGCCCTTGCTGATGGCAGCATTTTTCGCGGCGAAGCCATTGGAGCCGACGGTCAGACCGTTGGTGAGGTGGTGTTCAACACCGCAATGACCGGCTATCAGGAAATCCTTACCGATCCTTCCTACGCCCAACAGATCGTTACCCTGACTTACCCGCACATCGGCAACACCGGCACCACGCCGGAAGATGCCGAGTCCGACCGCGTCTGGTCTGCTGGCCTGGTTATCCGCGACCTGCCGCTGGTAGCGAGCAACTGGCGTAACACGATGTCCCTGTCCGATTACCTGAAGGCCAACAATGTAGTGGCTATCGCCGGTATCGACACCCGTCGCCTGACCCGCATCCTGCGTGAAAAAGGCGCTCAGAACGGCTGCATCATGGCCGGCGACAACATCTCGGAGGAAGCGGCCATTGCCGCTGCGCAAGGCTTCCCGGGCTTGAAGGGCATGGATCTGGCGAAAGTCGTCAGCACCCAGAAGCAATACGAGTGGCGCTCGACTGTCTGGGATCTGAAAACCGACAGCCACGCGACCATCGAAGCCTCCGAGCTGCCATACCACGTGGTCGCCTACGACTACGGCGTCAAGGTCAACATCCTGCGCATGCTGGTAGAGCGCGGCTGCCGCGTCACCGTGGTGCCGGCTCAGACTCCGGCCGCCGATGTGCTGGCACTCAAGCCGGACGGCGTGTTCCTGTCCAACGGCCCCGGTGATCCGGAGCCATGCGACTACGCGATCCAGGCGATCAAGGAAGTCCTTGAAACCGAGACCCCGGTGTTCGGTATCTGCCTGGGTCACCAACTGCTGGCTCTGGCGTCCGGTGCCAAGACTCTGAAAATGGGCCACGGCCACCACGGTGCCAACCACCCGGTGCAGGATCTGGACACAGGGGTGGTGATGATCACCAGCCAGAACCACGGTTTTGCGGTAGACGAAGCCACCCTGCCAGCCAACGTGCGTGCGATCCACAAATCGCTGTTCGATGGCACCCTGCAAGGCATCGAGCGCACCGACAAGAGTGCGTTCAGCTTCCAGGGTCACCCTGAAGCGAGCCCCGGCCCGAACGATGTCGCGCCACTGTTCGACCGCTTCATCAACGAGATGGCCAAGCGACGCTAAGCGTTCGCCTTGAGACTGTAGAGAGAAGCCCTCGAGGGCGGCCCCGGCACCGGTGGCCCCTTCCAGGCTTCAGAAATCGATCAAGACGGCTTGCCGACTGACCTGCGGATTTGAGTGACAAACCATGCCAAAACGTACAGACATTAAAAGCATCCTGATTCTCGGCGCTGGCCCGATTGTGATCGGCCAGGCCTGCGAATTCGACTACTCCGGCGCCCAGGCCTGCAAAGCCCTGCGCGAGGAGGGTTACCGCGTCATCCTGGTGAACTCCAACCCCGCCACCATCATGACCGACCCGGACATGGCCGACGCTACCTACATCGAGCCGATCAAGTGGCAGACCGTTGCCAAGATCATCGAAAAAGAGCGTCCGGACGCCGTGTTGCCAACCATGGGTGGCCAGACTGCATTGAACTGCGCCCTGGATCTGGAGCGCGAAGGCGTTCTGGAGAAGTTCGGCGTAGAGATGATCGGTGCCAACGCCGACACCATCGACAAGGCTGAAGACCGTTCGCGTTTCGACAAGGCGATGAAATCCATCGGCCTGGCCTGTCCGCGTTCCGGCATCGCCCACAGCATGGAAGAGGCCAATGCGGTTCTCGAAACCCTCGGTTTCCCATGCATCATCCGTCCGTCCTTCACCATGGGCGGCACCGGTGGCGGCATCGCTTACAACCGTGAAGAGTTCGAAGAAATCTGCGCCCGTGGTCTGGACCTGTCGCCGACCAAAGAGCTGCTGATCGACGAGTCGCTGATCGGCTGGAAAGAATATGAAATGGAAGTTGTCCGCGATAAAAAGGACAACTGCATCATCGTCTGCTCGATCGAAAACTTCGACCCGATGGGCGTGCACACCGGCGACTCGATCACCGTTGCTCCAGCCCAGACCCTGACCGACAAGGAATACCAGATCCTGCGTAACGCCTCGCTGGCGGTACTGCGCGAGATCGGCGTCGAGACCGGCGGTTCCAACGTGCAGTTCGGTATTTGTCCGAACACTGGCCGCATGGTCGTGATCGAAATGAACCCGCGTGTATCGCGTTCCTCGGCACTGGCTTCGAAAGCCACCGGTTTCCCGATCGCCAAAGTCGCGGCCAAACTGGCTGTGGGTTACACCCTTGATGAGCTGTCGAACGACATCACCGGCGGCAAGACCCCGGCGTCGTTCGAACCGTCGATCGACTACGTCGTCACCAAAATGCCACGCTTTGCCTTCGAGAAATTCGCCAAGGCTGACGCGCGTCTGACCACGCAAATGAAGTCGGTTGGTGAAGTCATGGCCATCGGCCGGACCTTCCAGGAGTCCCTGCAGAAAGCTCTGCGCGGTCTGGAAGTCGGTGTTTGCGGTCTGGACGAGAAGCTCGACCTGAGCAACCCGGAAAGCATGAGCGTGCTCAAGCGCGAACTGACCGTGCCGGGCGCCGAGCGTATCTGGTACGTGGCAGACGCCTTCCGCGCCGGCCTGTCGGTCGAAGACATCTTCGGCATGAACATGATCGACCCATGGTTCCTGGTGCAGATCGAAGACCTGATCAAGGACGAAGAGAAGGTCAAGACCCTCGGCCTGTCCGCGATCGACCGCGATCTGATGTTCAAGCTCAAGCGCAAAGGCTTCTCCGATCAGCGTCTGGCCAAACTGCTGGGTGTGACCGAGAAGAACCTGCGTACACACCGTCAGAAGCTGGAAGTGTTCCCGGTCTACAAGCGCGTCGATACTTGCGCCGCCGAGTTCGCCACCGACACCGCTTACCTCTACTCGACCTACGAGGAAGAGTGCGAGGCGGCGCCATCGGGTCGCGACAAGATCATGATTCTCGGTGGTGGGCCGAACCGTATCGGCCAGGGCATCGAGTTCGACTACTGCTGCGTTCATGCTGCTCTCGCACTGCGCGAAGACGGCTATGAAACCATCATGGTCAACTGCAACCCGGAAACCGTTTCCACCGATTACGATACTTCCGACCGTCTGTACTTCGAGCCGGTAACCCTGGAAGACGTGCTGGAAATCTGCCGCGTCGAGAAGCCCAAAGGCGTGATCGTCCAGTACGGTGGCCAGACCCCGTTGAAACTGGCCCGCGCTCTGGAGGCCGCCGGCGTGCCGATTATCGGCACCAGCCCTGACGCCATCGACCGTGCGGAAGATCGCGAGCGCTTTCAGCAGATGGTTGAGCGCCTGAACCTGCGTCAGCCGCCAAACGCCACCGTGCGCAGCGAAGACGAAGCGGTGCGTGCTGCAGCAAAAATCGGTTATCCGCTGGTGGTGCGCCCGTCCTACGTATTGGGCGGCCGCGCAATGGAAATCGTTTACAAGGAAGACGAGCTCAAGCGTTACCTGCGTGACGCGGTGCAAGTGTCCAACGACAGCCCTGTGCTGCTCGACCACTTCCTCAACTGCGCCATAGAAATGGATGTGGATGCGGTCAGTGACGGTAAAGATGTCGTCATCGGCGCGATCATGCAACACATCGAGCAGGCCGGGGTTCACTCCGGCGACTCCGCATGCTCGCTGCCGCCGTACTCGCTGCCGGCGCACATCCAGGACGAGATGCGCGAGCAGGTCAAGAAAATGGCCCTGGAGCTGGGCGTTGTCGGTCTGATGAACGTGCAGCTGGCGTTGCAAGGCGAAGACATCTACGTCATCGAAGTCAACCCGCGCGCCTCGCGTACCGTGCCGTTCGTTTCCAAGTGCATCGGTGTCTCCCTGGCGATGATCGCTGCCCGCGTGATGGCCGGTAAGACTCTGAAGGAAATCGGTTTCACCAAGGAAATCATCCCGAACTTTTACAGCGTAAAAGAGGCGGTGTTCCCGTTCGCCAAATTCCCTGGCGTTGACCCGATCCTCGGCCCGGAAATGAAGTCGACCGGTGAAGTGATGGGCGTCGGCGACACCTTCGGTGAAGCCTTCGCCAAGGCGCAGATGGGCGCCAGCGAAGTGCTGCCGACCGGCGGTACTGCGTTCATCAGTGTGCGTGACGACGACAAGCCATTGGTTGCAGGCGTGGCCCGTGATCTGATCAACTTGGGTTTCGAAGTGGTCGCCACGGCTGGCACTGCCAGGCTGATCGAAGCGGCAGGCCTAAAAGTGCGCCGCGTGAACAAGGTGACCGAGGGTCGCCCGCACGTGGTCGACATGATCAAGAATGACGAAGTCACGCTGATCATCAACACCACCGAAGGTCGCCAGTCGATCGCTGATTCGTACTCCATTCGTCGCAATGCCCTGCAGCACAAGATTTACTGCACCACCACTATTGCTGCTGGCGAAGCTATCTGTGAAGCGCTGAAGTTCGGTCCGGAAAAGACCGTGCGTCGCTTGCAGGATCTACACGCAGGATTGAAGGCATGAGCATAACCAAGTACCCGATGACTGTTCAGGGCGCTAAAGCTCTGGAAGAAGAGCATGCGTTCCTGACCAAGGTTGAGCGTCCGCGTCTGAGCCAGGCGATTGGCGAAGCGCGCGAGCTCGGCGATCTCAAGGAAAACGCCGAATACCATGCCGCTCGTGAAGAGCAGGGCATGGTCGAAGCGCGAGTCCGCGATATTGAAGGCCGCATGCAGAATGCTGTGATCATCGACGTCACGACCATTCCGCATACCGGCAAGGTGATTTTCGGCACCACTGTTGAAATCGCTAATGTCGAAACCGATGAAAGCGTCACTTACCAGATCGTGGGTGAGGACGAGGCTGACATCAAGCTCGGCAAGATTTCGGTCGGTTCGCCGATCGCCCGCGCCTTGATTGCCAAGGAAGAGGGCGACACCGTCGTCGTGAAAACGCCGGGCGGCGATATCGAGTATGAGATTGTCGAAGTTCGTCACATCTGAAAGAAGGCGCCCGCTGCATGCGGGCGCCATGCTTTGGCAGCTAACCCAAATGCTTTGGGTCGGTGGTCTATGGCTGATTCACATCGGTTTGCAGCCGGCGTTGGGCCAGATTGGCCTGGCGCCGCTGTTGATCGACGAAGTAGCCCGTGCATTCGAAGTGCTGGTGGTTGGATTCGCCGCTCTGTGCGTTGTCTTTCAGGTTTTGGTGCTGGTACAGGCCGAGGGCCTTGGCAGTCTATGGCGGGATTTTCGCGGACAAGTGCTGTTGATGGCGTTGTACGCGTGCGCGATGTATGTCGCGGTACGTGTCGGCTGGCCGGATGCGCAGCGCTGGCAGGTATTCAGTTATCTGGTGCTGGGGTTTTCCGGGCTGGTGCTGGTGATGCAGCCGGTGCCGGGATGGGGTGGCAGGGTGCGCGAAGCACACCCTTGACCCTGGTCATCATTTGAAGCGATGAACGTTCGACAGCTGCTTGTTGGCGCTGAAATTCCTGCGGTAAACCAGTGCCATCTTGCCGATGACCTGTACCAGATCCGCTTTGCCGACTTTGCACAGTTCGGCGATGTGCGCCAGGCGCGACTCGCGATCGAGGATGTTGAGCTTGATCTTGATCAGCTCGTGATCCGCCAATGCGCGTTCGAGTTCGGCTAACACACCTTCAGTCAAACCGTTGTCAGCCACAATCAACACTGGCTTCAGGTGGTGGCCAATGGATTTGTACTGTTTCTTCTGCTCTGGAGTGAGCGGCATAATCTGACCCTTTCGTCTGGATTCTGTAAAATGGCGGCCATTTTACCCGAGGGTTCGTGGATCCGCCCAACTAATCACGACCCTAATCATCGAGGTGCCCAATGGCGCGTTCCAAGACAAGCCTTGGTTGGCTGAAAAGACATGTCAACGATCCTTATGTGAAGCAGGCGCAGAAGGACGGTTACCGCTCGCGTGCGAGTTACAAGCTGCTGGAGATCCAGGAAAAATACAAACTGATCCGCCCGGGCATGAGTGTTGTCGACCTCGGCGCGGCGCCGGGCGGCTGGTCGCAGGTCACCAGTCGATTGATCGGTGGGCAGGGCCGTTTGATCGCATCTGATATTCTGGAGATGGACAGCATCCCTGACGTGCATTTTATTCAGGGCGACTTCACTGAGGACACGGTGCTCGCTGAGATCCTCGAGGCCGTGGGTAATTCGCAGGTGGACCTTGTGATTTCCGATATGGCCCCCAATATGAGTGGTACGCCCGAAGTGGACATGCCCAAAGCCATGTTTCTTTGCGAGCTCGCTCTCGATCTGGCAGAGCGGATACTCAAGCCGGGTGGCAATTTCGTCATCAAGATTTTCCAGGGTGAAGGTTTCGATGTTTATCTGAAGGATGCTCGCAAGAAGTTCGACAAGATCCAGATGATCAAGCCAGACTCCTCCCGTGGCAGCTCCCGCGAGCAATATATGCTGGCCTGGGGTTACCGCGGTGGTGATGCGTAAAGCGAGGTTTTTCGGCAGGGCGATAGGTTTTTCATATTTCGCTCTGCGGGCATAAGCGAATATTGTGTAGAAAGTGTTTCACAAAGGGTTACAGACGGCGCCTGCCAGAGTTGTAGGTAATGTAGTAAGTTAGGCCGGTGAATATCATGCGAAGCGCGCGCCAGTAGCGGAGCTTGCTTCAGAGGGTAGTTAATTGAACGATATGGCAAAGAATCTGATCCTGTGGTTGATCATCGCGGCTGTCCTGGTGACGGTGATGAACAACTTCTCCAGCCCTAACGAGCCGCAGACCCTCAACTATTCCGACTTCATCCAGCAGGTCAAGGATGGCAAGGTCGAGCGCGTAGCCGTTGATGGCTATGTGATTACCGGCAAGCGCACCGATGGTGACAGCTTCAAGACCATTCGTCCGGCAATTCAGGATAATGGCCTGATCGGCGATCTGGTCGACAACCACGTTGTGGTTGAAGGCAAGCAGCCTGAACAGCAAAGCATCTGGACCCAGCTTCTGGTAGCCAGCTTCCCGATCCTGGTGATCATCGCGGTGTTCATGTTCTTCATGCGCCAGATGCAGGGCGGTGCCGGCGGCAAGGGTGGGCCAATGAGCTTCGGCAAGAGCAAGGCGCGCCTGCTCTCCGAAGATCAGGTGAAAACCACTTTGGCTGACGTTGCCGGTTGCGACGAAGCCAAGGAGGAAGTCGGCGAGCTGGTTGAGTTCCTGCGTGATCCGGGCAAATTCCAGCGTCTGGGCGGTCGTATTCCGCGCGGCGTATTGATGGTCGGCCCACCAGGTACCGGTAAGACCTTGTTGGCCAAGGCGATTGCCGGCGAAGCGAAAGTGCCGTTCTTCACCATTTCCGGTTCTGACTTCGTCGAGATGTTTGTCGGTGTCGGCGCCAGCCGTGTTCGCGACATGTTCGAGCAGGCTAAAAAACATGCCCCTTGCATCATCTTTATCGACGAGATCGACGCTGTCGGTCGCCACCGTGGCGCCGGTATGGGTGGCGGTCACGATGAGCGTGAGCAGACTCTCAACCAGTTGCTGGTCGAGATGGACGGCTTCGAAATGAACGACGGCATCATCGTGATCGCCGCAACCAACCGTCCAGACGTACTCGACCCTGCGCTGCTGCGTCCGGGACGTTTCGACCGCCAGGTGGTGGTTGGCTTGCCGGATATTCGTGGTCGTGAGCAGATTCTGAAAGTGCACATGCGCAAAGTTCCGATGGGCGATGATGTTGCTCCGGCAGTGATCGCGCGTGGTACTCCAGGCTTCTCGGGTGCTGACCTGGCCAATCTGGTCAACGAAGCGTCGCTATTCGCTGCCCGCAGCGGCAAGCGTATCGTCGAGATGAAAGAGTTCGAACTGGCCAAGGACAAGATCATGATGGGCGCCGAGCGCAAATCCATGGTCATGTCCGAGAAAGAAAAGCAGAACACCGCTTATCACGAAGCTGGCCACGCCATCGTGGGTCGCGTGGTGCCTGAGCATGATCCGGTCTACAAGGTGTCGATCATCCCGCGCGGTCGCGCGCTGGGTGTGACCATGTTCCTGCCGGAAGAAGATCGCTACAGCCTGTCCAAGCGCGCCTTGATCAGTCAGATCTGCTCGCTGTACGGCGGTCGTATCGCCGAAGAAATGACTCTGGGCTTCGATGGTGTTACTACCGGCGCTTCCAACGACATCATGCGTGCCAGCCAGATTGCGCGGAACATGGTGACGAAATGGGGTCTGTCGGAAAAACTCGGTCCGCTGATGTACGCCGAAGAAGAGGGTGAAGTATTCCTCGGGCGTGGCGGTGGCGGTCAGAACGCAAGCTTCTCCGGTGAGACAGCCAAGCTGATCGACTCTGAAGTGCGCAGTATCATTGATCAGTGCTACGGCACCGCCAAGCAGATCCTCACGGATAACCGTGACAAGCTGGATGCAATGGCCGATGCGCTGATGAAGTACGAAACCATTGATGCCGAGCAGATCGATGACATCATGGCGGGTCGCACGCCTCGAGAACCGCGTGACTGGTCGGGCGGCACCGGTACGCCTCCACCGCCTGTCGTGCAGGATGAGCGTCCGGAAAAACCGATTGGCGGTCCGGCTGCTGACGTTTAAGGCTTGAAATGACTTCTGTACAGTCCCTGACCCGGTTGCCTTGCGGCAACCGGGTTCTTGATTTGGCCCAGACGCATGTCATGGGCATTCTCAATGTCACTCCTGATTCCTTTTCCGACGGCGGCCGCTACAGCCAGCTCGATGCTGCGCTGCGCCACGCCGAAGCCATGGTGCTGGCCGGGGCGACGCTGATCGATGTCGGCGGCGAATCGACCCGGCCGGGTGCACGGGCGGTTTCTCCCCTGGAAGAGCTTGAGCGAGTTGCGCGAATTGTCGAGCTGATCAATCGAGAGCTGGATGTCGTCATTTCAGTCGATACTTCGACCCCGGCAGTCATGCGCGAAACCGCGCGGCTCGGTGCCGGATTGATCAATGATGTGCGTTCGCTGCGACGTGATGGCGCAATGGACGCGGCGGCGGCGACCGGTTTACCCGTCTGTCTCATGCATATGCTCGGCGAGCCGGGCGATATGCAGGATAATCCGCAGTATCAGAATGTCACTCGCGAGGTCGGAGAGTTTCTTGCCGAGCGCATGGATCAGTGCGCCCAGGCTGGCATTCCCGCCGAGCGGATTATTCTTGATCCCGGCTTCGGCTTCGCCAAAACCTTGCAGCACAATCTAAGCTTGTTCAAGCACATGGAGGCCCTGCATGCGCTGGGTCGACCTTTGCTGGTAGGTGTTTCGCGCAAGAGTATGATTGGCCACGCGTTGAACCGTCCCGTGGGCGAGCGTCTGCATGGTGGCCTGGCGCTTGCGGCGCTGGCTTCGGTCAAGGGTGCGCGGATATTGCGGGTTCACGATGTGGCGGAAACTGTCGATGTGGTACGAATGATCGCGGCCGTAGAATCAGCCGAATAAGAATGATGGAGCACTTATGAGCAAGAAATATTTTGGCACCGACGGCATTCGCGGTCGCGTTGGTGAATACCCGATCACGCCTGACTTCATGCTCAAGCTTGGCTGGGCGGCAGGCATGGCTTTCCGCAAGATGGGTGCCTGCAAGGTGCTCGTCGGCAAAGACACGCGGATCTCCGGCTATATGTTCGAATCGGCGCTTGAAGCGGGACTGACATCGGCAGGTGCTGATGTGATGTTGCTCGGGCCGATGCCGACCCCGGCCATCGCTTATCTGTCGCGTACGTTCCAGGCTGAAGCCGGAATCGTGATCAGCGCTTCGCACAATCCTCATGATGATAACGGTATCAAGTTCTTCTCTGGCAAAGGCACCAAGCTGCCGGATGAGTTGGAGTTGATGATCGAAGAGTTGCTCGATACGCCCATGACCGTCGTCGAGTCGAGCAAGATCGGCAAAGTCTCGCGAATAAATGACGCATCGGGTCGCTATATCGAGTTCTGTAAAAGCAGCGTGCCCACCGGGACCAATTTTTCCGGACTGAAGATAGTCATCGACTGCGCACACGGGGCGACCTATAAAGTCGCGCCAAGTGTGTTCCGTGAGCTGGGCGCTGAAGTTGTTGTGCTTTCTGCTCAACCGAACGGGCTGAATATCAACGATAACTGCGGTTCCACGCATATGGGGCCGTTGCAGGCTGCGGTACTCGCCGAGCATGCCGACCTCGGGATCGCATTCGATGGTGATGGCGATCGGGTATTGATGGTTGATCACACCGGCACCATCGTCGATGGTGATGATCTGCTGTTTATCATTGCCCGCGATCTGCATGAGCGCGGCAAGTTGCAGGGTGGAGTGGTCGGTACGTTGATGAGCAACCTCGGCCTCGAACTGGCCCTGGCAGATCTGTCGATCCCTTTCGTTCGTGCCAATGTCGGTGACCGCTATGTGATCGCTGAGCTGCAAGAGCGCAACTGGCTTGTCGGTGGAGAAAACTCCGGGCATGTCGTGTGTTTCAATCACACCACAACGGGCGACGCGATCATCGCGGCTCTGCAGGTGTTGATGGCGCTGAAATCCCGCAACGAAGGGCTCGCCCAAACCCGGCAGGCGCTGCGCAAGTGCCCGCAGGTTCTGATCAACGTCCGCTTTGGCGGCGGTGAAAGCCCGCTGGAGCATCCGGCTGTCAAGGAAGCCAGTGCCCGTGTAACTCAGGCGATGGCGGGGCGCGGTCGCGTGCTTCTGCGCAAGTCCGGCACAGAGCCTTTGGTGCGCGTCATGGTCGAAGGCGAGGACGAAAACCAGGTTCGCGGCTATGCCGAAGAGCTGGCAAAACTGGTAACTGAAGTTTCTGCCTGATACGGCTTGCAAGCCATGATTGTGTTGGGTAACATCTGCGCCCACTTTGACCGACGAGGTACAGCATGCGTCGCCCTATGGTAGCTGGTAACTGGAAGATGCACGGTACCCGCGCCAGCGTCGCTGAGCTGATCAACGGCCTTCGTCATCTGGCCTTGCCAAGCGGTGTTGATGTCGCGGTGTTCCCGCCTTGCTTGTATATCAATCAAGTGATTGATGGCTTGAAAGGAAAGTCGATTTCGGTCGGCGCGCAGAATTCTGCGGTGGAAGCCATGCAAGGTGCGCTGACCGGTGAGATTGCTCCCAGTCAACTGGTGGATGCAGGTTGTTCCCTAGTGCTTGTCGGGCATTCAGAACGCCGCCAGATTCTCGGCGAGCGGGACGGGATGCTGAATCGCAAGTTCGCAGCGGCACAGGCATGTGGCTTGGTTCCGGTGTTGTGTGTAGGGGAAACCCTCGAACAGCGCGAATCCGGAAAAACCCTTGAAGTTGTCGGGCGTCAGCTTGGCAGCATCATTGAAGAGCTCGGTGTCGGTGCCTTTGCCAAGGCAGTAATCGCTTACGAGCCGGTCTGGGCCATTGGTACCGGACTGACTGCAACGCCGCAACAGGCTCAGGATGTGCACAAAGCCATTCGCGAGCAGTTGGCGGCAGAGAATTCTGAAGTCGCACGAGGTGTGCGGCTTCTATACGGCGGCAGCGTGAAGGCGGCCAATGCGGTCGAACTGTTCGGCATGCCGGATATCGATGGGGGGCTCATTGGTGGAGCTTCCCTGAATGCAGATGAGTTCGGTGCGATTTGTCGCGCCGCGGGAAACTGAAAAAATGCTGGAAACAGTCGTAGTCGTTTTTCATCTGCTGGGTGCATTGGGCGTAGTTGCTCTGGTTTTGCTGCAGCAGGGTAAGGGTGCGGACGCTGGCGCGTCTTTCGGAGCAGGTGCTTCAAATACTGTGTTCGGAAGCCAAGGTTCCTCTACCTTTCTTAGTAAGTTTACTGCTATACTTGCCGCCGGTTTCTTCATAACCAGCTTGGGGTTAGGTTACTTTGCTAAAGAGAAAGCTCATCAGCTGACTCAAGCAGGTCTTCCAGATCCAGCAGTGTTGGAAGTGCCTAAGCAACAACCGGCTTCTGATGATGTCCCGGTGCTTCAAGAGCAAAAGTCGGCTACTCCAGCGACTGACGTACCTCCAGCTCAAGAGCAGAAGTAAGAAGGGTTTCAAACGTAGTATTGCCGAGGTGGTGGAATTGGTAGACACGCAACCTTGAGGTGGTTGTGCCCATAGGGTGTAGGGGTTCGAGTCCCCTTCTCGGTACCAATTAGTCAGGAGAGCCCGCTGTTGCGGGCTTTCTTGCAGGTGGAAGGTTACATTGACCCTATAAGGGATCGGTCGTATACTTCCGCCCCAGCTTTGTCGCGGGGTGGAGCAGTCTGGTAGCTCGTCGGGCTCATAACCCGAAGGTCGTCGGTTCAAATCCGGCCCCCGCAACCAGTTTAAAGAGCCCCTTTTAAGGGGCTTTTTGTTAGCTGGATACTTTCAACGCCGCTGTTCGACGGCGTTTCAAGGATGGGCGTTATGCCCATTTTTTTATTTTGCAAAGCATGCACATATCATGCACTAGGGGGTTCAGGTGTCGAGCAAGCTAGAAGAGTTGCAGGCCTTGCTGGCCCCGGTGGTCGTGGCCCTGGGCTATGAATGCTGGGGTATCGAGTTTTCGGCTCAGGGTCGGCACTCGATGTTGCGCGTTTATATCGATAAAGAGGGTGGCGTGCTGGTGGACGATTGCGCCATTGTCAGCCGTCAGATCAGCGGTGTACTGGATGTTGAAGATCCGATCTCCGTTGAATACACCCTTGAAGTTTCCTCGCCTGGCATGGAGCGCCCGCTGTTCACTCTTGAGCAGTTTGCCAAATTTGCCGGTGAACAAGTGAAGATCAAGCTGCGCTCGCCTTTTGAAGGTCGACGCAACTTTCAGGGCCTTCTGCGCGGTGTAGAAGAGCAGGACGTCGTGGTGCAGGTAGAAGACCACGAGTTCCTGTTGCCGATCGATATGATCGACAAGGCCAACATTATTCCCAGTTTTGACTGAGACGCGGATCCCGCGGATCCAATGGCTTGCGAAAGGCGAGGCGTACGATGAGCAAAGAAGTACTGCTGGTTGTTGAGTCGGTATCCAATGAAAAGGGTGTACCGGCAAGCGTAATTTTTGAAGCGCTGGAGCTGGCTCTGGCCACTGCTACCAAAAAGCGTTTTGAAGACGAAGTGGACCTGCGTGTGGAAATCAACCGCCACACCGGTTCCTACGAAACCTTCCGTCGCTGGACGGTCGTCGAAGAGAATGATCTTGACGATCCGGCCATCGAGACCTGGCCAAGCAAGGTTGCCGAAACGCATCCTGGCGCCAAGGTTGGTGACGTCGTCGAAGAGAAAATCGAGTCCATCGAGTTCGGCCGCATCGCTGCACAGACTGCCAAGCAGGTCATCGTGCAGAAAGTTCGCGAAGCCGAGCGCGCTCAAGTGGTCGACGCCTATCGCGAACGCCTGGGAGAAATCATCTCCGGCACCGTGAAAAAAGTCACCCGCGACAACGTGATCGTCGATCTGGGCAACAACGCTGAAGCGCTGCTGGCCCGTGAAGACATCATTTCTCGCGAAACCTTCCGTGTCGGCGTGCGTCTGCGTGCGCTGCTCAAGGAAATCCGCACCGAGAACCGCGGCCCGCAGTTGATCCTGTCGCGCACCGCGCCGGAAATGCTGATCGAGCTGTTCCGTATCGAAGTGCCGGAAATCGCTGAAGGCCTCATCGAGGTCATGGCTGCGTCCCGTGATCCGGGTTCGCGTGCCAAGATCGCCGTCCGCTCCAAGGACAAGCGCATCGATCCACAAGGTGCCTGCATCGGTATGCGCGGTTCGCGTGTCCAGGCGGTATCGGGTGAGTTGGGCGGTGAGCGTGTTGATATCGTGCTGTGGGACGACAACCCGGCCCAGTTCGTGATCAACGCCATGTCCCCGGCCGAGGTCGCGGCAATTATCGTTGACGAAGATGCCCATGCCATGGACATCGCCGTTGGCGCAGACAATCTGGCTCAGGCCATCGGTCGCGGTGGTCAGAACGTACGTCTGGCCAGCCAGTTGACTGGCTGGACCCTGAACGTGATGACCGAATCGGACATCCAGGCTAAGCAGCAAGCAGAAACCGGCGACATCCTGCGCAACTTCATCGATGAGCTGGAAGTCGACGAAGAACTGGCGCAGGTGCTGGTAGATGAAGGCTTCACCAGCCTGGAAGAGATTGCCTACGTACCGGTGGAGGAAATGCTCAACATCGACGGCTTTGACGAGGATATCGTCGACGAGCTTCGTGCTCGTGCCAAGGATCGCTTGTTGACCAAAGCCATCGCTACTGAGGAAAAGCTGGCAGACGCCCATCCGGCCGAAGACCTGCTCTCGCTTGAGGGTATGGACAAGGATTTGGCGATGGAACTGGCGGTGCGCGGCGTAATTACCCGCGAAGACCTGGCCGAGCAGTCTATTGA
>NZ_DATMIV010000044.1:0-65535 GCF_035554175.1 Pseudomonas sp. | reverse complement strand
TTCGCCCACTTCGTTCCAGGAGATGTCGGACAGGTGAACCAGACCGTCGATGCCGCCGTCCAGACCAATGAAGATACCGAAATCGGTGATCGACTTGATGGTGCCGGAGATCTTGTCGCCCTTGTTGAACTGGCCAGAGAAGTCTTCCCATGGGTTCGACTTGCACTGCTTGATGCCCAGGGAGATACGACGACGCTCTTCGTCGATGTCCAGAACCATGACTTCCACTTCGTCGCCGACTTGTACGACTTTCGAAGGGTGGATGTTCTTGTTGGTCCAGTCCATTTCCGAAACGTGTACCAGACCTTCAACGCCTTCTTCCAGCTCAGCGAAGCAGCCGTAGTCGGTCAGGTTGGTTACACGAGCGGTAACGCGAGTGCCTTCTGGGTAACGGGCTTTGATAGCAACCCATGGATCTTCGCCCAGTTGCTTCAGGCCCAGGGAAACACGGTTGCGTTCGCGATCGTATTTCAGAACCTTGACGTCGATTTCGTCACCAACGTTGACGATCTCGGAAGGATGCTTGATGCGCTTCCAGGCCATGTCGGTGATGTGCAGCAGGCCGTCCACGCCACCCAGATCGACGAATGCGCCGTAATCGGTGAGGTTTTTGACGATACCTTTGACTTGCTGGCCTTCCTGCAGGGATTCCAGCAGAGCTTCACGCTCGGCGGAGTTCTCGGCTTCGAGGACGCTGCGACGGGAAACGACAACGTTGTTGCGCTTCTGATCCAGCTTGATGACCTTGAATTCCAGCTCTTTGCCTTCCAGGTGCGTGGTGTCGCGCACAGGACGGACGTCAACCAGGGAACCTGGCAGGAACGCACGGATGCCGTTAACGTCGACAGTGAAGCCGCCTTTAACCTTACCGTTGATAACGCCCTTGACCACTTCCTCGGCTGCGAAGGCTGCTTCCAGAACGATCCAGCATTCAGCGCGCTTGGCTTTTTCACGGGACAGCTTGGTTTCGCCAAAGCCGTCTTCAACCGAATCCAGAGCAACGTGAACTTCATCACCAACGTTGATGTTCAGTTCGCCAGCATCGTTGTAGAACTGCTCAAGCGGGATGAGTGCTTCAGACTTCAGACCAGCGTGAACGGTTACCCAGCGAGCCTGGTAATCGATATCAACGATAACACCGGTGATGATGGAGCCTGCCTGAAGGTTCAGGGTTTTCAGGCTTTCTTCAAAGAGTTCCGCAAAGCTTTCGCTCATTTTAATTCCTGTAGATGAGGGCGAAGTAAACGCCCATCTCCACACCCCAGACGGTGTGGGTTAGTTTCATTTAAAAGAAGCACCGCAGGACTATGACTGGTCCCCTGCGGCCCTCTTGGTCACCCGGCGATATCGCGAATGGCGATCTCGCTCATGATGCGTTCAAGCACCTGATCGATGGAAAGCTCCGTGGAATCCAGCTGAATCGCGTCGGCCGCCGGCTTGAGCGGGGCTACTGCGCGCTGGGTATCACGCTCATCGCGTGCACGGATCTCATCTAGCAGACTCGACAGACTAACACCCTCGACTTTGCCCTTCAACTGCAAATATCGACGGCGCGCCCGCTCCTCGGCACTGGCGGTGAGGAAAATCTTCAGCGGTGCATCAGGAAAAACCACCGTACCCATGTCGCGGCCGTCGGCCACCAGGCCCGGCGCTTCCTGGAATGCGCGCTGACGTTGCAGCAGCGCCTCGCGCACGGCGGGCAGCGCTGCCACTTGCGAGGCACCGGAACCGACGCTTTCGGTGCGAATCACATCGCTGACTTCGTCGCCTTCCAGAATGATCCGCTGCAGCTGACCTTCGGTCGCGGCGATGAACTGCACGTCCAGATGAGCGGCCAATGTTTTCAGCAGCTCTTCATTGGTCAGGTCGACGCCATGATTGTGCGCGGCGAACGCGAGCAAACGGTAAAGCGCACCGGAATCGAGCAGGTTCCAGCCCAGTCGCTTGGCCAGAATCCCGGCGACCGTGCCCTTGCCGGAGCCGCTTGGCCCATCGATGGTGATGACCGGTGCAATGTTTTTCACGACTGAGCCTCTTGTGCCACACGAATGCCGACCTGCCCGCACAGTGCGAGGAAGTTGGGGAACGAGGTCGCGACGTTGGCGCAATCATGGATGCGGATCGGCGCCGTAGCGCGCAGGGACGCGACGCTGAAAGCCATGGCGATACGGTGATCGCCGTGACCGTGCACTTCACCGCCGCCGATCTGCCCGCCGTCGATGATGATGCCGTCCGGGGTCGGCTCGCACTTCACACCCAACGCCAGCAGACCGTCTGCCATCACCTGAATCCGATCCGATTCCTTGACTCGCAGCTCTTCGGCGCCGGTCAGCACGGTGCGGCCTTCGGCGCATGCAGCAGCGACGAACAGCACCGGGAATTCGTCGATCGCCAGCGGTACCAGCTCTTCGGGAATCTCGATGCCTTTGAGTTTAGCTGCCCGTACGCGCAAGTCAGCCACCGGCTCGCCGCCGACTTCACGCTGGTTTTCCAGGGTGATGTCGGCGCCCATCAGGCGCAGGATGTCGATCACGCCGGTACGGGTCGGGTTGATGCCGACGTGTTCAAGCACCAGTTCGGAACCCTCGGCAATCGACGCCGCGACCAGGAAGAACGCCGACGACGAGATATCGCCCGGCACTTCGATGTGAGTGGCAGTGAGCTTGCCGCCGGACTCGACCGAAGCCGTGGCACCATCAACGCTGACCGGATAGCCGAAGCCACGCAGCATGCGCTCGGTGTGGTCACGGGTCGGTGCAGGCTCGGTGACGGTGGTCTTGCCTTGCGCGTACAGACCGGCGAGCAGCAGGCAGGATTTCACCTGAGCACTGGCCATCGGCATGGTGTAGGTCAGACCTTTGAGTTTGTTCCCGCCGCGAATGGTCATCGGCGGACGACCTTCTGCGGCGGTCTCGATCACCGCACCCATTTCCCGCAATGGATTGGCCACGCGATTCATCGGGCGCTTGGAAAGCGAAGCGTCGCCGGTCAGGGTGCTGTCGAAGTTCTGCGCCGCCAGCAGGCCGGACAGCAGACGCATCGAGGTGCCGGAGTTGCCCAGATAGATCGGGCCCGGCGCAGGCTTCAGGCCGTGCAGGCCGACACCGTGAATGGTCACCCGGCCGTGGTGCGGGCCCTCGATGACCACGCCCATGTCGCGAAACGCCTGCAAGGTCGCCAGGGCGTCTTCGCCCTCGAGGAAGCCTTCTACTTCAGTGACGCCTTCGGCCAGCGAGCCGAGCATGATCGAACGGTGGGAAATCGATTTGTCACCCGGTACGCGAATCCGACCGGACAGGCGGCCACCAGGTTGAGCCAGGAAGATCAGATCGTTGGAATTCATAGCGTCCACATAGGCCCTGCGGGCCAGGATTTTACTGAAATGCTCGCGGGCAACCCGGGCGCGCGTGAAAACGCCCAACAATTGGTGCCCATCCCCTGCATCGACCGCGTCGCGCAAGGCGTCGAGGTCGCTGCGAAATGTATCGAGTGTGCGCAGGACAGCCTCGCGGTTGGCGAGGAAGATGTCGTGCCACATCACCGGGTCGCTTCCGGCGATTCTTGTGAAATCGCGAAAACCACCGGCAGCGTAACGGAAGATCTCCAGATTTTCATTGCGCTTGGCCAACGAATCGACCAGACCGAACGCCAGCAGGTGCGGCAGATGGCTGGTCGCGGCCAGCACTTCGTCGTGACGCTCGACCTGCATGTGCTCGACATCGGCGCCCAGCTCTCGCCAGAGCCGATCAACCACCGCCAGGGCGGCAGGATCGGTTTGCTCTATCGGCGTCAAAATCACCTTGTGCCGACGGAACAGCTCGGCATTGGAAGCCTCCACCCCGCTCTGCTCGGAACCGGCAATCGGATGCCCCGGCACGAAGCGCGCCGGCATGCCGCCGAACGCTTCGCTCGCCGCACGCACCACATTGCCTTTGGCGCTGCCGACATCGGTGAGGATTGCCTGTCCCAGATCCATGACAGCTAAACGCGCGAGCAGTTTTTCCATGGCCAGAATCGGCACAGCCAGCTGAATCACATCGGCACCGACGCAAGCCGCCGCCAAATCGTCTTCGCAACGATCGACCACACCCAATTCGACCGCGAGCTTGCGTGATTGCGGATCCAGATCGACGCCAACCACTTCACGGCACAGGCCGCTTTCACGCAAACCCTTGGCAAACGAACCACCGATCAATCCCAGACCGACCACCACGAGGCGACCGATCATAGGTGCAGCAGGTTGCAGCGCAGTGACATCAACCACGAGCCAGAACCTTGCGCAGCGCCTCGAGGAAACGGCTGTTTTCTGCCGGCAGACCAATGGTCACCCGCAGGTGGTTCGGCATGCCGTAATTGGCCACCGGACGCACGATCACGCCTTCGCGCAGCAAGCCCTGAAACACCGGCGCCGCGACCTGGCCGAGATCGACACAGATAAAGTTGCCTTTGGACTCGATCCAGCCCAGACCCAGTTCACGGAAACCGTCCTGCAACTGCTGCATGCCGGATTCGTTGAGCTGACGGCTTTGCGCCAGATACTCTTCGTCCTTCAATGCTGCACAGGCTGCCGCGAGGGCGAGGCTGTTGACGTTGAATGGCTGGCGAACGCGGTTCAGCACGTCAGCGACCACCGGTGTCGACAAGCCATAACCGACGCGCAGTGCGGCCAGGCCATAGGCCTTGGAGAAGGTGCGCGACACCAGCAGGTTCGGGTACGCGGCGAGAAAGTCGAGACCGTCCGGCAAGTCGCTGCCTTCGGCGTACTCGATGTAAGCCTCGTCGAGGACTACCAGCACATGCTCGGGAACGTCCTGGAGGAATTCGTCCAGCGCTTCAGCACCGAACCAAGTGCCGGTCGGGTTGTTCGGGTTGGCAATGAACACCACGCGGGTATTGGCGTCGATCGCCGCCAGCATGGCTGGCAGGTCGTGCCCCCACTCCTTGGCCGGAACGACTTTGGCTTGTGCGCCGACAGCCTGCGTAGCAATCGGATATACGGCGAAAGCATGCTCACTGAACACCGCATTCAGGCCCGGTGCCAGATAGGCACGGGCCACCAGCTCAAGGATGTCATTGGAGCCGTTGCCCAAGGTGACCTGATTCAGCTCGACGCGGCACTGCTCGGCGAGCAGCGATTTCAGGGCGAAACCATTGCCGTCCGGGTAACGCGTCAGCTCGGCCAGCTCTTCGCGAATCGCCGCCAACGCCTTCGGGCTGGCGCCCAGCGGATTCTCGTTGCTCGCCAGTTTGACGATTTTTGCCGGATCCAGATCCAGCTCGCGCGCCAGTTCGTCCACGGGCTTGCCCGGAACGTACGGCGAAAGTTGTTGCACGCCCGGCTGTGCCAGAGCGAGGAAGTTGCCACTCATTTGCTACCGCCCCTTAGAGAACTGCTTTCGGGTAGGAACCCAGCACCTTGAGTGCTACTGCTTCCTGACTGATCTTTTCCAGCACACCTTTGATCAATGGATCGCGGTGGTGGCCGACGAAGTCGATGAAGAACACGTAGGTCCATTTGCCGCTGCGCGAAGGACGGGTTTCGATCCGGGTCAGGTCGATGCCATTGTCATGGAACGGCACCAGCAGCTCATGGAGCGCGCCGGGCTTGTTGCTCATCGACACGATGATCGAAGTCTTGTCGTCGCCGGTCGGCGGCACTTCCTGGTTGCCGATCATCAGGAAACGCGTCGAGTTGTCCGGGCGATCTTCGATCTTCTCGGCCAGACGCGTCAGGCCATACAACCCCGCCGCCATGTCGCCGGCGATCGCCGCCGAGTTCCACTCACCCTTGACGCGCTTGGCTGCCTCGGCGTTGCTCGACACCGCCACGCGCTCGACATTCGGGTAATGCGCATCCAGCCACTTGCGGCACTGGGCCAGCGACTGCGCGTGGGAATAGATGCGGCTGATGCTGTCGGTCTTGGTGTTTTCGCCGACCAACAAATGATGGTGGATACGCAGCTCGACTTCGCCACAGATCACCATGTCGTGTTCGAGGAAGCTGTCCAGCGTGTGGTTGACCGCGCCTTCGGTGGAGTTTTCCACCGGCACCACGCCGAAATTCACCGCACCGGCCGCCACTTCACGGAACACTTCATCGATCGCCGCCATCGGCTTGCTGATCACCGCGTGACCGAAATGCTTCATTGCCGCCGCTTGGGTGAAGGTACCTTCCGGGCCGAGATACGCGACTTTCAGCGGCTGCTCCAGCGCCAGGCACGAGGACATGATTTCGCGAAACAGTCGCGCCATTTCTTCGTTGCCCAGCGGCCCCTGATTGCGCTCCATCACGCGCTTGAGCACCTGAGCTTCGCGCTCGGGACGATAGAACACCGGCACTTCGCCTTCGGCCAGCGAGGCCATCTTCACGCGGGCGACTTCCTGGGCGCAACGCGCACGCTCACTGATCAGCTCGAGGACTTTGGTGTCCAGAGCATCAATGCGAACGCGCAGTGCCTTGAGTTCTTGCTCGGACATCAGCCGTGCTCCTTCTCGAATTCCGCCATGTACGCCACCAGCGCGTTGACCGCAGTGATGTCGACAGCGTTGTAGATGGAGGCACGCATGCCGCCCACCGAACGGTGGCCCTTGAGGTTGAGCAAACCGCGCTCGTCGGCACCGGCGAGGAACGGCTTGTCCAGGCGATCGTCAGCCAGACGGAACGGCACGTTCATCCACGAACGATCCGACTTGTTGATCGGGTTGCTGTACAGGCCGCTGGCGTCGATGAAGTCGTACAGCGTGCGCTGCTTGACCTCATTGAGCCTGGCGATCGCATCGACGCCGCCCTGCTCTTTCAGCCACTGGAACACCAGACCGGACAGGTACCAGGCCAGTGTTGGCGGGGTGTTGTACATCGAGCCGTTATCGGCCGCGACTTTGTAGTTGAGCATGGTCGGGCACAGCGAGCGGGCCTTGCCGAGCAGATCTTCGCGGATGATGTTGACGACGATACCGCTCGGGCCGATGTTCTTTTGCGCGCCGGCGTAGATCATGCCAAAACGCGAGATGTCGACCGGGCGCGAAAGGATGTCCGAGGACATGTCGGCCACCAGCGGCACGTCACCGGTCTGCGGGATCCACTGGAATTCCAGGCCGCCGATGGTTTCGTTGGGCGCGTAGTGAACGTAAGCGGCGTCTTTCGACAGGTTCCACTCGTTCTGGCCGGGGATGGCGAAATAGTCGTAAGGCTTGGCGGTGGCGGCAACGTTGACGTGACCGTAGCGCGAGGCTTCTTCGATGGCTTTCTGCGACCAGATACCGGTGTCGATGTAGTCGGCCGAGCCGTTTTCCGGCAGCAGGTTCAGCGGGATCTGCGCAAACTGCTGGCTGGCGCCACCTTGCAGAAACAGCACTTTGTAGTTCGACGGGATATTCAGCAGGTCTCGCAGATCCTGCTCAGCCTGAGTGGCAATGGACACGAACTCATCGCTGCGATGGCTCATTTCCATGACCGACAGACCCTTGCCGTGCCAATCAAGCAGTTCACTCTGGGCGCGCTGCAGGACAGCTTCAGGCAGCGCCGCCGGGCCGGCGCAGAAGTTATAGGCTCGCTTGCTCACATCCAATCTCGCTCTGATTTGGTGGTATCACATATCAGTCGGCGCCGACCCTGTGGGAGCGAGCTTGCTCGCGAAGGCGGACTGACATTCAACAAAGATGTCGCCTGTTACTCCGCTTTCGCGAGCAAGCTCGCTCCCACAGGGTTCGTCATGGGCGCCGATATTTCATACCGGACAAATAACAAGGGGGCGAATTCTCATCCGCCCCCTCGTTTGTCCGCTTATTCCTGCGGTTCTTCGTCAGCTGCGGCGTCGAGTTGCTGGTCTTCACCCGCTTCGTCGATACCGACGCTGCCTGCGAATTCCTCGCCCTCTTCACCTTCAAGTTCTTCGCCTTCGACTTCCGAAGGCTCCTGAACCCGCTCCAGGCCGACCAGAGTTTCATCCTTGGCCAGTTTGATCAGCGTCACACCTTGAGTGTTACGGCCCAGGCTCGACACTTCGTCGACACGGGTACGTACCAAAGTGCCCTGATCGGAGATCAGCATGATTTCTTCGCCGTCGAGCACCTGCACCGCGCCGACCAGACGGCCGTTACGCTCGTTGCTGACCATGGCGATTACGCCCTGGCCGCCACGCTTGTACTCAGGGAACTCGGTGATCGCGGTGCGCTTGCCATAACCACGCTCGGAAGCGGTGAGGATCTGGCTGCCTTCTTCCGGGATCAGCATGGAAATCAGCTTCTGCCCTTCCGGCAGACGCATGCCGCGCACGCCGCGAGCGGTACGGCCCATGGCACGCACGTCGGACTCTTTGAAGCGCGTTACCTTGCCGCCGTCGGAGAACAGCATCACTTCGCGTTCGCCATCGGTAATGGCTGCGGAGATCAGCACGTCGCCTTCATCCAGCTCCAGCGCGATCAGACCGACACTGCGCTGACGGCTGAAGGATTCCAGCGGGGTCTTCTTCACGGTGCCGTTGGCGGTGGCCATGAAGATGTAGTGACCTTCGGTGTATTCCTCGACCGGCAGCATGGTGGTGATGTATTCACCGTCATCCAGCGGCAACAGGTTGACCAACGGACGACCACGGGCGGCGCGGGATGCTTCCGGAATTTCGTAGGTCTTGAGCCAGTACACCTTGCCCTTGCTCGAGAACAGCAGCAGCGTGGTGTGGCTGTTGGCGACCAGCAGGTGAGCAATGTAGTCCTCGTCCTTGACACCGGTGGCCGACTTGCCTTTACCGCCACGACGCTGAGCCTGATACGCAGCCAGTGGCTGGGTCTTGGCGTAGCCACCGTGGGAGATGGTCACGACGCGCTCTTCTTCCGGGATCATGTCGCCCAGGGTCAGGTCGAGACGGGCATCGAGAATTTCGGTGCGGCGCACGTCACCGTATTCGGCGCGGATCACTTCCAGCTCTTCGCGGATCACTTCCATCAGGCGCACGGCGCTGTTGAGGATGCGGATCAGCTCGCCGATCTGGTTGAGGATCTCTTGATACTCGGCCAGCAGCTTCTCGTGCTCCAGACCGGTCAGACGGTGCAGGCGCAGTTCGAGAATCGCTTGTGCCTGTTCTGGCGACAGGAAGTATTTGCCTTCGCGCAGGCCGTATTGCGGATCGAGGTTTTCCGGACGGCACGAATCGGCACCGGCGCGTTCAACCATCGCAACAACCGCCGAGGACTCCCAAGGCGTACTGATCAACGCTTCCTTGGCTTCGGACGGGGTTGGCGAGGCTTTGATCAGGGCGATCACCGGGTCGATGTTCGACAGCGCAACGGCCTGGCCTTCGAGAATATGACCACGCTCGCGCGCCTTGCGCAGTTCGAACACGGTACGGCGGGTAACCACTTCGCGACGGTGACGGACGAAGGCTTCCAGCAGATCCTTGAGGTTAAGGATGCGTGGACGGCCGTCGATCAGCGCAACGATGTTGATACCGAACACCGATTGCAGCTGGGTCTGGGCGTAGAGGTTGTTGAGGATCACCTCAGGCACTTCGCCGCGACGCAGCTCGATCACGACGCGCATACCGTCCTTGTCGGACTCGTCGCGCAGCTCGGTGATGCCTTCGAGCTTCTTCTCTTTGACCAGTTCGGCGATCTTCTCGATCAGACGCGCCTTGTTCAACTGGTACGGCAGTTCGGTGATCACGATCTGCTGGCGGCCACCGACCTTGTCGATGTCTTCGATGATCGAGCGGGCACGCATGTAAATGCGCCCGCGACCGGTGCGGTAGGCTTCGATGATGCCGGCGCGACCGTTGATGATCGCCGCGGTCGGGAAGTCCGGACCGGGGATGTATTGCATCAGCTCATCGACGCTCAGCTCGGGGTTGTCGATGAGGGCCAGGCAACCGTCGATGACTTCACCGAGGTTGTGCGGCGGGATGTTTGTCGCCATGCCCACGGCGATACCGCTGGAACCGTTGACCAGCAGGTTCGGTACGCGGGTCGGCATGACCGCCGGGATCAGTTCGGTGCCGTCGTAGTTCGGCACCCAGTCCACGGTTTCCTTGTGCAGGTCAGCCAGCAGCTCGTGCGCCAGCTTGGTCATGCGCACTTCGGTGTATCGCATGGCGGCAGCGTTGTCGCCGTCGACCGAACCGAAGTTGCCCTGGCCGTCGACCAGCAGGTAGCGCAGGGAGAAAGGCTGGGCCATACGTACGATGGTGTCGTACACGGCAGTGTCACCGTGCGGGTGATACTTACCGATCACGTCGCCGACGACACGGGCAGATTTCTTGTACGGCTTGTTGTAGTCGTTGCCCAGCTCGCTCATCGCGAACAGTACGCGACGGTGCACGGGCTTGAGGCCATCGCGCGCATCCGGCAGTGCACGGCCGACGATCACGCTCATTGCGTAGTCGAGGTAGGACTGTTTCAGCTCGTCTTCGATATTGACCGGGAGGATTTCTTTGGCCAGTTCGCCCATGAGAAGCCTGATTCCTTTTTCTGGTGAAACTTCGTCATATCCATGTGGGAGCAACGAAGCTCGTCGGGGCCGGCCGAGTGCCATGCGCCGACTTACGACAAATCAACATTGGATCGCGGATTTGCGCAGTAAAGACAGCTCCGTGGAGCCGCCTCGGAAAACGCCGGATGTTATCACAAGAGCCGCCACGCACCTATCCCCCAGATGCGCATGGAGCATAGTTAGTTGACCGATGACAGGCTTGAGGGGGACGACAGAGGCTCAGAGCTTCTTCGAATGTGAAAACCGGGGCTGAATTAGCGATGTTTATTGACAATAACCGCCTCTTTGCTGGCACACACACCTGTAGGAGCTGCCGAAGGCTGCGATCTTTTGATCTTCGCTCCTTAAAAGCAAAGTCAAAAGATCGCAGCCTTCGGCAGCTCCTACCCTGAGCATGCTGACCTTAATGCAGGCGCTTGCGGCACATCAGCTGGGCCATCTTCGCGGTGTCCGGGCGTTCAACGATGCCTTTCTCGGTGACGATCGCGTCGATCAGATCCGCGGGCGTCACGTCAAACACCGGGTTGAACGCTTCCACGTCGGCACCGACGCGTTTGCCGCCAACTTCCAGCAGTTCGGCGCCATCACGCTCTTCAATCGGGATGTCATCGCCACTGGCCAGATGCATGTCGATGGTCGAACTCGGCGCCACCACCATGAAGCGCACGCCGTGGTGCATGGCATTCACCGCCAATTGATAGGTGCCGATCTTGTTCGCCACGTCGCCATTGGCGGTAATGCGGTCAGCGCCGACGATCACCCAGGTCACGCCTTTGGTCTTCATGATGTGCGCAGCGGCGGAGTCGGCGTTCAGCGTCACCGGGATGCCTTCGTTGGCCAGTTCCCACGCGGTCAGGCGCGAGCCCTGCAGCCACGGCCGGGTTTCGTCGGCGTAGACGCGCTCAACCATGCCTTCTATATAAGCGGCGCGAATCACCCCCAGCGCGGTGCCGAAACCACCGGTGGCCAGCGCGCCGGTATTGCAGTGGGTGAGGATCGCCTGAGCATTGCCCTGATGCTTGCGGATCAGATCGACGCCCAGTTGCGCCATGGTCAGATTGGCTTCGCGATCGCTTTCATGAATGGCGATGGCTTCGGCTTCCAGGGCCGCCAGCGGGTCGGCATTGCTTTTAAGGCGATCGAGCCGATCGTGCATGCGCCCCAGCGCCCAGAACAGATTGACGGCGGTCGGACGGGAATCGGCCAGCAGGGCGAAATCCTCCTCCAGCGCCGCGTACCAGTCGCCGCCCTCGGCAATCCGCGCCCGCGCCGCGAGGACAATACCGTACGCCGCACTGATGCCGATGGCCGGCGCGCCACGCACGACCATCGAGCGAATAGCCTCGGCCACGCCGGCGGCGCTGGTGTAGGCGATCCAGGTTTCCTCGAACGGCAAAATACGCTGATCCAGCAGGTGCAGCGCGCCATCACGCCAATCGATGGCCTTCACTTTCTCCGCAGCCAACAGTCGATCGCGCATCCCACACCCCGCACTCATGAACAAAAGCCGCCGATTATAGCGATCCCCCCGCGAAGACGCTCGGGTATACTTCGCCATCCTTTACAAAAGCACTGGAACCGACCCACGATGCCGAAACCTGCCATTGCGCTCGACCTGTTATTGCTGCCGACCTGGCTGGTCCCCGTCGAACCTGCAGGCGTGGTGCTCAAGGAGCACGGCCTGGGCATCCGTGACGGTCGCATCGTGTTTATCGGCCCGCGCGCCGAAGCATTGAAGTGTAACGCCAGCGAAATTCGTGAGTTGCCCGACGTACTGCTCGCCCCCGGCCTGATCAACGCCCACGGCCACGCAGCGATGACGCTGTTCCGTGGCCTGGCCGACGACCTGCCGCTGATGACCTGGCTGGAAGACCATATCTGGCCGGCCGAGGGCAAATGGGTCGATGAAGACTTCGTCCGCGACGGCACCGATCTGGCGATCGCCGAGCAGATCAAGGGCGGCATCAGCTGCTTCTCGGACATGTACTTCTTCCCGAAAGTCGCCAGCGAGCGCGTGCACAACAGCGGCATCCGCGCGCAGATCGCCATTCCGATCCTCGATTTCCCGATCCCCGGTGCCAGCAGCGCCGACGAAGCCATTCGTCAGGGCGTCGAACTGTTCGGCGACCTCAAGCATCACGAGCGCATCAAAATCACCTTCGGCCCGCATGCACCCTACACCGTCGGCGATGAGAACCTGGAAAAAATCAGGGTGATCGCCGAGGAGCTGGACGCCTCGATCCACATGCATGTGCACGAAACCGCATTCGAAGTGCAGCAGGCCGTTGAGCAAACCGGTGAACGGCCACTGGCGCGCCTCGGTCGCCTTGGCCTGCTCGGCCCGCGCTTCCAGGCCGTGCACATGACCCAGATCAGCGATGACGACCTCACGCTGCTGGTAGAAAGCAACAGCAGCGTGATCCACTGCCCGGAATCCAACCTCAAATTGGCCAGCGGTTTCTGCCCGGTCGAGCGTTTGTGGCAGGCTGGGGTCAATGTGGCCGTCGGCACCGATGGCGCGGCGAGCAACAATGACCTCGACCTGCTCGGCGAAACCCGCACGGCAGCCCTGCTGGCCAAAGCCGTCGCCGGTTCCGCCACGGCGCTGGATGCCCATCGCGCCTTGCGCATGGCCACCTTGAATGGCGCGCGTGCACTGGGAATCGAGGCGCAAGTCGGCTCGCTGGAGATCGGCAAGGCCGCGGACATCGTCGCTTTCGACCTGTCCGGCCTGGCGCAGCAACCGGTCTATGACCCGGTATCGCAGCTGATCTATGCCACCGGTCGCGATTGCGTCAAACACCTGTGGGTGGCCGGCAAACAACTGCTCGACGATCGTCGCCTGACCCGCATGGACGAACAACAGTTGGGCGAAACCGCTCGCCACTGGGGCCAGCGCATCAGCGGCCACACCGAATCGTAAACACCGCGGCGCAATATCCGCGGCTACAGCCCTTTTCAGGTTTTTCGAGGAATTGAACATGAGCAACGTCGACCACGCCGAAATCGCCAAATTCGAGGCACTGGCCCATCGCTGGTGGGACCGTGAAAGCGAATTCAAGCCGCTGCACGATATCAACCCGTTGCGGGTCAACTGGATCGACGAACGGGTCAATCTGGCCGGCAAGAAAGTCCTCGACGTCGGCTGCGGCGGCGGCATTCTCAGCGAAGCCATGGCTCAGCGCGGCGCCACCGTGATGGGTATCGACATGGGCGAAGCGCCGCTGGCGGTCGCGCAACTGCATCAGCTGGAATCCGGGGTCAACGTCGAATACCGGCAGATCACCGCCGAAGCCTTGGCCGAAGAAATGCCCGAGCAGTTCGACGTAGTCACCTGTCTGGAAATGCTCGAGCACGTGCCGGATCCATCCTCGGTGATCCGCGCCTGTTTCCGCATGGTCAAGCCGGGCGGCCAGGTGTTCTTCTCGACCATCAACCGCAACCCGAAGGCGTATCTGTTCGCGATCATCGGCGCCGAATACATCATGAAGCTGCTGCCGCGCGGCACTCACGATTTCAAGAAATTCATCCGCCCTTCCGAGCTGGGTGCCTGGAGCCGCATGGCCGGCCTGACCGTCAAGGACATCATCGGTCTGACCTACAACCCGCTGACCAAGCATTACAAACTGGCCAGCGACGTTGACGTCAATTACATGATCCAGACCCTGCGCGAGGAATAAGCCGATGGCCATCAGAGCGGTACTTTTCGACATGGACGGCACCCTGCTCGACACAGCGCCGGACTTCATCGCCATCTGCCAGGCGATGCGCGCCGATCGCGGTTTGCCGCCGATCAATGACAAGCACATCCGCGACGAGATTTCCGGCGGCGCCAAGGCAATGGTCGCGGTAACTTTCTCGATGGACCCGGAATCGCCGGGTTTCGAAGAGCTGCGTCTGGAGTTTCTCGAGCGCTACCTGGTTGGTTGTGCGGTGCACAGCAAGCTGTTCGACGGCATGCCTGAGCTGCTGGCCGACATCGAGAAAGCCAACCTGATCTGGGGCGTGGTCACCAACAAACCGGTGCGCTTTGCCGAGCCGATCATGCAGCGCCTGGGCCTTGCCGAGCGCTCGGCGCTGCTGATCTGCCCGGATCACGTGAAGAACAGCAAGCCGGATCCGGAGCCGTTGATCCTTGCGTGCAAGATGCTTGATCTGGATCCGTCGACCGTGCTGTTTATCGGCGATGATCTGCGCGATATCGAATCGGGCCGCGATGCCGGCACCAAGACAGCTGCGGTGACCTACGGCTATATCCACCCGGACGATAACCCACGGCATTGGGGCGCGGATGTGGTGGTGGATCATCCGCTGGAGTTGCGCAAGGTGCTCGATAGCGCGCTTTGCAGTTGCTGATCAAAATCAAAAGATCGCAGCCTGCGGCAGCTCCTACAGGAGAATGCATGCCCATGCAGGAGCTGCCGAAGGCTCGGGCCGCGTTCGGACGATCTTTTAATGGATTGTGAGGTTTTTATGTTTGATTACACCGCTCGCCCCGAATTGCTCAAGGATCGGGTCATTCTGGTCACCGGTGCCGGGCGCGGTATCGGTGCGGCTGCGGCGAAGACCTATGCGGCCCACGGCGCAACCGTGTTGCTGCTGGGCAAGACCGAAGCCAACCTGACCGAGGTCTACGATCAGATCGAGGCCGCCGGCCATCCGCAACCGGCGGTGATCCCGTTCAACCTCGAGACCGCCCTGCCCCATCAGTACGATGAGCTGGCGGCGATGATCGAAAACGAGTTCGGTCATCTCGATGGCCTGCTGCACAACGCGTCGATCATCGGCCCGCGCACGCCGATCGAACAATTGTCGGGCGAGAATTTCATGCGCGTCATGCAGGTCAACGTCAATGCGATGTTCATGCTGACCAGCACCCTGCTGCCGCTGCTCAAGCTGTCCCAGGACGCCTCGGTGGTGTTCACTTCCAGCAGCGTCGGTCGCAAGGGCCGTGCCTATTGGGGCGCCTACGGTGTGTCGAAATTCGCCACCGAAGGCCTGATGCAAACCCTGGCCGATGAAGTCGAAGGCGTCGCGCCAGTGCGCTCCAACAGCATTAACCCGGGCGGTACGCGGACCAGCATGCGTGCGCAGGCGTATCCGGGGGAAAACCCGCTGAACAACCCGACACCGCAAGAGATCATGCCGGTGTATCTGTATCTGATGGGCCCCGACAGCGCGGGCGTTAACGGCCAGGCTTTCAACGCGCAATAACGCCATACGTCGCATTTGTTGCCGCGACAGATAGCTGTCGCGGCAAGCCATTGCCGCCTGCAAGTGTCATGAATCCGCCATTTCTCCAGCGCGGCGGCTCATGTCGAGTCCGCAACTCCTTGATTCGACAAGCATTAAATTAAATCGAACCGAATGGCACGGGTTTCGCTCTAAATTTGCTCAAAACATGCCGTGTGATGGCCATGGGGCAACGCCGATTTCGATAGCTGACTGATCGTCTTGCGGCAGACTAAACTTACGCCAAACGTCCTACGGGACTGATGGATCAGTACGACGCGCAGCCCATAGCCGCTCTCACCCAGCCTGTAAGACAGACTTACTGCTTAGGGGCTCACGCCATATGAAATCTCCTTCCCAGACCCATGCAATTGACTTTGACAGTGCAAAATTGCAGCGCCTGGGCTTCGGTCAATTACCGGCGCTGATCGAGCGCCCGACCAGCCTGGCACAACTGCGCCAGCAAATGAGCCTGCAACTGCAAACCAGCCTTGAGCCACAGCGCATCCTTGGCCTGTTCTTCCGTGAAGTCCAACGGCTGGTGCCGCTGGATGCTTTGAGCTATGTGCATCAGGCCAGCGATCTGCGCCTGGAGTTCGGCGCCCGCGGCCATCACTCGGTCAGCTATACCCTCAGCCACGAAGGCGAGCAGATGGGCGAGCTGGTCTTCCGACGCAATCAGCGTTTCAACGCGCAGGAACAGGGCGACCTCGAGTCGCTGCTGTCCTGCCTGTTGTATCCGATGCGCAATGCCCTGCTCTACCGCGCCGCGACCCAGAGTGCGCTGCGAGACCCACTGACCGGTGCGGGCAACCGCGTGGCCATGGAGCAGACCTTGCAACGCGAAATCGATATGTCTCGCCGCCATGTGCAGCCGCTGTCGGTACTGATGCTCGACATCGACCACTTCAAACGGGTCAATGACGAACACGGCCACGGCGCCGGCGATGACGTGCTCAGAGCCATTGCGGCGTCCATCAAGGCGCAGTTGCGCAACGTCGATATGGTGTTCCGTTATGGTGGCGAGGAGTTTCTGATTCTACTGTCCAACACCGGCCGGGAAGCGGCGGCGATGGTGGGCGAGCGTTTGCGTCAGGCCACGCAGTCAGAGGAGTATTTTGCCGATGGCCAGTTGATCGAGCTGACCGTAAGCCTGGGGTGCTCGACCTTGTTGCCGGGTGAGTCGGCTGACAGCTTGCTGCGCAGGGCCGACAGTGCGTTATATGTCGCCAAGCGCGAGGGGCGAAACCGACTGGCGATGGCCGGCTGATGCTTGCGCACAGCAACAAACAACTGTAGGAGTGAGCCTGCTCGCGATTCGGTGGGTCAGACAACGAATCCGTCGACTGATACACCGCTATCGCGTGCAGGCTCACTCCTACAGGATTACTCGTGGTTTCGCAGATCAGCTTTCGACTACGGTCCGGCGCTCGCGGTTGACCAGCAACCGCTCCGATGTCTCCAGCTGCATGCACCGTTCCAGGAACAGGTACATGTAGTCATAACTCTTGCAGATCGCTTGACGCAGTTCGGCCTGCAAGGCCTTGCTCGGATTCAGCCCGGCCAGGGTGCAGATGATTTCCAGCGCTTCCCACGGGTGGGCATCGTCGTACTGGGCATGCATCTTGAGCCACTTCATCGCGCGTTTTCGGTCCTCTTCGGGGAACGCCGCGGCATAGACCCCGGTCGAGCAGACCACCGCTGACCACTCTCCAGTCGCCCCCTCAATCGCATAGTTGGTCGCAGCAATTGCCACGATCAGCGGATCCGCCGAGCTGGTGTGCCAGCACCAATGACTGAGCGCGTGCAGCTCCGGCGGCACTTGCTGGGCCTGGAGATCTTCCAGGCTGACACCATGAGCGCGGCTCCAGTGCATCCAGTAGTCGGCGTGATTGAGTTCGACACGAATATTGCGCATCAGCCAGCGCCGCGCCATGTCCTCGCCGGGATGGCGGGCGAAGCGGGTCTTGGTGAGGTTCTGCGCCATATACAAGGCAAACTGCTCGACCACCGGCCAGCCCCCGATCAGGTACTGGCGCATGGTTTTCGCGCTGAGTTTGTTGTCACGCATGCGCTGGTAAAGTTCATGTTCGACTACCCGGCGCTTGCTCTCGCTGCAATCCCCGATGAGCTGTTGAGCCCAGACAGGATAACTTGCGGCTTCCATGAGGGGTCCGGTTCGGTTGAATGTGTCGATCACTGTTCGGCTCCTTTTGATTTGTGATGGCAAGGATCGGCGAGAGACTTCAACGGAACGTGCCAGGCGCTTTGAACAACAACGGCTGCGGCCTAGCAGGGCGACTTTGCAAACTGTCACAGGTAAACAACTGCGGACGCTCAATCACATAACCCTGAGCGTAATCCACACCGATTTCAAGCAACGCCTGTTCGATCTGGATAGTTTCAACAAACTCGGCAATCGTCTGCTTACCCATAACATGACCGATGTGATTGATCACTTCGACCATTGCCCGATTTATCGGGTCGTCCAACATATCCTTTACGAAACTCCCGTCGATCTTCAGGAAGTCTACAGGCAAATGTTTCAAGTAAGCGAATGAAGACATTCCGGCGCAAAAATCATCTAAGGAAAAGTGGCAACCTAAGCCCTTGAGTTCATTGATAAAACGAATTGCACTGCCAAGATTTGCAATTGCACTGGTTTCAGTAATTTCAAAACAAATCATTTCAGGCGGTATGGCGTAGTTAACAAACTGTTCTCGCAGAAAGTGCAAAAACGCGTCATCTCCTATAGTAATGCCTGACAGATTAATCGCACACATCGCCAAAGGAAGTTCATGTTTCTGCTCAATACACTGAGCAATAACCTTGAATACGTTCTGCACTACCCAGCGATCTAACTGAGTCATCAAACCATAACGTTCTGCTGCCGGAATGAAACTGTCGGGCAGAATCATTCGTCCGGACTCATCATGCAGTCGCAAGAGAATTTCGATGTGCCCGGCCTGCCCATCGTGGGGTTTGAGCGGTGCGATTTGCTGGGCATAAAGGCAAAAGCGGTTTTCCTCCAATGCCATGTGCAGACGCTGCACCCAGGCCATTTCGCCGAAGCGCACCGACAGCTCGGAGTCGTCCGCGTGGTAGACCTGAACCCGATTGCGGCCCTTCTCCTTGGCCATGTAGCAAGCCATGTCTGCCGCACGCAGCGAAGCTTCAAGGGAAGCAGGATTTTGCGCCACATGGACCAGGCCAATACTGACCGTGGTCAGGAACGGCCGCCCTTTCCAGACAAAATGCAGGTTCTGCACAGTCTGGCGCAGGCTTTCGGCGATTTTCTCCGCCATCTCCGGCGGGCAGTTCTCCAGCAGAATACCGAACTCGTCGCCGCCCAGCCGCGCGAGGGTGTCGCCCTCGCGCAAGCCCGATTGCAACAGTGTGCAGATATGCCGCAGCAACTCGTCGCCCGCCGCGTGGCCACAGGTGTCGTTGACCAGTTTGAACTGATCCAGATCAAGGAACATCAACGCATGCCGACCGGGCTGACGCGTCAGGTTGTGCAAAGCCTGCTCGAGGCGATATTCGAACTCGCGGCGGTTGGCCAGCCCCGTCAACGCATCGTGAGTCGCCTGCCAGGACAGATTGGCGATGTACTGCCGCTCCTGGGTCATGTCGTGCAGCACCAGCACAGTGCCGCTGACATTACCGGCATTGCGGATCGGCGCCCCGACCAGGGTCACCGACAAGGTGCTGCCGTCCAGGCGCTGGATCAGCTTGGAATGTTCACTGCCGCCGCTGAGCTTGCCGCTGAGAATGTGCTCGATCAACGTCAGCCCTTCGGTCTGGGCATTCTCGTCGAGCAGGTTGAACAGCGCCGACAATGGCAAGCCCGCCGCCTGCTCGGCCTTCCAGTGAGTCATGGCCTCGGCGGCCGGGTTCATGTAGTCGATGGCGCCGTTGACGTCGGTGGTGATCACGCCATCGCCAATCGACTGCAGCGTGATGTGCGCGCGATCCTTTTCCAGTTGCAGCGCCAGGGCAAACTCATGTCTTTGCCTGAGCAGTTTGTGGGTGCGCCACAGCGCCAGCGCGATCAGGCCCAGTGCCGTGGCGAGGTTGGTGAACAGCAAGATCCGCATGATCACCCGCGAACCTTCGCCCAGGGCATCGCTGAATCCCCTGGCAGCCGGGGTCACCGCGTCGTTGATGGCGAAGATCTGTGCCTTCCAGCGCCGCACATCGCCAGGGCTTGCCTGGTTCTGCGTGATACCCAGGTGCATCTCCTGCGCCACTTCATGCAGACGGTCCAGATAGGCATCGCCTACGGTCCAGCGGTCGATCGCGATTTGCAGGTAACTGAAATGGCGAAAATTGAGATACAGCCAGATCAGGCTGGAGACGTCGTCCGGGTGGTTGCCCCCTTTGAGAATGCCCTCGCGCGCCGCTTGCAGATCCGGTGGCTGGCGATCCAGCGCCAGACGCAACTCATGCCCGCCCTGAGGTACGGCAATCGCCGTCAGGTACTGACGGTAGATCGTCTCGTCACGGCTGTCAGCGTAGAGATTCAGATAATAGATGGCGTCCTTTTGTCCTTTGGACCAAAGGCTTTCGCCGGCCACGTAGCCACGAACGGCCGAAAGCACGTAAAGGCTTACGCCGCCCAGTAATGCCTGGAACACCACGACAGCAATAAAGGGCCAGACGATACCCAACAACCGTGGTGTTCCCAGAGTCTGCTTTTGCTTCATGAGATTCCTTGCATGAGCACTGCCCGCTCGCCATCCGGACGAATTCGCTATGACGAGACTAGGTGCGGTTCTCGTTCAAGGCAAGGCGCGGTTTTACACCGCACGCAGAACGTCTGACAGGTTCACAGGGGTTTCGATCAGTGCTGTTGCAAGTTGCCGTAAAGCTTGGCGTACAGACCGCCATCGGCGATCAGTTGGCGATGGTCGCCGTCCTCGGCGATCTGCCCGCCATCGAAGACCAGCACCCGGTCTGCCTGCTTCACTGCCGACAGGCGATGGGCAATGATCAGCGTGGTGCGACCATTGAGAAACTTCGCCATGGCCTGGTGCAGGTTGTACTCGGTGGCCGCATCGAGGGCCGAGGTGGCTTCGTCGAGAATCACCACTTTCGGTTCGGCGAGAATCATCCGCGCAATCGCCAGACGCTGGCGCTGACCACCGGAAAGGCGCACGCCGGAACGACCGACGATACTGTCGAGGCCATCGGGCAGCGCCCGAATGGTCGTTGCCATCTGCGCAATTTCCAATGCATGCCAGCACGCTTCGTCGCTGCGAATCCGGCCCATGGTCAGGTTGGCGCGTACGCTGTCGTTGAACAGCGCCGGATGCTGCAGCACCACCGCGACGTTCTCGCGCACCGTTTCCAGGCCAATTTCCTGCTGGGTCGAACCACCGAAGCGAATGGTCCCGGCCATTGGCGTGTACAGGCCCAACAGCAGTTGCACCAAGGTGCTTTTACCGCCGCCGCTGGCGCCGACAATCGCGACTTTTTCACCGGGCAGGATCGACAGGTTCATCTGGTCCAGCACCAGCTCATCGGCATAACCGAAGCTCAGGCCTTGCACCTCGATGCCGACAGTGTCGCGCCCCTTGAACGGGTCGACGCCGCCGGGATATTGCGGTTCGTCGGCGCGCGCCAGCAGTTCATTGATTCGCGCCAGCGCACCGCCCGCTGCGTAGTAGGCGTATTGCAGATTGAGCAGTTGTTCGACCGGGCCGATCATGAACCACAGATAACTGAACACCGCGAGCATCTGCCCGATCGACAGGTCGGAAAACAGCACCGTCAGCATTGCCGCCGCGCGGAAGATGTCGATGCCGAACTGGAACAGCAAGCCGCTGGCGCGGTTCGAGGCATCGGTTTTCCACTGCGAGTTGACCGCGTAGTTGCGTACCTCCTGCGCACGCAACCCGAGGCGCCCAAGGAAATATCCCTGGCGGTTACCGGCACGCACTTCCTGGATCGCATCGAGGGTTTCGCTCAACGCCTGAGTGAAGCGCGACGTGCTGTCGTTCTCGAGCTTCTTCAGGTGCTTGACCCGTTTGCCCAACTGCACCGTGGCGTAAATCACCAGTGGGTTGAACAGCAGAATCAGTAGCGCCAGCTTCCAGTGCATCCACATCAGAATGCTAGCGGTGCCGACCAGGGTCAGCATCGCCACGAGGAAGCGGCTGAGGGTTTCGCCGACGAACTTGTCGAGGGTATCCAGATCGGTGACCAGATGCGTGGTCACCGTACCGCTGCCCAGGCTCTCGTACTCACCCAGGGAAATGCGCTTGAGCCGCTCGATCAGGCGCACGCGGATGCGGTAGACGATGTCCTTGGCCAGCCGTGCAAACAGCCGCGACTGCATAACGCCAAAACACAGAGCGCTGCAACGCAGAGTCAGGGTAACCACCAGCATCAGGCCGATATAACCCGCGGCCTGCTGCCACATGCTCGGCAGAAAATGGTTCATGACTTTCAGCGCCGCGTCGCCATGGCCGAGCAGGACTTCGTCCACCAGCAACGGCAACAGCAACGGGATCGGCACGCTGCAGAGCGTGGCGAGTACGGCCACGCCGTTGGCGATCCACAGAGACTTTTTGTGATGCAGTGCCAGACGCCGGACTTCAGCCCAGCTCAGCCGGTCGACACGCGCTACGGCTGGCGTGTCTTCGGCCAGCTCAGACACAGGCGGCACGCTCCAGCCAGCGGCCGAGCAGTGGCGAGAGTTCGCTGAGCGGTTGATAGCCGTTGGTCAGCAGCGCCAGTTGGCCGTTGCGCTCGGCCAGCAGCGTCGGGAAGCCGGCAATGCCCAAGTCCTGCACCCACGTGAAATCGGCCTGGGTGGCTTTGTGCTGATCGGCATGATCGAACAACGCGGCGAATTCGATACGCGGCACGCCGGCCTGCTCCGCCAGTTCGACCAGCACGCTGGCCTGGGTGACATCGCGACCTTGCGCGTAAAACGCCTGCTGAATCAGACCGACCAGCGTCCACGCGCAATCCGGCGCCAGACTGCGCGCGGTAACAATGGCGCGGCAGGCAGGCTCGGTGTCGTAGACAAAACCGTCGGGCAACGCGCCGTCGAATCTGAACGGCTGGCCGGTGGCCTCTGCGACCGCTTGCCAATGTTCAAGAATATAGCGCCGCGTGGTCGGCTCCAGCGCCGAACCGCTGCCGGTGCGCAAACCGCCAACCACCAGATGCAACTCGACCCCGGCGGCCTGCGCCTGCTCGACCAGTGCCTTGGCCACCGGAGCAAACCCCCAGCACCACGAACACATCGGATCCATCACATAGAGCAGGCGCGCAGACATGGTTAAGCCTCGGTGGATGCTTGCTTATAGTTGTAGCCGATCGGGTGCGGCTGGTTGCGCGCCTTGGCCAGTTCGATCTGTTTTTGCCGATCGATGGCGCTGCGCCGGGTCTTCTCGCTGAGCTTGTCCCAGCAATGCGGGCAACTGATGCCGGGCACGTAATGCTCAGAGGCGCGATCTTCGACGCTGACCGGCGTGCGGCAGGCATGACATTGATCGTAGTCGCCTTCCGTCAGGTCGTGACGCACGGTCACGCGGTTGTCGAAGACAAAGCAGTCACCGCGCCACTTGGTCTGTTCCTGCGGCACCTCTTCGAGGTACTTCAGGATGCCGCCCTTGAGGTGGTAAACCTCTTCGAAACCCTCGCCCAGCATATAGCTCGAGGCTTTTTCACAGCGAATGCCGCCGGTGCAGAACATCGCGACCTTCTTGTGCACGGCCGGGTCGAAGTGTTCTTTGATGTAGTCGGGAAACTCGCGAAAACTGGTGGTTTTCGGATCGATGGCGCCTTCGAAGGTGCCGATCGCCACTTCGTAATCGTTGCGCGTGTCGATCAGCAGCACTTCCGGATCGCTGATCAGTGCGTTCCAGTCTTGCGGCTCGACGTAGGTGCCGACCTTCTTGTTCGGGTCAACGCCTTCGACGCCCAACGTCACGATTTCTTTCTTCAGCTTGACCTTGGTGCGGTAGAACGGCTGCTCGTCGCAGTACGATTCCTTGTGGTCGATGTCGACCATGCGTGGATCGTTTTTCAGCCAGGCGAGCAGGCCGTCGATCCCTTCGCGGGTGCCGGAAACCGTGCCGTTGATGCCTTCTTCGGCGATCAGCAGGGTGCCTTTGATGCCGTTGTCGACCATCGCTTGCAGCAGGGGCTCGCGCAGGTTGACGTAATCTTCGAGGGTGACGAACTTGTACAGTGCCGCCACGACAATCGGTTGTGTCATGGGTATTTCTCCAGGTGGCTACCCTCGCAAAGGGTGAACCGGATTCAAAAAAAACGCGCCGGCTAAGCGGCGCGTTGCGGATTCTAGCAAAAAAGATCGCAGCCTGCGGCAGCTCCTACAGGGGAACGCATTCCAAAGCAGGAGCTGCCGAAGGCTGCGATCTTTTGATCTTAATGTTTGCTACCGCCTGCACAGGTCGGCGACGCCGGAGCGCCATCGATCTCTGCCCATTCCTGCGGGGTGTAGGTATGCAGCGCCAACGCATGGAACTCGCCCATCAGCTCGCCAAGCGTGCCATAGACCTTCTGGTGGCGCTTGACCCGGTTCAGGCCTTCGAACTGTGCGCTGACCACCACAGCCTTGTAGTGGGTCTGTAACCCACGGCTGTGCATGTGGCTTTCGTCCAGCACTTGCAGGTGTTCAGGCTGTAACAGGCCCAGCGTCGATTCGATGCGTTGTTGCATGGTCATCACGAACTCCGCTTACTTCTTCTTGGCCGGCGCAGCAGCGCCTTTCGGGTCCAGCTCTTTGGTCATGTCGTCGAGCAGCTTGTTGACCACTGGCACCGCGCTTTCCAGTTTGCCTTGGGTCATCTGCGCCGATTGCTGCGTCAGCTGCGGCATTTTTTCCAGGACTTTCTTGCCCAGTGGCGACTGGTAGAAAGCCACCAGATCTTTCAGCTCGGATTCGCTGAAGTTGCTGGTGTAGAGCTTGACCATGTCGGGCTTGAGCTTGTTCCAGCCGATGGCCTGGTCGAGAGCGGCGTTGGCCTTGGCCTGGTAGGTTTCCAGGACGGCTTTCTTGGACTCAGGGGCTTTGGTCTGTTCAAAGCGCTGGGCGAACATTTGCTGCACTTGCATGTACACCGGGGTGCCCAGCTTGTCAGCGTGGGCCAGCGTCAGGAAAGCTTCGGCACTGGCGTTGTGGCTGGCGGTATCGGCAAGCACCTGGCCGCTGGCGCAAACCAGTGCAACCGCGGTACAGATGGCGCGAAGACGAGTCATCGAGTTTCCTTTTAAGCAAAGCGAGGTCAAACCCCAAGGGCGACCATTCTGCGCCTAACAATCGCTGTGGCTCAACCCCCGACCCTTGCCGCGCTTGATTGGCGGGGCTTTGCGGTCAACAATCGAGCCGATGGAACCACCCGGGCCGACGCCGGCCTAAATTGCGCCAACAGACCAACAGGAGTGAGCACGATGAGCCGTATCGAAACCGACAGCCTGGGCCAGATCGAAGTCCCGGACGACGCTTACTGGGGTGCTCAGACGCAACGCTCGCTGATCAACTTCGCCATTGGTCAGGAGCGCATGCCGCTTCCGGTACTGCATGCCCTGGCGCTGATCAAGAAAGCCGCGGCGCGAGTCAACGACCGCAACGGCGACCTGCCCGCCGACATCGCCCGCCTGATCGAACAGGCCGCCGATGAAGTCCTTGCCGGCGAGCATGACGACCAGTTCCCGCTGGTGGTCTGGCAGACCGGCAGCGGCACCCAGAGCAACATGAACGTCAACGAAGTGATCGCCGGTCGCGCCAATGAACTGGCCGGCAACCCGCGCGGCGGCAAGGCGCCGGTGCACCCCAACGATCACGTCAACCGCTCGCAAAGCTCCAATGACTGCTTCCCCACCGCCATGAGCATCGCCACCGCCAAAGCGGTGCAGGAACAACTGCTGCCGGCGATTGCCGAGCTGTCCGGCGGCCTGGCCGAACTGGCGGCGCGGCATATGAAACTGGTGAAAACCGGGCGCACGCACATGATGGACGCGACGCCGATCACCTTCGGTCAGGAACTGTCCGGGTTCATCGCGCAACTGGATTACGCCGAGCGCGCCATTCGCGCCGCGCTGCCGGCAGTTTGCGAACTGGCTCAGGGCGGCACCGCGGTCGGCACCGGGCTGAATTCGCCGCACGGTTTTGGCGAAGCGATTGCCGCAGAACTCGCGGCACTGTCCGGCCTGCCGTTCGTCACCGCGCCGAACAAATTTGCTGCACTGGCCGGTCACGAGCCGCTCGTCACCTTGTCCGGCGCCTTGAAAACCCTCGCCGTGGCGCTGATGAAAATCGCCAACGACCTGCGTCTGCTTGGCTCCGGTCCCCGCGCGGGTTTCGCCGAAGTGAAGCTGCCGGCCAACGAGCCGGGCAGCTCGATCATGCCCGGCAAGGTCAACCCGACCCAGTGCGAAGCGCTGTCGATGCTCGCCTGTCAGGTGCTCGGCAACGACGTGGCGATCGGTTTTGCCGCCAGTCAGGGTCACTTGCAATTGAACGTGTTCAAACCGGTGATCATCCATAACCTGCTGCAATCGATCCGCCTGCTGGGCGATGGCTGCAGCAACTTCCAGCAGCACTGCATCGCCGGGATGGAGCCGGACGCCGAAGTGATGGCCAAACACCTGGAACGCGGGCTGATGCTGGTGACGGCGCTGAACCCGCACATTGGTTACGACAAGTCGGCGGAGATCGCCAAGAAGGCCTACGGCGAAGGGCTGACCTTGCGTGAAGCGGCGTTGCAGCTGGGTTATCTGACCGATGAAGAGTTTGATGCGTGGGTGCGGCCGGAGAACATGATCGAGGCGGGTGCCAAGGGCTAAAAGCAAAAAGATCGCAGCCTTCGGCAGCTCCTACAGGGGAACCGCATTCCAACTGTAGGAGCTGCCGCAGGCTGCGATCTTTTGATCTTCAGGCCATGCGCATCCGCCGCGCTCTGAGCCCGGCAATCAACGAAGGCCCCAATGCCACCAGCGCCGAACCCAGCACCACCAGCACCGCCCCGCCATAGCCCAGCGCATTGATCTGCTCGGCATGCACGTAGTCCGGCCATACCCGCGCCGCGATCGCCACCGCTGCAAACGTCACCAGCGGCGTAATCGCCAGCGTCGCGCTGACCCTCGACGCTTCCCAGTGCGCCAGCGCCTCGGCAAACGCGCCATAGGCGATCAGCGTATTCATGCAGCACGCCAGCAGGAGCCAACCCTGCAGCGGGCTCAGTTGCAGCGCTTCGAGCGGATGCACCCAAGGCGTCAGCAACAACCCGCAGAACAGGTAGATCACCATCATCACCTGCAACGAATTCCACACCGTCAGCAATTGCTTCTGGCCCAGCGCATAGAAGGTCCAGACCGTTGACGCGAGCAATACCAGCAACACGCCTGCGGTGTAATCGGACAGCGAGGTCAGCAACTCGACCAGCCGTTGATTGAAGAACAGGCCAAAGCCGATCAGCAGCACCAGCAAGCCGATGCCCTGGCCGATGCTGAAACGCTCCTTGAACACGAACAGACTGGCGATCAACAACATGATCGGGCCCATCTGCACCACCAGTTGCGCGGTGCCGGGGCTGAGCAGGTTGAGGCCCATCAGGTACAGCACGTAATTGCCGACCAGGCCGAGCACAGCCATCAACACCAGCCAGCCGCCCCTTGGGCCGAGCACTTTGCGACTTGGCAGGCGTCTGACCGACGCCAGATAGATGAACAGACAGCCGCCAGAGACCATCAGGCGAAACCAGGTCACCGTGACCGGGTCCATCACCATCAGCACCTGCTTGAGTTTGATCGGCAGGATGCCCCACAGAAACGCAGTCAGCAGCGCCAGGAACAGTCCGTATACCCAACGCCCCGATGAAATGTGCATGCGAACCCCAAAAGCCTGCTGACAAGAGCGTTCATTCTAGGCTGGCAACTGCGCACAACACAGGCACAGTTGTGCAGAGGCCGCAAATGCAACTGTGCAGGTCGCAGCAAAGGATTGACGCGCCGCCGTTGATCGGCTGAACAGGCGCGACAAGTGCTTCAGGCTTAAGCTGGTTGCAGACTTTTCAACGCATTGATCAGGGAGACCGACATGTACGCCATGCGCGCCGAGGACAGCGCCCCCGCCACCCGTTTTCGCAGCGATCGCGTATGCCGGGTCAATGGCGAACTGTATTTCAGCACCCGGGAAAATACCCTTGAGGGGCCGTTTGACGAGAAGGTGATTGAGCGGGAGATTCAGGCATATATAGCGCGGATGCAGCGGCAGGATTCCAATCGGACAACCGGTTGATGCCATCGCGAGCAGGCTCACTCCTACATTTGGAACGCGTTCTCCTGTAGGAGTGAGCCTGCTCGCGATAGCGGTAGATCAATCAACGCATCTGTCAGGGCTTAGCGCACCGCCTCAAACAACCCGCTCGCCCCCATCCCGCCACCCACGCACATGGTGACGATGCCGTAACGCAGGTTACGTCGCTGCAGCTCACGCACCAGATGCCCGACCTGGCGCGACCCGGTCATGCCGAACGGATGGCCGATAGAGATCGAGCCGCCATTGACGTTGTATTTCTCGTTGTCGATTTCCAGCCGGTCCCGGCTGTACAGGCACTGCGAAGCGAACGCCTCGTTCAACTCCCACAGATCGATATCTGCCACCTGCAAGCCTTTGGCCTTGAGCAGTTTCGGCACCGAGAACACCGGGCCGATGCCCATTTCGTCCGGCTCGCAACCGGCCACGGTGAAACCGCGGAAGAACGCCTTCGGCTTGAGCCCCAGCTCCAATGCCTTGTCCAGGCTCATCACCAGCGTCATCGAGGCGCCGTCGGACAGTTGCGATGAATTGCCCGCCGTCACCGAACCGTCGTCGGCGAATACCGGTTTCAACCCGGCGAGACTTTCGTAAGTGGTGTCCGGGCGGTTGCAGTCGTCGCGCTCGACCACGCCGTCGACAATCTGCACTTCACCGCTGTTTTTGTCCTCGACGCGGTATTTCACCGCCATCGGCACGATTTCATCATCGAACAAACCGGCAGCCTGGGCCTGGGCGGTGCGCACCTGGCTTTGCAGCGCGTAGCGATCCTGCGCTTCGCGGCTGACGCCGTAACGCCGCGCCACCACTTCGGCGGTCTGGCCCATGGTGTAGTAGATGCCGGGAGTCTGTTGCTTGAGCAGCGGGTTGATCAGGTGATCGGTGTTGACGCTTTTCAGCGTGAGACTGATCGACTCGACCCCGCCGGCAACGATGATGTCGCTGCAACCGGAGGCGATCTGGTTGGCGGCAATTGCGATCGCTTGCAAGCCCGACGAGCAGAAACGGTTGAGGGTCATGCCGGCAACGCCAGTACCCAGACGCGAGAGCACCGCGACGTTGCGCCCGATGTTGTAGCCCTGTGCACCTTCGTTGGAGCCGGCGCCAACAATGCAGTCCTCGACGCTGGCCGGGTCGATGTCGTTGCGCGACAGCAGCGCATTGACGCAATGGGCCGCCATGTCATCGGGACGGGTCTGGTTGAACTTGCCGCGAAAGGATTTGGCCAGGCCGGTCCGCACGCTGTCGACGATCACCACTTCACGCATGGCATACCTCATTGTTGTTGTCGGTTGAGAGTGGACTGAGCATAAGTCCACCTTCTTGCCGACCGCGAGGATCATTCACCCGGCGTATGCGCGGCCATCGCTTCAGTCCTTGTGCTTCTTGGCCTTCTTGTCGGATTTCTCGAAGGCGTCTTCCAGTGCGCGGTTGATCGTGCGCAGCACCTTGACCCGCGCCCAACGCTTGTCATTGGCCTCGACCAGCGTCCAGGGCGCGATTTCGGTGCTGGTGCGGTCAACCATGTCGCCGACCGCCGCGCGATAGGCGTCCCACTTTTCCCGGTTGCGCCAGTCGTCTTCGGTAATCTTGAAACGCTTGAAGGAAATCTCTTCGCGCTGCTGAAAGCGCTCCATCTGCGTGTCCTTGTCGATGGCCAGCCAGAACTTGACGACGATGACTCCGGCATCGGCCAGTTGCTCTTCGAAGTCGTTGATTTCGCCGTAGGCGCGCAGCCAGTCGGCCGGTGTGCAAAAGCCTTCGATGCGCTCGACCAGCACCCGCCCGTACCACGAACGATCAAACACGGTGAACTTGCCCCGCGCCGGAATGTGCCGCCAGAACCGCCACAGATACGGTTGCGCGCGCTCTTCTTCGGTTGGCGCGGCAATCGGCACGATGCTGTACTGGCGCGGGTCGAGCGCGGCCGCGACCCGGCGAATTGCCCCGCCCTTGCCGGCCGCGTCGTTGCCTTCGAACACTGCGACCAGCGCATGGCGACGCATGCGTTTATCGCGCATCAGCCCGGACAGGCGCGCTTGCTCGGTGATCAGTTGTTCTTCGTAATCTTTCTTGTCCAGACGCTGGTTGAGGTCGAGGCTGTCGAGCAGGTTCAACTGGTCGACCGGCGTGCCCAGCGGCGCGGCACTGACCTCACGGGGATTGACCTCGGCACGCTTGAGCGCACTTTGCAGGCCTTCGAGGAGAATCTTGCCCACCGCCAGGCTGCGGTAGTTGGCATCGGCGCCTTCGATGATGTGCCACGGCGCGTAATCACGGCTGGTGCGGCGCAATACGCGCTCGCCGTATTTGACGAATTTGTCGTAGGTCTGCGACTGCTGCCAGTCCAGCGGACTGATGCGCCAGCTGTGCAACGGATCGTCGGCCAGTGATTTGAGCCGCACTTTCATCTGTTTTTTGGACAGGTGAAACCAGAATTTGAAGATCAGTGCGCCTTCATCGCAGAGCATTTTTTCCAGACGCTCGGCACCGGCGATGGCCTGATCCAGACGCGGATCCTTGAACAGCCCATGCACCCTGCCCTGCAACATCTGGCTGTACCAGTTGCCGAAGAAAATCCCCATACGGCCCTTGGCCGGCAGCATTCGCCAGTAACGCCAGGCGGGTGGCCGCGCCAGTTCCTCATCGGTTTGCTGATCGAAGGTACGCACTTCGATCAGGCGCGGATCCATCCATTCGTTGAGCAGCTTGACCGTCTCGCCCTTGCCTGCCCCTTCGATGCCGTTGATCAGGATGATCACCGGAAAGCGCTTTTGCTGCTGCAACTCGAACTGCGCTTCAAGCAAGGCTTCGCGCAATGCGGGAACAGCCGCATCAAAGGTGTCTTTGTCGATGGCGTGACCGATTTCAGCGGATTCAAACATGGGGACGGCTCCTTCCAGGGTTCAGCAAGACTAGCGGATGATTGCAGCACCTGAACAGCTCGCAGCCTTCGGCAGCTCCTACATTTGCAATGCGTTTCCCTGTAGGAGCTGCCAAAGGCTGCGAGCTTTTGGACTTTTTCCTGACACGCCCGAATTCTGCGTTGCGCTGGATCAGGCGCCCCGCACGCGATCGGCTAGAATGGCCGCCTTGTGATTGCCGAGCCCGCCATGAAAGCCGAAATGCCCCACGCCCAACTCGACTGGGACGACCACGGACGCCCGCGTTCGCGGGTGTTCGATGACGTGTACTTTTCCGACCAGTCAGGGCTGGAGGAAACCCGCTATGTGTTCCTGGAACAGAACCGACTCGCTGAGCGTTTCGCCGCGCTGCCGGCTGGCGGACGCCTGGTCATTGGTGAGACCGGCTTCGGCACCGGGCTGAATTTTCTTTGCGCCTGGCAGCTGTTCGAGCTACACGCCGTGGCCGGCGCACGCTTGCATTTTGTCAGCGTCGAGAAGTACCCGCTGGCGCCTGCGGACCTGCAACGAGCCCTGGCCCTGTGGCCGGAACTCAAGACCCTGGCCGATCAATTGCTCAAGCAATACGTGGCGATCCATCAAGGCTTTCAGCGCATCACTCTGGCCAACGGTCGTGTCACGCTGACCTTGCTGATTGGCGATGCACTGGAGCAACTGCCGCAACTCGATGCGCAGATCGACGCGTGGTTTCTCGACGGCTTTGCCCCGGCGAAAAACCCGGAGATGTGGACGGCGCGACTGTTCGCCGAACTCGCACGTCTGGCCGCGCCGGGCTCGACTATAAGCACGTTCACCAGCACCGGTTGGGTACGGCGTCTGCTCAATGCTGCCGGGTTCAAGATGAAGCGCACGCCGGGCATCGGCCACAAATGGGAGATACTGCGTGGCGAGTTTCTCGGCTGGCCCGCCGAGGTGCCTGCGCCGGTCCCGGCCAAACCCTGGTTCGCCCGCCCTGCGGCCCTGCACGCCGAGCGCCGGGCGTTGGTGATCGGCGCCGGGCTGGCCGGCTGCGCGACGGCATCCAGCCTCGCGGCTCGCGGCTGGCAAGTGAGCCTGCTGGAGCGCCATGATGCAGTGGCGCAGGAAGCCTCGGGCAATCCGCAAGGCGTGCTGTATCTGAAGTTGTCTGCCCATGGCACGGCGTTGTCACAATTGATCGTCAGCGGCTTCGGTTACACCCGGCGCTTGCTGGAAACCCTGCAGCGGGGCACCGACTGGGATGATTGCGGCGTGCTGCAACTGGCGTTCAATGCCAGGGAAGCCGAGCGTCATGCGCAACTGGCGGCGGCGTTCCCCGAAGATCTTCTGCTGTGGCTGGACCAGCCTCAAGCGCAGGCGCGCGCCGGTGTCGGTGTCGCCCATGGCGGTCTGTTCTATCCCGAGGGTGGCTGGGTTCATCCGCCGGCGCTGTGTCAGGCCCAGGCCGCCCACGCCAACATTGAGTTGCTCAGCCATCACCAAGCGCTGGAACTGCGTAAAGTCGCTGACCAGTGGCAAGCCTTCGCTGGCGCGCGCCTGCTCGCCAGCGCGCCGGTTGTCGTACTGGCCGGCGCTGCCGAGATCAAACACTTTGCCCAGAGCGCCGAGTTGCCGCTCAAACGCATTCGCGGACAGATCACGCGCCTGGCCGAAACCGCAGAAAGTCGTGCATTGGCCACCGTGGTGTGCGCCGAAGGTTACGTCGCCCCGGCGCGCGTGGGCGAACATACGTTGGGCGCCAGTTTCGCCTTCAACAGCGACGATCTGACGCCGACGATTGCCGAGCATGAAGGCAACCTCGCCATGCTCGAAGAGATTTCCAGCGATCTGGTCGCACGCCTGAACATCAGCGAGCAGTCCCTCGACAGCCTTCAGGGCCGCGCCGCGTTCCGTTGCACCAGTCCGGATTACCTGCCGATTGTCGGCCCGCTCGCCGACCGCGCAGCCTTTGTCCAGACCTACGCGGCATTGAGCAAGGACGCCCGACAAGTGCCTGACCTCCCCTGTCCGTGGCTCGATGGTTTGTACGTCAACAGCGGCCACGGCTCGCGCGGGTTGATCACCGCGCCACTGTCGGGCGAACTGCTGGCCGCGTGGCTGGACAACGAGCCGTTGCCGCTGCCACGCAGCGTGGCCGAAGCCTGTCACCCCAACCGCTTTGCGTTGCGTCAGTTGATTCGCGGCAAGTGAACATCACACCTGCGGCATCGCGCAGAGGCCCAGGTCCATCAGGCGGATCGACTCGTCCGTCAGGCGCTCGAACAGTGCGTCTTGCGCCTGCTCCTTTTCAAGTTTGAGGGCGTCCCATTGACTCACATAGTCAGCACTGGCCAATGTATCCGCCTTCTCCTCCAGCGCGCTCATGCGCGGTGCAAACGATTGGTCAATCAGCGAGAACTTGCGCGCAAACGTGCGTTTCAGGTAGTCGCGCCAGAACGTTTGCTGCTGCATGAATTTCAGCCACTGGGGGGAGAGTTCAGCCGTATTGATCCGCAGTTTCGCCGTATCCAGATCAGCGGCGGTTACGCCACTCTGCGGTTCGAACAGCATGTTCTGCGGCTGGCCGGGCAGGTCCAGCTCCTGCGCCAGCCCGATGCGATAAGCCAGGTTCACCTCTAACGGATCGGATTTCGCAACCTTGGCATGTTCGTGGGCAATCGTGTTCAATTGGTCCAGCCGGAACAGCCCGCGACCGAGGTTGAGCAGTGGTTTGGCAGTGACATTGCCGCCGGCTCCCCTGGTGACACGATCAACGTGCACGGCCACTTCAAGATGACTGAAATTGACCGCTGCGGTGTCATCGCAATTGACCTCGTTGGCGGCCAGGTCGAGCAACTGATCACAGAGCTCGCCATCAGCCTCTGCCGCCTTCAATACCACCCAGACCCGTCGCTGCACGTCAGCTCTGACCTTCGTCGCGTCGACGGTATCGCCCAGTTGGGCTAGCAAATGAAACAAGCCTTCGGCACGCTTATCGTCACGAAACGCCTCCCAGATTCGCGTCTGCGTTGCCCATTCTTCACCGGTGTTCTTGGTGAGCCATAGCGAGCGTGCAGTTTGTTCGTTGAGCCGGGGAATGTCCTCTTCGAGATACCCCATTCCTATACCGACATTGTTGCGATAGTTGGCCAGATACGTTTTGCTGGTTTCAGTAAAGGGATTGAGCCCCAGGTCGAGCGCCTGTGTGAATCGTCGCGGTTTCTGAAACAGCCAACGGGGCAGCTCCTTGATTTTGTTTTTGCGCATATCCATCCATTCGATATGGGCGCAATTGTTCAGACCTTCAGGTAATTCGGTTATGCCCGTATCACGCAGCAGTAACTGACGCAGGTTGCTCATTCGACTCACATCCGGGGTGGCGCCCAACGGGTTGTGGTTCAGATTCAGATACCACAGCGTGCGCAGGCTGTTGAGCTTCGCCAGTGTGTGCTCGGTCAACTTCAGCTGATTGCCCTCCAGGCTCAAGAATTTGAGCCGGGGCATATGCGACAGCACCTCAGGCAGTCGGGTGATGACATTTTCGTCGAGTTCCAGCGACTCGAGCTGTTTGAAGGATTTGAGGAAGTACACCACATCATCGCCTTGCGCCATTTTGCGCATCGACAGGTGCTGCACGTGCGCGAAGCTCAGGTCAGATGAAAAGGTCGGCAGCTTGCCGATGCGCATGCCATTGAGGTTGAGGGTACAGACCGATTTGCCTTGTTCGTCCTTGATCCAGTGAAACCGTCGAAAGCTCTCCTCGATCCTCTCGGCGACCATCTTGCGGCTCTGCCGAGCTTCGGCCGGATCGCCTCCCATCGCCTTCAAAGCAACGTCATCCTCGCTCCAGATAAAAAGAACATCACGCAGGATTTTCAAATCCTGACGCAAGGCTTTGAGCCGGGTCGCCCGGCTCAGCGGATCATTGCCCAGCTCATCGAGCAATTGACTGGCCTGCGCGTCGTCCAGGCGTGGGTAGAGTTTGCGCACTGTGCGCAGCAACCTGCGAGGATGGTTCGTCGCGGGGGCCTGATCGCCTTGCACACAGGCCGGCTCGACGACCAGCGGTTCCGGCGTGCCGCCGAGCAATGTTCGCGCCGCGGCCGGGCGATCGTCGAGGGCCGCATCGAGCAGCTTTGTGCGCAAGCGTTGCGCGCTGGCCGGCCCGGCATCGGCAAACCCGGCCATTGTCCGCTGGCGTGACGGTATCGCCTTGAGGATGGCGCAATACAAGGCACCGGGTTGCGACTCCACCTTGCCAAGGGATTTTTTGTCGCCGCCAAACGCTTCATAACCATGCGTGGACTTCACCAGATAGCCGGTATTTTCGGCGGTCGCCGACGTATCGCCGATGGCTTGCAGTAGCGGCCCGGTCACTGCCTTGTCGCGCACCTCCAGACGCAGTTGTTTATCCCAGCCGCTCAAACGCGGCAGCAAGTCAATGGCCAGCTTGTCAGTATCGGCATTCGCCAGCCACGGCCAGTGCAAGCCTGTCAACGCGCGATCGAGCCGCACCTGGGCGGCGCTCGCCCGCACTCGCTGCCCCAGCCGCAACGGCACGCGCCCGGTCGTGCGCAGGTGCAGCCGCTCGACACTCGGCGCGCGATCGATCAGCCGTTGTCCAAGGCGCGCCGGGATGTCGGCGAAGACCTGGCGCAATTTCAGCAGTTCCTGAGCCTCGCTCTGGTCGTACCGTTGATACATGCGCTCGAACGCCGCACGGTAATCGGACTGCAACGCCGCACCCACCTTCTTGGCCAGCGCGGCCTCTTGCGTGCCTTGCGCAGGTTTGCCGCCAAGCAGGGCATCGACTTCCTGCGAGTCCAGGCCATCGATCACCGTTTGCAGCAACCGGCCCCGGGCCAATTGCTCACGGGTCACTACCAGGCTGAGTGTTTCGTCGAGTGTGCGGGTCGTCGGGTAAGTCGCTTCGACGACGCCGTCCTCCCCGGTGACCTCGATGTATCGATCGGTCGGCCAGCCGGGCAGTCCCGGCAAGGCGTGCATTTGCTCCTCGGTAGCCTGGCCGGAATGGGTCTTGCCTTTTAGCAGCTCGCTCGTCAGCTCGCGTAACTGGCGCCCGATGCGTACACGCTCGACGGTTTCGCGCAGTCGCACGGGAAGTTTCAGATTGTCGTTGAACGTGTCGAGCAACGCCTGCTGCGAGGTGTCGCTGAGCCGGCGCATCATGTCCAGGTCACTGTCGACAAATTCGTGCAAGTGCGGATCGATGCGCTTGAGTGCATAGGCGCTACTGCCCCACTCTTCGGGTTCTTCTGCAGGAAGTCGCCAGCCACCTTCGACATGGCGGCTCAGTTCGGGAGCATAAGCCTGGGCACGTTCGGGGTGATCCAGGTGCAAGCGCCTGGCGTCGGGATCAAAGCGGCCGGCCAGCAGACGATTGTCCACACGAGCGATGGTCTTGTTACCAATCCTGTACAACTCTTTGGAGCTGGCATCGATGGTGAAACCGCCAGGGAGGATATGCTCATACCGGGTGAGATCGTTTTTCCACAGGCGCGGCTTGCCGGCCCGATTGAGCACTGCACTGAACTGTCCGAAAAATTCCGGGTGCGCGCGCAGCAATTTGCTGCCCAGTGTGCCCAGCACTTTTTGACCGCCGGCAAAGACGCCCATCAAGGCGATATTCTCGACCACGCTGAGCAGATGCGACAGGGCTTGCTGGTGATCATCACGCTGCCAGTCCTCAACGCCCTCGTACACTTCGCCCAGCAATTGCCCCACCGCCACGCCCATCATCAGTTGCCCCAGCACCGGCACGAACAACCCGGCCACCGAGGCAATGCTCACGCCGCGCTGCACGAAGTCCAGCAGGCGCTTGCGGCGCGTCTCTTCATCGATATCGGCAGTCGGTACCGCCAGTTTACGGGCGTCAATCTGCAGTTTGCCGACATGGCTTTGCACCATGAAGTCGAACAGCGGCACGCTGATCGGCCACTGTCTGACAACGCCGAGATCGTCCTTTTCAGCGAATGTCTTGAAGAAATCGGCCTTGTCATCTTCGTCGAGACTGCGGGCGAAGTAGTCCTGATAAACCGGAGTTTTCAGTTGTTGCGCGAGGTAGCGCTTGAACGCATTGAAACTGGGGTATTCGTAGACCGCCCGCGCAGGTTCACCGGGCATGTACACCATGCATCCGTCCTCAGGATGCTTCTCCACGGAGCGTTTGGAGAATACGACGACGCCCCACACGCAGCTGTCGAGGATCTTGATGCCCTGCATGATCAGCGGGATTTTGTCATAGCGCAGGCTGTGCGCCGGCGCCACGCCGTCGGCCATCATCAGATCCTGCAGCATGCGCAAGCCTGCCGCGGTGATATCGCCCTTGAGCGCGGCCAGATGCGCATCCAGTTCCAACAGCGATTGTTTCAATACAGTGATATTGCGGGTCATGGCACTGGTCGCCACGACTTTGCCGCTCTCGTCACGCAGACCGAACACTTGTTGCAGATGCTCCTGGTATTTCTTGCCCAGATCAAGCTGGCGGCAAAACGCGGCGAACGCCGCCGGAGTCAAGCCGCTGACGCCCTGCGGCGCGCTTTTCACACTCACCAGACTGCCCTCGGGAAACGCGTCAGCCTGCTCTTCGTCTTCGGTGAAGTTCTGCATGGCCGCCTCCAAGAGGGTTTGCGAGGCATGTTTGACGAGGTCAATCCCGGCCTCATCGGTCGGAGTCGCGTCGCAGCCACAATCAACTCCCGGCAGACTGACCACATCCACTTCTACGTCATAAAGCGCCGGCCATTGTTTGCTCAGCGCGGCGTTGAGCTCGCTGATGCAGAAGTCGTGCAACGGTTTCAGCCGGGTTCGATCCTTATCGACCTCAAGCTGCCGGGCGTGCAGTTCACGGTTGATTTCATCCAGCCTGGCCAGGCTGGTGGCCGACGCCTTGAGCAAATACGCCGGAAGGCTTTTTTCCAGGGTCTGGGCGGTATCGAGGTCGCCGGTCGCGTCGAACAGGGTGCTCAGGATGGTTCCTTGGGCCTGAGCGGATTTGTTGTCTTGGGCGAGCATGGCAATAGTCCTTTATTGCGATTGAGCCTTTGACGTTAGCGCTGTGGCAGAGCAGTTAACAACGCAAAATCCTGGGGTGATTCAAGGCCAATCAAGCACTTTTTGTCATGCATAAAATAGCCCTGCACCACCCGGCGAACATAAGTCCTGCCAGTGAAGGGTTTACTTCGAAAAACGTCCCGACAGGCGCAAACCGTGCGCCTTTCAGCGACTGCTCATCACTGTCGGGCAGCAGGCGGCCTGGCTTGCTTATAACTTATCGATCTAAAACTCCACTTACCGAGGCGGGTCAGTTTCTGAGTACCGGCACTTTTCGCGCGGTACGGCTTGACCCCTCCCCAACGGAAAACCGGTAAGGACCCTATGTGCGGATTAGCTGGCGAGCTACGTTTTGATCAACAACCTGCAGACCTTGCAGCGATCGAGAGAATCACCCATCACCTTGCCCCTCGCGGTCCCGACGCGTGGGGCTTCCATGCCCAAGGGCCAATTGCCCTGGGCCATCGTCGCCTGAAAATCATGGACCTGTCGGATGGCTCGGCGCAGCCGATGATCGACAGTCATCTGGGCCTGTCCCTGGCCTTCAACGGCGCCATTTACAACTTCCCTGAACTGCGCGAAGAGCTTGAAGCGCTGGGCTATGCCTTCCATTCCGGTGGCGACACTGAAGTGCTGCTCAAGGGCTACCACGCCTGGGGCGAGGCGCTGCTGCCGAAGCTCAACGGCATGTTCGCCTTTGCCATTTGGGAGCGCGATGCCCAGCGTCTGTTCATCGCCCGCGATCGTCTCGGCGTGAAGCCGTTGTACTTGTCGCGCACCGGCCAGCGTTTGCGTTTCGCTTCGGCACTGCCGGCGCTGCTCAAGGGCGGCGACATCAACCCGATCCTCGATCCGGTGGCGCTCAATCATTACCTGAATTTCCATGCGGTGGTTCCCGCGCCGCGGACGCTGTTGGCTGGTATCGAAAAACTGCCGCCAGCGACTTGGTTGCGCGTCGAAGCCGATGGTCGCACCGAGCAGAAAACCTGGTGGACCCTGCCCTACGGCCCACACGAAGACGAGAAAAACCTCAACCTCGAAGACTGGGTCGATCGCGTGCTCGACAGCACTCGCGAAGCGGTGGCGATTCGTCAGCGTGCAGCGGTGGATGTCGGCGTGTTGCTTTCGGGCGGTGTCGATTCGAGCATGCTGGTCGGCCTGTTGCGCGAAGTCGGTGTAGAGAATCTGTCGACCTTCTCCATCGGTTTCCAGGACGCCGGTGGCGAGCGCGGCGACGAATTCCAGTATTCCGACCTGATCGCCAAGCACTACGGCACGCGCCACCACCAATTGCGCATCGACGAAAAAGAAATCATCGAGCAACTGCCCGCCGCGTTCCGCGCGATGAGCGAGCCGATGGTCAGCCATGACTGCATTGCCTTCTATCTGTTGTCCCGCGAAGTGGCCAGGCACTGCAAAGTGGTGCAGAGCGGCCAGGGTGCCGACGAGTTGTTCGCCGGTTATCACTGGTATCCGCAAGTCGACGGCGCGGCCGATCCGTATGCGGCCTACCGCGAAGCGTTTTTCGACCGCAGCTACGACGATTATGCGGCGACAGTCCAGCCGAAATGGCTGGTCGACCACGATGCGGCCGGCGACTTCGTCAAGCAACACTTTGCCCGGCCCGGCGCCGATGCCGCCGTGGACAAAGCCCTGCGTCTGGACAGCACGGTGATGCTGGTCGACGACCCGGTCAAACGCGTCGACAACATGACCATGGCCTGGGGTCTGGAAGCGCGTACACCGTTTCTCGACTATCGGCTGGTCGAACTGTCAGCCCGCGTACCGGGCAAATTCAAGCTGCCCGATGGTGGCAAACAAGTGCTCAAGGAAGCCGCGCGTCGAGTCATCCCAAGCGAAGTGATTGACCGCAAGAAAGGTTATTTCCCGGTGCCGGGTCTCAAGCATTTGCAGGGCGACACGCTCAATTGGGTGCGTGAGCTGCTGCTTGATCCGAGTCAGGATCGCGGCCTGTTCAACCCGAGCATGCTCGACAAGCTTTTGACTGATCCGCAAGGCCAGCTGACCCCGTTGCGCGGTTCGAAACTGTGGCAACTGGCGGCCCTGAACCTGTGGCTCAGTGAACAAGGAATCTGATTGATGAAACCCCATGCCACGTCCATCAACCAACGCCTGTTGCGTGGTCAGTCCCCCTCGTACGAACGCTTGCAGGCGCGGCTGGCCGAGGATGGCAGCGAGCCTGCCACCGCACCGATTGCCGTGCATTGCGGCTGGGGCCGCCTGTTGATCGGTCACACGTTTCCCGACCCGGCCTCGCTCGCGCAGGAGCTGCTCAATGAGCAGCCCGGTGAGCGCGATATCGCCCTGTACGTCGCCGCCCCGCAGCAGATTCTCGGCCTGGAACCGACCCAGCTGTTTCTCGACCCCTCTGACACCCTGCGCCTGTGGTTCAGCGATTACCGTCAGGCCACCCGGGTTTTTCGCGGCTTTCGCATTCGCCGTGCGCAGAGCGAGACCGACTGGCAAGGCATCAACCGTCTGTATCAGGCGCGCGGCATGCTGCCGATCGACCCGGAACTGCTCACGCCACATCATCAGGGCGGTCCGGTGTACTGGCTGGCTGAAGATGAGGACAGCGGCGCGGTGATTGGCAGTGTCATGGGCCTCAATCATCAGAACGCATTCAACGACCCCGAACACGGCAGCAGCCTGTGGTGCCTGGCCGTCGACCCGCACTGCTCGCGCCCGGGCGTTGGGGAAGTGCTGGTGCGGCATCTGGTGGAGCATTTCATGAGTCGCGGCCTGGCGTATCTGGATCTGTCGGTGTTGCATGACAACCGCCAGGCGAAAAACCTCTACGCCAAACTGGGTTTTCGCAACCTGCCGACCTTCGCGATCAAGCGCAAGAACGGCATCAACCAGCCGCTGTTTCTCGGCCCGGGGCCGGAGGCGCAGTTCAACCCCTACGCGCGGATCATCGTCGAAGAAGCGCATCGACGCGGTATCGACGTGCAGGTGGATGACGCTGACGCCGGGTTGTTCACTCTCAGCCATGGCGGTCGGCGTGTACGTTGCCGCGAATCGCTGAGCGACCTGACCAGTGCCATCAGCATGACCTTGTGCCAGGACAAAAGCCTGACCCACAAAGTCCTGAAAGCCGCTGGGCTGAAACTGCCGGCGCAGCAACTGGCCGGCAATGCCGACGACAATCTGGCCTTCCTCGACGAGCATCAACGGGTGGTGGTCAAACCCCTTGACGGTGAACAGGGCCAAGGCGTAGCGGTGGATTTGCGTACTATCGAAGAGGTGCAGCAAGCCATTGAAACCGCCCGGCAATTTGATAGCCGCGTGCTGCTGGAAAGCTTTCACGAGGGCCTCGATCTGCGCATCGTGGTGATCGGTTTTGAAGTGGTCGCGGCGGCGATCCGGCGTCCCGCGGAAGTGGTCGGCGACGGCCAGCATTCGATCGGTGCGCTGATCGAAGCGCAGAGCCGTCGTCGGCAAGCGGCCACCAGCGGCGAAAGCAAGATTCCGCTGGACCACGAAACCCAGCGCACTCTGCATGCTGCCGGTTATGACTACAGCAGCATCCTGCCGGCCGGCGAGCATCTGTTCGTGCGGCGCACAGCCAATCTGCACACCGGCGGTACCCTGGAAGACGTGACGGCGATTCTCCATCCGACTCTGGTCGACGCGGCGGTGCGTGCGGCGCGAGCGCTGGACATTCCAATGGTCGGCCTCGATCTGATGGTGCCGGCGGCGGATCAACCCGAGTACGTATTCATCGAAGCCAACGAACGCGCCGGCCTGGCCAATCACGAACCGCAGCCGACGGCGGAGCGCTTTGTCGATCTGTTGTTTCCGCATAGTCAGCCGGCTGTCTCTTGATTATGCAGCGCCTCCACTGACGCCTTCGCGAGCAAGCTCGCTCCCACAGGGGAATGCATTCCAAATGTGGGAGCGAGCTTGCTCGCGAAGGGGTTGCATCAGGCGCCACAAATCTTTCTCTCATCGAAACCATCGGTGTGCTCAACCCATCAGGAGTTTCCATGACCATGACTACACAAATCCCTGAGCCGGATCTGGCTTACCTACAAAAAGTCCTGCTGGAAATGCTCGCCATTCCCAGCCCTACCGGCTTCACCGACACCATCGTGCGCTACGTCGCCGAGCGTCTGGAAGAGCTGGGCATTCCGTTCGAAATGACCCGGCGCGGCACCATTCGCGCCACATTGAAGGGCAAAAAAAGCAGCCCTGACCGCGCCGTCTCTGCGCACCTGGACACCATCGGCGCCGCCGTGCGCGCGGTCAAAGACAACGGTCGCCTGACCCTCGCCCCGGTCGGTTGCTGGTCGAGCCGCTTTGCCGAGGGCAGCCGGGTCAGCCTGTTTACCGATACCGGGGTGATTCGCGGCAGTGTGTTGCCACTGATGGCCTCAGGGCATGCGTTCAATACCCAAGTTGATGAGATGCCGATCAGTTGGGATCACGTCGAGCTGCGTCTGGACGCCTACTGCGCGACCAAGGCCGACTGCGAATCGCTGGGCATCAGTGTCGGTGACGTGGTGGCCTTCGATCCGCTGCCGGAGTTCACCGAAAGCGGCCATATCAGTGCGCGCCATCTCGATGACAAGGCAGGTGTCGCTGCCCTGCTCGCCGCACTCAAGGCAATCGTCGACAGCGGCCAGGAACTGAACATTGACTGTCATCCGCTGTTCACCATCACCGAGGAAACCGGTAGTGGCGCGGCGGCAGCATTGCCGTGGGACGTCAGCGAATTTGTCGGCATCGACATCGCGCCCGTAGCGCCCGGCCAGCATTCCAGCGAACACGCGGTAAGCGTGGCGATGCAGGATTCCGGCGGGCCTTACGACTATCACCTGTCGCGGCATCTGTTGCGTCTGGCCGGTGAGCACGAGCTGCCGGTGCGCCGCGACATGTTCCGCTATTACTTCAGCGACGCGCACTCGGCGGTCACCGCCGGCCACGACATTCGCACCGCCCTGCTCGCCTTCGGCTGTGATGCGACCCACGGCTACGAACGCACGCACATCGACAGCCTGGCGGCGCTCAGTCGATTGCTCGGCGCGTACATCCTGAGCCCGCCGGTATTCGCCAGCGACGCGGCGCCGGCCAAAGCCTCACTGGATCGCTTCAGCCATCAGATCGAACATGACACGCAGATGGAAAGCGAAACACGAGTGCCGCCGGTGGACAGTCTGGTGGGGCAGCGCTCAGACAGTTAAATCTTCGGTGATTACATAACCGCCTTTGCGAGCAGGCTCGCTCCCACAGGGGATCGCATTCAAATGTGGGAGCGAGCCTGCTCGCGAATTGGCCGGCACAACCAACACAGGACTGGCAGGCAAAACCCATTCCCCGTAGCATCCCGACATTGATTTGACCGAGGTGCCCATGCTCATTCCCCACGACCAGCTCGAAGTCGACACCCTCACTCGCCTGATCGAGGATTTCGTTACCCGCGATGGTACCGACAACGGTGACGACACGCCGCTGGAAACCCGCGTGCTGCGCGTACGCCAGGCACTGACCAAGGGCCAGGCTTTGATCGTGTTCGACCCGGAAAGCGAACAATGCCAGTTGATGCTCAAGCACGACGTCCCCAAGCATCTGTTCGACTGAAAGCGTCAGCCAGCCTTCGCGGCAGCTTCCTTGCGCTTGATCCGCTCATAGACCTCCGCACGGTGCACATGGACCTTCTTCGGCGCCTCGACGCCGAAGCGCACGCTGGAGCCGTTCACTGACAGAACACGCAGGGTGATGTCGTCACCGATTGAGATCAACTCACCGACCACACGGCTGAGTACAAGCATGGGATTCATCCTTCAGGACTGGCAAACCCTGAAGATGCGCGGCTTACAGCCGCTTCACAATGCATGACGTGCAAATCAGTCTTGCCCTACAGCCTCCCACACCTCAAGCCTTCAGACACTTCGCACAAAATCATCAGGCGGTGGAAAAGCGCGGTCCGAACAGAATCACACTGGCGCCGATCACGCACAGCGCCATGCCGATCCAGTCCGAGCCCAACGGGCGCACCCGTTCGACCACTGCCAGCCAGCCGATCGAGGCGACGATGTAGATTCCGCCATAAGCGGCATAGGCGCGGCCTGCGTAAGCTGCTTCGACACGGGTGAGCAACAGTGCGAACACCGTCAGGCTGAGCAAGGCCGGGATGACCCATAAAGCACTCTTGCCCTGACGCAGCCACATATAGAAGGCAAAACAGCCGGCGATTTCAAACAGCGCCGCAAGGAAGAACCACAGGTAATTGAGCATGGAGGCGTCTCGACAGGGTGACCATGGCGGCCACCCTAACGACGCGGCGGGCAACGAACAAGATCAAGCGTGGTTTTGTTTGGCCTTGACGCGCATTTTCTCGGCCATTGAAGTCATTTCGTCGTAGAGCAATTGCGGATTCTTCTGCTTCAACGCCCAGGCCATACGTCCTTGTTCGTGAGGCAGGATCATGAATTCGCCAGCGGCGACCTGCTGATAGATGTAGTCAGCGATATCCGCTGCACTGATCGGCGAACTTTCCAGCAACTTGCCGACCTGCGCTTTCATCGCCGGGGTCGGGCCACGGAAAGAATCGAGCAAGTTGGTCTGGAAGAATGACGGGCACACCACATGCACGGCCACTTCCTGCTGCGCCAGTTCTACCAGCAGGCTTTCCGACAACGCCACCACGCCAGCCTTGGCTACGTTGTAGTTACTCATCGCCGGGCCTTGCATCAGAGCGGCCATGGACGCGATGTTGATGATCTTGCCTTTGCTCTGTTCGAGCAGCGGCAGGAACGCCTTGCAACCTTTGACCACACCCATCAGGTTGATCGCTATCTGCCAGTCCCAGTCTTCCAGCGACAGTTCGCTGAAGAACCCGCCCGAAGCGACGCCGGCATTGTTGACGATAATATCGACGCCGCCGAACTTCTCTTCGCAGGCCTGGGCGAACGCCGTAAGCTGGCTGTAATCGCGCACATCGCAACGCTGGATGAAACCTTCGCCGCCCGCCTCGCGCACCAGTTTCAGGGTTTCCTGCAACCCGGGCTCACTGACATCGGACAAAGCCAGGCGCCAGCCCTCGCGAGCCCAACGCAGCGCGATTTCGCGACCCAGGCCTGAGCCTGCACCAGTGATCATCATGCGATTTTGCATAGCCGACAGCCTTGTTGTTCCGGGAAAGATGCGCCGAGTGTAGCGAAGCTTCCACCGCCGCCCACGCTCCATCCAACTGCTGAATGCAGGATCAAAAGATCGCTGCCGTCATCGTTTTCAGGTTGGTCTCGCGTAGGAGCTGACAAGCGCAACGAGGCTGCGATCTTTTCGCTGGAAAGGAAATAACAAAGCAATCCAAATACATTAAAAAAACATTGAATTTTTTTTCATTCGCGCAAGTCGGAACATGTAAGCCGGCTGGAATAAGTTGCTCTCCAGCTGCCCACTGAGCATCAAGACTCTTCCAGACTCTGAACAAGGAAATCACCCATGGGCACAATTCTAATCATTATCCTGATCCTGTTGCTGATCGGTGGCCTGCCGGTCTTCCCACACTCCAGAAGTTGGGGTTATGGTCCATCGGGCATCATCGGTGTGGTCCTGGTCGTGCTGTTGGTACTGTTGTTACTCGGCAAGATATGACGATATGAAGCCGTAAAAAAAGAGGCCCTTTCAAAGGGCCTCTTTTTTATTGCGTGGACTTTCTGTTCTACAGGTGATCAGTCCGGCTTGCCATGAATCACACCGGCGGTGTTGTCGAGCAGACTCTTGGTCGCGGTTTGCAAAAATGCCTCGAGCTTGAGTTTCAGTTCAGCGGTACGCGGCGCGTTCGGCACGACTTCCGCGTGAGGATTGGCACCGAGTTGGTATTGCCAGATTTTCGGGCCCATGTCCTTGTCTCGCGGCAGCACCAGAATCTGGTCAGCCGTGACGATCGCCGTGGTCTGCTCGCTGCCCGACGGCTTGATCACACCGAAGCCGGTGTCGCCTTGCGGCAGATTAAGCAGATCGCGGCCCCAGCACTGGTGACGCACTTCACCACCGAGACGGCCCATGATGGTCGGCACGATGTCGATCTGTGTGCCCACGGTGTGGTCTCGGGTACCGAACTTCTGCTGAATGCCCGGGGCGATCATCAGCATCGGCACGTTGAAGCGGCCAAGGTCCATTTCGGTGATCTGGCGCTCGTTGCCGAAGCCGTGGTCGCCGACGATGACGAACAGGGTTTCGTTGAAGTACTTCTCTTTGCGCGCCTTCTCGAAGAACTGGCCGAGTGCCCAGTCGGAGTAACGCATGGCGGTCAGGTGTTCATTGAGGCTGCCACGATCAGTGACAGGCTCGACCGGCAACGGCGTTGGCAGCGCGTACGGCGTGTGGTTGGACAGGGTTTGCAGGAGTGCGTAGAACGGCTTGCCGTTTTCCCGCGCCTTGAGCTCCTGCAGGCCACGATCGAACATGTCCTGGTCGGACACGCCCCAGGTCGGATCGGAGAACACCGGATTGACGAAGTCGTTACGGCCAACGAAGTTGGTCATGCCCTGGTTGCTGAAGAAGCCCGACTGGTTGTCCCAGGCGAAGTCGCCGTTGTAGACATAGACGTCGTCGTAGTCGCGGGCGCTGAGCAGTTGCGGCAGACCAGACAACTTGTGACTGCCTTCCGGGGTCTGCATCAGGTATTCGAAACCCGGCAGGTTGGGGAAGCAGGCCATCGTCGCGAACATGCCCTGGTGGGTGTGAGTGCCATTGGAGAAGAAACGGTCGAACAGCAGACCTTCCTTCGACAGCTTGTCTAGGTACGGGGTGATATTGCCCGGCGCGCCCAGTGCACCGACCGAGTGACCGGCCATGCTTTCCATCAGGATCACCACGACATTCTTGATCGGCAGGGTCTTGTCGGCCGGCGGCAGATAGTCACGGCGTACAGCGGCGATATCGGCATCGACCAGCTTGTCGTCAGGCATCAGCAGCATGTCGCGCACCACCTGCTGCGCCTGCTCCTGCGGCAGAGTGGCTTTCCAGATGTTGTCGCGGTCTTCACCCATGCGCGCCTTGGCAGCGGCGATCAGCGACAGCGTGCCGTTGAGACCAAGCTGGTTGGCGAAGTTGGAGTCGGTGGTGTAGACATCGCCCCAACGCATCGGCGGGCCTTGACGCAGGGTGCCGCGAGCGGCGACGACGCAAATCAGCAGGCAGACCACGAATACCGCCAGGCGGGTGTACCACGGCGCAACCTGACGGGAGCTGACGCTGCCGCCACTGAACGGCCCGCGTGGGCGGGTGGCACGGTCGGCGCCTTTGAACGCGAGGGTCAGGATGACGGTGCCGATAACCCACGCCAGCAGGTAACGGACTACCGGAAAACCGTACCAGAGCATGCTCATCACGGTTTTCGGATCTTCTTTTACATACTGGAACACCAGGCCGTTGAGGCGCTGGTGAAACTCGCGGTAGAAGTCCATCTCCATCAGACCGAGGAACAGCGCAATGCTCGACGCGACGGTCAACCACAGGCGAAAGAAACCGCGCGCGGCCATGGCCCGGGCACTGAACAGCGCCAGCACCAGTGGAATGCTCAGGTACACCACCAGGCGCAAGTCGAAACGCAGGCCATTGGCGAACGCTTCGAGGAAGGTCGCGGCCGGGGTGTCAAGGATCATTTCGCGGTTGTAGACCAGCAGCGCGAGGCGCAGCGCGGAAAACATCACCATCATGACCAGTGCGCACAGCAGCGTGTAGGCCAGATGCGATTTGACGGTCGGTTGCAGCAGGCGAGCAGAAGATCGCTGCTGATTCAGGGCGTCCGGGTTTGCCATGTCGTTTTAGGACCCATTGGAAGTTGAAGTTGCAAAAATACAGCGGCGCCGGCCCTCTATTGGTCAGTCCAGACCCCGGGGCGTGCGCGGTGCGCAAATGTTGCACGATCGTTCACACCATTGCCATTGATTACTGCCCTGCTCCGCCAGACTTTCATTCAAGGAGCTGGCAGTGCTACAGCGGGCAATAAGCGCGGGCGAATTGTCTTGAACGCTTTGTGAAAATTTCGTGCAACGCATATCTGGAAACACAATATACAAACAAAACAAAACGCCCCGAACCGGTCGGGGCGTTTTGCGTGCACTTGAAGATTATTTCTCGGCGCGTTCTTTAAGCGCTTTCAGGGTATTGAACGGCGCATCAACGACAAACTTGTTGGCAACCATCGCCGGCACGCTGCCACCCGGCTCGGTGTGGACTTGATAGGTCACTTCAACCTGATCGCCTTTAGGCACGAACTTCCAGAAGCCCTTGACCTGCTGAACCCGTACGAAACCCTTTTCTTCCGGCAGATAAGTCGGCACGCCCTCAAGGTTGCGGGTCAGGCTGCCATCGGCGCCTTCAACAGTGGTGACCTTCAACACCGAATCACGCGGAGTCACCGGCCACGGCGTGTTGAATTGAGAATAGGTCCAGCTCTGGTCGCCTTCGTGCTTGAGCAGTTTCTGGCTCTTGCATTCGTAGATCCAGGCGCAGGCGCCGGAGACGTCTTCCTGCAAGGCGCGCAGTTTGGCGATGGTGGTTTTCATCAGCGCAACGCCCTGATAGGACTTGTAATCCGAACCGGGAACTTCGCTCAGGGAAACCTTGATGCCGCCTTCGTTCCTGGCGACTTTCCAGTCTTCGGCCTGAGCGGCCGATGTAGCCAGGACGGCGGTCAAACCACACAACACAGCGATACGGTGCAGCGAACCCATAGTCTTGTTCCTTATTGTTGAAGTTCCGTTCGTGAATACATCAGGCCGCCGTCATCTGTTCCCACCAGCCAATCAATCTGATCGCTTCTTCCGAGCTGCTGCCGCAGATCTCGACATCCGCAGCAAACCCCGAGCAGACAGCCGGACGTTCCGGGCGGCCGAAAAGGTTGCACAGGTTATCGACCGAGAGTTGCACGCAACGTTCGCCGGCGGGTTTGCCAGCGGGCATGCCGGGGATCGGCGAACTGATGGAGGGGGCAATGCAGCAAGCGCCACAGCCTTCACGGCATTTCATGACGAACAGATCCTCGCGACGGGCGATGTAATGAGACGAGGAACAGAGTAACCGCTAAAACGGCTGTTTCAAATTGCCTGCGCCGTGTTTCCTGCGATTAGTGAAAGTGACCGACCAGTCTCCGACAAAGCGTCTGTTCAGCGGTTCAGAGCTGGCGGGAATTCACTGCTTGAATTCGAAATCCAGCGCCGCGCCTTCCACATCGCGGCGCGCTTCGTTGCGAAGTTGCAACTGCATTTCGTTACTCAGCAAGCGGCCGTTGAGCTGAAAGCCGTTGTCTTTCTCGCCAAACATCTGCGGCAGGATTGCCTCGCGTTTGGGCAGCTCCACCGTCCCCTTGGGCTTCAACTCCTCAACCATATCCTTGGGCAGGCTGAGATCGAGTTTCGCCGACGGCAATTTGGTCTTCGCCAATTCACTGGCGGATTTCGATTTAGACGCAACCGGGCGGCGCTTCTTCACCGTGGCGTTTTTTTTGGCTTGGGCTTTTTTTGCTGGAGTCGCGGGTTTAACAGCATTCTTCGTCGCGCTCGTCGTTGCCGGTTTTTCCTGGGCCGCAGCCGCCAGAACACCCGGTGCCTGACCGATCATCAGCAAACCCAGCAATACCCACACGGCAGCAGCAATCGCTTTCATGGACCCAACGAGTCTAACGGCAGAGGGCCATATGCTGGCCTGTTGCGCGCCACATGACAAGCTTGACCTGTCCCTCGTTCAGAATCCGCCAACGGTTTCCTGACACAGTTGGGTAGCCAAAAGCCCCAGCGTCATCAGCGCCCGTTCCGCCTCGCGGTTCCACGGAATCCCGCAATTGAGACGGATACAGTGGTTGAACTGCTCGGTGTTGCTGAAGATCAGTCCCGGCGCAATGCTGATGCCTTGTTGCAACGCACGAACATGCAGTTCCTGAGTGTTCACCCGTCCCGGCAAGCTCACCCAAAGGATGAAACCGCCTGTAGGCCGGGACATTTGCGTGCCTTCGGGGAAGTGCTGCTGCACCGCCAATTGAAACGCACTGAGGTTTTTCCGGTATTCCTGGCGGATGTACCGTAAATGCCGGTCATAGCCGCCGTTTTCCAGATAAGCGGCAATCGCCATCTGCGTGACGCTGCACGCCGAATGGGTACTGAAAGTCTGCAAGCGCTGGATTTCCTGCTGATACTTGCCGGCAATCATCCAGCCGATGCGTACCCCCGGCGACAAGGTCTTGGAGAAACTCGAGCAGTAGATCACCCGATCCAGCCGGTCGTAGGCCTTCAGCGCCTTGGTGCGGCCCTGCTCGAACATCAGTTCGCCGTAAATATCGTCTTCGACTATCTGAATGTCGAAATCCGAGGCCAGCCGCAGCAACTGTTTCTGCCGCTCTTCCGGCATGGTGCCGCCCAGAGGATTGCTTAAACGCGTGGTCAGCACCAAGGCCTTGATCGACCATTGGTTGGCGGCCAGTTGCAGGGCTTCCAGGCTCATGCCGGTGGCGGGGTCACTGGGGATTTCAATGACTTTCAGGCCAAGCAGATCAGCCAGTTGCAGCAAGCCGTAATAGGTCGGTGATTCGGCGGCAATCAGATCGCCTGGCCGGGTCAGAACGCGCAATGACATCTGCAGGGCATCGACACAGCCGTGGGTGATCACCACTTCCGACGGATCGACCACCACGCCAGCGTCACGCATACGGATCGCGACTTGCCGACGCAGCGGTTCGAAACCGGGGCTGAACATATAGCTGAACGCCCGTGGGCTATGGAAGCGGGTGACTTTGGCCAATTGCTGATGCAGCGCACGCACTGGCAAATAATCAACGCTCGGCACAGCGGCGCCCAACGGAAACACGCCTTCGCGACGGGATTCCACCAATACCTGTTGAATGATGCTGCTGCGCGTGACCAGCCCCGGCCGTTCGACCCGGGCGATGTCCGGCGTAGGCGCCGTCAGCGCGGGCGTCTGGTGTACGTAATAGCCGGACTGCGGCCGGGCGCGGATCAGGCCCTGGTCTTCGAGATTGGCATACGCCTGCAATACCGTCGCATGGCTGACGTTGAGCTGTGAACTCATCTTGCGCACCGAAGGCACGCGCTCCCCCGGTTGATAGACACCGCGGCGGATGTCCTCGGCCAGTTGCTGAGCAATACGTTGGTAGAGCAAGAGATTGGTCATGACGCAGCACTCGATTTCACGGGCGTTTTATTCTTGTGTGAAACAATACCGGAACAGTTTAGAAGTGTACTGGGACAGTTGCCAGATTACTCGACCGTACAGTGGGGTGTCTGCCCCATCTGTACGGTTTTGCGCGTTAATCGACAGACGTAAAAAAACCCGGCACTGCATGACAGGCCGGGCTTGCAGGAACCGTGTAGGAGCTTGTAGGAGCCTGTAGGAGCTGACGAGTGCAACGAGGCTGCGATCTTTTGGTTTTTTGCTTTTGAAGATCAAAAGATCGCAGCCTCGTTGCACTCGTCAGCTCCTACAAGCTCCTACAAGCTCCTACATTGCTACGGGATTGGCTCAGCGGGCGGCGCCGAGCTGGCCTTTTTCATCCGAGAACACGATTTCCACGCGGCGGTTCTGCGCCCTGCCGCGTTCAGAGGCGTTGGCGTCCACCGGGAATTGATCGCCGTACCCCTCGACCTGAATGCGTTTTTCATCGATGCCCAGATCGACCAGCACATCGGCCACCGATTGCGCACGGTCACGAGACAGTTTGAGGTTTTCCTGTTTGCCACCGGTGCTGTCGGTATAACCCTCGATGCGCACCACACGCTTGGGGTTCAGCTGCAGGAACTGGACGATCTTCAGCACGACCCGGTTGGCGGAGTTTTTCAGCTCCGCTTCACCGGTGTCGAACAGCACATCGCCAAGGGTCATGACCAGGCCGCGATCCGTCTGCGTAGTCGCTAGCGCAACAATCTGCTCCTCCAGCCACTTGCCTTGCTGCTGGACACTGAGCAGTTTCGACTCGCGCAGGGCCAGTTGCAGCCGTTGCCGCTCAAGTTCGAGCTTGGCTGCGCGTTCTTCATTGAGCACCTGATTGGTGTGCTCGCGGGCAATTTCGCTGTAGCGCTGGCTCAGGTAGGCGTAATGCACCACGTCGGCACCGCTGCCCCAATAGGTCGACAGCCGATCGGCGCGGGCCAGGGATTCGCCGGCGCGGATCACGTCTTTCGGCGCGATGCGCAGCACGTTGGAATCTTCCTTGACCTTTTGAAAATCAGCCCCGGCCTGTTGCAGCGCCGCCTCGCTATGCTGCCCGGCACAGCCGTAAAGGCTTGCGCAACCAGCGAGGACCAAGATGCCGACAGCGTTGGACTTGAGGCTCATTGCGCTTCCCCCAACTGCAGTTGCTTGCGCAGGCGGACGATGCGGGAATTGAGCACATTCAACTGATCTTCACTTTTTTTCGTCAGCACTTTGGCTTCGGCCAGACGCGCATCCAGTTCAGCCTGCTCGGCACGCATCCGCGCATTGCGATAGGACTCGTCAGCCATGTTGCCTTTGGCGCGGTTGTATTTGGTTTCGGCCAGTTGCATTTCCGGCACTTCGTCAGCGGTGGCACCGACAGCCTTGGCCTGCACGATGGCTTGTTCGGTCAAACGCATTTGTTCACTGGGTGCCGGATCGGTTGCGCACCCGGCCAGGGCCAGAACGGCCACAGCCGCGAAAAGAGGTCGAATACTCACAAAGAATCCCTACTGTTTTGGGGCACTGACAGGTTGTGGCTGCTGTTGCTGTTGCGCCTTCCAGCGCTCGATGTTGCGTTGCAGCGCGGCTTCCGTCAGTCCGGACGCGGGCAATTCTGTCATCTTTTTGGCGAGCTGTCCGCGCAACCACGGATCGTTGCAGGCCGAGTTATGGGAAACCGCGAGGAACAGGCCCGGTCGGTCGATGGGTTGTTCGAACGCCAGCAGATCATTGCTCATGCCCAGTGCCTGCGCGGCGGCCAACCCCGAGTAGCGGCCGGCGAGTACATATTCCACCTCGCCCAACAGCAGTTTCTGTAGGGCCTGAGTCAGATTGGCTGTCCGGGTCAGGGTCAGATTCTGCTCGGAAAAAGCGCCAAATGCCTGGGTCATCCGAGACTTTTCCGACACCGCGCCGGTGTGGCCTTGCAGGTCGCTCGCCTCACCGTAAGTCAGTGTCGAGCCCTTGCGCGTCCACACCAGATAGTCGTTTTCCAGCAGTGGCGGATGAATGTAGTCAAGGTTTTCCAGTTCATTCACGCTCAGCGGCGCGTCGGCCAGCATGTCCATGCGGCCGCTGCGCACTTCATCGAGCGCTTGCGCGCGTTTGCCGGCGTAGAGCATATCGACTTTGATGCCGAGATCCTGTGCCACTTGCTGCAACAGATCGGCACTGGCACCGATCAATCGCTTGGGATTCTGCGGATCTTGCCACAGGTACGGCGGCGCATCCGGGCTGCCGGTGACGACCAGCCGCTCGCATTTGCCAGCCGCCGCGGCCACACCTGGCAACAAGGCCAATCCCAACAACCATCCGTAGCGCAGATCCATGGCAAAACGCTCCCGCTCAAATTCGAAACAAAAAAAAGCCCGACCAACTGGCCGGGCTCTTTATAAGTGAAGCTGGCGGTTTAAACCAGCTTCTCCAGCTCAGGTACCGCTTCGAACAGATCCGCCACGAGGCCGTAGTCGGCCACCTGGAAGATCGGCGCTTCTTCGTCCTTGTTGATCGCGACGATCACTTTGGAGTCTTTCATACCGGCCAGGTGCTGGATCGCGCCGGAGATACCGACGGCAATGTAAAGCTGTGGCGCAACGATCTTGCCGGTCTGACCGACCTGCATATCGTTCGGTACGAAACCTGCGTCGACCGCAGCGCGCGAGGCACCAACGGCAGCGCCGAGCTTGTCGGCCAGGGCGTACAGGTGTTTGAAGTTGTCGCCATTCTGCATGCCGCGACCGCCGGAAACGACGATCTTGGCAGCAGTAAGCTCAGGACGATCGGACTTGGCCAGCTCTTCGCTGACGAAGCTCGATGTAGCGGCGTCGTGCGCAGCGCCAACAGCTTCAACGGCAGCCGAACCACCTTCAGCGGCAACCGGATCGAAACCGGTGGCACGCACGGTGATCACTTTGATCGCAGCAGTCGATTGCACGGTAGCGATGGCGTTACCGGCGTAGATCGGACGCTTGAAAGTGTCAGCGCTCTCTACCGAGATGATCTCGGAGATCTGGTCAACGTCCAGCGCAGCAGCAACGCGCGGCAGGATGTTTTTGCCGTTGGAGGTCGCGGCAGCGAGAATGTGGCTATAGCCAGCGCCGAGCTCGGCTACCAGCGGCGCTACGTTTTCTGGCAGCTGATGCGCGTAAGCGGCGTTGTCAGCATTGAGCACTTTGCTCACACCAGCGATTTTCGCCGCGGCTTCGGCCACCGGGCCTGCGCCTTGACCGGCCACCAGCACGTGAATGTCGCCGCCGATTTTGGCCGCAGCGGCCACGGTGTTCAGCGTGGCCGGAGCCAGCACTTTGTTGTCGTGTTCTGCAATAACCAAGATAGTCATTTAGATTACCTTCGCTTCGTTCTTGAGTTTTTCAACCAGTTCAGCCACCGACTTGACCTTGATGCCCGCGCTGCGTGCAGCCGGCGCTTCGACTTTCAGAGTCTTGTTGGTGGAGGCGGTGGAAACGCCCAAAGCGTCCGGAGTCAGCGTCTCGAGAGGCTTCTTCTTGGCTTTCATGATGTTTGGCAGGGACGCGTAGCGCGGCTCGTTCAAACGCAGGTCGGTGGTGACGATGGCCGGCAGTTTCAGCGAAACGGTCTGCGCGCCGCCGTCGATTTCGCGGGTCACGGCAACACTGTCACCGGAGACTTCGACTTTCGAGGCGAAGGTGCCTTGGCCGTAGCCGCTCAGTGCAGCAAGCATCTGACCGGTCTGGTTGTTGTCGCTGTCGATCGCCTGTTTGCCGAGGATCACCAGTTGCGGCTGCTCCTTGTCGACTACAGCCTTGAGCAGCTTGGCCACGGCCAGCGAGGTCAGCTCTTCAGCGGATTCGACGAGGATGGCGCGGTCGGCACCCAGAGCCAGTGCGGTACGCAGTTGCTCCTGAGCGGTGGTCGGGCCGATGGAGACGACGACGATTTCAGTCGCAACGCCCTTCTCTTTCAGGCGTACGGCTTCTTCCACGGCGATTTCGCAGAATGGGTTCATCGACATCTTGACGTTGGCGAGGTCGACGCCGGAATTGTCCGCCTTGACGCGGACCTTGACGTTGTAATCCACAACGCGTTTGACAGCTACAAGAACCTTCATGGATTCCTCGTTACTCTCCGGTGAAAAGAAAGTCGCCTAGGCGAACCTGGCGGATGATGCTCATCGGGCGACAAGGGCACCTCTAAAAACGCCGGCTTGAATGTGAGGTAATTCACTTGGCGAAGGAAGGTGACCGTTCGTCAGAGGTGACTGTCGGGTCATTCATTCTCTCGCTGTGTAAACTGCGCGCCGGACTTGCGCTGCGCATCACCGTCTACTGCCTGTGCCCTGTCTTTAGAGGTGCTCTTGAAACCGCCAGTCTGCCTACGGCGAGCGCAAAACCGCCCGTATCTTGACCGGAACGCCCATTCCGGTCAATACGCCAAAATGCCCTGTCATAAGCCGCGCTTCTTTGATTTATCAGGGCTGGAGGCGATTCAAACAAACGTTTGTATTGGACGCTGAGAGTGGTGTAGATATAATGCGCCGCCTAGAGAGAAAGGTGGATTCGCCAATATTCCCTTTGACGTTAACGTAAAGGCAATAAGGATGCGACATCAAACCTCCCAATTAGAAAAAAAAACTGTTGAGCCTTGAGTAGGAGATAGCCTGTGGAACGCGAATTTATGGAGTTCGACGTCGTCATCGTCGGAGCCGGGCCCGCCGGGCTGTCTGCCGCTTGCCGCCTGAAACAGAGAGCCGCTGACGCCGGTCAGGAAATCAGCGTCTGCGTCGTGGAAAAAGGCTCCGAGGTCGGTGCCCACATCCTCTCCGGCGCGGTGTTCGAACCCCGAGCCCTCGACGAACTCTTCCCTGACTGGAAAGCCCTCGGCGCCCCGCTCAACACCCCGGTCAAAGGCGACGACATCTACGTGCTGACCGGTGCCGACGCCAGCCAGAAAGTCCCGGGGGCATTTGTTCCCAAGACCATGCACAACGAAGGCAACTACATCATCTCCCTGGGCAACCTGTGCCGCTGGATGGCACAGCAGGCCGAGAACCTGGGCGTCGAAATCTACCCGGGCTTCGCGGCTCAGGAAGCGCTGATCGATGAAAGCGGCGTGGTGCGCGGGATTCTCACCGGCGACCTGGGCGTTGACCGCGAAGGCAATCCGAAAGAAGGCCTGTACACCCCCGGCATGGAACTGCGCGGCAAGTACACGCTGTTCGCCGAAGGCTGCCGTGGTCACATCGGCAAGCAACTGATCAACCGCTTTAACCTCGACAGTGAGGCCGACGCCCAGCATTACGGCATCGGTCTGAAGGAAATCTGGGAAGTCGATCCGGCCAAACACCAGCCAGGCCTGGTGGTGCACACCGCCGGTTGGCCGCTGGACATCATGGGCACTGAAAACACCGGCGGCTCGTTCCTTTACCACTTGGAAAACAATCAGGTCGTGGTCGGGCTGATCGTGGATCTGTCCTACGCCAACCCGTACCTGTCGCCGTTCGATGAATTCCAGCGCCTCAAGCACCACCCGGTCCTCAAGCAATACCTGGAAGGCGGCAAGCGCATCAGTTACGGCGCTCGGGCCATCTGCAAGGGCGGACTGAATTCGCTGCCGAAGATGGTCTTCCCCGGTGGGGCGCTGATCGGTTGCGACCTGGGCACGTTGAACTTTGCCAAGATCAAGGGCAGCCACACCGCCATGAAGTCCGGCATGCTCGCCGCTGAAGCAGTGGCGGATGCGTTGTTTGCCGGCAACGAGGGTGGCGATGCGCTGAACGGCTACGTTGAAGGTTTCAAAGCCAGCTGGCTGCACGAAGAGCTGTTCGCCAGCCGCAACTTTGGCGCGGCGGTTCACAAGTTCGGCGCCATCTTCGGGGGCGCCTTCAACTTTATCGATCAGAACCTGTTCGGCGGCAAGATCCCCTTCACCCTGCACGACACCAAACCTGACTATGCGTGCATGAAGCTGGCGGCCGACTCGAAGAAGATCGACTACCCGAAACCCGACGGCAAGTTGAGCTTCGACAAGCTAAGTTCGGTGTTCATCTCTGGCACCAACCACGAAGAAGAACAGCCCTGCCACTTGAAGCTGAAGGACCCGAGCATCCCGATCAGCGTCAACCTGCCCAAGTACGACGAGCCTGCGCAGCGGTACTGCCCGGCCGGGGTTTACGAGGTTGTGACCCAGGAAGACGGCGCGAAACGCTTCCAGATCAACGCGCAGAACTGCGTCCACTGCAAAACCTGCGACATCAAGGATCCATCGCAGAACATCACGTGGGTAGCACCGGAAGGCGCAGGCGGGCCGACCTATCCCAATATGTAAGGGAAGCGGCAAGCTTCAAGCTTTGAGCTGCAAGCTTCCCGGCTGAATCCGGTCCTACTGACACTGCGCGTGTTCAGTGGGACCGGCTTTAGCCGGGAAGACGCCAGCGGCCTTAGCGTAAAATTAAAGGTGTGCACACTGGCCTCTTTCCGGCTGAAACCGGTCCTACTGCCGGGAAGCTTGTAAGTTTCAACAACCACCCTCACGCTGATATTTTCAGCCGCTCGCCCTCCTCCCCCGGATTGCGCTCGAAGTAGCGTTTGTACTCGCGACTGAATTGCGAGGTGCTCTGATACCCGACCTTGTGCGCAACCTGCGCCACCCCCATGCCTTCGCCGATGAGCATCTGTTGAGCCTTGAGCAGCCGCACGCGCTTCAAGTACTGAACGGGTGACAGCAGCGTGCTGCGTTTGAAATGCTCATGGAAGGTTGAAGCGCTCATGTTGGCGCAGCGGGCGAGATCCTCGACGCTCAATGCCTCGTCGTAATGGTCGCGCAGGTAGTGCAACGCTGCCGCGATACGGGCGAAGTGACCGGTCTGCTCGACCAACGCCCGCAGCACCCCGGCTTGCGGACCGCGCAATGCGGCATACACCACTTCCCTGACCCGGGCCTGGCCCATCACTTGCGCGTCGAGTGGATCGTGCAGACAGCGCAGCAACCGCTCCACGCTCTCGCGCATCGGCGCATCCAGCTCGGCGGAGGTCATGGACTCCGGCGTCTGCGCCTTGACCTTGACGTTCGGCGCCTCGCCCATGGCCTGAACAAGCTCACCCAATAGAGCCCGATCAATTGATACGGCAACGCCATACATCGGCGCTTCGGCCGTCGCGAAGGTTTCGCACATGAACGGTACCGACAACGCCTGCACCAGATAATGACCGGCGCCGTATTCCAGGGTTCGCGGGCCAAGGCGCGCGAGCTTGCTGCCCTGAGCAATGATCACCAGGCTCGGTTCATAGATCTGCGGGCTGCTCGCGACGTAATAATCCCAGGACATCGCCTGCACGCCCGGCACTCGGGTGTCGACGAAACCCGGGCGCGGCGCCAGCGGTTTGATAAGGGAGACCAACTCGGCGTTGGCGTCGGAATGGGAGAGAGGAGACATGGGCAGCCGTACGGAGGATTTGACACCGCCATCATCGCAGATCAGCGGCGCGAAGCCCTACTCGATCGATCAAATCCGGAGGATCAGGCATGACAGGCGGAGGAATGACCATGGCCGACGATGCGCTGCGTGAGGAGAATGGACCGCCTCAACTGTCATCGTTTTGCGAGGTTCTTTATGTACACAGCCATCGGTTACGCCGCCCAGTCCGCCACCACCCCCCTCGCCCCCATGACGTTCAGCCGCCGCAGCCCGCGGCCGGACGACGTGGCCATCGAGATCCTCTACTGCGGCGTCTGCCACTCCGACATCCACCAGGCGCGCAACGAGTGGGGCATCGCCGTGTACCCCCTCATGCCGGGCCATGAGATCGTCGGCAAGGTCACCGAAGTCGGCGCCAACGTCAGCAAGCACAAAGTCGGTGATCTGGTCGGCGTCGGCTGCATGGTCGATTCCTGCCGTCAGTGCGAAGCCTGCGCCCGCGACCTCGAGCAGTATTGCCTCGAAGGCGCGACCATGACCTACGCCACTCCGGACCGCGTCGACGGCAGCAACACCATGGGTGGCTATTCCAACAGCATCGTGGTCAGCGAGCACTTCGTCGTGCGTATCCCGGAGAAACTCGACCTGGCCGCTGCCGCGCCGATCCTGTGTGCCGGCATCACCACCTATTCGCCGCTCAAGCATTACGGCGTCAAGGCTGGCGACAAAGTGGGTGTGCTGGGCATGGGCGGTCTGGGCCACATGGGGATCAAGTTCGCCAAGGCCATGGGCGCGGAAGTGACGCTGTTCACCCGCTCGGCGAGCAAGGCCGAAGAAGGTCGTCGTCAGGGTGCCGACCACGTCATCGTCTCGACGGATGCCGAGCAGATGAAAGCCGCTGCTGGCCATTTCGACTTCCTGCTGGACACCATTCCTGTGCAGCACGACCTGAACCCCTACCTCGAAACCCTGCGATTTGACGGCGTGCACATTCTCGTCGGCCTGATCGAACCCGTGGACCCGGCGCTGCATGCTGCCAATCTGGTGATGAAGCGTCGCGTGCTGGCGGGCTCACTGATCGGTGGCATCGCCGAAACCCAGGAGGTGCTGGATTTCTGCGCCGAGCACGGCATCACCTGCGACATCGAGATGCTCGATATCAAGCACATCAACGAGGCCTACAGCCGTATGATCGCCGGTGACGTGAAATACCGTTTCGTGATTGATATGGCCACGTTGAAGGCCTGATCCACGGGTTCGCCCCGCGCGCAATGCGGGGCGAACGGCGACACCCCTACCGCGAGCGTTCAAGCCACTCCGGCTGGAGCGCCGATTCAGCATGAGGCGCCTCATCCGGCTCGGGCGCAGCGCTGGCCTCGGCGACCCCGTGGGCCAATGGTGCAACCTCGCTGGGTGCATGCTTCCGTCCCTTGACCACCGTCACCGTAGGCGTGGCGACCACCGCATTAGCCATGGCTTTCAGTGCTGTGGCTTCCCTCGTGGCGCGGCGAGCCGCAGGCGAAGGCTTCACGGCAGACTTGGCGGTCACCTCCGTTTGTGCGGCTGGCGAGGTAGCTCCGCTGATTTCGAGTTGGCCGAGCTCGCGCTGGCGCAGCATTTCGCTGGCAGCTTCACGCACCTCGCCCACGCCCTGCAATAACGCCAGGCTTACGTGGACGTCGTGCTTGAAGTCGCGGATGTAGTGCCGGGTTTCATCAGCCTGGCGCTGCATGTCAACCAAAGCTGTCTCCAGCAGTGAAATAGTGGCCCGCAGCTTCATCTGTTTTTTGCGTTTTCCGGCTGGCGTGGAGTCGAGACGGTCCCGCTGCTTGCCAAGCTTCTTCTCCACCTTGCTGCGTTTCTTTTCGAGCTTGGCGAGCTTCTTTTCAGCCCCGGCGAGGGCTTGCCCACAGGCGTGCTCAAAATGCTCCAGCAAGATTGTGGCCAGTTCCTGAAGCAGCTGCAGTGGTGTGAGCTCAGTTTTTTGTTTATTCGCCATACCAGCCTCTCCTTCCCGAATCGCATGTGCCCTGGCCGGTCGGCCAATGGCGTCTGAACAGTTAAGACCGCGGGCCGGGATTATGGTTGGGTCGATCACGAGCCCCTTTATCGATCGCTTCACCAGCAGGCGCTTTCCAGGATTTCAACAGGGGTGGTTGCCGTCGATTGCTCCAAGAGTTCGCCCGTTATCCCCTGCTCTGCGCATCTACACGCTAGCCACCCAACTCCGCAGACAACCGTGCCGCGGCGTCCTTGATCACCGGCACCAGCTCGGCCATCTTTTCCAATGGCATGTACGGCACGGTGCTGGCGATGCTGATGCCAGCGACGATCTGCTTGCTGGCGTCACGCACGGGCGCGGCCACGCAACGGATCGACGGTTCGTTGTCTTCCAGATCGAACGCATAACCGCCCTGCACGTACTCGCGCATGCGCGCCTGCACCTGCTCCCAGGTCTGCTCTTCATGGGCCGGCCACAGCGGATTTTTGCCGGTGGTTGGCACGCTGATCTCATACAGCCGTTGCCATTCGCTTTCCGGGCTGTCCAGCAGCAGCGCCTTGCCGATGCCGGTGCGCGCCAGCGGCATGCGATGGCCCACCCGCGAACGCATCTCCGGACCATTGCGGCCGGGATTCTTGTGCAGGTACAGCACCTCGTCGCCATCGCGCATCGCCAGGTGCACAGTGTCGCCGGTGAGCGCCGACAATTCGTCGAGAAAGGGTTTGGCCAGCACCAGCAGCGGCACTTCTTCCTGGGCCTGGAACCCCAGTTCGATCAACCTGGGCCCGAGGAGATAACCGGTTTGCGGCACCACTCGCAGGTAGCGTTCCTCCACCAGACAACTGGCAAGCCGGTGCGTGGTGCTGCGGGTGGTGCCGATGAGCCGGGCGATTTCCTTGAGGTCGCGAGCGCCGCTGGCGACCGCATGAATCACGCCCAGGCCGCGAATCAGCGTTTGCGTGCCGGTGGGTGCAGGGTCTTTGCCAGTGACGGCGGTGTCGGATGCATCTTGCATGGCGCGCCTTATCGAATCAGAAAACCGGCGACATTATCGTCGCCAGCCTTGAAGCCTGCCAGCGCTGCGCAGAATTTGCTCGGCGTCGGCGCAGGGTCATACTCACTCGATGCGCTCGACCTTGCCCACCAACAGCATGTAGGACAACGCGCCGTACGCACGCTCGAAGACCATTGCATTTCCCCCAAGATTCATCTTGGTAGCACGCTTCGCAGGGCAGATAATTAAGCAGTTTCGCTGACGAAGGATTCCACAGGCATGAGGCAAAAGGTTCTGAGACTTTCGCAAAATCACCATGGCCGTGACTTTGTCGTAGGTGACATTCACTTCAAAACCACCGACTTGTACAAAGGGCTGCGCAAACTCGGCTTTGACAGCAAGACTGACCGAGTCATCGGCGTCGGCGACCTCATTGATCGCGGCCCGGGCGTGCTTGATGGGCTTAAGCTTTTAGGCGAGCCATGGTTCTTCACCGTAATGGGCAACCATGAACAGATACTGATTCAGGCCTACCGTGAAAACCCGGACGCTCGTTATGGCTCTCATGGGGCTGGTTGGTGGGCAACCGTCGCCGATGAGTCGAAAGAGATGATCATCGTCAAGCTTGAGACCCTCCCTACCCTCATCGAGATCGAATCACCCCTTGGGGTCGTGGGCGTTATACACGGGGATGTACCGAGAGGCTTGTCCTGGCAGCGGTTCGTCAACGATATCGACAACGCGCAAGTCGAAGAAATAGCCCTCTGGGGGCGAGAGCGGATCAAAAAACATTACCGTCAAGGCGTCGCCGGCGTATGGCGTGTTTGCACGGGTCACACATGGATTCCAGCGCCGTTACGCCTCGGGAACGTGCTCGCGCTGGATTGCACCGGAGGCGGTGACGGGCCTTTGGGGATTTACTGCGTCCAGGACGACACCCTCTATGTCGACGGTCTTTCCGTGGCGCTTGACCAAGCTGAAGTTTTCACGGAGTTGCTTAACGATCTAGAGCGCACGCAGGCAGAACTCAACAACACGTTGAGGGCTGGCACGCTAATCGAATCCCAACGCCTGAGTCGTAAGGCTGAAGGTTTAGCGGGTCGTGCGAATACTGCCTGGCTTGCACTGCAGCCTGAGGTCGAAGCGTCTCAGAAGCTCTTGAATGAGCTCCACGGGCTCAGCCTGCTTGGCGGGGAGCGGAGGGTCATGAAGCTCGAAGAATTACGGTCTGGATACGAAGGAACGCACATTGAAGGATTACTGAACAGGCTGTTCCCCTAGACGCGAGAGCTATTGCTTCCCGACAGTATCCGGGGGCAAGACTGATGACTTGGAACAGGTGATGGGTCATCGATGGCTGACCTTGCACGCCACAACTCGTTGAACATGGTGGCGCGTCTTGTGATTGCTCGGTCAGCATAACAATGGGGCGCTACCCCATAATCCAGGGTGTACTTGCCATTCGCTTGCGGTGTATTCGCTGGTTGCATACGAGGTATCGTTTGCTGTGACCAGCACTGCGGGAAATTGCGCGAACGTAATCATTGCGCCAAGGGAGTCTTTGGCACTTTTGCACTTAAAGACCATTTCTGTAAATTCAAAAGTGCCGCGGGGTAAGCGCGAAGTCCCTCGAGCCACAAGTCTATCTTGCGTCGTGGCTAAGTAGCGGCTCAGCTCAAGTTTCCGCGATCTATTACTTGAATACCTCTCTATTACTCATCCCGCGTAGACATGAGACTGCGGAGGTCGCCAAACCCGCAAGCTAAGCCGACTAAAGACGCGCCACCTTCTAGACACTGGAACTAAAATGCCACTATTCCACATTGCACCTTAGTTGTGCCTGCTCCGTCTAGATGCCTCATCACAGCGCCTTGTGGCCTATTACCCGAGTGATTTCATGCCATTGGCTTTGTATCAAATTTGAAACAAATAAGTTGCCATCCCCTGCGCAGCGGACTATTTTCTTACGGCGCTCACTAGGGAGCTAACAAATAAAAAAGGTGTGCAGGGATGCGAAGGTTCAAGCCGTCCAATGCTGTCCGTTATTCCGTTAAACCCGCAACCACTACCGCACTTTGCGCGTTGTCTTTTACCTTTGGCTGCTCGGCTTATGCCGACTATGCGGAACAGGGGAAGTTAGGTGACGCGGCCAGTTGGCGCTCGGAAGAATTTCAGAGTGACTGGGGATTGGGCCGTATCCAGGCTGATCAGGCCTATGCTGCCGGTATCACCGGCAACGGCGTAAAAATCGGCGCGATGGACTCGGGATTCGACCCCTCTCATCCCGAAGCCAGCCCATCCCGCTACCATGCGGTAACGGCCAACGGCACCTACGTAAATGGTTCGCCCTTTAGCATCACGGGTGCCATCAACCCTAATAACGACACCCACGGCACGCACGTGACCGGGACCATGGGCGCGGCCCGGGATGGCGTTGGCATGCATGGCGTGGCGTACAACGCGCAAATCTATGTGGCCAACACCAACCAGAGCGACAGCTTCCTGTTTGGCCCGAGCCCGGATCCGCAGTACTTCAAGGCGGCCTATGGCGCGCTGGCCGATGCCGGTGTGCGGGCGATCAACAACAGTTGGGGTAGCCAGCCGCCGGATGTGACCTACGCGACGTTGAAAGGCGTGCAGGCTGCCTATGCCCAGCATTACAACCGGGGCACTTGGCTGGATGAAGCGGCTAACGTGTCGCGCAGGGGCGTGATCAACGTCTTCAGTGCTGGCAATACCGGCTATGCCAACGCCAGTGTGCGTTCTGCGCTGCCGTATTTCGAGCCAGACCTGGAAGGCCACTGGCTGGCGGTGTCTGGCCTGGATAGCGCCAATGCCCAGCGCTACAACCAGTGCGGCATTGCCAAATATTGGTGCATCACCACGCCCGGGAGGCTGATCAACAGCACCGTGCCTGGCGGCGGCTATGCGCTCAAGTCCGGTACGTCCATGGCCGCGCCCCATGCAACGGGCGCATTGGCGCTGGTGATGGAGCGCTACCCGTACATGAACAACGAGCAGGCCTTGCAGGTGCTGCTCACCACCGCGACCCAGCTCGATGGTTCGGTCACCCAGGCGCCCAATGGCACTGTGGGCTGGGGTGTGGTCAACCTAGAGCGGGCCATGCGCGGCCCAGGGCAGTTGCTGGGGACCTTCAACGCCAACCTGAGCGCCGGCCAAACCGATGTCTGGAGTAACGGTATCTCTGATCAGGCGTTGATCCAGCGTCAGGCCGAGGACACTGCTGAACAGACCGCCTGGCAGCAAACCCTGGTCAGCAGAGGTTGGCAGAACGGCGTGGCCAGCACCGCCAGCCAACAGGACCAGACCGACTACGCCGTGGGCAGCGCCCGTGCAGCGGCAGCGGCTCAGCGCCAGTATCAAGGCAGCCTGATCAAGTCCGGCGCGGGCCGACTGATCCTTGAAGGGAACAATACCTATCGCGGCGATACCCAGGTCAACGGGGGTGTACTGTCGGTCAATGGCTCCCTGGCGTCCGCCGTGCAGGTCAATGCGGGTGGCACCCTGGGCGGCAATGGCCAGGTCGGTAACCTCACCGCGTTGAACGGCGGGCAGGTTGCGCCGGGCAACTCCATCGGCACCTTGCGGGTGAACGGTGACTTAACCTTCGCGCCGGGCTCAACCTACGCGGTAGAGCTTTCGCCAACGGCCAGTGACCGCATTGTGGCCACCGGCAGTGCCACGGTGTCGGGGGCCAACATGACCCTGGCCCTGGACCCAACGCCGCTGGCCTTGAATGCCACGCCTGGCCAGACCCTGCTTGGCCGCCAGTACAACGTGTTGCAAGCCGCCAATGGTGTGAACGGGCAGTTCGCTGCGGTCACCTCCCACTACGCTTTCCTCGGCGGGCGCCTGGACTACGCCGCTAACGGCGTTGCGCTGAATATCGAACGCACGGCGGCTTTCGACAGCGTGGCGCAAACCCCTAACCAGGCAGCCGTGGCCTCGGCCGCCGAGCAATTGGGAGCGGGCAACCC
>NZ_DATMIV010000043.1:0-22692 GCF_035554175.1 Pseudomonas sp. | reverse complement strand
GCGAGCAGGCTCGCTCCCACAGGGGAATGCATTCCCCTGTGGGAGCGAGCCTGCTCGCGAAGGCGCTATTACAGCCAGCGCTTAATTCGGATTCACCAGATTCTCTGGCTTCTGCCCATTCAACGCCGCAAGCAGATTCTCCACCGCACAACGCGCCATCGCCTCGCGCGTCTCATGGGTCGCCGAACCCATGTGCGGCGTCGCTACCACATTACTCAACTGCAACAACGGCGAATCATGATTCAGTGGCTCGCGCTCGAACACATCCAGCCCCGCCGCGCGGATACGCTTGCTGCGCAGCGCCTCGATCATCGCTGCCTCATCGACCACCTTGCCCCGGGAAATATTGATGAAGATGCTCTCCGGCCGCATCAGCGCAAACTGTCCGGCGCCGATCAAGCGTTCGGTCTGCGCGGTCAGTGGCAGGGTCAGGCAAATGAAATCGGCCTGCTTGAGCAGATCTTCGAGGCTGCGATATTGCGCATCGAAACGGGCCTCGACCGCCGGTTTGCGCGACTGGCTGTGATAGATCACCGGCATGCCGAAACCGAAATGCCCACGCTGGGCCAACGCCTCGCCGATGCGACCCATGCCGATGATGCCCAGCGTCTTGCCGTGCACATCGGTGCCGAAATGCGCCGGGCCGATGTTGCGGCTCCATTGCCCGCCACGCACCATGTTGGCCAGCTCGACGACGCGGCGTGCGGCGGCGAGGATCAGGGCGAAGCCGGTGTCGGCGGTGGTTTCGGTGAGCACATCCGGCGTGTTGGTCAGCAGGATCCCGCGCCGGGTCAGGTAATCGATGTCGTAGTTATCGACACCCACCGAAACACTGGCAATCGCTTCCAGCTGCGGCGCCAGATCCAGCAGCGCGGCATCGAGTTTGAGGCTGGCCCCGAGCAAACCGTGGGCCCGGGGCAGGGCATCGCGCAACTGCATCAGGCCATCGGCGTCGAGGCTTTCGATCAGCGTCACGTCAAACTGCTCTTGCAGGCGCGCCATCAGCGCGGGCGAGAGTTTCTTGTACAGCACGACCTGTTTTTTCATGGCAAAAGTCCTTTCAGGAATGCGCCGGCACACGCGGTGTGGCGACGGCTTTGGCGACGACGCGATCACTGGCGCCGGGCTTGAGAAAAATGGTCAGCACCACCGACAGCAACAGCGCGCCACTCATCAACAGGTACGAGGCGCCGGGCGAACCGGTGGAGCTGTTCAGGTAGCCGACCAGGTACGAACCACCGAAAGAACCGAGCGCGCCCATGCTGTTGATCAGCGCCATGGCGCCGCCCGCGACGTTGGCCGGCAGAATCTCCGGGACGATGGCGAAGAAGGGCCCGTACGGCGCGTACATGCAGGCACCGGCAATCACCAGCAGCGTGTACGACCACCAGAAATGTTCGGCGCCCAAGGCATACGAGCCGTAAAACGCAATCGAGGCGATCAGCAGCGGCGGCCAGACGAAGCGTTTGCGCTTTTGCAACTTGTCCGACCCCCAAGACACCGCGAGCATGCCAAGCACCGCCGCCAGATAGGGCAGCGCCGACAGCCAGCCGGCCTCGATCATGTCCATCTGCGCGCCGGCCTTGAGGATCGACGGCAGCCACAGAACAAAGCCGTAGACGCCGATGCTCCAGCAGAAAAACTGCAGCGCCAGAATGATCACCTTCGGCGAACGGAACGCTTCGGCGTAGTTCTTCACTGCTTTGATCCCGACCTGTTCGGCGGCGAGGGCACTTTCCAGATCATGTTTTTCCTGGTCGTTGAGCCACTTGGCCTGCGACGGACGATCATCGGCCAGACGCCACCAGATAAACGCCCACAGCACCGCCGGCAGACCTTCGATGATGAACATCCAGCGCCAGCTGAAGTGCTGCACCAGATAACCCGAGACCACCGACATCCACAGCATCGTTACCGGGTTGCCGAGGATCAGAAAGGTGTTGGCCCTTGAGCGTTCGGCACGGGTGAACCAATGACAGAGATAGACCAGCATCGCCGGCATCACCGCCGCTTCGACCACGCCGAGCATGAAGCGAATGACGATCAGCCAGTACGCATTGGAGACCACACCGGTCAGCGTAGCCAGACCGCCCCAGAGGATCAGGCTGACAAAAATCAGCTTTTTCACGCTGTGCTTTTGCGCGTAGATCGCGCCGGGTACCTGAAAGAAAAAGTAACCGAGAAAGAACAGCGCACCGAGTAGCGAGGACAGGCCTGGGGTGATCATCAGGTCTTCAGCCATGCCCGAGGCAGCGGCGAAGCCGTAGTTGGCGCGATCCAGATAGGCAAGGCTGTAAGTGATGAACACAATCGGCATGATGTACCACCAGCGGCGGGTGGCGAGGGTTGCGGTTTTCATCGGTGTCACTCCTGAGCTTGTTGTTTTTGTCGCAGCAGGTTCATTGATTTGCGGTAATCACGCGGGCCTCTTCGCGAGCAAGCTCGCTCCCACAGGGGATTGCATTCCAAATGTGGGAGCGAGCTTGCTCGCGAAGGCGGATTCAAATTCAATTGATAATTCCTGGCGGGTTGGAAGGCCCTCCATATCCCCGCGACTCTGCACCGCGCGACTGCCAATCCAGTTGGCGCGCTGCACCGCGTCGGCAAAACTTTGATGCTCGAGCAGGGCGCTGATCATTCCCACCGCAAAGCCGTCGCCGGCACCCACCGTATCGACCACATTGCTCACCGGCACGCCGGCGACAAAGCCCTGATCGAGATGCGTGCGGTAGTAGGCGCCTTCCGGCCCGAGCTTGATGGCCACCGCTTCCGCGCCTTGATCGAGATAAAACGCGGCGATATCCGCCGGATCATCGAAACCGCTGAGCAAACGGCCTTCGCTCAACCCCGGCAGCACCCAGTGGGCGAGGGCAGCGAGGCGGTTGATCTCGGTAATCATTTCCCGTTCGCTGGACCACAGGCTCGGGCGCAGATTCGGGTCGAACGACACGCTGCGGCCGGCGTTGCGCATGCGGGTCATTAGTTCGAAGGACATTTCCCTTGCCGAAGCTGACAGCGCCGGTGGGATTCCGGTGGCATGCAGATGGCGAGCATTGAGCAGCGCGGGTGTGATTGACTGCGTTGCCAAATGACTGGCCGCCGAGCCGCGCCGGAAATATTCGACCTGCGGATCACTGCCGTCGTCGTTGCGCGATTTGAACTGGAATCCGGTCGGATGGCTTTTATCGACCTTGACGTGGCTGCAATCCAGGCCTTCTTTAATCAGCGTCTCGACCACAAAGCGCCCAAGCGAATCGTCACCAACCCGGCTCAGCCACGCGACGTTGAAACCCAGACGCGACAGGCCGATCGCGACGTTGCTGTCCGCCCCGGCAATGCGCTTGTGAAAGTGTTCGACCGACGCCAGATCGCCGGACTGCTCGGCGACCAGCATGGCCATGGTTTCACCGAAAGACAGAATATCGATCTCAGACATGAGCAGGCTCCAGACGCGATTGACCGAGGCGGGCGAGGGCGGCGACGTGCTCGCTGGTCAGTTGCACCAGGTCATCGCCTTGCAGCGGATATTCGGCGGCGCGCATAACGCCTTGGTCCATGTGCCGCAGCAGTTGTTCCCACAGATGCAGGTCGCTGATGGCCGGTGGTACGGCGACCAGTTTGCCGTCGGCGCGGCGGGCCACGGCTTTGCAATGCACATAACCGACATGACGCCCTAACGCACGCGCGGCGCTGGCGGCGGACTGGTCTTGCCAATGCCAGTTGCCAATGTCGAAGGTCATCTTGATCGGCAGGTTGTGCTGCTCGACGGCAGCGAAGAAACGCTGGAACGGCTCGATGCGCCCACCCTGCAAGGTCTGATCGTTCTCCACCAGCAATTGCACAGGGCTGTGTCTGAGCCGCTCGGCCAGTGCCTGCAGATCACTGTTATCGGTGAAGTAACCGAGCGAGACCTTCAGCCATTTCGAACCGAATGCCTGGGCCTGTTGCAGCGCGGTAATCAATTCGGGATTCGGTTGCGCCTGACCGGCCAGCCACAGTTCGGTCGGTGAGGAATAAATGCTTTGCAAACCCTGCGCCTGGGTGGCCTGAGCCAGTTGTGCAGGATCTTCGCGGGTCAGCAGCTCTTCGCGCCACTCGATGCGATTGGCCCCGGCCGCTGCCAGGATTTCGATGAAAGCGTCCTGCCCACGCTGGCGCACAAGCTCGGCGCCGTAGCTGGACAGGCTGATGGAAACGGCTGGTTCATTCATTGTTATTGACCTCTGAAACCGGTTTCATTTTTGTTCAAAAAAATATCGGATGGTTCTGTGGTGACCTTCCGGGCGCCTTCGCGAGCAGGCTCGCTCCCACAGGTGACCGCATCCCAAATGTGGGAGCGAGCCTGCTCGCGAAAGCGCCAGATCAGACACCGCCAATCGCTCGGGTCGAGCCCCGCTCAACCAGCACCGGCGCAAAATCCATCATCCGCGCCACCTCGTCATCCCCGCGCAAGCGCTTGAGCAGACACTCAAACGCCCGCGCGCCAATCTCTGCCGTCGGCTGAGCCAGCGCGGTAATCCCGCTGCCCACCAACGGATACCAATCCAGATCATCCAGGGCAATCAGCCCGACATCCTCGAACAAGTGCACGCCGAGCGCACACAACGCATGAGTCGCCGCCAGCGCCGCGACGCCGTTGGCACAGAACAGCGCTTTCGGCCCGGCATCGCTTCTGTTCAAAAAAGTCTGGAGTTGGTGTGCAAAGGCGTCACCGGTTTCAACCACCGCACCGGTAAATTCTGATCGCTGGGCAATCTGCGTCTGAAAACTGCTGACCCGCTCAATCCGCGAGCTGGTGCCGTCGTATGGCTCGGTGACCAGCAATAGATCGCGATATCCGCGCTGCTCAAGGTGCGTGAGCGCCATTTCAACTGCCTGCGGGTTGTTCAGTCCGACCATGTCGCTATCCAGCCCGTCGACCTTGCGATCCACCAGCACCAGCGGCATCTCGCGCCGCAGCTCATGCAATTCGTCGCGGTGATGGCCCAGCGTGTTCACGATCAGCCCTTCGATGTTGTACGAGCGCAACAGCGCCAGGTGCTGGCGTTCCTGCTCATCATCGCGGTCGGTGTTGCACACCACCAGGCTGTAGCCGTGCGCACGACATGCGGTTTCCACCCCGTGCATCACGGCAATCGAATAGGGGTTACGGATATCGGCCACCAGCATGCCGATCAGGCGCGTACGCCCGCGTTTCAGGCCGCGAGCCATCTGGTTCGGGCGGTAGCCGAGTTCGCTGATGGCCTGTTCGATGCGCAGGGCAATGGCATCGGATAGCAGCGCGCGGTCATCGCCGATAAAGCGCGAGACGCTGGCCTTGGATACACCGGCGCGTTCGGCGACGTCGAGCATTGTGACGCGGTTGCGTTGGGCGATGGAGAAATCGTTCATGGCATGAATATTTTTATTGTTGATCTGATGCAGAAGCGCGTGAAACCGGTTTCAGGAGACCTCAACGAGTACATCTGCGTCAAGGAACATTTGACAGAGCGACGGGATAACGGCGCTCGAAACCGACGAACGGTATGAATACCTGTCAGATCTGACAGTTGGCAAGTGCGGTGACTGAGCGCTTAATTCGCCCATATAGCAACGCACTTATTCTGTGCAGTTAGGTGACCGGGGGAGTACATCATGACGAAGAGTAACGCAACCAGAAGAAGTATAGGAATTCTCGCGAGCCCGCTCTCAGTCGAAGGTATTGATGATAGTGATCTTGACGGTCACGTACCGCTCGATATTTTGCTTAATGGTTCTCGGATCATTATTCCTTACTGGGACGACCCGAACCCAAAAGACGAACTGTGGATTGAACTTGCGCAGGATGGCAGTGTTACCAGGCTCTACACAGAATATTTAGATCCGCCACAACCCGCTTACCTATACTTCCCATTGACGCCAGCGCATCTTGTGACGGACGGCGTGGCTTTTTTATCTTATAAAGTCTGGAAAGCCAGTGGAGGTATCCCGGATCCGTCACCTGACAGAAAGTTGACCATTGATCACACCCCCATGGTGGTTCTTGATACGCCTGAATTCCCCAACGCAACGCGTTGGGGCTACTTGAATAACAATACACATCCTCCTTTAACCTGCGGGGTGACCGTTTCAATCCCTACAGCCAATGGTTTCGCAGCGATTGGGGATAGAGCAAAGTTATATTGGCAAGGATATTCAAGTTTGAATGCCAGCGGTCCGCCAGTGCCTGAAAGTTACGGCGACTGGGATATCTTGCTGGAGCAGAAGCACATTGACAAACATTGGGAGTTCGTTGTCCCGTTTGAACCCTGCATAAGACCGCTTGTTGATTATGATTCTGCTGTCGCGCGCTGGCAGTTATTCAAAGGCGGGCGGCTTTATGGCGAATCAAAAAACGGTTCAGTGATGATAGACAGGGTAACACCTGGCGAACCCGGCCCTTTTGGCCTGAGCATACAAGGAGAGATGGAAATGACATTTAAATTATTACCTCCAAAACAAAGACCTGCTTCGTTTGGGGTGAAAGAGGTCGGTCTTTTTTCGGCTATTACCGCGGAGACGCTGACGGACAACTATATTGCCAAAAGCGTAATGGACAGCGGGATACTGATCGTCAATCTTGATCGTACCTCTGACGAAGACGATAACGATGATGTGGACGTGGAGTTGCGAGTTAAAGGTGGAATCTTCGAAACGATTGGCACAGTTCCGCTCGGACCAATTGCTGATAGGCCGGCAGGCAAAATTCCATTAGAGATTGATACCAGCAAAATCCAAGAGTTACCAACCCCCATTGATCCTACGACATATGAAATCAGGGTGAAGGTTTACAAAGGTGGTGGCGGTATCGAAGATCCCTCTAATATCATCGAGGTCGTCGTCGATCAAACCGCGCCTTTCCATACAAAGAACCCGCGAAGAGAGGCCAGGCCTACGCCAGCCCCTACCTTTGTCAATAGGCCAACAGATCCGCAGGTAACCGTCACCGAAGCATGGATGGCGCTTCCGGCAAACGCTAATGTAAATTGCAAAGTGCCTGTGAATTATCCGCAAAGGCGCCCTGCTGATGACAAGGTTCGCGTCTGGCTTCGCAACGCCGATCTATCGGTTTTGGTTTTCGAGGGTACCGTACCTGATACTGGCGAAATTTCGTTTTCGAACAGCGAGCTTCGCAAGTTTCCTCCAAGAGGGCGCGTCAACATCGTTCAACAGTACGAAGACCTTCCGGGGAACCCTAGCCTCGAGTCCGCGCCAATTGCCTTTCTGACGCTGGCACTGGCGCAGGTACCCGTGTCGAACAAGGGTCCGCTGGTACCTCGAACCGACCCGAACTTCACTACACCCCTTTATCTGGATGATCTCGCCAGCGGAATCTCCGCCATCGTCGAAAGTGCGTTCATCGATAATGCGGAGACGGGTGACCAAATCTATATAACTATCGAGGATGCCAACGATGCGACCGTCTTCCACGATTTCGACCCACAGGCCTGGACTGGTGCGAATCTGACGTTCCCTCTTGAATACGAGAACCTTGCAAAGATATTCGCCGACGCCACCGAGCCGAAACGCGTCAATATCAAATATACGATCACTCGAACTGGAATGACCACGGACGTAGAGTCGCCAATTGAGACTTTCATCTTGGCATTTGACTACGCCGGCCCGGAAAATCCGGATCTGCCTGACTTGACCAATTCCATCCTGCAATTACCCGTTGTCACCGGCGCGTCCAAAACTCCCAACAGCCTGTTACCTGGTGATCGAAGTAAATCTGCTACATTCAAAGTGGTCTTCGCGCTCACTGATCCACCGCTTACACCAGAACAAACGGCCACTTGCTATATCAATGGAGTGCGGCTGGAACCCTACGTACCGTTTGTAGATGAGACTGAATTTGAAGTTGAAATTCCGACCAGTGTAGTTACCGGTCTTCCCACTCCAAGCGTAAAAGCGTTCTGGACTATACAGAAGTCCGGTGTAGATAAAAATATCATGAGATCAAAAGAGGAAACTGTCCTCGTGGCCGGGCATCCGATTCCTTTACCAACACCGACGGTGAGGATCCGGAAACCGGATACACGTCCTTACATCGAATGTTTTGCAATGAAAAGCCCCACCTCTAGCTACGACTTGGGTCTTATCATTCCGAAAGATCCGCTGCTGCCGCCGGGCAAAACAATAAAGGTGCATTTTGAGGCGCACAAGACTGCGGCGGGGGATGATCTGATTCCCAATACAAAAGTCTCGGCAGATTACACCATCGCAGCTGCAGACGTGCAGGACTTTGCGCCAACGGGCACTACTCCTGCCGTGTTCAAGGCCGCGCAACCGGCCAGGGGGGCGGTTGCTTATGGCAAGTACTGGTATACGACTGACATCAACGGTGAGCAAAGCTCTACACCTGTTGTAAGGCGGATCGATACCATCAGTACCAGTTTCACTTATTGCGATGGCACCGCAGCTCCCGCGCCTGCTCCTTAAATGGGTGAGTGTATAGGTTGATGCCGCAAGTGAGACGTTGCTGTCTCTCTTGCGGCATTTTCTGCACTGTACCTGCGCTCTACGACTTTACCTGTCGCGGGCAATTCGTCAAATAAAAAGGATTATTCCTACAAAAGAGTTTTGTTTTTCTCATTAAGCTGTTGGATGTTTTTGGCGAATTGTCCATTCCGTCATGAACCAGTCTCAGTAAATTGTGCAGTTGAGGAAATAGCTATGTCGTCGGCTTCGAATTCAAAACATCCCTACGCAATCAAAGGATTGATTATCGCAGTTGCAATTGCGTCATCGCCGCAAGCCTACAGTCGAGTCCTCCTTCCAGGCGAAAGTGCAGTGGTTACCAACCCTCCCTCGCCTGAAGCATGGGCGGTTTCCGACGGGGGGACATTGACGATTAACAATGCAGAAGCGCTGACCATTACCTCAGCTAATGCCAACGTAGATTTCAACGGCGGCAAAAGCCAGAGAATCAGTATGAGCAATTCTGTCCTTTCAATTTCTGGGGCCGCAATCGAAAGTACGACCGGCAGAGGGGCGATACAACTGATCGACAGCAGTGCCACGATCGACAACAACACAACCATCACCAGTTCAAACAGTTTTGGCCTACTGTTGGGGCGCAATCAAAACACTCCCGCCTCTTCAAGCGCGACAGTCAAAGGCGGAAGCACGATTACGGGGGGGCCCGGAGGCGCGAATGCCGTAGGTTTCGCAGTTCTGAATGTAGAAAATTCGACCATTCGTGGTACCGGTGCAACCAGTTACGGTGTGCAATTGGGTGGCTCAACGCTCTCAGCCACAGGCAGCCTCCTCTCCGGAGAACAAGACGGCCTGCAGATCGTCACAGATCTGACGGGCGTCAACAACAGCACGGTTACGCTCAACGATACCCGAGTGACCGGCGGCACCGGGTCGGCGATCGTGCTGGGCTCTTCCGGCGCTGCCGGGACAGCTGCAACAATCAATGTTCTAGGGAACTCCCAATTGGTCGGTGGCAACGGCAATCTTTTGCAGGCAACCAATCGTTCCACCGCCAATCTCATCGTGGACGCAAGCCACTTGAGTGGCAACGTCGTGGCCGAAACGGGCAGCTCTATTTCGCTATTGATGCAGAACGGCGCAGCGCTGGAAGGTGATTTACAGAACGTGACGCAGGTCAGTCTGGACTCCGGCAGCACGCTCAATGGCAATGTCTTGTCCGTTGCAAGTACAGCCTCAAAGGTCAGCCTGAACAATAACGCCGTGCTCAATGGCAACATTGAAAACGTCGCCAGTCTGTCGCTGAACAATGGCAGTCAAATAACCGGCAATGTGTTGGCGGACATCAATGGCCGTGTCGAGCTGGACAATCGTTCGGCAATCAACGGTAACGTCGAAAACGTTTCCAGCCTTGTGTTGAACAACGGCAGCAACTTCACTGGCGACGTTATCACGGCTAGCAAAGGTAGCGTGTTGTTGGACAATGCCTCCGTACTGACTGGTCAAATCAACAATAGCGCCAGCCTCAACATCAACAACGCAGCGCAGTGGGTCATGACCGGCGACAACACCGTGCAGAGCCTTGCGCTGGATAACGGCGTCGTTCGCATGGGCACGAATGAGCAGTTCCAGCAACTGAATGTGGGCGATCTCTCCGGCCGCGGCGCGTTTGTGATGGGCACGGATCTGGGCAACGGAAACACCGACTTCCTGAATGTCACCGGTAACGCCACTGGTCAACATCAACTGCAAATCGCGGCTACGGGAACGACACCTGTTACAGCCGAAGCGGTGAAGGTCGGCAACATTGCCGCCGGCGATGCCAGCTTCTCACTTGGCGGGCGCGAAACGGTAGACGCCGGCGCTTTCGTCTATCGATTGAAACAGGATGGTCAAGGCTTGTACCTCAACCCTGACCGGGAAACCGTCAGTACTTCGACCAATACAGCGTTGGCCCTGGTCGGCAGTGCGCGCAGTGTATCGAATGCGGAAATGAACCTGCTTAATTCGCAGATCGGCGATCGCGGACTGAGTATCCGACCCGATGCATCTATGCGCGCGGCCAGTGAGAGCGATACTACCAAGTTGAGCAACAGTGTCTGGGTACGCACTTATGGCAACCAATACAACGTCAAGAATGCTTATGGCGACGGCTATACACAAAACCAGACCGGGATTACCGGTGGTGCCGATACAACGGTGAATATCGGTGGTCAAGATGCGGTGCTGGGCGCATTCGTTGGCACAAGCCGCACTGACATGGATCTGAAATATGGTTCCAAGGCGACCGTCGATAGCTTGAGTCTCGGCGTTTACGGCAGCACCTTCGATCCTGTGAGCGGCATATTTATCAACGCTTTGCTCAAAATCAACCAGTTCGACAACAAGGCCAGGGTCACCATGAGTGACGGTACCCGGAGCAAGGGCGACTACAAAGCCTTGGGTGCGAGTGGTGCGGTCACCGTGGGCAAACACTTTCGTTTTGGAGGAGACTGGTTCCTCGAACCCCAGATCGGCCTGTCAACGGGTGTAACCCAGAGTGACAGCTATCGGCTGGACAACGGTCTTGAGGTTGATGCAGATACCATGCGTTCGGTGCAAGGAAACATCGGCATCCGGGGGGGGCGTTTGTTGACACTCGAAGGTGGTGCCTTGCTGGAGCCCAGTGTTTCGCTGGGGGCAAACCGTGAGTTCGTCAAAACCAACGAGGTCAAAATCAACGACGATAGCTTTAATGATGACCGCGCCAGTAACACGCTGGAATACCGTGCCGGGTTGAAATGGACACCTGCTCAGCGAAACTGGCAGGTGGCAGGCGAAGTCGGCGGCGGTACAGGCAATACCGTCTCTCAGGACTGGAGCGCGAGCCTGAGAGTAAGTCACTTCTTCTGAGCACATGTCATTCAAATGCCTTGGCAATGCCGAGGCATTTTTTTGTATCGTAAACGCATTCGATGCAGCTCAACCGAACAAGCCGGCAGCGATATTGATCGAAAACCCAAGAATCGCCGTGTTGAACACAAAACCAATCAACGACTGCGTCAGTACGATCTTGCGGATTTCCCGTGTTGCCACCCCCACGTCCGAGGTCTGTACGGCGACACCGATGGTGAACGAGAAGTACAGAAAATCCCAATAGTCAGGCGTGGTCGACCCTTCGGCAAAGCGCAACGCCGGCTCCTTGCCGTCCCAGGTGTAGAACAACCTGGCGTAGTGCACGCAGAAAATCACCCCAATAAGCAGCCACGAACCGATCACCGTCAAGGCGGTAAAAGCGTAGTGCATCAACTTGTTGGTCGAATCCAGATCCTTGCTCCCGGCCAGTTCGAAGGTGATGGTGGCCAGACTCGCCAGCGCGGCGATGCATACCACGAACAGCACCAGGCCGGCGTTTTCATCTTCGACTTCAGCGATGCGTTTGACGTCCGGGGCCTTGGCGCGCACGGTCAGCCAGAACATCAGGGTCAGGTAGGTCCAGACGCCGACGTTCCAGCCGATCAGGATTTTGCTCACGATGGATTGCGCCGGGATAAGCAAACCCATGGCAAGACCGAGCAGGGCGGCGGCGGAAAGACGTGGATGGGTGCGGGCGAGGAAGCGCATGGGGACTCACGATGGTGAACTGTCTCTGCACCATAGCGTACGCAATCCGGCTTTTACAGGAGCTGCCGAAGGCTGCGATCTTTTGATCTTCTAAAAGCAAAGTCAAAAGATCGCAGCCTACGGCAGCTCCTACAATTGCATCAGTGTTGTTTGGTGAACCGTTGCACAAGCTTCATGACGACGACGAAGAATACCGGCACAAAGATCACTGCCAGCGTCGCGGTGATCATCCCGCCGATCACGCCAGTGCCGATCGCCTGTTGGCTGGCCGAGCTAGCGCCAGTGGCGATGGCCAGTGGCACCACGCCGAGGATGAACGCCAGCGAAGTCATCACAATCGGCCGCAGGCGCAAGCGCGCAGCCTGCAACGTTGCATCGATCAGGTCGTGGCCTTCGTCATACAGGCTCTTGGCGAACTCGATGATCAGGATCGCGTTTTTCGCCGACAGGCCAATGATGGTGATCAAACCGACCTTGAAGAACACATCGTTTGGCATCCCGCGCATCGTCACCGCCAGCACCGCGCCGAGCACGCCCAGCGGGACAACGAGCAATACCGAGGTCGGAATCGACCAGCTCTCGTACAGCGCTGCCAGACACAGGAACACCACCAGCAACGACAAGCCGAGCAGAATCGGCGCCTGATTGCCCGACAGACGCTCCTGCAGCGACAGACCCGTCCATTCCTGGCCCAGACCTTTAGGCCCCAGCGCCACCAGTCGCTCGACTTCCGCCATGGCTTCACCGGTACTGTACCCCGCTGACGGTTCGCCGGAGATGGCGATCGCGGGATAACCGTTGTAGCGGGTCAACTGCGCCGGGCCTTGAATCCAGTTGGCCTGAACGAATGCCGACAGCGGTACCATGTTGCCGGCGTTATTGCGCACGTGCATTTTCAGCAAGTCATCCACCTGACTGCGCTGATCACCTTCGGCTTGCACAACCACGCGCTGCATGCGGCCCTGATTGGGGAAGTCGTTGATGTAGCTGGAACCCACCGCAGTGGACAGCACGTTGCCAATGTCGGCGAACGAAACGCCCAAGGCATTCGCCTGCTTGCGGTCAACGATCAGTTGCACCTGCGGCGCTTCGGCCAGGGCACTCTCACGAACGTTCATCAATACCGGACTTTTCTCGGCGGCAGCGAGCAGCTCGGTTCGCGCCTGCATCAACGTCGCATGGCCGAGGCCACCGCGATCCTGCAGACGAAACTCGAAACCGCTGGACGTGCCGAGGCCATCCACCGGAGGTGGCAGCACCGAGAATGCCATGGCGTCCTTGATCTGGCTCAGGGCAGCGTTCGCGCGGTCGGCGATCGAGCTGGCGGCATCGTCGCTGCCACGTTCCGACCAATCCTTCAGCGTCGAAAACGCCAACGCCGCATTCTGCCCGCTGCCGGAGAAGCTGAAACCCAGGATCACGACGCTGTCACTGATCCCTGGTTCGCCGGCGTTGTGCGCTTCGAGCTGTTCGGCTACCTGCACCGTGCGGTTCTTCGTCGCGCCCGGCGGCAGCTGAATATCGGTGATGGTGTAGCCCTGATCCTCCGTCGGCAGAAACGAGGAGGGCAGCCGCGCAAAGCAAAGCCCCAGGCCCACCAGCAGCACGACGTAGATCAGCAGATACCGACCAGTACGTTTCAAGGCGTAACCAACCCAGCCCTGATAGCGTTCCGTCAGACGGTCAAAGCGACGATTGAACCAGCCGAAAAAACCGGATTTTTCGTGATGCTCACCCTTGGCAATCGGCTTGAGCAACGTTGCACACAACGCAGGGGTCAAGGTGAGGGCAAGGAACGCCGAGAACAGAATCGAGGTCGCCATCGACAGCGAGAACTGTTGGTAGATCACCCCCACAGAACCCTGCATGAACGCCATCGGAATAAACACCGCGACCAGCACCAGCGTAATGCCGATGATCGCGCCGGTAATCTGCGTCATCGCTTTGCGCGTGGCCTCTTTGGGCGACAGCCCCTCGGTGGCCATGATCCGCTCGACGTTCTCCACCACCACGATGGCGTCGTCCACCAGAATGCCGATGGCCAACACCATGCCGAACATGGTCAGCACGTTGATCGAGAACCCCAGCGCCAGCATGGTCGCGAACGTACCCATCAACGCGACTGGCACCACCAGCGTCGGGATCAGGGTGTAGCGCACGTTCTGCAGGAACAGGAACATCACCGCAAACACCAGCAGCATCGCTTCGCCGAGGGTGTAGATCACTTTGGTAATCGAGACTTTGACGAACGGCGAAGTGTCGTACGGAATCTTGTATTCCACGCCGGCCGGGAAGTAGCGCGCCAGTTCATCCATCTTCGCCCGTACCAGCGTCGCGGTGCTCAGCGCATTGGCGCCCGGCGATAGCTGCACGCCGACGGCGGTGGAAGGCTTGCCGTTCAGCCGTGTGCCGAACTGGTATTCCTGGCTGCCGATCTCGACCCGCGCCACGTCGCCGATGCGCACAGTGGAGCCGTCGAGATTGGCCTTGAGCACAATGTCGGCAAACTCTTGCGGCGTCGACAATTGGCCTTTGACCAGTATCGTCGCAGTGATTTCCTGAGCAGAAGGTGACGGTAAATCGCCGATGCTGCCTGCTGAAACCTGGGCATTCTGGGCAACGATAGCTGCGTTGACATCGGCCGGCGTCAGGTTGAAGGCGATCAGCTTCTGCGGGTCGATCCAGATGCGCATTGCCCGCTCGGCGCCATATAGCTGCGCTTTGCCGACACCGTCCAGACGCTTGATCTCGTTCATCACGTTGCGCGCCAGATAGTCGCTGAGCGCCACGTCATCGAGCTTGCCATCACTGGAAGTCAGGGTGATCAGCAACAGGAAGCCGGAAGAGACTTTCTCCACCTGCAAACCTTGCTGATTGACCGCTTGCGGCAGGCGCGACTCGACCACTTTGAGCCGGTTTTGCACATCGACCTGCGCCAGCTCCGGGTTGGTGCCGGGCTGGAACGTCGCCTTGATCGTCGCGCTGCCGAGGCTGCTCTGCGATTCGAAGTAGAGCAGGTGATCGGCACCATTCAGCTCTTCTTCGATCAGGCTGACTACGCTTTCATCGACGGTCTGCGCCGAGGCGCCGGGGTACACGGCGTAGATTTCGATTTGCGGTGGTGCGACATCGGGGTACTGCGCCACTGGTAATTGCGGGATGGCCAGTGCACCGGCCAACAGGATGAACAACGCGACCACCCAGGCAAACACCGGGCGGTCGATAAAGAACTGCGGCATATAAGAGCGTCCTGCTTACTGACCAGCGGTCTGGGCAAGTGGAAGTGGGGTTTCGTCGATCTGCACTTTTTCGCCGGGACGGGCGTGTTGCAGGCCTTCGATGACGATGCGGTCGCCGGGTTTAAGGCCACCGGTGACGATCCAGCGATTGTTCTGCACCGCGCCCAGTTGCACCGGTTGCTGCGCCACGCGCATCTGCTCATCGACGGTCAGTACCTGGGCGATGCCGGCACTGTCACGCTGCACTGCCCGCTGCGGCACAGTAATCCCGTTCTGAATGGTTGCCTGTTCCAGACGTACGCGGATGAAACTGCCCGGCAGCAGGTCCAGATCCGGGTTGGGAAATTCGCTGCGCAGGATGATTTGACCGGTGCCGGGATCGACGGTGATGTCGCTGAACAGCAGTTTGCCCGGCAACGGATACAGACTGCCGTCATCCTGAATCAACGTGGCTTTGACCTGATCCTGACCGACTTCCTGCAACTGCCCGGAACGGAACGCGCGGCGCAGTTCGTTGAGTTCGCGGGTCGACTGGGTGAGGTCGGCATGGATCGGGTTGAGCTGCTGAATCAGCGCCAGCGGCGTGGTTTCGTTCTGCCCGACCAGCGCACCTTCGGTGACCAGCGCGCGACCGATACGGCCGGAAATCGGCGCCGTGACGGTGGCATAGCCGAGGTTCAGTTTCGCCCGCTCAAGCGCTGCCTTGCTGGCGGCAACATCGGCCGCCGTCTGCCGGGCAGCGGCGCGGGCGTTGTCGTAGTCCTGACCACTGATGGCCTTGTCGTCGATCAATTGCGCATAGCGTTGTTCTTGCAGTTTTGCCTGAAACGCATTGGCCTCGGCCTTGCGCAGCGCTGCTTCGGCGCTGTCCAGATCAGCCTTGAACGGCGCCGGGTCGATGCGGAACAGTACATCACCCTTTTTTACGTCGCTGCCTTCGCGATAGGTGCGCTGCAACACCACGCCGGCCACTCGCGCACGCACCTCGGCAATCCGTGGCGCGGCGATGCGACCACTCAGTTCGCTGCTGATCGACAGGGGCTGCGCCTGGATGGTCTCGATGCGCACCGTGGCTGGCGACGCCTGCTCTTCGGCGTTCGATGATGAATCACAGGCACTCAGCGTCAGCGCCAATGCGATCAGGCCGAGCCCGGCCAGCAGTTTTCCAGACATGTACAACCCCCGATATTGATGGCCGCATCCTACGGCCAGACGGGGAGGTTAGCGGTGAAGCTTTGTAGTTGCTGTGTGAAATTGTGTAAGGGTTTTGCTCGGTGGCGGGTGAGGGCGTATATCCTTTACTGCTTGAATTCTTTTGTGACGGTCAGGCCGCTTTCGTGAGCAAGCTCGCTCCCACATGGGTTTTGTGAACGATGCAAAACTACTGTGGGAGCGAGCTTGCTCGCGAAGGGGGCCTGACAACCACCACAGCATTTTCTGGAACACCCCATGCCCAACATACTCCTGGTCGAAGACGACACCGCCCTCGCCGAACTGATTTCCAGCTACCTGGAGCGCAACGGTTACTCCGTCAGTGTCATAGGCCGTGGCGATCACGTGCGTGAGCGGGCGCGGATCAGCCCGCCGGATCTGGTGATCCTCGACCTCATGCTCCCGGGCCTCGACGGCTTGCAGGTGTGCCGCTTGCTGAGGGCCGATTCCGCAACGTTGCCAATCCTGATGCTCACGGCACGTGACGACAGCCATGATCAGGTGCTGGGTCTGGAAATGGGCGCCGACGATTACGTCACAAAACCTTGCGAACCACGAGTGCTGCTGGCGCGGGTGCGCACATTATTGCGGCGCAGCAGCCTCGGCGAACCGCTGGCCGTCAATGACCGTATCGTCATGGGCAACCTGTGCATTGACCTGTCCGAGCGCACCGTCACCTGGCGCGATCAGGCGGTTGAGCTGTCCAGCGGCGAATACAACTTGCTGGTCGTGCTGGCACGGCATGCCGGTGAAGTGCTGAGCCGCGATCAAATTCTGCAGCGTCTGCGCGGCATTGAATTCAACGGCACCGACCGTTCGGTGGACGTGGCGATTTCCAAGCTGCGGCGCAAGTTCGACGATCATGCCGGCGAAGCGCGCAAGATCAAAACCGTGTGGGGCAAGGGCTATCTGTTCAGCCGCTCCGAATGGGAATGCTGAGCTGTTGTTTCGCATCCTGTTTCGCCTGTATCTGGTGACGATCGTCTCCTATAGCGCGGCGATCTATCTGGTGCCGGATCTGGTGGTCATGGCTTTCCGGGATCGCTTCGTCACCTACAACCTGGACTTCTCCCGAGGTCTGCAATCGCTGATCACCAAACAATTTCATGCTGCACCGCAAGAGCAGTGGCCGGCGATTGCTGCGTCGATGGACAAGGAATTCCAGCCGTTGCACATCGTCCTGACGCCAATCGACGATCCGGTGTTCACGCCCATCGAGCAGGAGCGTCTGCACCGGGGTGAAAACGTCGTGCGCATTGGCGACTGGGGCTGGCGGACGCTGGCAGTGACTCCGTTGAATGCGGACATGGCCGTGCGCATGGTCGTGCCGCCGGATCCGGTCGACGTCGATCTGTTGTACTGGAGCATCAATGTGTTGATCGGCGCCATGTTGCTTGGCTGCCTGTTGCTTTGGCTGCGCCCGCACTGGCGCGATCTGGAGCGCCTCAAAAGCACCGCCGAACGTTTCGGCAAAGGCCATTTGAGTGAACGAACCGGAATTGCGCCAAGTTCGAACATCGGTAGCCTCGCCAACGTGTTCGACACCATGGCCGGTGATATCGAGAATCTGCTCAATCAGCAACGCGACCTGCTTAACGCCGTTTCCCATGAATTGCGTACGCCGCTGACGCGTCTGGATTTCGGCCTGGCATTGGCGCTGTCCGAGGATTTACCCGCCGCCAGTCGCGAGCGCTTGCAGAGCCTCGTCGCACATATCCGTGAGCTGGACGAACTGGTGCTGGAATTGCTCTCCTACAGCCGTCTCCAGAACCCGGCGCAGTCGCCCGAGAGGATCGAGGTGGCGCTGGACGAGTTCATCGACAGCATTCTCGGCAGCGTTGACGAAGAGCTGGAATCGCCGGACATCGTGATCGATGTTCTGCTGCACGGTCAGCTCGAACGCTTCGCGCTGGATCCGCGCCTGACCGCTCGAGCGATTCAGAACCTGCTGCGCAACGCCATGCGTTATTGCGAGAAACGCATTCAGATTGGCGTGCAGGTCAATGCCGCGGGATGCGAGATCTGGGTCGATGATGATGGCATCGGCATCCCCGATGACGAGCGTGAACGGATTTTCGAGCCGTTCTATCGGCTGGATCGCAGTCGTGATCGCGCGACCGGTGGGTTCGGCCTCGGTTTGGCGATCAGCCGGCGGGCGCTGGAGGCGCAGGGCGGGACATTGACAGTGGAGTCTTCGCCATTGGGCGGGGCGCGGTTCAGGTTGTGGTTGCCGGCTAGGGCCTGAATCTTCTGACGAAAATCAGGGTGGTGCTCAGCCGCTGGTCTGCAGCACGCATTTCTGGGTCTTACTGTCCCATATCTGGCCTTTTGGGCATTCGGGTTTTTTCACGGCGTCGCTTTCATCGCCGGCGAAAATTGCCGGGCTGGACAGAGCAGCGACCAGCAGCGGGACGGCGAACAGCACTTGGCGGATATTCATGATCAATCTCCACTTTCATCGGCTCAGAGCGGAATTTGTTGTTCTCCTTAGCAGTGACTGTCGAGTTTTGCGGAAGATTCAAACGTTGTACGGCTGGGCCAACACCGTTGATCAGCTCACCGACGCCGTCTCGCCTGACTTGCGCCGGTCCTGAATCCCCCGAACTACCAGATACAGCAGCGGCCCTACTGAAACGAACACTGCGGTCAGCAGTAAATAAGGTACTACCGACCAGGCCGAGCGCGCGCGCGCCCGGGCGTCCTTGACCATCCATACACCGGCAAGCGTTGCCAGCAGGTACAGATCGATCACTACCTGCGCGGTGTCCGGCCTCGACATCAGGCTGATGCCGAAGTCGATCAGTGAATGTTCAGCCCGGAGCATTACCGAAACGGTGTAACCGCTGAACGCGAGCAAAGCGGTGAGGGGCAGCGCGATGGACATTATGCTTTCCTTCCTTGGTAATGAGCGGGGTGCACAGATTAGTGGCGCGGCGCTGCGCCATGTCGCCAAGCGCGCCGCTGCTTGCGGCGTGATGGAGCGCTGCGGTTATTCCTGCAGGGCAGTGCCGACCTTGTCCGAGGCCGACCAGATGCGATAGCGCACCTCGACGTCCGACGGCGCGTACACCACAACCGGCAACTTGCTGTTGTAGCGCAACATGAAGCCGTCACCGACGATCGGAACGAAAGCGCGCTTTTTCTGACTGCCGGGCGGGCAGGCCATCATTGTGCTCATCGGACCGATGACCTTTTCCAGGCGATAAAACGGATAACCCCAGCCTTGCAGATTCTTTTCATCGAGCACACCGCCCAAGCGCTGGCGGTTGCAATCCACTTCGAGGGTTTTGCCAGCGAGAATTTCAACCTGGAAATTCTCCTCCTGCTCTTGCTTGGGCAGATGGATGACCTGTCGGGTGAACCCGGCCTCGGCTTTGGGAAACGGCGCGACATCTTCGAGCTTGCCAGAATGGGCCAGGGTAGACAGGCTGGCGGCGAGCAGGCCAGCGATCGCGCAAACGCGTAAGAAATTCATGGAAGCCTCCGTGCGGGTTGAATTGCAACAGGAGGCATTCTTGCCGTCATACGGCTTGAAAGCAAATGCCCGGGGGATTGCATATTGCAGGGGATGGGTGGTCAATTCATGCATTTTGCAAATAGCAAAATACTGGCTCAGCCTCCAAGTCCTTGATTTAACTAGAGGCGAAACGGGCCGACCAAAGGCACGTTTTATGCGTTATTCAAGTGCGGCGCACCGGATTTGGGCGCCTACACTCCAATGGGCATTTCGCAGTACCACCACTTGCCGCACCAGGGAAACAGCGGGGACACACCCGTGAAGGCGCAGCAAAGGGTCAGCGTGAATACTTGATTGGCAATCGCACAGAAAGGAGAGGGTTCGCCATGTTTTTATCTGCCTTGGAACTACGCAATATCATTGAAAGCAGCTTCCTGCCGAAACGCTGCCAGTGCACGCTGTCACCCGACTTGTTGATGTCCGTCAAAGTATTTGGCGACCATCGAACCGACCAAGCCGATCTTTATGTAAGCGGAATCGACGCCAGCCGTCTAAATAGCTGCCGAGAAATCAACAACCTGGTTGCGGGCCTGCGTTCCGATCTCGCACAGCAAACTCCAGCACATCAAACCAGCGCTCGTTATCGAGCCGTTTAACCCACCGCCTCACCCCGTTCGACCGTCACGCGCCGGGCCTGTACGAAACCAAGGCCCAGCGCGAACTCGACCAGCACCGCGGGCAAAATTCCGGGGCCGGAATGGCCGGTGAGCCATTCGGCGAAACCCAACGCCGCCAAGCCGACACAGCCGACGGTAAAACCGTTGCTCAGCGCACTGCGTGCGACTGTCGGTGGAGCATTGCGCAGCAGATAAAACATCACTCCTGGCACCATAAACAACACCGCGCTTCGCCTTGCGACCACGCTAGTGCCTTCCAAATAGCCAATACTCCAGATCGCCAGCAGCACCTCCGGAAAAGATCCCCAGACCAGCGCCAGCAGAAAACACAGGATGGAAGTGAAGGTCGACAGCGTGTGAGTCGACAACTGCATAGCCAGTCCTTGCAGCAGTAGGGACGGTCTCGAGCATGCCCGCTGAAACCACCCAAACCCTATGGCCAACCGGAAAATCAGAATTGCTGTAAGTTCTGCTGGCTGCACGCGTCAGATAATTTTCTGTCACTGATTTGTACGGGCTTGCCGGTGTTGTCGATGTATTTCATGTCGGCGGTGATGACCTTGCACTCAAGGGGCGGTGGTTCGGGCAACGTAAGCACCTTCGCAACGTGTAGTGGCATGCCGTATTGGTAGGGTACTTGATTCGATGTGGCGGAGGTTTCGTTTGCTTGGGCCAGTGCGGCGTATGAGCTGCAGGCGAGGGTGGTGGTGAGCAGGAAGGGACGAATGTTCATGAGAGGACTCCAGCGTAACGGATAGGCGCCCGGCACGAAGCCGGACGAGCCTGCCGCACTGGGCGTCAGCGGGGAGGGCTGAGGGTGTGCGGCGATATGAAGTCTGTGACTGTTAAAGTCCCACGAAAAATACCGCGAGAATCAGAATTACGATTGCTGAAGATCGGCGTTTCCATCGTCGTTCATTCGAGCTATTCATAGTCAGCGACATCAATGTTTCCTGTGTCATTTTACAAAGCGATATTACATAAAAATTGAGGATTCAGTCAGACAGCTGCTGTATCACGATTCCAAGCGGCAGTTTTTCTCTAAATGTTAGCTCCTTAGCTTGAGTCCACATCGGCCAGTTCCCTGGAAACTTAGGGTTCATCAACCGCAGGGTGGCAAATAGAGTGACGTCTTCCGCGTCCGTTAAACCTTCACTGCGGCCAGCGTCCAGCGCTTCTTTCACTTGTTTCAAACGGGCGCCGTGGCAGGTGCTGGCAAACACTTCAGGCGCTTCTTTTTCCAGTTCAGTGGTGAGGCCGTAGGGCAGAGGATCGATCTCCATGTCCGTCCACAGCTTTCCGTCGAGAAAAATAGGCTCGTATCTTCCGGGCTTTTCAAGGTTGAACCCCTTCAGACACTGCCATTGATCTTCCTCTGCTGGCACCCACCATTCCTGCAGTGGGCCAAACAGCCACGCATGCCAAGACAGATCATCGCGTGCGTACAGCATCGGCACCACTTCTGGTGCGTAGCTACGAATCATCAGGACTTCGCCAGCTTCATTTTTTGCTAGCAACGCATCACTAAGGTGAGCGGCGAGCTTGTCGGCTGGGCAGTCAGTACTAATCCAACTAGCCATTGCGGTGCAGCCGGTGAATTGTTCGTGAGCGAGAAAGGCCTCAAATTCCATGTGGCTAACGTCGACCAGCCAAGGACCGTAGTTGGGTGAATCTCCGTCCCAGCCTCAACAAACTGCCCAGTCCCAACCTTCACATGCCGCGTCACGCCCACCGTCAGGTGATCATCGGCGCGCATTTCGCTGATGCGGTCCAGATGCGTGATCCGGTGTTCTTCAACCTTGAATTCGCTCAGCACATTGGCTTCAACGGTGTCATGCCGTTCGTTGCCGACGCGGATTTTCTGGTCGTGTTCGATGTTTTCGTCCCAGTCGCGCTGGGCGTGGAGGTAGATCTGTTCGGCGCCTTTTTTGTCTTCGATGCGCAGTTCGTTGTAGCCCTTTCCGCCCGGGGAGCTGAGGGTTTTGAAGGTGCTGCGGGTCTTGTTGGCCGGCAGGTCGTAGGGGACGACGTTTTCCTTGTGGTACAG
>NZ_DATMIV010000042.1:0-142933 GCF_035554175.1 Pseudomonas sp. | reverse complement strand
TTAAACCGCGGCAGCGCCGCCGACGATTTCCGAGATCTCTTGGGTGATCGCAGCCTGACGCGCCTTGTTGTAGATCAGCTGCAAATCGCTGATCAAATCACCGGCGTTGTCGGTAGCGTTCTTCATCGCGATCATCCGCGCAGCCTGTTCAGCCGCGTTGTTCTCGACCACCGCCTGGTAGACCTGCGACTCGACGTAACGGACCATCAAGCCATCAAGCAGCTCTTTGGCATCCGGTTCGTAGAGATAGTCCCAGTGGTGCTTGAGATCCTGATCCGGGGTCGCCACCAGTGGAATCAACTGCTCCACGGTAGGCTGCTGCGTCATGGTGTTGATGAACTTGTTGGACACCACGGACAGGCGATCGATACGGCCGTCCAGGTAGGCATCCAGCATCACCTTGACGCTGCCGATCAGATCATTGATCGACGGCTCTTCACCCAGGTGGCTGATAGCTGCAACGACGTTACCGCCGAAGTTGCGGAAAAAGGCCGCACCCTTGCTACCGACTACACACAGATCGATCTCGACGCCGTTTTCGCGGTTTACCGCCATGTCCTTGACCAGGGCCTTGAACAGGTTGGTGTTCAAGCCACCGCACAGACCACGGTCACTGCTCACGACGACATAACCGACGCGCTTTACTTCGCGGTCGATCATGAACGGGTGGCGGTATTCCGGGTTGGCGTTGGCCAGATGCCCAATTACCTGGCGGATACGCTCCGCATAAGGACGGCTAGCAGCCATGCGCATTTGTGCCTTGCGCATTTTGCTGACCGCCACTTTTTCCATGGCGCTGGTAATCTTTTGCGTGCTTTTGATGCTCGCAATCTTACTGCGAATCTCTTTTGCGCCTGCCATGTAACACCTATCAGGTTAGCAAGCGGGAGCCTCGCGGCTCCCGCTGCGGCTTACCAGGTTTGGGTGGCCTTGAACTTCTCGATACCGGCTTTCATGCCAGCGTCGATTTCGTCATTGAAGTCACCTTTAACGTTGATCTTGGCCATCAAATCGGCGTGATCGCGGTTGAAGAAAGCGATCAGCGCTTGTTCGAAGCTGCCGACCTTGGCGATTTCAATGTCAGTCAGGAACCCACGCTCAGCGGCATACAGCGACAGCGCCATGTCAGCGATCGACATTGGTGCGTATTGCTTCTGCTTCATCAGCTCGGTAACGCGCTGACCATGCTCAAGTTGCTTGCGGGTCGCTTCGTCCAGGTCAGAAGCGAACTGGGCGAATGCCGCCAGTTCACGGTACTGAGCCAGAGCGGTACGGATACCACCGGAGAGCTTCTTGATGATCTTGGTCTGAGCGGCACCACCCACACGGGATACCGAAACACCGGCGTTCACTGCAGGGCGGATGCCCGAGTTGAACATGGCCGATTCCAGGAAGATCTGACCGTCGGTGATGGAAATCACGTTGGTCGGAACGAACGCGGAAACGTCGCCAGCCTGGGTTTCGATGATCGGCAGCGCGGTCAGGGAACCGGTTTTGCCGGTCACTGCGCCGTTGGTGAACTTCTCGACATATTCTTCCGAAACGCGGGATGCGCGCTCCAGCAGACGGGAATGGAGATAGAACACGTCGCCTGGGTAAGCTTCACGGCCTGGTGGACGGCGCAGCAGCAGGGAAATCTGGCGATAAGCCACTGCTTGCTTGGACAGATCGTCATAAACGATCAGCGCGTCTTCACCGCGGTCACGGAAGAATTCACCCATGGTGCAACCGGCATACGGTGCCAGGAATTGCAGCGCAGGAGATTCCGAAGCACTGGCAGCCACGATGATCGTGTTGGCCAGGGCGCCGTTTTCTTCCAGCTTGCGAACCACGTTGGCGATGGTCGATTGTTTCTGACCGATAGCTACGTAGACGCAGAAAATGCCGCTGTTTTTCTGGTTGATGATCGCGTCGATCGCCAGAGCGGTTTTACCGATCTGACGGTCACCGATGATCAGCTCACGCTGGCCACGGCCGACAGGGATCATGGCATCGACAGCCTTGTAGCCAGTCTGTACAGGCTGGTCTACCGACTTACGCCAGATCACGCCTGGAGCAACTTTCTCGACCGCGTCGGTCTCGGTGTTGCCCAGTGGACCTTTGCCGTCAACAGGGTTACCCAGTGCATCGACTACGCGGCCCAACAATTCCTTACCAACAGGAACCTCGAGGATGCGGCCGGTGCACTTGGCGCTCATGCCTTCAGCCAGACTGGTGTAAGCGCCCAGTACCACGGCACCTACGGAGTCCTGCTCCAGGTTGAGGGCCATACCGTAGACGCCGCCCGGAAACTCGATCATCTCGCCGTACATGACGTCGGCCAGACCGTGAATCCGCACGATGCCGTCAGATACGCTGACGACAGTGCCTTCGTTACGGGCTTGGGAGGTCACATCGAGCTTGTCGATGCGGCCCTTGATAATTTCACTTATTTCGGAAGGATTGAGTTGCTGCATTGCTCTGCTGCCCCTTCAAACTCAAGATTTCAATGCTTCGGCAAGTTTCGCGATTTTGCCGCGAATCGAGCCATCGATAACCAGGTCGCCGGCGCGGATCACGACACCACCAATCAAGGCAGCGTCCTCCGCAACTTGCAGGCGCACTTCCCGGTTGAGTCGTGCACTGAGAACCTTGGCGAGTTTGTCTTGCTGTTCTTGGTTCAATGCAAATGCACTGGTTACTTCAACGTCTACCGATTTCTCTTGTTCGGCCTTGTACAGGTCGAACAGAGCGGCGATCTCCGGCAGAAGCAGGAGACGGTCGTTTTCGGCAACGACGTTGATGAAATTGCGTGCCTTCTCATCAAACTTGTCGCCGCACACGTCAATGAACGTGGCGGCCTTTTCTGCGCTCGTCAGTCGCGGGGCCTTGAGCACGCGCTGCAGGGTGTCGTCTTGCGACACCGCCGCTGCCAAGCCGAGCATGGCTGACCAATTGGCCAGTTGCTGGTGGGCCTGAGCGTGCTCGAAGGCCGCCTTAGCGTAAGGTCGGGCCAACGTGGTCAGTTCTGCCATGATCGCCCTCGCTTAGATTTCAGCAGCCAGTTGGTTAACCAGCTCTGCGTGCGCGTTTTGATCGATTGTGGCACCCAGGATCTTCTCGGCGCCGCCAACAGCCAGCAAGCCCACTTGGGCACGCAGCTTGTCTTTGACGCTGTTCAGTTCCTGTTCGATCTCGGCTTGAGCCTGAACCTTCACACGGTCAGCGTCGATACGGGCTTTTTCAACAGCCTCTTCGACGATCTGGTTACCGCGTTTCTTGGCTTGCTCGATGATTTCAGCTGCCTGAGCTTTCGCTTCGCGCAGTTGCTGACCCGCTTTCTCTTGGGCCAACTCCAGGTCGCGAGCTGCACGGCTGGCAGCGTCCAGACCATCAGCGATCTTCTTTTGACGTTCGTGCAGAGCAGCGATGACCGGAGGCCATACATACTTCATGCAGAACAGTACAAAAATCAGGAACGCAACGGACTGGCCAATCAGGGTCGCATTAATGTTCACGCCAACACCTCGCAGTTACGTTGTCCATCACACCAAATTACCCGGAAGATCCGAGTAATCAGCCAGCGATCTGACCAACGAACGGGTTCGCAAAGGTGAAGAACAGAGCGATACCAACACCGATCATGGTTACGGCGTCGAGCAGACCGGCAACGATGAACATTTTGACTTGCAGCATTGGAACCATTTCTGGCTGACGCGCTGCGCCTTCCAGGAACTTGCCGCCCAGCAGGCCGAAACCAATTGCGGTACCCAGTGCGCCCAGGCCGATCAACAGTGCAACAGCGATAGCGGTTAGACCAACTACAGTTTCCATCTTTCCTCCCGACTTTTACGTCGTATGGTTTAGGTTTTTTAGATTAAAGCGGTAAAACAAATCGTTTCAGTTGCCCCGCAAGGAGCTCCCTCCCGTTTGACCGGGAGGAACATCAGACTAGTCGAGACTGGTCTTAATGGTTTTCTTCGTGCGCCATCGACAGGTAGACGATGGTCAGCATCATGAAGATGAACGCCTGCAGGGTGATGATCAGGATGTGGAACACCGCCCACGCCCACTGCAGAACAACGCCCAGGCCGCTGAGCCAGAGCAGGCCGCTGCCGAACATCACAGCGATCAGAATGAACACCAGCTCGCCGGCATACATGTTGCCGAACAGACGCAGGGCCAGAGAGATCGGCTTGGCGATCAGGGTGACGAATTCCAGCAGGAAGTTCACCGGAATCAGCAGCGCTTGAACGAAAATGTTCTTGCTGCCGAACGGATGCAGGGTCAGTTCGCCGATGAAGCCGCCGATGCCCTTGACCTTGATGCTGTAGAAAATGATCAGTGCGAACACCGAGAATGCCATGCCCAGTGTCGCGTTCGGGTCGGTAGTCGACACGGCGCGGAACGGGATGTGGGCATCGCCGGAGATCAGGATGGCCAGCTGAGGAATCCAGTCGACCGGTACCAGGTCGACGGCGTTCATCAGGAACACCCAGACGAAGATGGTCAGTGCCAGCGGTGCAATCACCGGGCTACGGCCATGGAAGCTGTCTTTCACGCTGCCATCGACGAATTCGACCAGTACTTCAACGAAGTTCTGCAAGGCACCCGGCTGACCCGAAGTCGCTTTCTTGGCCGCCATGCGGAAAAGAAGAACGAAGATCAGACCCAGCGCGACCGACCAGCCGAGGGTATCGACGTGGAAAGCCCAGAAGCCCATTTCCTTGGCCTCTGCTGCGGTGTGGGCAAAGCCCCAGCCGCCGTTGGGTAGCTGACCGAAAGTCAGGTTCTGCAAGTGGTGCTGGATATAGCCCGAAGCGGTTGTTTCTGCCATGGTTGCCTCAAACGCCCTAAGGTCTCGAAAGTCTTGTTCTCATCAGCAGGGGAGCGAACCAGCTGACCGACTGAGTCAGCACGAACACGCCGAATACTGCGATCGGCGCCAGTGGCTTCACACCTGCGAACACCAGTGCAAAGAGCACTGCCGTCAAAATCAGTTTGCCTGCCTCGCCGGCATAGAACGACCGGACGATGGACTGGGCTGCTCGGGCGCCGGAAAACCGAAATGCCTTGTGAGCGAAATAAACATTGGGCAGCAAGGCTATCAGGCCTCCGCAAAGTCCCGAGTATCCGGCAACGACTCCATGCCATTGCCAGAGCGCCAAAGCGGCAATGAGCAAAATGACAAATTGAGCCATCAACACCGGAAAAACCGCCAGGCGATGGAAAGGCAAGCGGTTTGGCGTGCGGGTTTCCATCACAGTTGCTCTCCAATGGTCGGCTGCCGAAATTCAATAACTTGGCATAATTTGTGCCGACAAAATGCGCGCAGAGTATAGGGGCGGTTCTGCCCCTATTCAACTGTCAGGTAGTGATTTCCGACTGCGCGCTACATGAGGAAATGTTTCAGCGGATGTGTGCGAGCACACCTTGAAGCTCATCGAGCGAGTTATAACCGATCACCAATTGGCCTTTGCCCTTCTTGCCATGACGAATCTGCACCGCAGAGCCCAGCCGCTCGGCCAAGCGCTGCTCGAGGCGCGCGATGTCCGGGTCGGGTTTTGCAGCTTCCACAGGCTCGGGTTTGCCACTGAGCCACTGACGAACCAGCGCCTCGGTCTGGCGCACAGTCAGCCCTCGTGCGACAACATGTCGCGCCCCTTCTACCTGTTGATTGTCCGGCAGACCGAGCAAGGCACGCGCATGACCCATTTCCAGGTCGCCGTGGGACAACATGGTTTTGATGACTTCCGGCAGCGCAATAAGTCGCAACAGGTTAGCCACAGTCACCCGCGACTTACCCACAGCCTCGGCGACTTGCTGCTGGGTCAGCTGGAATTCCTGCTGCAAGCGCTGCAGCGCCACCGCTTCTTCGATCGGATTGAGGTCTTCGCGCTGGATGTTCTCGATCAGCGCAATCGCAATGGCGGTTTCATCCGGCACATCGCGCACCATCGCCGGAATGGTTTCCTGCCCGGCCTGCTGGCTGGCGCGCCAGCGGCGTTCACCGGCGATGATCTCAAAGCGACCGCCGCCAATCGGGCGCACCACGATCGGCTGCATCACGCCTTGAGCCTTGATCGACTGTGCCAGCTCTTCCAGGGCCTGCGGATCCATGTCGCGGCGTGGCTGGTATTTGCCGCGCTGCAGCAGATCCAGCGGCAGATGTTGCAGTTCTCGGGTGTCAGCCTGCGCAGCCTGTTCTTCCAGCGCGCTGACCGTCGGACCACTCAGCAGTGCATCCAGTCCACGTCCGAGACCTCGTTTCTTGACGGCCATGGGGATTCCTTAAGTTGGCTGAGCAGCAGCAATGCGTGAATTTTTGCGTTGACGGCGAACCATCTCGCCCGCCAGAGCCAGGTAGGCCAGCGCGCCACGGGATTGCTTGTCGTAGGCCAGCGCCGGCATGCCGTAGCTCGGCGCTTCGGCCAGGCGAATGTTGCGCGGGATCACCGTGTCATACAGCTGATCGCCGAAATGTTCCTTTAGCTGCGCCGAGACATCGTTCATCAGGCTCAGGCGCGGGTCGTACATGGTGCGCAGCAGACCTTCGACCTTCAGGTTCGGATTGAGCAGCTCGGCGATGCGCTTGATGTTATCCACAAGGTCGCTCAAGCCTTCCAGGGCAAAGTACTCGCACTGCATGGGGATGATTACCCCGTCGGCGGCGACCAAAGCATTGAGCGTGAGCATCGACAGCGACGGCGGGCAGTCGATCAGGATGTAGTCATAATTGTCACGGATTGGCGCCAGCGCGCTGCGCAGACGGCTTTCCTTCATCTGCATTTCCAGCAGCACCACTTCGGCCGCCGTCAGATCGCGGTTGGCCGGCAGCAGTTGATAACCGCCATGCTCGGAGAAGTGCATGGCCTGGCCCAGATCGCATTCGCCGATCAGCAGGTCATAGACCGAATTTTCCAGACCATGTTTATCCACACCGCTACCCATGGTGGCGTTGCCCTGTGGATCGAGATCGATCAACAGCACCCGGCGCTTGGTCGCGACCAGGGATGCTGCGAGGTTGATGCAGGTGGTGGTTTTGCCCACACCACCCTTCTGGTTCGCTATCGCGAATACCTTAGCCATTCTTGCTTGTGTTCCCAATCATGCCGTGCGGCGCAGTATCAGCAGATGGCGTTGGCCTTGGCAACCGGGGACGGCCAGGGCACGTTCGCTATCGAGTTTGAAATCTGCCGGCAATGCTACCAGCTCATCGGCCGGATGAACGCCCTTCATTGCCAGCCAGCGTGTATCGGCGTCGCCGAGGTGGCGGGTCCAGTTGGTGAAATTTTCCATGCTGCTGAACGCCCGGGAAATGATCCCGTTGAACGGCTGCTCAGGCTGGAAGCCTTCGACGCGGCTGTGGATAACTTGCAGGTTGTCGAGCTTCAGCTCGAGTTTGACCTGGGTCAGAAAACGGGTTTTCTTGCCGTTGCTGTCCAGGCAGGTCACTTGCGAGTCCGGAAACAGGATCGCCAACGGAATACCGGGCATGCCGCCGCCACTGCCAACGTCGAGCCAGCGGCCGTTTTCGATGAACGACATGACGCTCAGACTATCGAGCAAGTGCCGTGACACCATCTCGTCCGGATCGCGCACGGCGGTCAGGTTGTAGGCCTGGTTCCATTTGATCAACAGGGCCAGATAACCCAGCAGCAATTCGTGCTGGGTTGCGCTGAGATCGACACCGAGCGCCCGGGCTCCTGTGGATAACTCTTCGGCGTGTTGCGAAGTGACCTTGGCACTCAAGCGCTTTGCTCCAACTGACGGCCCGCGCCGCGTTTCTTCAAATGAATCATCAACAGTGAAATCGCTGCCGGCGTCACGCCCGGGATCCGCGAAGCCTGGCCCAGCGTCTCAGGACGCGTGGCACCGAGCTTGCTCTGGATCTCCTTGGAGAGACCGGAAATATTGGTGTAATCGATATCCACAGGCAGTTTCGTATCTTCACTGGCGCGCAGACGGGCGATTTCGTCCTGCTGACGGTCGATGTAACCGGCGTACTTGGTCTTGATTTCAACCTGCTCGGCGACCTGTGGATCTTCCGCGCCCTGCCCGGTCACTTCGACCAGACCGGCGTAGTCGATTTCCGGACGGCTCAGCAGATTGAGCAAATTGTATTCGTGGGTCAGCGGCGTACCGAATTTCTCGGCAATCGCATCGCCCTGAGCGGTATTCGGACGAACCCAGGTGCTTTTCAGGCGCTGTTCTTCCAGTTCGATACTTTCGCGTTTCTTGCAGAAGGCTGCCCAACGCGCGTCATCGACCAGACCGAGCTCGCGACCTTTTTCGGTCAGGCGCAGGTCGGCGTTGTCCTCGCGCAGGATCAGGCGGTACTCGGCGCGGGAAGTAAACATGCGGTACGGCTCTTGGGTACCGAGGGTAATCAGGTCGTCGACCAACACACCGATGTACGCCTCATCGCGACGCGGGCACCAGGCTTCTTTGCCCTGGGCACGCAACGCGGCGTTGGCTCCAGCGAGCAGGCCTTGAGCGCCGGCCTCTTCGTAACCGGTAGTGCCGTTGATCTGCCCGGCAAAGAACAGGCCGCCGATCACTTTGGTTTCCAGGCTGTACTTCAAGTCGCGCGGATCGAAGTAGTCGTACTCGATCGCATAACCCGGACGCACGATGTGCGCGTTTTCCATGCCGCGTATCGATTGCACGATCTGCAGTTGCACATCGAACGGCAGGCTTGTGGATATCCCGTTCGGGTACAACTCATGGGTGGTCAGACCTTCCGGTTCGATGAACACCTGATGGCTTTCCTTGTCGGCAAAGCGGTGAATCTTGTCTTCGATCGACGGGCAATAGCGCGGGCCGACGCCTTCGATTTCACCGGCAGCGGAATACATCGGCGAACGATCGAGGTTCGCGGCGATGATTTCATGGGTTCGCGCATTGGTATGAGTGATCCAGCAACTGACTTGCCGTGGATGTTGTTCCTTGTTGCCCATGAACGACATCACCGGGATCGGCATATCGCCTGGTTGCTCGGTCATCACCGAGAAATCCACAGACTTGCCGTCGATACGCGGTGGCGTCCCGGTTTTCAGGCGCCCGACACGCAGCGGTAACTCACGCAAACGGTGGGCCAGCGCGATCGATGGCGGATCACCGGCACGACCGCCGGCAAAATTCTGCAAACCGATGTGGATAAGTCCGCCAAGGAACGTGCCGGTGGTCAGCACCACGGAATCGGCGAAGAACCGCAGGCCCATCTGGGTCACGACACCACGGACTTGTTCCTGCTCGACGATCAGGTCGTCAGCGGCTTGCTGGAATATCCACAGGTTTGGCTGATTTTCCAGAATTTCGCGGACAGCGGCCTTGTACAAAATCCGGTCGGCCTGCGCACGAGTGGCGCGTACGGCTGGGCCTTTACGGCTGTTCAACACGCGAAACTGGATGCCGCCCTTGTCGGTCGCCATGGCCATCGCGCCGCCGAGGGCATCGATCTCCTTGACCAGATGACTTTTGCCGATGCCACCGATGGCCGGGTTGCAACTCATGGCACCGAGGGTTTCCACGTTATGCGTCAGCAACAGGGTTTTTGCCCCCATACGTGCTGACGCCAGTGCTGCCTCGGTACCGGCATGACCGCCGCCGATGACGATCACTTCAAAACGGGAAGGGAAATCCACCACGCACCTCGTGCCTGCATAAGTAGGTCAATCAGGAAATAGTTGAGCTCAGGTTTCTGGACCTGGTCGGCAAGTATAGGGACTTCGCCCTTTCTAAAGAACCCTCTGCACAAAATTTAACCAGCTGTGGAGAACTCAAGGTTAAAAGAATAAAAAAGAGAGAAATTTATAAAACCTTTGTTTTTATGTTTATTCTTACTCACCCACCTTTCTGTGGATAGATCGCTACAAGCCTTATTTTTCAATGTGTATAGAGGTTTAAAACCCTGTGCTCAGGTGCCAATGAGGCCCTTGGATAACCGGTTTAAGCCTGTGGATTAAAGGCATCCTTATCCACAGGGCAGGTTATATCCAGTTTCAAGGCCCTGTTATCAACTGATCTTAGCGGCAGTTATTCACAGGGCTTAATCCTAATAAAATCGACCCGACGGCTTATTCCAGGCGCAAAAAAGCGCCACCGAGGGATCGGTGACGCTTGGCAGACCCAGGGCAGGAACCGAAAAGGCTATTGTGAGAGAACGTAACAGAGGCTAATAATAGCCATTATCATTAACTTGCCAGTTTCTCCCATGTCCCTACCCGCCCACACCGCTGCGATCGAGCAAATCTACGAGCAACACCATTCGTGGCTGCATGGCTGGCTCAAGGGCAAACTGCACAACGCCTGCGATGCAGCCGATGTCGCGCATGACACGTTTCTGCGAGTTCTGGCGGCGCGCAATGCAGCTCATATTCGTGAGCCGAGGGATTATCTGGCAACTGTGGCGCGTGGCTTGGTCATCGACCGCTATAGAAGACGCGCTATTGAAACTGCTTATTTGCAGACCTTGGCGCTCCGGCCAGAAGCCACGGTTATCAGCGAAGAGGACAAGGCGCTCATCATCGAAACGCTGCTTGCTGTGGATAAAGCCCTGGCTGGCCTGGGCCCACGGACGCGGCAGATATTCATCCATTCGCAGGTCGATGGCATGACTTATCAACACATCGCTCTGCAGCTGAAGGTTTCGCTGACCACAGTCAAGAAACACATGATCCGCGCCCTGACGGAGTGTGCCCTGATCATGGCGCAGCAATGATGGCCGTCGCTCCAGACCGGCAGGTATTCGAAACCGCCGCCAGTTGGTACGTGCGGTTTCAATCCGAACCGCCCACCCTGGCCGAACGAAAAGCCTGGCAGCTGTGGATAGACAGCGATCCGACGCATCTGGCGGCGTGGAACCAGATGGAACAATTGCAGCGCCACCTCGGTACATTGCCGCAGGATCTGAAACGACGTACGCTCAATAGCGGCCAACAAAGGCGCCGGGTACTCAAGCTGTTGCTGCTCACAGCGGGTACAGGCTTCGTTGGCTGGAATGCTCAACGACATACATCCCTTGGAAACGTCTGGGCCGACTATAAAACCGGGGTGGGCCAGCGTCGGACTGTCAGCCTGGCCGACGGCAGCCAGATCCAGCTCAATACCGACTCCGCGATCGATGTTTCCTTCGATGCAGCGCAGCGACTGATTCGCTTGCGCTCGGGTGAGATCCTCATTCAAACCGGCAAGTTCGGGGATCAGCGGCCGTTTTTTGTGGAAACCCGTGATGGCCGGGTCCAGGCATTGGGCACACGGTTCTCGGTGCATCAGATGCCGACTTCAACCCGGGTCGGCGTGCTGGAAGATCGAGTCAGCGTTCAACCTGCGCAGACATCTGCTGTAGTACGCATCTTTAAAGCAGGCGAAGGCGCGGATTTTGATAGTCGGCATATCGGCCTCAGTCATCCCTTCCAATCATCGGAGGTAGCCTGGATCAACGGCCAGTTGATCGTTCTCGATGCACGGCTGGGCGATGTCATCGAAGAATTGGGACGCTATCGCAGCGGTGTATTGCATTGCGATCGTCGGGCACGGGATCTGCGTGTCTCGGGGACCTTCCGGCTCGATTCGACCGACGCGGTGCTGGCCAACCTTCAGGCTTCGTTGCCGATCAACGTGCGCTATTTCAGCCGTTACTGGGTCTCGATCAGCCACAGTGCTGGATAGAAACAAGGCCAGGGAAAAAATAATTGCAGACAGGGTTACCTTTTTTCACTCTGACCCGGCCCTACAGGTAATCGCGATAAACGCGGCTCTTCGCCACCTTCAGGGCTAATCCACACATGCGTCTTCCCACGTTCCGTCAGCGTTTTTCTCCCCACTGCATTGCCTACAGCTTATTGATGGTCAGCGCTGTGTCCTGTCTGGTCACTGGCCACAGCGCCTGCGCGGCGACGGCATCCCAGCGCTATGCCATCGCTGCCGGCCCGTTGGACAATGCGTTGAGCCAGTTCGCCTCTGCGTCGAATGTGATTCTGTCGTTCTCGCCGCAACAGACCAGCCGCTTGCGCAGCGCCGGCTTGAACGGTGACTTCAGTGTCGAACAAGGCTTTGCCCAATTGCTGCAAGGTTCTGGTTTGCAGGCGGTGCCGCAAGCACCCGGCAGTTACATTCTGCAGCCCTTGCCTGACGGAGATTCCCTGGAATTGGCGCCGACCAGCATCAATGCGCAATTGGCCAATCCAATGGATCTGGATTACGCCGCCGACGTTGGCTACAAAGCACAAAACAGCCGAATCGGTACGAAAACCAGTACACCGCTGTCGGAAACACCGCGTTCGGTGTCAGTGGTGACCGGACAACGCATCAAGGATCAGAAATCTCAGACACTCACCGACGTACTCGGCTACGTGCCGGGGATCTTTGCCCCACCTTTTGCCGCCGGCGACAGTCTGGCTGGAGACCTGTTCTATATCCGTGGTTTCAACGCCACCGATTACGGCTACGGTCTTTTGCGCGATGGACTGCGCGTACAGGGCAATCGCTATGACACCAGCACCGAGCCGTACGGACTGGAACGGGTCGAGGTGTTCCGTGGCCCGTCTTCGCTACTGTATGGCGAAAACGCGCCGGGCGGCCTGGTCAATCTGATCAGCAAGCGCCCGACTGCCGCGCCTCAAGGCGAAGTGCAATTGGGTTATGGTTCGAACAATCGCCGGCAGATCGGCGTCGACGTTGCAGGCCCGCTCAATGACAGCGGTAGTGTCCTCGGGCGCGTGGTGATGCTGGGGCGAAAATCCGATACGCAGACCGATCACGTTCCTGACGATCGCCTCTATATCGCCCCTTCGCTGACCCTGAATTTCGACGACTTCAATACGCTGACGCTGCTGGCCAACTACCAGAAAGATCACACCAACATGGAGCTTGGCCTGCCGGCGGCCGGCACGTTGCTGAGCAATCCCAACGGCAAGTTATCCAGAGACACCATGCTCGGCGACCCGGACTGGAATACTTTCGAACGGGAAACCTGGAGCACCGGCTACGAGTACAGCCACTCGTTCAACGATGACTGGCAGTTCCGCCAGAACTCGCGCTACATGCAGTCGCGCATCACACGTCATGAAACCTGGCCGGGCAATCTGAACAACGCAGGCTTCGGCACGCGGCTGAACATGACCGCCTATGATCGTTTCAATAAATCGATGGTGTATTCGCTGGATAACCAGCTGGAAGGCAAATTTCAGGCGGGCGCGCTGGAAAACACAGTTTTGTTCGGCGCCAGTTACGATCGCACATCGTTCAACCAGGACTGGAACGCCGGCATCGTCGGCCCGATTGATATCTACAACCCGGTTTACCTTCGCGATCCGACCACACCGATTGCCGTGCAAAACACGCTGCTCGAGCAGCAGATGAAAGGCGTTTATGCACAAATCCAGAGTAAATACGATCGCTGGCTGTTCTTGCTCGGCGGCCGGCAGGACTGGGTCGACAGCGAGTTCCGCGACAAGGTGGCGCGAGGCAGCAACATCAACTCCGAAGACAAGAAGTTCACCTACCAGGGCGGCGTGATGTATCAGTTCGACAACGGCATGACGCCGTATGTCAGCTATTCCACCGCGTTCGTGCCGGTGCAGCAGATTTCCAATGCCGGCGCGCCACTTGATCCGATCACCAGTAGCCAATACGAAGTGGGTCTGAAGTACGAACCAATCGGCTGGGATACCGCCTTCACCGCTTCGGTGTATGACTTGCGCAAGAAGGATGACACCTACTTTGACGCCACTACGTCGACCTATCGCCAGGTGGGGGAAAGCCGCTCCAAGGGCGTGGAACTCGAACTCAACAGCAATCTGACGCAGAACCTCAACGTCACTGCGGCTTACACCTACACCGATGCAAAGATCACCAAGGATGCGGCGACGTCGCTGGTCAAAGGCCACCAAATGACCGGGGTGCCGCGTAACCAGGCCTCGGCCTGGGCGAAATATCGCTTCCTCGACGGTGATCTGAAAGGCTTGTATGTAGCTGGCGGGGTGCGTTATTTCGACAGTGCGTTTGCCTACACATCGCCTTCACTGTACGGCAAGCTGGATGCTGGTGACGTCACATTGGTGGACGCGGCGGTGGGTTACCAGATCGATACACACTGGAGTGTCGATCTGAATGCGAAAAACCTGTTCGATAAGGAATACGTTTCAGGATGCAACGACGCCGGCCGCTGCTACTGGGGCGAGGATCGCACCCTGCTCGGTACGGTTTCCTATAACTGGTGATTAAAACAAGGGGCTGTGGATGAATTATCCACAGCCCCTTTTGTTTATTTGCCTATGCAGAAGCTGGAGAAAATCCTTCCCAGCAAATCATCCGAGCTGAACGCACCGGTGATTTCACCCAGAGAATGTTGGGCCTGGCGCAAATCCTCGGCGAGCAATTCGCCAGCCCCGGCCAACGTCAATTGGGCGCGGCCGTGTTCCAATGCCGCGCTGGCGTGGCGCAATGCGTCCAGATGCCGGCGGCGTGCGCTGAAGCTGCTTTCAGACGTCTGCTCGTAACCCATGCACGCCTTGAGGTGATCACGCAGCAGGTCGAGGCCTTCGGCGGACTTGGCGCTGAGACTGATCGTGACATGACCGTCGTCACTGGTTTCCAGGTGGATGGTTTCACCGGTCAGATCAGCTTTGTTGCGAATCAGTGTGACCTTCGCCGGATCCGGCCGGGTTTCGAGAAATTCTGGCCAAAGAGCAAACGGGTCCAGTGCTTCCGGTGCGGTCGCATCGACCACCAATAGCACGCGATCCGCTTCACCGATGGCTTTCAAAGCGCGTTCCACGCCAATTTTTTCCACATGATCATCGGTGTCACGCAGGCCTGCGGTGTCTACAACGTGCAGAGGCATACCATCAATGTGGATATGTTCACGCAGGATGTCCCGCGTGGTGCCCGCGATCTCGGTAACGATCGCAGCTTCACGGCCGGCCAACGCATTCAACAGGCTGGATTTGCCAGCATTCGGGCGTCCAGCAATCACCACGGTCATACCGTCACGCAACAGCGCGCCCTGCCCGGCTTCGCGCAGTACTGTGGATAACTCGTCGCGCACCTTATCGAGCATGTTCAGAACATGGCCATCGGCAAGGAAGTCGATCTCTTCTTCCGGGAAGTCAATGGCAGCTTCGACATAGATGCGCAGACCGATCAGTTGCTCGGTCAAGTTATGCACACGCTGGGAAAAAGCGCCCTGCAGTGAGCGCAATGCATTACGCGCAGCCTGTGCAGAACTCGCTTCGATCAAATCAGCAATTGCCTCAGCCTGGGCCAGATCGAGTTTGTCGTTGAGAAAAGCACGTTCACTGAATTCGCCCGGGCGCGCCAGACGACAGCCCAGTTCCAGACAACGCTTGAGCAACATGTCCAGCACGATGGGGCCGCCGTGGCCCTGCAGTTCCAGAACGTCTTCGCCGGTGAACGAGTTCGGACCCGGAAAATACAGAGCCAGACCTTCATCCAGAACTTGCTGGTCGTTACCGAAAAATGGGCCGTAATGGGCGTAGCGCGGTTTCAGTTCGCGACCGCTGATGGCTTTGGCTGCAACCCTGGCCAACGGCCCGGAAATCCGGACGATGCCCACACCGCCACGACCTTGGGCGGTAGCAACTGCTGCGATGGTTTCACGCGGTGTGCTCATAAACCGGAATCCAGACAAAAATGGCAGATAGCAAAACGCCCCACTAGGGGGCGTTTTGAGTGGTGTTATCCACAGTGCAAGTTACGCCTCGGCTTTTTTTGTCGCCGCTTCGATCTTACGCGTGATGTACCACTGTTGTGCAATCGACAGGCAGTTGTTCACAACCCAGTACAGCACCAGACCAGCCGGGAACCACAGGAAGAAGAACGTGAAGATGATTGGCATCATTTTCATGACCTTCGCCTGCATCGGATCCGGAGGAGTCGGGTTCAACTGCTGCTGGATGAACATGGTAGCGCCCATGATGATCGGCAGAATGAAGAACGGATCCTTGATCGACAGGTCGGTAATCCACAGCATGAATGGCGCCTGGCGCATTTCCACGCTTTCGAGCAGAACCCAGTACAGCGAGAGGAAGACTGGCATCTGCACGAGGATCGGCAAGCAGCCGCCCAGCGGATTGATCTTCTCTTTCTTGTACAGCTCCATCATGGCTTGCGACATTTTCTGCCGGTCATCGCCATGTTGCTCTTTCAGGGCTGCCAGTTTCGGCGCTACGGCACGCATGCGCGCCATCGACTTGTAACTGGCTGCCGACAGCGGGAAGAAGATCCCTTTGATCAGCATGGTCAGGAAGATGATCGACCAGCCCCAGTTACCGACAATCGCGTGGATATGTTGCAGCAGCCAGAAGATCGGCTGGGCAATGAACCACAGGATGCCGTAGTCGACGGTCAGTTCCAGACCTGGGGACAACTCTTTCAGGACAGCCTGACTTTTCGGGCCGGCATAAAGTACGGCGCTGGTTTCAACCTTGGCACCTGGAGCAGCGGTCAGAGTAGGACCGGTGTAACCGATGATGTAGTTGCCTTTGCTGTCTTTACGGGTCTGGACGATGTTGTTTTCGCCCTTGGCCGGAATCCACGCTGTCACGAAGTAGTGTTGCAACCAGGCGACCCAGCCACCGGTGACGGTTTCCTTGAGTTGCGCCTTGTCCATGTCTTTCATGGACACTTTTTTGTACGGCTCCGAACTTGTCCACAGGGCAGCGCCCAGGTAAGTCGCGGTGCCGGTAGCCGTAGTGGACGACGGATCAGCGCTGGCGTCGCGCTTCAACTGGGCGAACATTGCACCGTTCCAGGGCTGCGCGCTCTGGTTATCCACAATGTAGGAGACGGCAACGTCGTACAGGCCGCGTTTAACTGTGAAACGCTTGATGTAGTTGACGCCGTCCTTGCTGAATTTCAGGTCAACCACGAGTTGATCCTGACCGTCAGCCAGTTGATAAACCTTCTTCTCCGACGAATAAACCGGACGACCGGCCGGATTTGCATCCGGGCCGTTGGTGCCGATCAGACCGCTTTGCGCCAGATAGACACGTTCGCCACCGTTATCGAACAGCTGAAACGGCACGTCAGGACGATCCTGACGACGTGGATACAGAGGCAAAGTCAGTTGCGCAACATCGCCACCCTGTGGATCGATCGCAAGATCGAGCACGTCGGTCTTGACCTGAATCAGATCCTTGCTGGCGGCGACCGGCGTTTCGGCAGGTGCGCTGGTATCGCTGGCGGCGCGCGGAATATCGTCACTGGCGGCATTTGTGCCAGTGGCGGTGTCCGGCAAACCGGATGTAGTCGTACTGGAAGCAACATTCTGAGTCGGCAGGGCAGCCTGGCCATAATCCTGGTTCCATTTAAGAACCATGACGTAGGACACGATTGCCAGGGCGACGATCAGGATCGTGCGTTTGATATCCATGATTACTCGGCCATCGAAGAAGAACGGGAGGTAGGGATAGGCGGAACCGGGTCATAACCGCCGGGATTCCACGGATGACAGCGACCTAAACGACGAAAGGTCAGCCAGCCACCGCGCAGAAGGCCATGATTTTCAATGGCTTCATACGCGTAGCAGGAACAACTGGGGTAGAAGCGACAGTGGCTGGCCATTAAAGGACTAATGGCATAGCGATAAAACTGGATCGGAACGAGGGCCAGTTTACGCATCGGTACTGTCTACCCCTACAGTTTCGGTTTTGACTGCCGGAACGGGCTTGTTGCGTGCCAGACGCTTCCAGAGTTTGCCGAAATGCTGAATCAATTCGGGGTTTTCTACATCACCCAAACCTTTGCGCGCGACGATAACGATGTCCCAGCCGACCAGTGAATCCTGGTGCAGACGGAACGATTCGCGCATCAGACGTTTGAGGCGATTGCGCTCAACGGAGAGCTTTACGCTCTTTTTCCCGATAACCAGCCCGAGACGGGGGTGATCAAGATCGTTGTTGCGTGCAAGGAGCAGGAGATTTTTCGCCGGAACCTTGCCGGTAGGGGAGTCAAAGACTGCCTTGAAATGCCGGGGAGTGAGCAGACGCTTTTCCCGACTGAAGTCCTGACTCACCTCCAGTACCGGATTATCAAACTGCCAGACGCGCACGACCTTTGGCGCGACGACGCGACAGGACTGCGCGGCCGTTCTTGGTAGCCATGCGAGCACGGAAACCGTGGGTACGAGCGCGTTTGATAGTGCTTGGTTGGAAAGTACGTTTCATGTCGTGTTACCTGGTTCGTCCACAACGGGCCGGAATGGCCCCCGTTTTAAGAGACCGGGGATTCTAGAGAAAGCAAGCCTTCAGGTCAATTTCCAACCAGCGTTTCCTTATAAATAGATCTGGGCAAGGGTTGGGCTCGAAAGCTTGTCAGCCAGATATAAAAATAAAGAAGGGAATTATTTAAAGCTTTTCTGTAAAGCTTGTAAAAGCTAGGTACGGCATCTTCTGTGGATAAGTGCTATCAGGCCTTGTTCCGCCTGATGTACAGAGAATGACAACTACAGTGGAAAACGGTGGTCAGCCTGTGCTGCGCTACCGGATAAGCTGTGTGTGAAAAGCCGCGTTATCCACAGGCAGGCTATCCCCCGGGTTTAACCCCCAGTTGTCCAGTGCCCTCAGAGGCGTTTATCCACAGACCTTATTCACAAGCCGTTGGTCGCCTTTTCATGCGTTAACGCATTGATAAATGATGGCGATCGACCTTCCTTCATGTGGATAAGTGAACGTCTCGCCGCTACAATGGCCGCTTGTTTTTGCCTCACCGGCTTTCAACTTAGGGGATATCCGTGTCAGTGGAACTTTGGCAGCAATGCGTGGAGCTTTTGCGCGAAGAGCTGCCTGCCCAACAATTCAACACCTGGATCCGTCCACTACAGGTCGAAGCCGAAGGCGACGAGTTGCGCGTCTACGCACCGAATCGTTTCGTGCTGGACTGGGTCAACGAAAAGTACCTGGGCCGCGTCCTCGAACTGCTGGATGAGCACGGCAACGGCACGACGCCGGCGCTGTCCTTATTAATAGGCAGCAAACGCAGCTCGGCGCCCCGTGCCGCACCGAATGCGCCGCTGGCGGCTGCGCAGGTTTCCCAGGCTCAGGCCAACAACGTGCCGGCGAACAACCCGGCACCAGCGCCAGCACCTGCTCCGGCCAAGCGTTCCACGCAGAAAACCGCTGAAGTCAGCGAAGAGCCATCCCGTGACAGTTTCGATCCGATGGCCGGTGCCGCTTCGCAGCAGGCCCCGGTTCGGGCCGAGCAGCGCACCGTGCAGGTGGAAGGCGCACTCAAGCACACCAGTTACCTGAACCGCACATTCACCTTCGAAAACTTTGTCGAAGGTAAATCCAACCAGCTCGCCCGTGCGGCGGCCTGGCAGGTGGCGGATAATCCCAAGCACGGGTACAACCCACTGTTCCTTTATGGTGGCGTCGGCCTGGGTAAAACCCACTTGATGCACGCGGTGGGTAACCACTTATTAAAGAAGAATCCGAATGCCAAGGTCGTGTACCTGCATTCCGAGCGTTTCGTGGCCGACATGGTCAAGGCGCTGCAACTGAACGCGATCAACGAATTCAAACGCTTCTACCGTTCGGTGGACGCCCTGCTTATCGATGACATTCAGTTCTTCGCCCGCAAGGAGCGCTCCCAGGAAGAGTTTTTCCACACCTTCAACGCCCTGCTTGAAGGTGGTCAGCAGGTCATTCTCACCAGTGACCGCTACCCGAAAGAAATCGAAGGCCTTGAAGAACGCCTAAAATCGCGCTTCGGCTGGGGCCTGACGGTTGCCGTCGAGCCGCCGGAGCTGGAAACCCGCGTCGCGATCCTGATGAAGAAGGCCGACCAGGCGAAAGTCGAGTTGCCGCACGACGCTGCATTTTTCATTGCCCAGCGTATTCGTTCCAACGTCCGCGAGCTGGAAGGCGCGCTGAAACGCGTGATCGCCCACTCGCACTTCATGGGCCGCGACATCACCATCGAGCTGATTCGCGAATCCCTGAAAGATCTGTTGGCGTTGCAGGACAAGCTGGTCTCTGTGGATAACATTCAGCGCACCGTCGCCGAATACTACAAGATCAAGATCTCCGACCTGCTGTCCAAGCGCCGTTCGCGCTCGGTGGCACGTCCGCGTCAGGTGGCCATGGCACTGTCCAAGGAACTGACCAACCACAGCCTGCCGGAAATCGGCGATGTGTTTGGCGGCCGCGACCACACCACCGTGTTGCATGCCTGCCGCAAGATCAACGAACTTAAGGAATCCGACGCGGACATCCGCGAGGACTACAAGAACCTGCTGCGTACACTGACCACTTGATGAACACCAGCGCAGCTTATTAAGGCAAGGGACTAGACCATGCATTTCACCATTCAACGCGAAGCCCTGTTGAAACCCCTGCAACTGGTCGCAGGCGTCGTCGAGCGCCGACAGACCTTGCCGGTACTGTCCAACGTGCTGCTGGTCGTCGAAGGCCAGCAACTGTCGCTGACCGGTACCGACCTGGAAGTCGAACTGGTCGGTCGTGTGCAACTTGAAGAGCCGGCCGAGACAGGCTCCATCACTGTGCCTGCGCGCAAGCTGATGGACATCTGCAAGAGCCTGCCCAACGATGCGCTGATCGACATCAAGGTCGACGAGCAGAAACTGGTGGTGAAGGCCGGCCGTAGCCGTTTCACCCTGTCGACTCTGCCAGCCAATGATTTCCCGACCGTCGAAGAAGGCCCGGGCTCACTGACCTGCAGCCTGGAGCAAAGCAAACTGCGTCGTCTGATCGAGCGCACCAGCTTCGCGATGGCTCAGCAGGACGTGCGTTATTACCTCAACGGCATGCTGCTGGAAGTTTCTGCCGGTGTGATCCGCGCTGTTGCAACCGACGGTCACCGTCTGGCCATGTGCTCAATGCAGGCCGATATCGGTCAGCCAGACCGCCATCAGGTCATCGTGCCGCGCAAGGGTATCCTTGAGCTGGCTCGTCTGCTCACTGAGCCGGACGGCAATGTCAGCATTGTCCTGGGTCAGCATCACATCCGCGCTACCACGGGTGAATTCACCTTCACCTCGAAACTGGTCGACGGCAAATTCCCGGATTACGAGCGAGTGTTGCCCAAGGGTGGCGACAAGTTGGTCCTGGGCGATCGCCAGGCATTGCGTGAAGCGTTCAGCCGCACCGCGATTCTGTCCAACGAGAAGTACCGTGGTATCCGTCTGCAACTGGCCAGCGGTCAGTTGAAAATTCAGGCCAACAACCCTGAGCAGGAAGAAGCGGAAGAAGAAGTGGGCGTTGAATACAACGGCGGCTCCCTGGAAATCGGTTTCAACGTGAGCTACTTGCTTGACGTGCTGGGCGTGATGACCACCGAGCAGGTTCGCCTGATCCTGTCCGACTCCAACAGCAGTGCGCTGGTGCAAGAGTCCGACAATGACGACTCGGCTTACGTTGTCATGCCGATGCGTCTGTAATCAGCTGAACCTGGATGTCCTTAAGTCGTGTTTCGGTCACCGCGGTGCGCAATCTGCAGCCGGTGACCTTCTCCCCCTCCCCCCGCATCAACATTCTTTACGGCGCCAACGGCAGCGGCAAAACCAGTGTTCTGGAAGCCATTCACCTGCTGGGGCTTGCCCGTTCGTTTCGTAGCACGCGGCTGTTGCCGGTGATTCAGTACGAACAGCTCGCCTGTACGGTATTCGGTCAGGTCGAGCTGGCGCAAGGTGGCCAGAGTGCGCTGGGCATTTCTCGCGACCGCCAGGGAGAGTTCCAGATCCGCATCGACGGCCAGAACGCCCGCAGCGCTGCGCAACTGGCCGAGATTCTGCCACTGCAATTGATCAACCCGGACAGCTTCCGTCTGCTGGAAGGGGCGCCGAAGATTCGCCGGCAGTTTCTCGACTGGGGGGTGTTCCACGTCGAGCCCCGCTTCATGGCCACCTGGCAGCGTTTGCAGAAGGCCCTGCGCCAGAGAAACTCCTGGCTGCGGCATGGTACACTTGACGCCGTTTCGCAAGCGGTTTGGGACAGGGAACTGTGCCAGGCCAGCGCTGAAATCGATGAATACCGCCGTGCTTACATCACAGCCTTGAAACCGGTCTTCGAACAGACCTTGAGCGAACTGGTTGAGCTCGAGGGTTTGACGCTCAGCTATTACCGAGGCTGGGACAAGGATCGCGAATTGAGCGCCGTACTCGCAGGTACCGTACAACGGGATCAGCAGATGGGTCATACCCAGGCCGGACCGCAACGGGCTGATTTGCGTCTTAGATTGGGCGCACACAATGCCGCGGACATCTTGTCCCGGGGTCAGCAGAAGCTGGTGGTCTGTGCACTGCGAATTGCCCAAGGGCATCTGGTCAGCCAGGCCCGTCGCGGTCAATGTATTTATCTGGTCGATGACTTGCCGTCCGAGCTGGACGAGAGCCATCGCCACGCGTTGTGCCGCTTGCTGGAAGACTTACGCTGCCAGGTGTTCATCACCTGTGTAGATCACGAATTATTGAGGGAAGGCTGGCAGACGGAAACGCCGGTCGCTTTGTTCCACGTGGAACAGGGCCGTATCACCCAGACCCACGACCATCGGGAGTGAAGGCATTGAGCGAAGAAAATACGTACGACTCATCGAGCATTAAAGTGCTGAAAGGCCTGGATGCGGTGCGCAAACGTCCCGGTATGTACATTGGTGACACCGACGATGGCAGCGGTCTGCACCACATGGTGTTCGAGGTGGTCGACAACTCGATCGACGAAGCCCTCGCCGGCCATTGCGACGACATCAGCATCATCATCCACCCGGACGAATCCATCACCGTTAAAGACAACGGTCGTGGCATTCCGGTAGACGTGCATAAAGAGGAAGGCGTTTCCGCCGCCGAGGTCATCATGACCGTCCTCCACGCTGGCGGTAAGTTCGACGACAACTCCTACAAGGTTTCCGGCGGTCTGCACGGCGTAGGTGTTTCGGTAGTGAACGCACTGTCCGAAGAGCTGGTTCTGACAGTGCGCCGCAGCGGCAAGATCTGGGAGCAGACCTACGTCCACGGCGTACCTCAGGCGCCGATGGCTATCGTTGGCGACAGCGAAACCACCGGCACGCAGATCCACTTCAAGGCTTCCAGTGAAACCTTCAAGAACATTCACTTCAGCTGGGACATCCTCGCCAAGCGCATTCGTGAACTGTCCTTCCTCAACTCCGGTGTCGGCATCGTCCTCAAGGACGAGCGCAGCGGCAAGGAAGAACTGTTCAAGTACGAAGGCGGCTTGCGTGCTTTCGTTGAATACCTGAACACCAACAAGACTGCGGTCAACCAGGTGTTCCACTTCAATATCCAGCGTGAAGACGGCATCGGCGTGGAAATCGCCCTGCAGTGGAACGACAGCTTCAACGAGAACCTGTTGTGCTTCACCAACAACATTCCGCAGCGCGATGGTGGTACCCACCTGGTGGGCTTCCGCTCCGCACTGACACGTAACCTGAACAATTACATCGAGCAGGAAGGTCTGGCGAAAAAGCACAAAGTCGCCACTACCGGTGATGACGCCCGCGAAGGCCTGACAGCGATCATTTCGGTGAAGGTGCCGGATCCGAAGTTCAGCTCGCAGACCAAAGACAAGCTCGTGTCTTCCGAAGTGAAGACCGCGGTCGAGCAGGAGATGGGCAAGTATTTCTCCGATTTCCTCCTGGAGAATCCGAACGAAGCCAAACTGGTGGTCGGCAAAATGATCGACGCCGCCCGTGCCCGTGAAGCGGCGCGCAAGGCTCGTGAGATGACCCGCCGCAAAGGCGCGCTGGACATCGCCGGCCTGCCGGGCAAGCTTGCTGACTGCCAGGAAAAAGACCCGGCGCTGTCCGAACTGTATCTGGTGGAAGGTGACTCCGCGGGCGGCTCTGCCAAGCAGGGACGTAACCGCAAGACCCAGGCGATCCTGCCGTTGAAGGGCAAGATCCTCAACGTCGAGAAGGCCCGTTTCGACAAGATGATCTCGTCCCAGGAAGTGGGCACGCTGATCACTGCGCTGGGTTGCGGCATCGGTCGCGAAGAGTACAACATCGACAAGTTGCGCTATCACAACATCATCATCATGACCGATGCTGACGTCGACGGTTCGCACATCCGTACCCTGCTGCTGACCTTCTTCTTCCGTCAGCTGCCGGAGCTGATCGAGCGCGGCTACATCTACATCGCCCAGCCGCCGCTGTACAAGGTCAAGAAAGGCAAGCAAGAGCAATACATCAAAGACGACGACGCCATGGAAGAGTACATGACGCAGTCGGCCCTGGAAGATGCGAGCCTGCACCTGAACGAAGACGCCCCGGGCATTTCCGGTGAAGCGCTGGAGCGTCTGGTGAATGACTTCCGCATGGTGATGAAGACCCTCAAGCGTCTGTCGCGCCTGTACCCGCAGGAACTGACCGAGCACTTCATCTACCTGCCGGCCGTCAGCCTGGAAACCCTGGGCGACCATGCCGCGATGCAAGAGTGGCTGGCCCAGTATGAAGTCCGCCTGCGTACCAATGAGAAGTCCGGTCTGGTCTACAAGGCCAGCCTGCGCGAAGACCGTGAACGTGGCGTGTGGTTGCCGGAGGTCGAACTGATCTCCCACGGTCTGTCGAACTATGTCACCTTCAACCGCGACTTCTTCGGCAGCAACGACTACAAAACCGTCGTCACCCTGGGCGCCCAATTGAGCACCTTGCTCGACGAAGGCGCGTACATCCAGCGTGGCGAGCGCAAGAAGGCCGTCACCGAGTTCAAGGAAGCCCTCGACTGGCTGATGGCCGAAAGCACCAAGCGCCATACTATCCAGCGATACAAAGGTCTGGGCGAAATGAACCCGGATCAGCTGTGGGAAACCACCATGGACCCAAGCGTGCGCCGCATGCTGAAAGTCACCATCGAAGACGCCATCGGCGCAGACCAGATCTTCAACACCCTGATGGGTGATGCGGTCGAACCTCGTCGTGACTTCATCGAAAGCAATGCATTGGCGGTTTCCAACCTGGATTTCTGATCCCGGTTGAGTGCCCTGTCATGAAAACCCCGGCCAGTGCGCCGGGGTTTTTTATGCGTGAAGAAAAAAAGCTCAATACCAGCGGCTGAACGCCCCCGGCTCCCCGCGCAGCTCACTCTGCACCGTCGTCAACATGTCGGTCATGCGCTGCACAAAGGTATGGTTTTGCGCCAATGTCGACCGCCCTAACTGCGCAATCGTCCTGCGCTCTTCATCGTGTTCGAGGTAATAAGCGCAGATTTCGATCAAATCCTGAGTGTCGCGATAAGTCACCAGATCTTTGCCATCGGTGAATAACCTGTGCAGATCCTCCTTGTCGTTGGTGACAAGGAAGCCGCCACAACTGAGCACATCGAATACGCGCATCGGCAGGCCGGATTCGACGAACGAGCGGATGATGTTGAGGTTGATTTTCGAGCCCTGGAAAATCCTCGGCATCTCAGTGAAATGGTCGGCGTGGCCGACGTAACCATTGACCTGAGCTCGCCATTCCTCATTGCCATAAACGCCAATCGAGAAGTGCTTTTCCAGGCTTTGGATAACCTCGATGCGTTCCTGCCACGAGTGCTCCCGGCCAAGCAGATAGGCGAGCTTGTGCGCTACTGGAAGATAGTGATCTCCCGCCAGCGGGTAGCCTGACTCCCGCTGGATGGTGGCGATCAAATTCTCATCAAGTTGATCTGCCATATTCAGGAAAGCTTCAGGCTGATCCAGTGAATCGATCAGTTGGCTGCAACGCTCATTCGTCTGCACCGACAAGTGCGGCAAGATCGAGGTCCGGTATTCGGTACGGGTCAGGTTGGCGACAAAACTGATGTCGTATTCCGGGGCTGAATCCTGCTGCTGAACATCGATCTGGCCGATGCGCTCCATGTTGGCGGCGACTGGCAGATGATAGACCTGACGCACCCCGCTCTGCCTCAGCCGCCGCGCGACAGCGGCGTCATAGATAAAGGTAAAGCTGTGCGAATGATTGATGGCCTTGTCATAGATCGGATAGCACGGGGTATCGATCACCCAGGCCAGGTAAGGGATTTTCAGCAACTCGCAGACTTCGCTGATGTACTGATTGAAATTGATGGTGAGCACGTAGTCGGGGCGCGCGCTCATCAGGCCCATGACGTTGTCTTCGCTCAACGCCAGCGTCGTCACGTTGAAGCCGAGCGTCTGCAAAGCTTCGGCACAGTCGCGAGAAATGACCGGGGATTCAAAAACTACAATTGAGGCAGCCGCCTCCGGTTGGTCAGTTTGCACAGTCAAGTTCCCTGAGACCCTTGTCTTCTTAATAGTCTTTTCGATCGCTGGGGCTCACTCACTGCCAGTCGCGACACTTTCCAATCGATAGCCATAACCGTAAATCGTCAACAGCTGCCATCCGCGATCCGCGGTAAGTCCCAGCTTGTTGCGCAGCCTGTAGATATGCGTATCCAGCGGTCGTGAGGAGGTCGTCTCCTCGTTCGGCCAGAAGCGCTCATACAGATAATCCCGCGACAGCGGCCGCCCCAGATTGCTGAACAGACAGCGCGCCAGGCGGTACTCGCGTTCGGTCATGAGGATCGGCTTGCCTTCACGGGTAACGGTCAGCTCGGCGTCGTCGAAGGTCAGATCGTGAAACATCTGCACTTCGCCAGCCGCGCTGCGCGGCTGGCTATGCCGGCGCAGGACCGCTGCCACCCTCGCCTTCAGCTCATTGGGCCGAAACGGCTTGCTGACATAGTCATCGGCCCCGGCATTCAGGGCTTGAACAATATCGCTCTCGCCATCGCGGCTGGTGAGCATGATCGCTGCCGGTGGCGCGTCCATGTGTTCGCGGGTCCAGCGCAGCAGGGCCAGGCCTGTAAGATCGGGAAGCTGCCAGTCGAGAATCAGCAGGTCGAAGGTCTCTCGACGCAGCTGGCGCAACAAATCTTCGCCGCGCTCGAAGCTGTGCAGTGACCACGGCTGTGCGCCGGCATCGGCCATTTGCTGCAGGGTTTGTTCGACCCGGCGCAGTTCGGCGGGTTCGTCGTCCAGAATGGCAACGCGCATCGGTAGTGATCCTTGTCGCTGGGGCAGAGATGTCGACAATAGCGACTCCCTCGCCGCGATGAAAGAAGCGGCCCGTCGTCGGTCGACGTCCGCTATGATTCTTCGGATCCACGCCTCAGATCAGTGCCCCATGAAACCATTCACACTGCCCTGCCCTTTCTGCCATGCATAACCCTCAGCGTCGACGTGAAAATCGCGAGCCGAGCCAGGTCCAGCGTCTGTTCCGGCGGCTGGTAGGCGAGTGGTTGTGGATAAGTCTGGTGCTGTTGCCGCTGACTGCCTTGCTGTCTTATCGCGCCCAGGACAATTTGCACAATTCCTCGCCAATATTCGGCGCATTACTGTCGGTGGTGATGGTCGCCTGTGTGCTGGGATTATTGCTGTGGCGACCACGTTGGGCACTGTGGGTGACCTTGATCGGCATGGCCTGTGTGCTGGTCAGCAGTGCCTTGCTCGCCGAGACCCGCTACTGGTGGTCGCCGACACCAGCAGCGCTTGGCATGCTGTTCGGTTATCTGATCTGGAACTGGCGGCGTCTGAGCGTGGTGCTGACCTACTTCGGTTGGGAACTGGCGCGCCTGGACAGCGAGCCCAAGGTCTTTCCGGAACGACGCCGTACCCGGTTCACCGGCGCCGACCGTTTGCAGGGCCAGATCATGGCCCTTGAACAAGCCATGAGTCGCACTCGCGATACTCGACGGTTCATTGCCGACGGCCTGGAATACCTGCCGGTGGCGACGCTGATCAGTGATCCGCACGGCGCGATACTGCTGGGCAATCGCAAGGCCCGCGAGCTGTTCGAAGATGCGCTGGTAGGCGACGACGTACTCGACCACTTGGCACGGCTCGGCTACCCGGAATTATCCACAGAGCCGCGACCGGCATTGGCCGCGCTGTCATTGCTGGAATTTCGCGATCACAAGGAACGCAGCCTGCGCCTGGAACGAGCGGCACTGTTGCCGGTCGACGGTGACACGCCGATCGGTTGGTTGCTAAGCCTGACCGATCTGAGCGCCGAGCGTGCTGCCGAAGAGCAGCGCAGCGTTCTCCTGCGCTTTCTCTCCCATGACCTGCGGGCGCCGCATTCGGCCATCCTCGCTCTGCTCGATGTGCATCGACACCAGGCTGGCGCAGATGCACCGTTGTTCGAACAGATTGAGCGTCAGGTTCGGCGCGCGCTGGACCTCACCGATGGTTTCGTCTTGTTGGCCCGGGCCGAGTCCGAGACGTATCAGTTTCGTCCGACTCTGTTTGCGATGCTGGTCTTGGACGTGCTGGATCAGGCCTTGCCCATCGCGCAGCAGAAACGCATCGAATTGCTTAACCAGGTTGATGAGGAATGTCAGGAACGATTGGTTCTGGCGGATCAGGGGTTACTGACGCGCGCCCTGTTCAATCTGCTGGAAAATGCGATCAAGTACAGCTCGGCAGACAGCACGGTACAACTGCATGTCAGTTGTCATGGACAATGGCTTCGCTGCGAACTGACGGACCAGGGCAAAGGCATCGCTGCCCATGAGCTGCCTGATTTATTCAGCCAGTATCGACGCTTCTCCTCCGCCCAGGGCATCGACGGCGTAGGCTTGGGTCTGTCGATGGTCAAGGCGGTGGTGGACCACCATGGCGGCACAATCGAATGTCGAAGCATGGTCGATGCAGGAACCACATTTCGTATTGAGTTGCCGTTGATTTCCGAATGATCAGGCACAAAAAAACCGGCTATAACAACCGGTTTTTTTACATCCGAATAAAACTTATGCACGGATTGCTGATAATTTTCTGATTTTAAAATATGTTTCTAAATCAACGAATTAGCAGTCTATAAACGCTATTTTAAACAAAACCGTACACAGGTTATCCACATAATTCAGACAGCCAGCCGATCACTCGCGGCAGGTGCCTCCGGCGCCGGTGGCAGCGAGCCCATTTCGCGCTGGGTCTTTTCGTTCCACGCCTGCACGCGGTCATTCAGATCAGCAATTGCGCGAGGCCCGCTGCCTTCGGCGTACATCGGTTCGCCGATGACTACGGTGATCACCCCGGACTGTTTACCCCAACCGATTTTTGGCCAGAATTTGCCGGCATTGTGTGCAATCGGCAGGACCGGAAGCGACGCATTCACCGCCAACGCGCTGCCGCTGCGAGAGAATTTGCCGACAGTACCGTAGGGAACGCGGGTGCCTTCGGGGAAGATCAGCACCCAAACGTTGTCCTTGAGCAGCTCATCACCTTTGGCTGCGACTTGCTTGAGCGCGGCTTTCGGGTTGTCCCGGTCGATCGCAATCGGGCGCAACATGGCCATGGCCCAGCCGAAGAACGGCACGTACAGCAATTCGCGCTTGAGCACCTGGCTCAACGGCGAGAAATAAGCGGAGAGAAAGAACGTCTCCCAAGTGCTCTGGTGGTTCGATTGAATCACGCAGGGCCGGTCAGGCACGTTTTCCGCACCTTTGATTTCGTAACGGATACCAAGAAACACCTTGGTCAACCACAGGGCGCAACGGCACCAGTACACATTGATAAATCGATAGCGCGCCTTGAAAGAAAGAAAAGGCGCGATGAAAAAGCTCAGGCTGCACCACAGCAATGCTGTTGTGCCCAGCAGCAGATAGAAAAGGAAGATTCTGAAGGCCCGCAGTATCGACATGGCGACGTTTACCGTTACGGGCAATGCCCGACTGTTCAAGCGCACTCCCGAGCAATCCCTGGCCAGGAAATTCAGAAGTACTCTAGTTGTGGATAAGTTCTGCGGCAATCGCCGCCAGATCGTCAAAAATCAGAGTGCCAACCGGCAGGGTTTTGCCCTGAGTCTTTTCGCCTTTCCCGGTCTTCACCAAAACTGGCTGTGAATCGACGGCTTTGGCGGCCTCCAGGTCACCAAGGCTGTCGCCGACAAACCAGACGTTGGTCAACGGCACCGTGTAATGCTCGGCAATGGTTTTCAGCATTCCCGGTTTCGGCTTGCGGCAATCGCAACCTTCGTCCGGGCCATGCGGGCAATACACGATCAAACCGACTTCGCCGCCCTGCTCCGCGACCAGCTCGCGCAGGCGCGCGTGCATGGCCTCGAGGGTGGCGAGGTCGTAATAGCCGCGAGCAATGCCCGACTGGTTGGTGGCCACCGCCACTGTCCAGCCGGCCTTGCTCAACTGCGCAATCGCTTCGATCGAGCCGGGCAGCGGAATCCACTCCTCCACCGACTTGATGTAGGCATCGGAGTCGTAATTGATCACGCCGTCACGATCGAGAATCAGCAGTTTCAACAGCAATCCCTCAACCCAGCAGCGAAATGTCGGCGACGCCGAGGAACAGGCCACGCAGACGCGCCAGCAGCGCGTAACGGTTGGCCCGCACATTGGCATCGTCGGCGTTGACCATCACCGCGTCGAAGAACGCGTCGACCGGCTCGCGCAATGCCGCCAGACGTGCCAGCGATTCGTTGTACTGACGCGCCGCAGCCATTGGCTGCACCGCCTGATCCGCTTGCTGGATCGCCGAGTACAGCGAGAACTCGTTGGCGTTGTCGAAATATTTGGCCTCGACCACGGTCGGCACCGAGCCTTCGACTTTGCTCAACAGGTTCGATACACGCTTGTTCACCGCTGCCAGCGCTGCCGCTTCCGGCAATTTGCGGAACGCCTGGACCGCTTGTACACGCTGATCGAAGTCCAGCGCCGAACCCGGCTTCAGCGCACGTACCGACAGGTAAGTGGCAACGTCGACGCCTTCGTCTTCATAACGCGCACGCAGGCGGTCGAAGATGAATTCCAGCACGGCTTCGTTGAGGCCGGCCGCCTTGACCTTGCCGCCGAACGCAGTCACGGCGAAAGCCACGGCGTCGTTCAGGTCGAGATCGAGTTTCTTCTCGATCAGGATACGCAGTACGCCCAGTGCTGCACGGCGCAAGGCATACGGGTCTTTGCTGCCGGTCGGCAGCATGCCGATACCGAAAATGCCGACCAGGGTGTCGAGCTTGTCGGCGATGGCCACGGCTGCACCGGTCAGGGTCGCTGGCAATTCAGCCCCGGCGCCGCGTGGCATGTACTGCTCGTTCAGCGCCAGTGCAACATCCTGTGGCTCGCCGTCATTGAGGGCGTAGTAGTAACCGGCGACGCCTTGCATCTCCGGGAACTCGCCGACCATTTCGGTGGCCAGGTCGCACTTCGACAGCAGACCGGCACGTGCCGCCCAAGATGCATTGCCGCCGATACGTGCGGCGATGTAGGCCGCCAGTTTCGAAACACGCTCGGCCTTGTCGTAGACGCTGCCGAGTTTTTCCTGGAACACCACGTTCTGCAGGCGATCGTTGAAGGCTTCGAGCTTCTGCTTCTTGTCTTGCTTGAAGAAGAACTCGGCGTCGGTCAGACGTGGACGAACCACTTTCTCGTTACCGGCGATGATCTGCTGCGGGTCTTTGGATTCGATGTTGGCCACCGTAATGAAACGCGGCAGCAGCTTGCCGTCGGCGTCCAGCAGGCAGAAGTACTTCTGGTTGTCCTGCATGGTGGTGATCAGCGCTTCCTGCGGCACGTCGAGGAAACGTTCCTCGAACGAGCACACCAGCGGCACCGGCCATTCAACCAGCGCGGTCACTTCGTCAAGCAGCGCCGGTGGCACGATCGCAGTGCCTTCCTGGCGCGTGGCCAGCTCTTCGGTGCGCTTGCTGATGATTTCGCGACGCTCGTTGGCGTCAGCCAGCACGTAAGCGGCACGCAGGTCGGCGAGGTAGCTCGACGGCGAACCGATGCGCACGGCTTCCGGGTGGTGGAAACGGTGACCACGGGAATCTCGGCCAGCCTTCTGCGCGAGAATCGTGCAGTCGATGACCTGGTCACCGAGCAGCATCACCAGCCACTGGGTCGGACGCACGAACTCATCCTTGCGCGCACCCCAACGCATGCGTTTCGGGATCGGCAGGTCGTTCAGCGAATCTTCGACGATGGTCGGCAGCAGGCTGGCGGTCGGCTTGCCGGCGATGTTCTGGCTGAAGCGCAGTTTCGGACCGCTCTGGTCGATTTCGCTCAGCTCGACGCCGCATTTCTTGGCAAAACCAAGGGCGGCCTGAGTCGGATTGCCGTCAGCGTCGAACGCGGCCTGACGCGGCGGGCCGTCGAGGTTGATGCTGCGATCCGGCTGCTGGGTGGCCAGCGCGGTGATCAGCACGGCCAGACGACGCGGCGCAGCGTAGACGGTTTTGCTTTCGTAGCTCAGGCCGGCGGCTTGCAGGCCTCTGTCGATACCGGCGAGGAACGCCTCGGCCAACGTGTTCAGGGCTTTGGGTGGCAGTTCTTCGGTGCCCAGTTCAACCAGAAAATCTTGCGCACTCATTGTGCAGCCTCCAGCTTGGCCAGTACTTCGTCACGCAGGTCCGGGGTCGCCATCGGGAAGCCCAGCTTGGCACGCGCCAGCAGGTAGGCTTGCGCAACGGAACGCGCCAGGGTGCGCACGCGCAGAATGTATTGCTGACGCGCAGTCACCGAGATCGCCCGGCGCGCATCCAGCAGGTTGAAGGTGTGCGAAGCCTTCAGCACCATTTCGTAGCTCGGCAACGGCAGCGGCTGGTCGAGTTCGATCAGGCGCTTGGCTTCGCTTTCATAGAAGTCGAACAGTTCGAACAGCTTGTCGACGTTGGCGTGTTCGAAGTTGTAGGTGGACTGCTCCACTTCGTTCTGGTGGAACACGTCGCCGTAGGTGACTTTGCCGAACGGACCGTCAGCCCAGACCAGGTCGTAGACCGAATCCACGCCTTGCAGGTACATGGCCAGACGCTCGAGACCGTAGGTGATCTCGCCGGTCACCGGGTAGCACTCGATGCCGCCGGCCTGCTGGAAGTAGGTGAACTGGGTGACTTCCATGCCGTTGAGCCAGACTTCCCAGCCCAGACCCCAGGCGCCGAGGGTCGGCGATTCCCAGTTGTCTTCGACGAAACGGATGTCGTGCACCAGCGGGTCGAGGCCGACATGCTTGAGCGAGCCCAGGTACAGTTCCTGGAAGTTGTCCGGGTTCGGCTTGAGCACGACCTGGAACTGGTAGTAGTGCTGCAGACGGTTCGGGTTTTCGCCATAACGGCCGTCAGTCGGACGGCGGCTTGGCTGCACGTATGCGGCGTTCCAGGTTTCCGGGCCGATGGCGCGCAGGAAGGTCGCGGTGTGGAAAGTGCCGGCGCCTACTTCCATATCGTAGGGCTGAAGTACCACACAACCTTGCTCGGCCCAGTATTGCTGGAGGGCGAGGATCAAGTCTTGGAAGGTACGCACGGCTGGCGTAGGCTGGCTCACGAAATTCACCTGTTTCTTGGGCTGCGATTTAAAGAGCGGGAGTATACCCGATTCGTTGCTGCGCACGCCCCCTGGAGCCTTATGCCACGCTGCTTTTGGTGTACCGAAGATCCGCTGTACATGGCTTATCACGATCAGGAGTGGGGCACGCCGCTACGCGATGCGCAGGGTTTGTTCGAGTTGCTTTTGCTCGAAGGGTTCCAGGCCGGGCTGTCGTGGATCACCGTGCTGCGTAAACGCGAGCATTATCGCCAGGTGCTGTTCGGCTTCGATGTGCAGCGCGTGGCGCAGATGAGCGATGCCGAGATCGACGAACTGATGCTCGATCCGGGCATCATCCGCAATCGCCTGAAACTCAACGCCGCGCGGCGCAATGCGCAGGCCTGGCTGGCGCTGGAAGACCCGGTGGCGTTTCTCTGGTCGTTCGTTGGCGACCGACCGATCATCAATCATTTCAAGGATCGCAGCGAAGTCCCGGCGATCACCCCCGAAGCGCTGGCGATGAGCAAGGCTTTGAAGAAGGCCGGGTTCACCTTCGTCGGCCCGACCATTTGCTACGCACTGATGCAGGCCTCGGGCATGGTCATGGATCACACTCAGGATTGCTACCGCTACGCGCAGCTGGCCAACGGCGGTTAGAATGGCCGCCTCGCGCACCGCACAAGATCAGGAGTGACCTGTGGAAAAGTTTAAAGGCGCCTTGCTGGTAGGCGCTCTGCGGCTGTTTGCCCTGCTGCCATGGCGGGCCGTGCAGGCCGTGGGTTCGGCGATTGGCTGGATCATGTGGAAAACCCCCAACCGTTCCCGCGACGTGGTACGGATCAACCTCGCCAAGTGTTTTCCACAAATGGATCCGGCCGAGCGCGAACGTCTGGTCGGCCAGAGCCTGAAGGACATCGGCAAATCGTTGACTGAAAGCGCCTGCGCATGGATCTGGCCGGCGCAGCGCTCCATTGATCTGGTGCGCGAAGTCGAAGGCCTCGAGGTGCTCAAGGATGCACTGGCTTCGGGCAAAGGCGTGGTTGGCATTACCAGTCACCTGGGTAACTGGGAAGTGCTCAATCACTTCTACTGCAGCCAGTGCAAACCGATCATTTTCTACCGCCCGCCCAAGCTCAAGGCTGTGGATGAATTGCTGCGCAAGCAACGCGTGCAACTGGGCAACAAAGTCGCCGCGTCGACCAAGGAAGGCATTCTCAGCGTCATCAAGGAAGTGCGCAAAGGCGGTGCAGTGGGCATTCCCGCAGACCCGGAACCGGCCGAATCCGCCGGGATCTTCGTGCCGTTTTTCGCCACTCAGGCGCTGACCAGCAAATTCGTGCCGAACATGCTGGCTGGCGGCAAAGCGGTCGGTGTATTCCTGCACGCCCTGCGCCTGCCCGACGGCTCTGGCTACAAAGTGATCCTGGAAGCCGCGCCAGAAGCCATGTACAGCACTGATACCGCCGAGTCCTGCGCAGCCATGAGCAAAGTGGTCGAGCGCTATGTCGCGGCGTATCCGAGCCAGTACATGTGGAGCATGAAGCGCTTCAAGAAACGCCCGCCGGGCGAGGCGCGCTGGTACTGAGCAGCTTCGATCGAGTGACGGTCAATGCAGACGCCTTGCGCTGTCTGTAGCTCAAGGCGCCTGGCGCTCGAGCTTCTTCAGGAACACCGTCATCTCCTTCTCGGCCTGCTTGTCGCCATGGCCGCGGGCCGCTTCCAGACCTTGCTCCCAAGCCTGACGCGCAGCGGCTTGAGCGCCCAGCGCCTGCTGCGCCTTGCCCAGCAATTTCCACGCTGCCGAGTATTTCGGGTCGAACGCGACACAGCGCTGGAAATGCTCGGCAGCCTTGGCGTTCTCGCCCAGATCCAGATAACCCTTGCCCAGGCCGAAGCGCAACAGTGCGTTATCGACACCCTTGGCGAGCATTTTTTCCAGGGATTGGAGCATCAGCGGATTCCTTCCTTTTGTTCGTCAGAGAAAATCTTCGAGGCTGTCAGACCGCTTTCGCGAGCAGGCTCGCTCCCCACATTTGCAATGCATTCCTCCTGTGGGAGCGAGCCTGCTCGCGAAGGGGCCATCACAGGCAGCGTTTCCTCAGGTCAGAAGAAGCTCAACCCCACATGAAACAGCTTCTCCACATCGCGAATATGCTTTTTATCCACAAGGAACAGAATCACATGATCGCCCGCTTCGATCACCGTATCGTCGTGGGCGATGATCACTTGCTCGTTGCGGATGACCGCGCCAATGGTGGTGCCCGGCGGCAGGCCGATCTTTTCGATCGGTTTGCCGATCACTTTGCTCGATTTCGCATCACCGTGAGCAATCGCCTCGATCGCTTCCGCCGCGCCGCGCCGCAATGAGTGCACGCTGACGATATCGCCACGCCGCACGTGGGCGAGCAAGGTACCGATGGTCGCCAGTTGCGGGCTGATGGCGATGTCGATGTCGCCGCCCTGGATCAGGTCGACGTAGGCCGGGTTGTTGATGATGGTCATGACCTTTTTCGCCCCCAGCCGTTTGGCCAAAAGCGACGACATGATGTTGGCTTCGTCATCGTTGGTCAGGGCGAGGAAGATGTCGGCGTCGGCGATGTTTTCTTCCAGCAGCAGATCGCGATCCGAGGCGCTGCCCTGCAGCACCACGGTGCTGTCGAGGGTATCGGAGAGATAACGGCACCGCGCCGGACTCATCTCGATGATTTTCACCTGATAACGGCTTTCGATGGCCTCGGCCAGGCGCTCGCCGATCTGCCCGCCACCGGCAATGACAATGCGTTTGTAGGTTTCGTCGAGACGGCGCATTTCGCTCATCACCGCGCGAATGTCCTCGCGGGCGGCGATGAAGAACACTTCGTCGTCCGCCTCGATCACCGTGTCGCCCTGCGGCAGGATCGGCCGGTCGCGACGGAAGATCGCCGCGACGCGGGTTTCAACGTTCGGCATGTGCTCGCGCAACTGCCGCAGTTGCTGACCCACCAGCGGCCCGCCGTAATAGGCGCGCACCGCCACCAGCTGCGCCGCGCCTTCGGCAAAGTCGATCACCTGCAAGGCGCCGGGATGCTGGATCAGGCGCTTGATGTAATTGGTCACGACCTGCTCGGGGCTGATCAGTACATCGACCGGAATAGCTTCGTTCTGGAACAGCTGTTCCTCGCGATTGAGGTAGGACGCTTCGCGGACCCGGGCGATCTTGGTCGGCGTGTGGAACAGCGTGTGGGCGACCTGACAGGCGACCATGTTGGTTTCGTCGCTGTTGGTCACCGCCACCAGCATGTCGGCGTCATCGGCACCAGCCTGGCGCAGCACCGACGGCAGCGAGCCACGGCCCTGCACGGTGCGGATGTCGAGGCGGTCGCCGAGGTCGCGCAGGCGCTCGCCGTCAGTGTCGACCACGGTGATGTCGTTGGCCTCGCTGGCCAGATGTTCGGCCAGCGAACCGCCGACCTGTCCCGCACCGAGGATGATGATTTTCATCCAGTCACTCCATTGAATCCGTTTAGCCGCGCGCTGCGGCGATCTTGATCAGCTTGGCGTAGTAGAAACCATCATGCCCGCCCTGTTGGGCCAGCAATTGGCGACCATGGGGCTGTTTGATCCCGGCCGCTGTGGCCAGATCCAGTTCCCGCGCACCGGGCGTGCGCTCGAGGAACGCGGCGATGACCTCTGTGTTTTCGGTCGGCAGCGTCGAGCAGGTGGCGTAGAGCAGGATGCCGCCGACCTCGAGGGTTTTCCACATGGCGTCGAGCAGCTCGCCTTGCAGTTGCGCGAGGGCGACGATGTCTTCGGGCTGGCGGGTCAGCTTGATGTCCGGGTGGCGGCGTATCACCCCGGTGGCCGAGCACGGCGCGTCGAGCAGGATGCGCTGAAACGGTTTGCCGTCCCACCACTTATCGATATCGCGACCGTCGGCGGCGATCAGTTCAGCGCTGAGGCCGAGGCGTGCAAGGTTTTCCTTCACGCGCACCAGACGCTTGGCTTCCAGGTCCAACGCCACCACGCCGGCCAGCGCCGGTTCGGCTTCGAGAATGTGGCAGGTCTTGCCGCCGGGGGCGCAACAGGCGTCGAGCACGCGTTGGCCCGGCGCCAGATCGAGCAGAGCGGCAGCCAGTTGCGCAGCTTCATCCTGCACGCTGATCCAGCCTTCGGCGAAACCCGGCAGGCTGCGCACATCAGCGGCCGCTTCGAGGACGATGCCGTCGCGGCTGTACACGCAAGGTGTCGCGGCGATCCCTGCTTCGCCCAGCAGAGCGAGGTAAGCGTCGCGGCTGTGATGGCGACGATTGACCCGCAGGATCATCGGCGGATGCGCGTTGTTCGCTGCGCAGATGGCTTCCCACTGTTGCGGCCAGAACGCTTTCAGGGATTTTTGCAGCCAGCGCGGGTGAGCGGTGCGCACCACCGGATCACGTTCCAGCTCGGCGAAAATCGTTTCGCTTTCGCGCTGGGCATTACGCAGCACAGCGTTGAGCAAACCTTTGGCCCAAGGCTTTTTCAGCTTGTCGGCGCAACCGACGGTTTCGCCGATGGCGGCGTGGGCGGGTACGCGGGTGTAGAGCAGTTGATACAGACCGACCAGCAGCAGCGCCTCGATATCGGCGTCGGCGGTTTTGAATGGTTTCTGCAGGAGCTTGTCCGCCAGGGCTGACAGGCGTGGCTGCCAGCGTGCAGTGCCGAAGGCCAGATCCTGGGTAAAGCCGCGATCGCGATCCTCGACCTTGTCCAGTTGCGTCGGCAGCGAGCTGTTCAGCGAAGCCTTGCCACTGAGCACGGCGGCGAGGGCCTTGGCGGCGGCCAGACGCGGATTCATTGTGCGTCCACCGCTGCACCCAGCACGCTGCCGACGGCGAATTTCTCGCGGCGGCTGTTGAACAGGTCGCTGAAGTTCAAGGCTTTGCCGCCGGGCAGTTGCAGGCGGGTCAGGCACAGCGCCTGTTCACCGCAGGCGATGATCAGGCCGTCCTTGCTGGCGCTGAGGATTTCACCCGGAGCGCCATTGCCTGCGGCCACTGTCGCGGCCAGCACTTTCAACGCTTCGCCATGGAGCGTGCTGTGGGTGATCGGCCACGGGTTGAAGGCGCGCACAAGGCGTTCCAGCTCAACCGCCGGACGGCTCCAATCGATTCGCGCTTCGTCTTTGTTCAGTTTGTGCGCATAGGTGGCGAGTTCATCGTTTTGCACCTCACCTTCCAGCGTGCCGGCAGCCAGCCCGGCAATCGCCCGCACCACGGCGGGCGGGCCCATCTCCGCGAGGCGATCATGCAGGGTTCCACCGGTATCTTCGGCGCTGATCGGGGTGACGACCTTGAGCAGCATCGGCCCGGTATCCAGGCCGGCTTCCATGCGCATCACGGTCACGCCGCTTTCGGCATCGCCGTGTTCGACCGCGCGCTGGATCGGCGCCGCACCGCGCCAGCGCGGCAGCAGGGATGCATGGCTGTTGATGCAACCCAGACGCGGAATGTCCAGCACCGCCTGCGGCAGGATCAATCCGTAGGCGACCACCACCATCAAGTCCGGTTTCAGCGCGGCCAGTTCCGCCTGGGCGTCGGCATTGCGCAAAGTCGGCGGCTGCAACACCTGGATATGGTTTTCCAGGGCCAGTTGTTTGACCGGGCTCGGCATCAGTTTTTGCCCGCGCCCGGCCGGGCGATCCGGCTGGGTGTAGACCGCGACGATCTCGTACGGGCTGCTCAACAGGGCCTTGAGGTGTTCGGCGGCGAATTCCGGGGTACCGGCAAAAACAATGCGCAGTGGCTCAGTCATGAAAGGCGTCTCATAAAAAGAAAAAGGCTTGCCGCAGCAAGCCTTTGAAGAGGGGCATCAAGCGTTCTGGCGGTGCAGCTTTTCCAGCTTCTTCTTGATCCGGTCGCGTTTGAGCGTGGACAGGTAATCGACGAACAATTTGCCGTTGAGGTGGTCGCATTCGTGCTGGATGCACACCGCGAGCAGACCTTCGGCGATCAGTTCATAGGGCTTGCCGTCGCGGTCCAGCGCCTTGATTCTGACCTTCTGCGGGCGGTCGACGTTTTCGTAGAAGCCCGGTACCGAGAGGCAGCCTTCCTGATACTGGTCCATCTCGTCGGTCAGCGGTTCGAACTCGGGGTTGATGAACACCCGTGGCTCGGTACGGTCTTCGGACAGGTCCATCACGACGATACGTTTGTGCACGTTGACCTGGGTCGCGGCGAGGCCGATGCCCGGCGCTTCATACATTGTTTCAAACATGTCGTCGACCAACTGACGCACTTCGTCGTCCACTACGGCCACTGGTTTGGCGATAGTGCGCAGACGTGGGTCCGGAAATTCGAGGATGTTTAAAATGGCCATAGGCTTCGATTGCTGCACACGTTGAGTAAAGTCGGGTCGATGGCCTGGCGGGTCCGAGGATGCAGGCTACCGTTGTGAAGCGTAGCTTCTGAAAAACAGAAGCGAGCCACGGGGGCTCTGACGATTCACGCGAATGCACATGATAAAGGGATTCACTGCATGAGGAAAACACTACTCGCCCTGCTGCTTCTGGCTGCGGCCGGCGCCGCACAAGGGCAAGTGCAACTCAAGGATGGTTTTCCACAGCAATACACGGTGGTTTCCGGAGACACCCTCTGGGACATTTCCGGCAAATACCTGCGCGAACCCTGGCAGTGGCCACAATTGTGGCGGGCCAACCCGCAGGTCGAAAACCCCAACCTGATCTATCCCGGCGACACGCTGACGCTCAGCTACGTCAACGGCCAGCCGCAACTGACCGTCAATCGGGGCGAGTCGCGCGGCACCATCAAGCTCTCGCCACGGATTCGCACCAGTCCGGTGGCCGAGGCGATTCCGAGCATCCCGCTGAAGTCGATCAACAGCTTTCTGCTGAGCAATCGCATCGTCGACACCGCCGAAGAATTCGACAAGGCGCCGTACATCGTCGCCGGCGATGCCGAACGCGTGCTCAGCGGCACTGGTGACCGCATCTTCGCCCGCGGCCATTTCGACCCGGAGCAGCCGGTGTACGGGATCTTCCGCCAGGGCAAGGTCTACACCGATCCGCAAACCCGGGAATTTCTCGGCATCAACGCCGACGACATCGGCGGCGGCGAGATTGTCGCCAGTGAGGGCGACGTCGCCACCCTCGCCCTCCAGCGCACTACCCAGGAAGTGCGCCTCGGCGATCGCTTGTTCGGCGGCGAGGAGCGTTCGATCAATTCGACCTTCATGCCCAGCGCGCCGAAGAGCGCCATCAACGGTCTGATCATCGACGTCCCGCGTGGCGTCACCCAGATCGGCGCGATGGACGTGGTCACCCTGAACAAGGGCAAACGCGACGGTCTGGCCGAAGGCAACGTACTGGTGGTGATGAAAACCGGCGAAACCGTACGCGACCGGGTCACCGGCCAACCGCTGAAGATTCCCGATGAACGTGCCGGCTTGCTGATGGTGTTCCGCACTTACGACAAGCTCAGCTACGGCCTCGTTCTCAACGCGTCGCGCTCGCTGGCGGTGCTCGACAAGGTGCGCAATCCGTAGCTTGCTCAACAAGTTACCAACAGAGTTATCCACAGCTTGTTCCGAATGGTTCGGGGCATAGAACGATCAAGGATGATCCATTCATGTTGTCTGTCAGTACGGCCATTTCCCCGGCGGAACTGGAGGCGCGTATGCGCCTGCACCGCATGCCGGATATCGGCCCCAAGCGTTTTGCCAAATTGCTCGAAGCCTTCGGGTCGGCATCGAAAGCCATCAGCGCGCCGGCCAGTGCCTGGCGCTCGCTGGGCTTGCCGGTGGCCTGTGCCGAGGCGCGACGCTGTCCCTCGGTGCGCGACGGCGCCAGTCACGCAATGCGCTGGCTAGAGCGCCCCGGACAACATGTGCTGATGTGGGATCAAGCGGATTATCCGGCGTTGCTGGCGCAAATCCCCGATCCGCCGCCGCTGTTATTTGTTGCCGGCGATCCGTCGATTCTGGAAAAACCGCAGTTGGCGATGGTCGGCAGCCGTCGCGCTTCGCGTCCGGGGATGGACACTGCGGCGGCATTTTCCCGCAGTCTCGCCGGGGCCGGTTTTGTCATCACCAGTGGCCTGGCGCTGGGCATCGATGCCGCTGCGCATCAGGCCGCACTGGATGTTGCCGGCTTGACCGTCGGGGTGCTTGGCACCGGGCTGGAAAATTTTTATCCACAACGCAATCAACGCCTGGCTGACGCAATGATTGCGTCTGGCAGCGCAGTGCTTTCCGAGTTTCCGCTGGATGCCGGGCCAAGCGCGGGCAACTTCCCGCGCCGCAACCGAATCATCAGCGGATTGTCCCTTGGTGTGCTGGTGGTCGAGGCCAGCGTTGCCAGCGGCTCGTTGATCACCGCGCGGCTGGCGGCGGAACAAGGGCGCGAGGTCTATGCGATTCCGGGATCGATCCATCACCCCGGCGCGCGTGGTTGCCATCAGCTGATTCGAGACGGCGCGGTACTGGTGGAAACCATCGAACACATCCTCGAAGCCCTGCGCGGCTGGCAGCAGCCGTTGTTATCCACAGCGGCGTCGGCGGTCGCTCACCCGTTGCTCTCGCTGCTTCACGCCGCGCCGCACACTAGCGAAGCGCTGGCCGCGAGCAGTGGCTGGGCCTTGTCGAAAGTGCTGGCAACTTTGACCGAGCTGGAGATCGAAGGCCGCGCCGTGTGCGAAAACGGGCGCTGGCTGGCACGCTCGAGCTAGGTTTTGCGAGGAAGATCGGTAAACTGCGCGAAACCTGTTTGTGGAGAGTTTTTTCATGGTCAACAGTTGGCGTGTGCAACAAGCTGCGCGTGAAATTCGCGCCGGCGCGGTGATTGCCTATCCAACCGAAGCCGTCTGGGGGCTGGGTTGCGACCCGTGGAATGAATACGCGGTGGATCGATTGCTGGCGATCAAGAATCGCTCGGTGAGCAAGGGCCTGATTCTGGTCGCCGACAACATTCGTCAGTTCGATTTTCTCTTCGAAGACTTCCCGCAGGACTGGATCGACCGCATGGCCAGTACCTGGCCGGGGCCGAACACCTGGCTGGTGCCGCACCAGAACCTGTTGCCGGAATGGGTGACAGGTGTGCATGACACCGTGGCGCTGCGGGTCAGCGATCACCCGCAGGTGCGTGACTTGTGCTCAATGGTCGGGCCGCTGATTTCGACATCGGCCAACCCGACGGGGCGACCGGCAGCGCGCACGCGCTTGCGGGTCGAGCAGTATTTCCGCGGGCAGGTCGACCTGGTATTGGGTGGCAGCCTTGGCGGGCGCAAGAACCCGAGTGTCATCCGCGACCTGGCCACCGGTAACGTCATCCGTCCTGAGTGACGCCACCGCTTTAATCATCTTTGCGCACTCCTCGTCAGCATGAGCGAGGAGTCTTGCGCATGCCTGCGATTAGTCCTTCAGCCGTTAAACCATTCTCCGTCGCTATTGTTCTTTTTATGTGTGGGATGAATCTCCTGGTTTGCAACATCTGTAAGTTTTCCCACGTGATTATCAGAACCCATGCAGTGGCGAGATTTTTAAAAGCATCCATTCTTTCAATGTGTTTGAAACAACTTCGAAACGTTAATGGCAGCGGAGAAGTAATGGATATTACGGATTTACACCTTAAGGATTATCTGCAGGGCTTTCAGGAAACACTCAAGAATCAACAGGCCGATTATCGCGTGGCCATTCTTGAAGCGGGAGCGGATGCCAGTGAATTTGAACGCTTCATCAATCGGCAATTTCGCCTGCGATTGCAGCATTACATGCTCACCTCCAGAGCCCGGGCACTGGAGACCCGCTTGGCGATCACCTCGCGCAGTACGCACTTTTTGCTGTATCAGCGCGATCAGCTGATTGCCGTCCTGCGAGCCACTCCCGCGCCGTTCGAGTGGGCGTCACTGGCGCAGCATCATGTTTCTCCCACCGTGGCGTTGGCGCGCCACGTCGAATTCAGTCGCCTGATAACCCATTCGCAGCAGCACCGGCCGGTGTCGATCAATGGTCTGCTCGCTACCGCCGCCGAATGGGCAATCGATAGGGGTTATGCAGGGGTGACAGCCTTGTGTCGATCACCGCAGCGGCAACTGTTCCAGCGTTTTGGCCTGTCTCCGATCGCTTCGCAATCACTGCATATCGAACAGCGCGCTCGTGGCGATTACTGGCTGTTGTCGGCAGAGTGGCGGCAAATACTCATGGCCCTTGATCAGCCTGTAAACATGAACGCGCATCAGCCGGAGTATCGAGATGAATATAACCACCCGTATTGATCCGCCCATCATTGATGAGTGGGCGGAAAAGTGGCTTGTTTTTGAGTCGAAGAAGTTTCACAGGAAGTTTGCCAGTCGTCGGCCAGGAGCGAAAAAACTTCACAGGAAGATGTATTTGATTTAGTGGCAAGGTTCTCGGCGAACTTATGGAAAGTTCGCCGAGAACAACCATTGAAACTTTACGGCAATAAAATCGTGGAGCCCGTGGTGCGCCGCGCCGACAGTTCGATTTGCGCCTTGGCGGCATCAGCCAGGGCATAACGTTGGTTGATTTCGACGTTCAGCTTGCCGCTGATGATCATCTCGAACAACTCGTCGGCCATGCGCTGCAGGTTCTCGGCGTTGTTGGCGTAGGTCGCCAGCGTCGGTCGGGTAACGTACAGCGAGCCCTTGGCGGCGAGAATGCCCAGATTGACGCCATCAACGGCGCCCGAAGCATTGCCGAAACTCACTACCAGGCCGCGTGGCGCCACACTGTCCAGGGAAGTGAGCCAGGTGTCCTTGCCGACGCCGTCATACACCACCGGGACTTTCTGGCCATCGGTCAGGGCCAGCACACGCTCGGCAACGTTTTCATGGCTGTAATCGATGGTTGCCCAGGCGCCGTTGGCCTTGGCCAGTTCGGCCTTTTCCGCGGAACTCACGGTGCCGATCAGCTTCACACCCAGCGCCTTGGCCCATTGGCAGGCCAGGGAGCCAACGCCACCGGCAGCGGCGTGGAACAGAATGGTCTCGCCGCCCTGCAGGTCGTAGGTCTGGCGCAACAGGTACTGCACGGTCAGGCCCTTGAGCATGACTGCGGCGGCGGTTTCGAAACTGATTTCATCGGGCAGATGCACCAGATTGTCTTGAGGCAGAACATGAAACTGGCTGTAGGCGCCCAGCGGGCCGCTGCCGTATGCGACGCGATCACCGACTTTGAATCGAGTGACGTCGCTACCCACCGCCTCGACGGTGCCAGCACCTTCGGAGCCCAGGCCGGACGGCAAGGCCGGTGGCGCATAGAGTCCGCTGCGGTAATAGGTGTCGATGAAATTCAGGCCGATCGCCTGGTTGGCCACACGCACCTGATTCGGCCCGGGCGCAGCGGGTTCGTAGTCAACATACTCAAGCACTTCTGGACCGCCGTGGGCGCGGAACTGGATACGCTTTGCCATCTGCCTGCTCTCCTTGGGTCGTAATCAAGCCCCCTATCCAACTCCCCTGCCTGATCTTCGTCAACTGCGGCGCGCCGGTCTGCGATGGTATGCTACGCGCCCATTTGCGCCGCCCGTCTGCCGGGGCGCCGCCCGATTCAAGGTGAAGCCATGACGACCCGCACCGACGCCGTAAAGGCCTATCTGCTCGACCTGCAAGACCGCATCTGCGCCGCGCTCGAAACTGAAGACGGCGGCAAGTGCTTCGTCGAAGACGCCTGGACCCGGCCGGCGGGCGGTGGTGGGCGCACCCGTGTGCTGGAAAACGGCACCCTTATCGAAAAGGGCGGCGTCAACTTTTCCCACGTGTTTGGCAGCGGCTTGCCACCCTCGGCCAGTGCCCATCGGCCGGAACTGGCCGGGCGGGGTTTCGAAGCGCTCGGCGTATCGCTGGTGATTCACCCGCACAACCCGCACGTGCCGACGTCCCACGCCAACGTGCGCTTTTTCATCGCTGAAAAAGAAGGCGAAGAACCGGTCTGGTGGTTCGGCGGCGGCTTTGACCTGACGCCGTACTACGGCAACGAAGAAGACTGTATCCACTGGCACCGCGTCGCCGAGCAGGCCTGTGCGCCGTTCGGTGCGGACGTCTACCCGCGCTACAAAGCCTGGTGCGACACCTACTTCCACATCAAGCATCGGCATGAACCCCGTGGCATTGGCGGTCTGTTCTTCGACGATCTGAACGAGTGGGACTTCGACACCAGTTTCGCTTTCATGCGCGCCATCGGTGACGCTTACATAGAGGCGTACCTGCCCATCGTGCAACGTCGCAAGAACGACGCCTTCACGGCTAGCCAGCGCGAGTTTCAGGAGTTCCGTCGTGGCCGCTACGTCGAGTTCAACCTGGTTTACGACCGGGGCACGCTGTTCGGTCTGCAATCGGGTGGGCGCACCGAATCGATTCTGATGTCGCTGCCACCGCAAGTCCGCTGGGGTTATGACTGGAAGGCCGAGCCGGGCAGTGAAGAAGCGCGCCTGACCGAGTACTTCCTGCAGGATCGCGACTGGCTGGCCGAGGCCTGAGGACTGGTATGGATCGTTACGTCGTTTTCGGTAACCCGATCGGCCACAGCAAGTCGCCGATGATTCACAAGCTGTTCGCCGAGCAGACCGGCCAGCGCCTCGACTACAGCACGCTGCTGGCGCCGCTCGACGATTTTGCCGGCTGCGCCACGGCGTTCTTTCAGCAAGGGCGCGGCGCCAACGTCACCGTGCCGTTCAAGGAAGAGGCCTATCGTCTGGCCAACAGCCTGACCGCGCGGGCACAGCGGGCAGGTGCGGTGAACACCTTGAGCAAACTCGACGACGGTTCACTGCTCGGCGACAACACCGATGGCGCCGGACTGGTGCGCGATCTGACAGTGAACGCCGGGTTCATCCTGACCGGCAAACGCATCCTTCTGCTCGGCGCCGGTGGCGCGGTGCGCGGCGCGCTTGAGCCTTTGCTTGCGCAACAGCCGGCGTCGGTGATCATCGCCAACCGCACGGTAGACAAGGCGGAGCTGCTGGCGGAACTGTTCTGCGACCTGGGGCCGGTGTCGGCCAGTGGTTTCGACTGGTTGCGCGAGCCGGTAGACGTGATCATCAACGCCACCTCCGCTAGCCTCAGTGGCGACGTGCCGCCGGTTGCGCCGAGCCTGATCGAACCGGGTCAGACCCTGTGTTACGACATGATGTACGGCAAGGAGCCCACCGCGTTTTGCCGTTGGGCCAATGAGCACGGCGCGGCGCTGGCGATGGATGGTCTGGGCATGTTGGCGGAGCAGGCGGCGGAGGCGTTCTGCCTGTGGCGCGGCGTGCGCCCGGATACCGCGCCGGTACTGGCCGAGTTGCGCCGCCAACTAGCGCTTTAAAACCTTCGCGAGCAAGCTCGCTCCCACAATGCAATGCGCTCGAATGTGGGAGCGAGCCTGCTCGCGAATGGCGACACCACCGATATCAGCTCAATCCTCAAACCGGATCGGGCATTTCTCCGCCCCTTCCAGCTTCCTCAATTCCTCCACTACCGGCGGCCTTGCCCGGCGCAAGGTCAGGCTGCGACCCTGGCCCAACAAACGCCGCGCCTCCTGATGGAGCATCTCCACCCCTGAATAATCGATGAAGTTGATCTGCTGCGCCTCGATCACTACCCGCGCGCCATGCAGGCGTTGCAGGCGCACTTGCAGGTAATGGCTGGCGCCGAAGAAAATCGAACCGCCAACGCGCAGCACATCGTCGTCACCGTCGCGCCAATGCTGCACCTGTGGTTGCGAGGTGCGCTTGAGGTAGAAGAACAGAGACGCCAGCACCCCGGCGTAAATCGCCGTCTGCAACTCCAGCAACAGGGTCGCGAGGCAAGTCAGGGCCATCACCACGAACTCGGCGCGGCTGACCCGCAGCAAAGCGCGAATGCCGCGGTGATCGACCAATCCCCAGGCGATCAACAGAATGCTGCCAGCCATGGCCGGGATCGGAATGTGGGCGATCAGCCCGGCGCCGAACACCGCGAACAACGCCACCCAGATCGCCGAAAACACTCCGGCCAGCGGCGAGCAGGCACCCGCCTCATAACTCAGTCCCGAGCGGGTAAACGATCCGGCTGACAGCGATCCGGAGAAAAACGCCCCGACAATATTCGACAGGCCCTGTGCGCGGACTTCCTGATTGGCATCGAGCAACTGCTGCGAGCGCGCCGAAATCGACCGGGCAATCGACAGGCTGGTGACCAGTCCGAGCATGCCCACTGCCACGGCGCTCGGCAACAGGCGCAGGATCACCTCTAGATCCAGCGACAAGGCGCTCAGCGGCGGCAAGCGTCCGACGAACGCGCTGACCAGGTGCACATGCCCGAACATCGCCGGCCACGACCACGTCAACAGGCTGGCCAGCACCAGAGTGATCAACAGCGTCGGCCAGCGCGGCAGGAGTTTTTTCAGTAACACCCCGACGATCACCGTTGCGACGCCGAGGGTCAGCGAAGGTTTATCCACAGCCCCGAGGTGTCGCGTCAAGTCCATGAGGCTGGCGAGCGCCGTAGTGTTGGCCGGCAATTCCAGCCCGAGCAGATTGGGCAACTGGCCGATGGCGATCACCACCGCTGCACCCAGGGTGAAGCCGAGCACCACCGAATGCGAAACGAAATTCACCAGCGCGCCGAACCGCAGCAAGCCAAGCAGCCACTGAAAAACCCCGGCGAGGAACGTCAGTAACAGGATCAGCGTGATGTAGTCCTCGGAGGCCGGCACGGCCAGCGGGCTGACGCTGGCGTACAGCACAATCGAAATCGCCGCCGTCGGACCGCAGATCAGATGCCATGACGATCCCCACAGGCAGGCGATCAACACTGGAATGATCGCCGCATACAGGCCGTATTCCGGTGGAAGACCGGCAATCAGTGCATAGGCAATTGACTGGGGTAAGGCGAGAATCGCACCGCTGAGGCCGACGATCAGGTCCCGTCCAACGCTGGCGCGGGTCTGCCGTGGCAGCCAGTTCAGGAAGGGGAAAAATGAGCGACGGCTGGGGAAGGCCATGGGTCCTCGCGGTTGGGGTTTTGCAAAAGAGTAACAGGCCAGCCTCCGTTATTGTGGCGAGGGAGCTTGCTCCCGCCGGGCTGTGTAGCAGCCCCCGAAAACCGGTGACCAGGTACCATCGGTTGACCTGGTCTGCCGGATGAGGAGCGCTTCGCACTCCAGTGGGAGCAAGCTCCCTCGCCACAAGAGTAAGGAGGTGAATTACAGCTTCGCTTTTATTGCCGCCAATGCATCCTTGCCATCTACCGTCTTCACCCCATCCAGCCACTTGTCCAGCACCGCCGGATTCGCCTTGATCCACGCCTTCGCCGCCTCGGTGTTGCTGACCTTCTTGTTCACCACCTCGGCCATGATGCTGTTTTCCATGTCCTGGGTGAACGCCAGATTGGTCAGCAATTTACCCACGTTCGGGCAGGCCTCAGCGTAGCCCTTGCGGGTCAGGGTAAATACGCTGCCGGTGTCACCGAAGTATTTTTCGCCACCCTTCAGATAACGCATTTTCAGCTGCACGTTCATCGGGTGCGGGGTCCAGCCGAGGAAGGTAACGAATTTCTGTTTCTTCACCGCTCGCGAAACTTCGGCCAGCATCGCCTGCTCGCTGGATTCGATCAGCTTCCATTGACCCAGGTTGAAGTCGTTCTTCTTGATGATTTCCTGCAGCGAGATGTTCGCCGGCGCGCCCGATCCGATGCCGTAAATCTTCTTGTCGAACTTGTCGGCAAACTTGTTAAGGTCGGCAAAATCATGCACACCCGCTTCCCAGACATAGTCGGGAACGGCGAGGGTAAATTCGGTGCCTTCGAGATTCTTCGCCAGTTGCGTCACCTCGCCGGTAGCGACGAACTTGTCATAGAAGCCCTGCTGCGCCGGCATCCAGTTGCCGAGGAACACGTCCACCTGACCATCCTTCAAACCACCGAAGGTGATCGGCACTGCGAGGGTGTCCACCTTGGCCTTGTAGCCCATGCCGTCCAGCAGGAACCCGGTGATGGCATTGGTAGCCGCGATGTCGCTCCAGCCCGGATCGGCCATTTTCACCGTTTCGCAACCCTGCTCGGCAAAGGCCGAAGCGCTGCTCAATGCGATCAGGCCGACGGTCACTGCTGTGGATAACTTGCGCATGGACTTCCCCTTAACGTTATTGGTTTTGGCAGGGTTGTGGATAACGGGCTTTGCGCTCCAGATCATCAAGGTCGATGTGGTTGCGCATGTACTGCTGACTGGCGTCGACCAGCGGCTGGTGATCCCAGCTCTTCAGCTTGCCGATGGTTAGTGCGTCAGCGACGAAACGGCGTCGGCGCTGGCTGGCCAGTACGTCCCGATGGATCGTCGGGATGTCCCATTTCGCCCGTGCTTCAGCGAGAAACTCGTCGAACAGCTGGCGATGATCCGGCGACTGGCTCAACTCTTCCTCTTCCCGGGGGTCGTTATCCACATCGAAGAGTAGGCACGGGTCGCTTTCGCTGTAGATAAATTTGTAGGCGCCACGGCGGATCATCATCAACGGGCTGACGGTGCCTTCGGCCATATACTCGCCGAACACCTCGTCATGCCCGCCCCGCCCTTGCAGGTGCGGCAGCAGCGAACGGCCGTCCAGCGGCAAGCCCGGCTCCAGGGTGCCGCCGGCCAGATCCACGAAGGTCGGTAGCAGATCGGCGGTAGAAACGGCGGCGCTGACCCGGCCCGCCTCGAACTGCCCCGGCGCGCTGATCAACAGCGGCACTCGTGCGGCCATCTCGAACCAGTGCATTTTGTACCAGAGGCCCTTCTCGCCGAGCATGTCACCGTGGTCACCGGAGAAGACGATGATGGTGTCGTCGATCAGCCCGGTATCCTCGAGGGTCTGCAACAATTTGCCGACGTTGGCGTCGATATAGCTGCATGCGCCGAAGTAGGCACGACGGGCATCGCGGATTTTATCCACAGGCAGTGGCTTGTTCCACAGGTCGTAAACTTTGAGCAGGCGTTGCGAGTGCGGATCGAGTTCGTCCTGGTTCAAGGCTGTGGGTAGCGGGATATCGGCATCGTCATACAAATCCCAGAATTTCTTGGGAATCGTGTACGGGTCGTGTGGGTGAGTCATTGACACGGTCAGGCAGAACGGCTGATCGCCGTCCTCGCGAATGTGATCGAACAGGTATTGCTGGGCCTTGAACACCACCTCTTCGTCGAAATCCAGCTGATTGGTGCGCACGCACGGCCCGGCCTGCAGCACTGAGGACATGTTGTGATACCAGCTCGGCCGCACATCCGGCTCGTCCCAGTTCACCGCCCAGCCATAGTCGGCCGGGTAGATATCGCTGGTCTGGCGTTCTTCATAACCGTGCAGTTGATCCGGCCCGCAGAAATGCATCTTTCCCGACAACGCGGTGCGATAGCCGAGGCGACGCAGGTAGTGGGCGTAAGTCGGGATATCGGCGGGGAAATCAGCAGCGTTGTCGTAGGCGCCGATTTTGCTCGGCAATTGACCACTGACCAGGGTGAAACGCGACGGCGCGCACAACGGGCTGTTGCAATAAGCGGCGTCGAATACCACGCCTTGGGCGGCGAGGCGGGACAGATTCGGCAGTTTGATCGGCGACGGGCGGTAGAACGGCAACATTGGCGCGGCCATTTGATCGGCCATGATGAAAAGAATGTTCTTGCGCTTCATGTGATCGCGGCATTCCATGTTGAATATTTATGCGAGAGTGCTGCGATCGAGCATGGAGTCCATGCCTGTTTCGGTAAAGCCCGCGCCGGACAATGACTAGGATAAGCACAGCTTATGTATGACGCCCTCGGTGACCTGTCCCTCGACCTGCTGCGCGCCTTTGAAGCGGCGGCGCGCCATCGCAGCTTTACCGCTGCCGCCGTGGAGCTCGGCACCACGCAACCGGCGATCAGCCAGCAGATAAAACGCTTGGAAGAACAGCTCGGCACGCGCCTGTTCGACCGGATTTATCGAGGCATTGGATTGACTGAAGTGGGCGCCCTGCTCTTCGAGCAAGTTGCCCTCGGTTTGCAGAATATCGACGCAGGCTTGAGCGCAATCAGCGCGCAGCAGCAACATGAAGTGCTGCAAGTCGCCACGGATTTCGCTTTCGCTGCCTACTGGCTGATGCCGCGTCTGCATCGCTTCCACGAGGCCAATCCGCATATCGATGTCAGCCTGGTCACCAGCGAACGTAACCACAATATGCTGCGTACCGATATCGACGTGGCGATTCTGTTTGGCGATGGCCGCTTCAAGCAAGGCGAGAGCCATTGGTTGTTCAGCGAAGAAGTATTTCCGGTGTGCAGTCCGCTATTGCTCAAGGATCGCTCGCTGCCCTTGCCTGCTCATGCGCTGCTGGAATTTCCGCTGCTGCACCTGCGCGGCGAAAACAGCAGTAATTGGTTCGACTGGAGCGGGCTGTTTCGTCAACTGGGCCTGACCACGCCGCCAGCGCCGGGCCAGTTGCGCTTCGACAATTACACGCTGCTGATTCAAGCGGCGATTGGTGGGCAAGGCGTGGCGATTGGCTGGCGCCACCTTGTGGATAACTTGCTGGTGCAGGGTTTACTGTGCCGACCGCTGGCGGAGACCACGATATCGCGGCTGGGGTATTACGTGGTATTGCCCCAACGCAAACGCCGAGGCGCATTGATTCAACAGTTCGTTGACTGGTTGATGGCCGAGCAGGCCAGCAGCGCCGAATCGCTCAACGGTCTGACTCTGCCTTCAATTGCGGTGTGAAGCGAAAAGATCGCAGCCTTCGGCAGCTCCTACAAATGGAATGCGATCTCATGTAGGAGCTGCCGCAGGCTGCGATCTTTTACGAATCAGAAGCCGCCACAAAATTCACATGCTCACCGACATGCAGATTCAGCCGCAGCTCATCGGCGATGCCCACCGCAACACGGTTCAGGCGCTCCAGCGGTTCGGCCAGGCCCGGTTCGAGATTGCCGCCGACCTGACTGAAATGCTCGATGGTCAGCCCGGCCACCCCATGCGGCGCGTTGACCAGCGTCCAGCGCAGAGAGCTGCTTTGCACAGCTTCAAGGATTTCCTCTGCGGCATGCCGTTGCAACTGGTCGTCGCTGTCAGGCTCATCGAGCACGCCGAAATTGCCCACCAGAAACAAACGCGGCACGCTCGCCAGCTGCAAACCCTCGACCAACGCGTCGACGGCCAACACCTGTTCCACCGGCCCGAGCGTCACCGAGCGCTCGACGTGGTCGCTGCTGAACGGCAGCCCCGGCGCGTCGAGCAGGCAGATCACCGCAGAACAGCCCGCGACACTCTGATTGACCCGCTCGGCATCGAACAAATCGCCGGTTTTAGTGCGTAACCCCGGGCGCGGCGCGAGAGCGGTCAGATCATCGAGAATGGCGATGACTTCGTGTTGGCGGCGCAGCAATTCAGCCATCAACGCACCGCCCAGGCTGGCCATGGCACCATAGAGCGCCACTTTCACCACTGGAGTTTCGGCATTTTTCATGGCTGTTTTCCTTATATTTGTCCTATATGGCCTGTGACGGTGGAAACAGCCAAGGGTTCGAACCGATTGAGAGGCGACACGATGCAAGGGATCAAGGGCTATCACGCCCACATCTATTTCGACGCGCAAACCATCGACCAGGCGCGGGCCTTGTGCGAGGCCGCCGCGCAATTGTTTGCCCTGACAATGGGCCGTGTTCATCAGCGCCCGGTGGGCCCGCACCCCGACTGGAGCTGCCAACTGGCCTTCGGCCCCGAACTGATTGGCGAAGTGCTGCCGTGGCTGGCGCTCAATCGCAAAGGCCTGGTGGTGTTCCTGCACCCGGACACCGGCAATGACTTGCTCGACCATACCGAACACGCCATCTGGATGGGTGCGATGCGGCCGTTGAATCTATCGGTGTTTTAATCGAGAGTTTCTCCGGCTTCGCCGGGCAGATGTTCATCCAGGTGCAGCCAGGGCAGTTGGCTTTCGGTCCAGATGTGCCGCTCGGCTGGCGCCTGCTCCGGATGGTCCAGTGTGGCGATGGTCACGTCGATACTGGACGGGCTGAGCGATGTCACCAGCGCCAGCTGCGCGCCGCAGTTCGGGCAGAAGAATCGCGTGCAGCTGGCCGATGAGTCATAGCGTGCCGGCGTTCCGGCCAGCCATTGAAAATCCACCGCTGGCACGGTGATCCAGGTGGTGACGATGCCGCCGCTGACCTTGCGGCAGATCGAACAATGACAATGTGCGATGTCGTGCAACGCGGCGCTGAACTGATAGCGGATGTGTCTGCAGTGACAGCCGCCGCTGTGTGATTTGTTCGTCTTCACTGCTCACGCTCCCGTATTTATTGGCCCTCAGTGCATCCGACCGCCGGTAGTCCATTCATGCATCGCTTTGTGCAGCGAAAGGTAGCTGAAAGCTTCCCCGATTAGGATCGCCCCACTCCCGGCAACAGACCGGTTGGCCCAAGACCTGTGATTGCTGCACAGGCCCGGCCCAATTAACAACAACAATGGTGATTCTGATGTCCTCTGCAACCCGCCTTCGCGCTGTAAATCCTCCCGTACGTCTCGTGCTCGCCGTTCTGCGCTGATCCCGCCCGATCCGCCCATTCATTAGCCGCGCTACGCCTGGAGTATTCCCATGCTGACTTTCCTTGGCTTCGCCATGGTCATCACGTTCATGTTCCTGATCATGACCAAGCGCCTGTCCGCGCTGATCGCCCTGATCATCATCCCGATCCTGTTCGCCCTGTTCGGCGGCTTCGCACCGAAAATCGGCCCGATGATGCTCGAGGGCATCACCAAACTGGCGCCGACCGGCGTGATGTTGATGTTTGCCATTCTGTATTTCGCCCTGATGATCGACTCCGGCCTGTTCGACCCGGCCGTGCGCAAGATCCTCAAACTGGTCAAGGGCGACCCGTTGAAAGTTTCGGTCGGCACCGCCGTTCTGGCGCTCGTCGTTTCCCTCGATGGTGACGGCGCGACCACTTACATGATCTGCGTGGCCGCCATGCTGCCGCTGTACAGCCGCATCGGCATGAGCCCGCGGATCATGGCCGGTCTGATCATCCTCGCCGGTGGCGTGATGAACATGACCCCATGGGGCGGCCCGACCGCCCGTGCGGCGAGTGCGCTGCATGTCGATCCGTCGGACATCTTCGTACCGATGATCCCGGCCATGGCCGCTGGTGTGGTAGCGATCCTGGTCATTGCGTACTTCTACGGCAAGCGTGAGCGTGCCCGCCTCGGCGAGCTGCACCTGGTCGGCGACGAGATCGATCACAGTGAAATCAGCGTCTCGCAATTCCCCGACGCGCGCCGTCCGAAGCTGATCTGGTTCAACGCCGCGCTGACCTTCGGCCTGATGTGCACGCTGATCGGCGGTCTGCTGCCGCTGCCGGTACTGTTCATGGTCGCGTTCAGTATCGCCATGATCGTCAACTACCCGTGCCTGCAAATGCAGAAGGATCGCGTCGCCGCGCATTCCGGCAGTGTGCTGGCAGTGGTCGGGCTGATCTTTGCGGCCGGTATCTTCACCGGTATCCTGTCGGGCACCGGCATGGTCGATGCGATGTCGAAGAGCCTGTTGGCAGTGATTCCGGAGTTCCTCGGCCCGTACCTGGCGGTGATCACGGCGCTGGTGAGCATGCCGTTCACCTTCTTCATGTCCAACGACGCCTTCTACTATGGCGTGTTGCCGGTGCTGGCCGAAGCGGCCAGTCACTATGGGATCACTGCGGTGGAAATGGCCCGTGCCTCGATCGTCGGTCAGCCCGTCCACTTGCTGAGCCCGTTGGTGCCGTCGACCTATCTGTTGGTGGCACTGGCCGGCATCGATTTCGGTGATCACCAGCGTTTCACCCTGAAATGGGCGATCCTGGTGTGTATCTGCATCCTGATTGCTGCACTGCTGTTGGGGACTTTCCCGGTGTTCAGCACTCTATAAGCCCAAGACTCACCGTTGCGGGTCCTGGCTTCGCGGTTTGAAGCCCGGACCTTTTTCGGTTTAACAATCGCTCAAAGGAATACACATGGAATGGCTGACCAACCCCGAAATCTGGGTTGCCTTCTTCACCCTGACCGCCCTGGAAATCGTCCTCGGCATCGATAACATCATCATGATTTCGATCCTGGTCAGCCGCATGCCCAAGCACATGCAGGCGCGCACGCGGATCTTCGGTCTTGGCCTGGCCATGATCACGCGGATCCTCTTGCTGCTGTCGATCACCTGGGTCATGCGCCTCACCGCCGACCTCTTCGAAGTGTTCGGCCAGGGCATTTCCGGCCGCGACCTGATTCTGTTCTTCGGTGGCCTGTTCCTGCTGTGGAAAAGTTCGCAGGAGATGTACCACGCGCTGGAAGGCGAAGACGAAAGCGACGACGCGCCATCGGGCAAGGGCGGCAACTTCCTCTACACCATCATCCAGATCGCGATCATCGACATCGTCTTCTCGCTGGATTCGGTGATCACCGCCGTCGGCATGGTCTCCCATGTGCCGGTGATGGTCGCGGCGATCATCGTCGCGGTGCTGGTGATGATGCTGGCCTCGGGCAAGATCAGCGAGTTCATCGACAAGCATCCATCGCTGAAAATGCTCGCGCTGTCGTTCCTGCTGGTGGTCGGTACCGTGCTGATTGCCGAGTCGTTCGACGTGCATGTGCCAAAAGGCTACGTCTACTTCGCCATGGCGTTCTCGCTGGCGGTGGAAGCGATCAACATCAAACTGCGCGGCGCGATGGCCAGGAAGAAACAGCAGCAGGATCCAGTGAAACTGCGCAAGGATGTGCCGGGGCAGTAACCCGGTAGTCCATCGCAAGCGATACCCCCTGTGGGAGCGAGCCTGCTCGCGAAGACGGAGCGCCAGTCGACATCAATTTTGACTGGCCCACCGCTTTCGCGAGCAGGCTCGCTCCCACATTTGTTTCTGCGTTCAGGCAGGAGGAACGAGGTTGTCGAGGACGCGGTTGACGGCCAGCTCACCCAACATGATGACTTGCTGGATCCCCAGCAGTGAATTGCGCTGCGGTCCATCAATAAACCCGGCCAGATCACTGGCCATGATGCTCGCCGACGCCAAAGATTCGCAGGCGTGCACCAGCAGCGTTTCGTTATCCACAGCCGGATCGACGAGGAAAATGGTGCTGGGCTTGCGCGCGGCGCCGGGGTCTTGTTTGAGACCGGGACAGAGGTAGAAATCGAGGGCGCGGTCGGCGGCTTGTTTGAGTCTTTGCGCTTCGAGGTCGGGGTCGTGGCGGGAGAAATCGGTATCGGGTGGATCGGGCGTTATCTTTTTCACGGGCTCTTACCTCTCAACATGAGGCTGCAACCAGCTCGCTGCTAAACGATAAGGGTGGCAGCTGTACGCAGGTTAGCAGACCGATGAGCCACGCAATCGGCGCACCCGAAGGTGCCCTGCGCACAGCCACCATCAGGTGCAGGAACGGATACCTGACTGATAGAGACTTGTGCCGCGTGGAATCATCGAGCTGCTAAACCCGATCACTGATGAGCAGTGACGGAACCAAGTTACGCAGCTAGCCCAAAGCGCACAAGCCGGCGGATTCTGGCGTAGCCGTAGGCAACGGCGCAAGGATTTGTAGCCTGTCGCCGCGTAACATGGCGTGTGCATAAACACTCCTGCGCAATCCGTGTTTAACCCCATTCAAAAAAATCACCGCAAAACCTGTGGGAGCTGGCTTGCCAGCGATAGCGGCGTGTCAGGCGACAGTCCATAACAGAAATTTCTAAGGGTGGGGGAGTACAGTGATCCAGTTGTCGAGAAAGCGCTTCGTCATAATTCTCGCTGCTGCTTTAGTTGGGGCGGCAATCGCGTATTCCACTTGGGGTACGGAGACCCTGCGAGTCCATATCGGAAAGACTTACGACACGACAGTCGCCGGCTCCACATTTAACGTGGCAGCCCATACGGTGATGTACTCCGGAAACCCTCCGCATCCCAGCTCTACCTGGATTTCTACGCCAGTAATCATTCATTTCGATGACCCGGAGCACGGCTTTACGTTGCCAGCCACCAAATTCGCCTCAATCGGATTTGACGAGGGAAAGGTTTCGAATATGACGACCTCTCCTATGCTCGAAACGTTGCCCTTCGACCAACTCATGGTGGTGCTTGATCAACTTCAGAGCCAGCTTAAAAGCGCCGGATGGGTAGAGTGGAACAGTGAGACCAATCCTTGGGTGAATACGGCTGATGAAACCAGTCGAAAGACGCTTCAGGTCGAGTTGTTTGATCACGTCAAGGTGACAGTGCTCTTGATCCCTCATAAGTACAGTCTCGCGCTCAACGTCAAATGCTACGCGCGCTGTAATGAGCGAGATCCGAAGACGGCGAAATATCTGATCGATGTCAGTGCCGGCAAGGATTACTACAGCGAATGAGCAAGCGCTGTACGGCTCGTGCCAGACGCTGGAAACTAACGCTGTTTTTCGCGCAGTTTTTTTGCATCACATCCTTCCACTATCCAATCGACGTTTTACGAGTCCATGTCGGCAAGTCTTATCCCAGCGTTGAAAGAGATTCGACCTTTGACGTTGAGGACAACACGGCGATCTATCCCGGTGATCCGCCTCACCCAAGTTCGACGTGGATCAGTAGCCCAGTGGTCATCACATTCGATGACGAACAACACGGGTTCACGTTGCCCGTTACAAAATTCGGTGCGATTGGCTGGTCTGATTTCAAAGTGATCACCCTTTCTACCTCACCAATGCTGGAAACGTTACCTTTCGAGCAGGCAGTGAATCTGCTGGGAGTGCTGCAGCAGACGTTCAAAAAGGCAGGCTGGTCGCCAGAAGCTGTTGAAGGGAATGATTGGCTCAAGACTGAAACTCAAGAAGACAAGGTGCGCCTTCAAGCCAAGCTTTTTGACCAATTGGACGGTGTCATTCTGTTGATTCCGCATAAGTACAGCCTGTTCCTCCACATCAAATGCTACGCACGTTGCGACGAACGAAATCCTGATACGGCCAAATATTTGATTGATGTGGGTTTTGGTGAAGATCACTTCAGTGATTGACCGTTTTCAATCGTCTCAGAGGAAGTCGACGGCTTTGGCAGGTAAGCATTGGCTGTCGATGGGCGCCGCTACGATTTAGCTGGGGGGTGAACCTGTTCATGACACTTTTGTTTCAATCCACGCTTTAGCTGTGCAATGCTGGCGCCCAGACCGTTGGCCAACTACAGCTTAAGTATCAAATACGTAGAAACCGCGCGGTACCGTCCACTTGCCCCTCTGGGGCGCTGCTACTCCAGGGGGTCTGCATGCTCACCCTGCTCAATCTGCTGTCTGCCGTCGCCCTGCTGATCTGGGGCACGCATATCGTCCGAACCGGCATCCTGCGGGTTTATGGCACCAATTTGCGGCATGTGATCGGCCAGAACATGTCGAAGAAATGGCTGGCGTTCGTCGCCGGTATTCTGGTCACTGCCATGGTGCAGAGCAGCAACGCCACGGCGATGCTGGTCACCTCGTTTGTCGGTCAGGGCCTGATGGCGCTGACCCCGGCGCTGGCGACCATGCTTGGCGCCGATGTCGGTACCGCGTTGATGGCGCGGGTGCTGACGTTTGACTTGTCGTGGCTGTCGCCGCTGCTGATTTTCCTTGGGGTGATTTTCTTCCTGTCGCGCAAACAGACGCGACTCGGGCAGATGGGGCGGGTGTCGATCGGCCTGGGGCTGATCATTCTCGCGCTGCAATTGATTGTCGAAGCTGCGGCGCCGATCACCCATGCGCAAGGGGTGAAAGTGATCTTCGCCTCGCTGACCGGCGATATCCTTCTCGACGCTCTGGTCGGCGCGTTGTTCGCGATGATTTCCTACTCCAGCCTTGCCGCTGTGTTGCTCACCGCGACACTGGCCGGCGCGGCGGTGATCAGTCTGCCGGTGGCAATCGGTCTGGTGATCGGCGCCAATATCGGCAGCGGCGTTCTTGCGTTCATGAGCACCAGCATGCAGAACGCCGCCGGCCGCCAGGTGGCGCTGGGCAGTCTGTTGTACAAACTGATCGGCCTGCTGCTGATCATTCCGGTGCTCGATCCGCTGGTGCACTGGATCGACAGCCTCGATTTCAGCCCGCAGGAAATGGTCATCGGTTTCCACCTGCTCTACAACACCGCACGCTGCCTGATCCTCCTGCCCAGTGTGGGGCCGATGGCAAGGCTGTGCGCCTGGCTATTGCCGGAGCGGCCGGAGGTCAACGGCACCGCCAAACCCCGACACCTTGACCCGACCGCACTGGTCACACCGAGCCTGGCGCTGGCCAATGCTGCGCGGGAAACCCTGCGTATGGGCGATCTGCTCGATAACATGCTCGACGCTTCCCTCGATGTGCTGCGCGGCAAGCAGACGGCGGTGACTCAGGAAATGCGCCGGCTCACCGATGACATCGAAGCGCTGTACAGTGCGATCAAGCTGTATCTGGCGCAGATGCCCCGCGAGGATCTTGGTGAACGGGACAGCCGCCGTTGGGCCGAGATCATCGAGCTGGCGATCAACCTGAAGCTCGCCGCCGACTTGATCGAACGCATGTTGCGCAAGATCCAGCAGCAGAAAACTTCGCAGCGGCGGTCGTTTTCCGAAGAAGGCCTGGAAGACCTCGCCGGGCTGCAACAGCAACTGATCGCCAACCTGCGGCTGGGTCTGTCGGTATTCCTCAGCGGCGATCGCGAAAGCGCCCGGCAGTTGCTGCGCGAGAAACGCCGCTTTCGTGCGCAGGAACGGCGTCTGGCCCATGCGCATGTCAGCCGCTTGCAACGCAAGATCGTTCAGAGTCTGGAAACCAGTTCGCTGCACCTGGAATTGATTGCCGACATGAAACGGCTCAATTCGCTGTTCTGCAGCAGCGCCTATGTGGTGCTGGAAACGGCGGACACCGGCGCGCTGGCGGTGGATGATATGGTCGACATCACGCATTCGCCTTGAACGTCTGGGGCTGGGGTCAGTCAGTTACAGTGGTTCAGCCGCAAGATCTTCGCGAGCAGGCTCGCTCCCACAGGGGAATGTATTTCAATTCTGGGAGCGAGCCTGCTCGCGAAGGGCGGTCTGAATAGCGACACGGATCTCCAAATCAGCCGTATGGAAGCCTGTTATGCGTTGCCTGTTGTTCGCCTGTCTGTTGCTCGGTTCCCTGCCCGCTTTTGCCCTGGATCGTTTTCAGGTCGAAGGTTATGCGCTGCCCAACGGTTTGCAGTTGCTGCTCAAGCCCGGCACCGAACGTGGGCATGTAGCGATCCGGCTGGTGGTCGGCATTGGCCTCGATGACTTCGACTGCAACGAAAAAGAGCTGCCCCATCTGCTCGAACACCTGCTGTTCAGCGGCATCGACGCCACCGGAGAAGGCGGTCTGGAAGAACGCATGCAGGCGCTGGGCGGTGACTGGAATGCGTTCACCAGCAATGCCGACACCACATTCGTCATCGAAGCCCCGGCGAAAAATCAGCGCAAGGTGCTCGACCTGCTGCTTGCGCTGCTGACCCAGACGCGCATCGATGACAATGCTATCAACGCGGCGAAACGCGTGGTCGAGCGCGAAGACGGCGGCCATTACACCAAACTGCAGCGTTTTCTCGACCGCCAGGATCTCGGTCACACCGCGAGCAATCAATTGGCCGTCGAGCTGGGGTTGAAATGCCCGCAGCGCGCCGAAGTCGGCCACCTGACCCAGGAGCAATTGGAGAAGGTGCGCAAGGCCTGGTACGCGCCGAACAACATGACCCTGATCGTCGTCGGCGAACTCGACAAACTGCTGCCGGCCTATCTTGAGCGCACCTGGGGCGAACTGCAGCCGGTCGAGCCGAGCGAGCACCGGGCGCTGCCGGACATTCGCACCAGCGCCGCCCATGAACGCACCCTCACCCGTGGCTTCATCGGCGACAGTGCCAAGCTGCACTGGCTGGTGCCGGAACCGGTGATCGACGATCAGTACGACCAGACTTTCGACATCCTCAAGGATTACCTCGACTGGGCGCTGTATCGGCAAATTCGCCTCAATCACGGCTTGTCGTACGGACCGTGGGCCGAGCGTGAAGTGTTCGGCGGTGTCGGCTTCATGAGCCTCAACGCTGACCTTGATCGCGATGACGTCGACGAAGCCATTCAAGTGCTGGAAGACCTCAAGGCCGACTTGCTGAAAAACGGCCTCGACCCGAACACCTTTGCCCGTATCAAACAAGCCGCCATCGCCCATCAGGCCTGGGCCGTGCAAGGCAACAGCGCACTGGCGGACTACTACTGGAGCGCGCTCGCCGACTATCAGGATGGCCGCTTCGCCAATCCAGCGCGAGAGTTGCAAGGGGTAACGCTGGAGGCGGCGAACAAGGCCATGCGCGAGCTGCTGTTGCAGCCGGGGTATATCAGGATCGAGAAGCCGTTGATCAGTGATGATCAGGTGTTGTGGCTGGTCGCGGGTGGAATCGGCGTATTGCTGCTGATCGTGATCGGCTGGCGCCTGCATCGCCACCGAAAACACCCGCCGACGACTGAGGCATAACCCTGTGGGAGCGAGCCTGCTCGCGAATGCGATCTGTCAGCCGACATCAATTTTGAATGTAATACCGCTATCGCGAGCAAGCTCGCTCCCACAGGGGGGTGTGTCGGTTTTAATGAGCCCAAACTCGCCACAACGCCCGGCGGACGCTACTCTGTCGGGGTATTTCCCTACCCTGCAGTGAATCGCCCACATGTCGAAAATAACCCTTCTGGTCCAGCGCATTATCGAGCTGATCAAGCGCTACCCCGGGGTTGTTGCGGCGGGTGGTTTCATTTCCGGGGTCGGCAGTTTCATGCTGGTCGACCGCCAGCAGGGGCTGGCGAGCTGGATCACCGTGATCATGCTGCTGAGCTGGATCTGGTTGATGCTGGAAAACACCCTGACAGGACTGTTCACGCGGATCTTCAAGCGCGAGATTCCCCAGCCGCTGCTGCGTTATGCGACGCAGATGATCCATCAGGAAAGCCTGTTTTTCGTTTTGCCGTTCTTTTTCATCACCACGACCTGGAACAGCGGCCAGTTGATTTTCACCGGCCTGCTCAGCGTTGCCGCTCTGATTTCCATCGTCGATCCGCTGTACTACAAATGGCTGGCGCCTCGGCGCTGGGCGTTTCTCGCGCTGCACACCCTGACCCTGTTCGCCGCCCTGCTCACGGCATTGCCGGTGATCATGCACTTGACCACGGCGCAGAGTTTCAAGTGGTCGCTGGGAATTGCCGTGCTGCTGTCGTTCCCGAGCCTGGCGTCGATCTTCCCGATCCGCACCGTGCGCAACGCACTGGCGATCCTGTTCATCACCGTCGGTATTGGCGGCGTCGGTTGGGCGCTACGCTCGTGGGTGCCACCGGCGACGCTGTGGATGACTGACGTGGCGATCAGCACGCAACTGCAGGATCGCACCCCCGGCGCCAGCCTTGATACCGTCAGCGCCGAGCAGATTCGCAGCGGCGGGCTCTACGCCTACACTGCGATCAACGCACCGCGCGGCCTCGACGAGCGGATTTATCACGTCTGGACCTTTAACGGCAAAGAGGTCGACCGCATCGCCCTCGATATCCATGGCGGGCGCAAGGAAGGTTACCGGGCGTGGACGCACAAACAGAACTTCCCTGGCAACCCGGCCGGCAAGTGGCAGGTGCGGGTGCTGACCGAGGATGGCCAGTTGATCGGTGTGCTGCGCTTCGCGATCACTGACAGCACACCGGCCAAAGAAAAGTAATCCGGTTCGTGCTATTACGTAGGATCTTGTAACGGCCGTACAAGCACGGAGCTTATGACCAGCAGCCCAACCCCCGGCAGTGCCCACCTGGACACCGCGCTCAGCCCTGCCCGCCTGCGGGTCACCGGCGACTGGACGCTCGCCCATTACACCGCGCTCAAGCAGCTGAGCGAAAAGCTCCACGGCCAGTACGACGCCAACACACCGATCGATCTGAACGGCCTCGGCGCCCTCGATACGGCTGGCGCCTCGTTGCTGGTCGAACTGCTCGGTTCCGAACGACTGGGCAAATCCGCCGAACACCCTGACTGCACCCTTTCGACGGCCGACCGCGCCTTGCTGCAAACCGTGTACTGCTCGCTGAGCGATTTCTGCGTGCCGATCAAGGAGCCGGAAATCAGCGTCAGTGTGCAACTGCTGACACGTATCGGTCGCGCGGTGGATACGGTGTGGAAAGACACGCTGCAGTTGCTCGGCTTCGTCGGCCTGATTCTCGAAGTCCTCGCCCGTGGCCTGTTCCGGCCCAGGCGCTGGCGCATCACACCGATGATCGCGCATATCGAGCAGACCGGCCTGGACGCCGCGCCCATCGTGGCCTTGCTGACGTTTCTGGTTGGCGCGGTGGTGGCGTTTCTCGGCGCCACGGTGCTGGCCAGTTTCGGCGCGACGATATTTACCGTGGATCTGGTCGGCTTCTCGTTCCTGCGCGAGTTCGGTGTGCTGCTCACCGCAATTCTGATGGCCGGGCGCACCGCCAGTGCCTTCACCGCGCAGATCGGCTCGATGAAGGCCAACGAAGAAATCGACGCGATCCGCACCCTCGGCCTCGACCCCATCGAATTGCTGGTGGTGCCGTGGGTGCTGGCGCTGCTGGTGGCGCTGCCGATGCTGACTTTTCTGGCGATGCTCTCGGGGATTGTCGGCGGCGGCGTGGTTTGCGCGGTGTCGCTGGACATCTCGCCGGCGATGTTCCTGTCGCTGCTGCAATCGGACATTGGCATTCAGCATTTTCTGGTCGGGTTGGTGAAGGCGCCGATCTTCGCCTTCCTGATCGGGGCGATTGGTTGCCTGGAAGGCTTCAAGGTCAGCGGCAGCGCCGAATCGGTCGGCGCCCACACCACGTCCAGCGTGGTGCAATCGATTTTCGTGGTTATCGTGCTCGATGCGGTGGCTGCGCTGTTTTTCATGGAGATGGGCTGGTGAGTCGTCTACCCCGCGCGCCCTCGGAGGCGGTGATCGAAGTTCGTGGCCTGTGCAACCGCTTCGGCCCGCAGAGCGTGCACGAGCACCTCGATCTGGATGTGTATAGAGGCGAAATCCTTGCCGTGGTCGGCGGCTCCGGCACCGGCAAATCGGTGCTGCTGCGCAGCATTGTCGGGCTGAACCGGCCCAGTGAAGGCGTCGTCAAAGTCTTCGGGAAAAATCTGCCGAGCCTGGCCGAGCACGAGCGTTCGCTGATCGAACGCCGTTTTGGTGTGTTGTTTCAGAAAGGCGCGCTGTTTTCGTCGCTGACTGTCACCGAGAACGTCGCCCTGCCCCTTATCGAGCACGCCGGCCTCAGTCGTCACGACGCCGAGCACCTGGCGGCAGTGAAACTGGCGCTGGCCGGGCTGCCGTTGTCGGCTGCGGACAAGTACCCGGCGTCGCTGTCCGGCGGCATGATCAAGCGCGCTGCGCTGGCGCGGGCCCTGGCGCTGGATCCGGACATACTGTTTCTCGATGAGCCCACCGCCGGCCTCGATCCGATTGGCGCGGCGCAGTTCGATCAATTGATCCTGACCCTGCGCGATGCGCTGGGCCTGAGCGTGTTTCTGGTTACCCATGACCTCGACACGCTCTACACCATCACCGACCGCGTGGCGGTGCTGGCGCAGAAGAAAGTGCTGGTCGCCGGGCCCATCGATGTCGTCTCGGAAACCGACGACGCGTGGATTCACGAATACTTCCACGGCCCGCGCGGCCGCTCGGCGCTGGACGCCGCCAAACTGCTCAACGAGGTCTGACATGGAAAGCCGAGCCCATCATGTGTTGATCGGCCTGTTCACGGTAATCGTCGTGGCCGGCGCCCTGCTCTTCGGCCTGTTTCTGGCCAAATCCAGCGTCGATACCGAGTTCAAGGATTACGAAGTGGTGTTCAACGAGGCGGTCAGTGGCTTGTCCAAGGGCAGCTCGGTGCAGTACAGCGGGATCAAGGTCGGCGACGTGGTCAGCCTGCGCCTCGACCCGCAGGACCCGCGCCGGGTGCTGGCACGGATTCGTCTGGCCGGCGACACGCCGGTCAAGGAAGACACCCAGGCCAAACTGGCGCTGACCGGCATCACCGGCACCTCGATCATCCAGCTTAGCGGCGGCACCCCCGAGAGCCCGAAATTGCGCGGCCACGACGGTCAGTTGCCAACCCTGATCGCCTCGCCCTCGCCCATTTCCCGGCTGCTCAATGACAGCAGCGACTTGATGACCGGCATCAGCGCGCTGCTGCAGAACGCCAACCACATGTTCTCCGCGGAAAACGTCGAGCGCGTGAGCAAGACCCTCGCCCATCTGGAACAGACCACCGGCACCATCAACGACCAGCGTGGCGACATCAAACAGGCCATGCAGCAACTGGCGAGCGTGGGTAAACAGGCTGGCAGCATGCTCGAGCAGACCTCGCTGTTGATGCGCAACGCCAACGGCTTGCTCAACGATCAGGGCAAACAGGCCTTGGGCAGCGCCGAGCAGGCGATGAAGTCGCTGGAACAGAGCAGCGTGACCATCAACGGCTTGCTCAGCAAAAACCAGAACTCGCTGGATAACGGCATGCAGGGTCTCAATGGCCTGGCGCCGGCGATTCGCGAGCTGCGCGAAACGCTGACCTCGCTGCGCGCCATCTCCCAACGCCTCGAGGCCAACCCCAGCGGTTACCTGCTGGGCAGCGACAAGAACAAGGAATTCACCCCATGAAACTGACCCGAATCACCCTTCTCGCCGCCGGCCTGACCCTGATCGGCGCGTGCTCGATCCTGCCCGAGTCGGAACCCTCGGATGTCTATCGACTGCCCGCCACGCCGGCACCCGCCTCGGCCAGCCCGGCAGTCGCTCAAGCGTGGTCGTTGCGGTTGAATAAATTGCAGGCCAGCGAAACGCTGAATCGGCCGAGCATTGCGGTAATCCCGCAGGGCGACGTGATCAGCAGCTACAAGGGCTCGCGCTGGAGCGATCCGGCGCCGGTGCTGATGCGTAATCGCTTGCTCGACGGTTTCCAGCGCGACGGCCGGGTAAGACTGTTGAGCACCGATGACAGCAATTTCCAGGCGGATCTGGAGTTGGGCGGCAGCCTGCAAGCGTTTCAAACGGAATACCAGGGCGCCCAGGCCGGCGTCGTCGTCAGGGTCGATGCGTTACTGGTGCGCGGTTATGACCAGCGAATCCTCGCCAGTCGCCGCTTCGAAGAGCGTCAGCCGTTGAACGATGTGCAGGTGCCGGCGGTGGTCGCCGGATTTGGCCAGGCCAGCGACCGCCTCACCGCCAAAGTCGTGGCCTGGGCGGTTGAACAAGGCCAGCAATTGGCTCCGATCAAACGCTGAAATCGCCAGGATCGCAGCCTTCGGCAGCTCCTACATGGGACGGCGTACACCTGTAGGAGCTGCCGAAGGCTGCGATCTTTTGCTTCAACCAAAGAACCAGTAGCAGACCCCGATGGCGCCCACCACACCGGCCAACTCCGCCAGCAACGCACAGCCCACCGCATGCCGCGCTCGCTGAATCCCCACCGCGCCGAAATACACCGCCAGCACGTAGAACGTGGTCTCGGTACTGCCCTGAATCGTCGCCGCGACCAGCGCCGGGAAGCTGTCGACGCCTGAGGTCTTCATGGTTTCGATCAGCATCGCCCGGGCGGCGCTGCCGGAAAACGGTTTGACCATCGCCGTCGGCAATGCGTCGACAAACCGCGTGTCCCAACCGGCCCATTCGACCAGATGACGAATGCCGTCCAGGCCGAAATCCAGTGCTCCGGAGGCGCGCAACACGCCGACTGCGCAGAGCATCGCGACCAGATACGGCAGCAGATTCTTCGCCACGTCGAAGCCTTCCTTCGCACCTTCGACGAACGCCTCGTAAACCTTGACCTTGCGCAGCGCGCCGATCAGCAGGAACAGCATGATCAAGCCGAACAGCGTGAGATTGCCGAGGATCGACGACAAACCCGCCAGCGCCGTCGCGGAAAGAGTGCCAAGCATGGCCATGAAACCGCCGAGAATCAGCGCGCCGGGCACCAGATAGGCCAGCACCACCGGATCCCAGATGCGCAGGCGCTGCATGAACGCCACCGAAAGAAAACCGATGATGGTCGAGCAACTGGTTGCCAGCAGAATCGGCAGGAACACCAGCGTCGGATCCGGTGCGCCTTGCTGGGCGCGGTACATGAAGATGGTCACTGGCAGCAGGGTCAGCGACGAAGCGTTGAGCACCAGGAACAGGATCTGCGCGTTACTGGCGATGGTGGCGCTGGGGTTGAGCTCCTGCAGCGCTTTCATGGCCTTCAGACCGATGGGCGTGGCGGCGTTGTCCAGGCCCAGAGCGTTGGCGGCGAAGTTCAGGGTGATCAGGCCAAGGGCAGGGTGGCCGGCCGGGACTTCCGGCATCAGCCGCAGAAACAGCGGGCCGAGCACCTTGGCCAGCCATTCGACGATCCCGGCCTTTTCAGCGATGCGCAGAAAGCCCAGCCACAGAGTGAGGGTGCCGAACAGCAGCACCATGACTTCGACCGAGAGCTTGGCCATGGCGAAAATGCTCTCCACCATCGCCGCGAAGATTCCGGCGTTGCCGCCGATCAGCCACTGCGCCAGCGCCGACACGGCAGCCACGATGAAAAAGCCAAGCCACAGGCCATTGAGCATCAGTCAAATCCCCCAAAGAATGCGCCGAATGATAGCGGGGTCGCCAGAAACGACAAACCCCGGATTGCTCCGGGGTTTGTCTGGATCTGCCAGCGCCCATCTATGGGCTGGCATTGATCCCTTGTAGGAGCTGCCGAAGGCTGCGATCTTTTGATTTTGTTTTTAAAGCAAGATCAAAAGATCGCAGCCTTCGGCAGCTCCTACAGGGTTTTGCATTACGGCTTGGAGATCTCGCCCGCCGGCAGTTTGTCCTTGCTGCGCCAGTGCGGCAGGGAGTTCCAGTAGCGCTCGCCCTTGGCGTCGTCGTACATGCCTTCCCAGCGCGCGATAACCAGCACCGCCAGGGCATTACCGATCACGTTGAGCGCGGTACGGGCCATGTCCATGATGCGGTCGACACCAGCGATGAACGCCAGACCTTCCAGCGGGATACCGACGCTGCCCAGAGTTGCCAGCAGCACCACAAACGATACGCCCGGCACGCCAGCGATGCCTTTGGAGGTGACCATCAGGGTCAGCACCAGCAGCAGTTGCTGGCTGATCGACAGGTCGATGCCGTACAGCTGGGCAATGAAGATCGCCGCGATCGACTGGTACAGGGTCGAACCGTCGAGGTTGAATGAATAACCGGTCGGTACCACGAAGCTGCAGATGGCTTTCGGCGCACCGTAGGCTTCCATCTTCTCGATCACCCGTGGCAGCACGGTTTCCGAGGAAGCGGTGGAGTAGGCCAGCACCAGCTCATCCTTGAAGATGCGCATCAGCTTGAGCACCGAGAAGCCGAACAGCTTGGCGATCAGACCCAGCACGACGAAGGCGAAGAAGGCGATGGCGACGTAAACCAGGATCACCAGTTTCGCCAGCGGCAGCAGCGAGGCGAAGCCGAAGTTGGCGACGGTCACCGCGATCAGGGCGAACACGCCGATAGGGGCGTAGTTCATGATCATGTGGGTGACTTTGAACATGCTTTCCGAGACGCCCTGGAACATCTTCACCAGCGGCTCGCGCAGGTCCGACTGCAGGCTCGACAGACCGAGGCCGAACAGCACGGAGAAGAAGATGATCGGCAGCATTTCGCCGCGAGCCATGGCGGCGAAGATGTTCGACGGGATCAGGTTGAGGAGGGTCTCGATGAACGCATGTTCATGCTGCACTTCGGCGGCGGTCGCCTGGTACTTGGAGATATCCACCGTGCCCAGGGTGCTCATGTCGATGCCGGTGCCCGGGTGGAACACGTTCGCCAGCACCAGGCCGACGACGATGGCGATGGTGGTGACGATCTCGAAATAGATGATCGTCTTCAGACCGATACGCCCCAGCTTCTTGGCGTCGCCCACGCCGGCGATGCCGACGATCAGCGAGGAAATGACGATCGGGATCACGATCATCTTGATCAGACGGATAAAGATATCGCCTGCCGGTTGCAGGACGTTGCTGATCCACCAAGCCTTCTCGGCGCTGAAATGGTTGAGCAACGCACCCAGTGCAATCCCCAGAACCAGACCGATGAGGATCTGCCAGGCGAGGCTGATTTTTGCCTTCTTCATTATCTTTACCCTTACTTGCGTTTGACTCAGGCACATGCAGGAACTGGAACGCTCATCAGCGGAAAAGTCTGTGCATCTGCCTCCGTATAAGGTGCCCCGAAGCGCGTATTTACGGCTCTTCGGCAGGCGAAAAAAGGCGCAACTATTCCGATGCAAGGTGGCGCCGTCTAATGCCGTAAACGCCTACCCTATGCCGAATCGGCATGAGCTTTTTCATTTGAAACTGGCGTCCCAAGCGGTTCGATTGTGACATTTCGGCCGGCATAAGTGCCGTGAACCGGCCATTACAGCGTCGGCCGATTAAATTTTGCACAGAGAAAATCAACGGAAATTTGCGGAAAAAGCCTGACTCGCAAGACTAGAAGTCACTCGGATCGAGCGCGATCTTTGTCGATATACGGTCGTCAGGAAACACCGCGAAATGTTTTCCCGCGCAGTGTCGACGATTCATGGGAGGAGATGTACGTACTGGATCAATGTTCCAGGTAATTTCGAAGCCCAGCGCAGATTCGTCAGACCATCGGGTCGACGAACCTGCGGCGCAGCTTCCACCCTGACCCGGCCCTTGCGCAGGTACTCCCTGTACCCGTAGGTCACTCCGACCCTGTATCAGTCAGAACGTCCCGGCCCCCTGGTCATGCACCGGCCCTCATCGGGTGGTGCAATGGAAAGCAGCAGGGCGCTGCTTTCGTGTTCGCAAACCTTACGCGTGCTGCGTCAGTACCACTTCGGATCTTTCTTCAGGGTTTCCATCAGCAAGTCCTGCATGCCCTGATCGGGTTTACCGAAGAAGCGATAAGTCGCATGTCGCGTTGGCGACTTGTCCTGCGGCAGACCTTCCGGTACATCGACCAGCATGGCGTAGGCGTCATCCTTGTCAAAGCTGAAGGCGACGATCAGACGATGATTCAGGCACTTGTCCTGACTCTCGCAGAGCGGCCCGACCAGATACTTGTCGCCATCTTCGGTGACAGCGTGCATCTGTTGTTCGGAAGTACCTGACAGGTTGGTCACCCATTCCGGTACGCGCTCTTCCTTTTTGATCACGCCTTCCCAGGTTTCACGGTACTGTTCGTCGGAAGCGAGCAGTTCGTTGACCCGGGTCTGGCCGTCATTGGCCGCCATGGCCATGGCACTGCCGCCCAGAAGCAGGGCGGCGGCCAATGTCTTGAGACCGGTCATCGTTAACCTCGGCCGCGACGGCCAAAGAAGAAGGATGCGATGAACATCACCAGGAACACGACAAACAGAATCTTGGCGATACCCGTGGCGGTGCCCGCGATACCACCGAAGCCCAGTACGGCAGCGATGATGGCAATGATCAAGAATGTAATTGCCCAGCTCAACATGGTGATTCTCCTTACTTCTCTATTTAGGGGTGTTACCGGTTTCCGACGCTATGCGTCCGAATGTGTTTAACGGGTCAGAAAATCCAGCGTTCTTGCTGTGGCAGCTGATCCAGCGGCTGCTCCTGGTCAACATCGATCATGCGCATCGAAGCGCTCTCGACCTGGCTGTTGCTCACGGCACTGAAATGCTTCTGGGTGCTGTGTTGCATCGAAATCAATGGCTCGGGTTTACGGCTGTTTTCCCAGCTCAGGTATTGCTGGCAAACGATCAGGGTGATCAACAACGCCAGTACACCGAACAGACCTTGCTGGATCTGCAGTGGCGAAATACGTACTTGGGCGGCGATTGGGCGAGTCATCCTGTGTTCCTCACACTTGTTCGGTTGGGGCAGTGCTGATCTGCCCGGGCTGAGTGAGGTATTGCAGCCTGCATGCCAGTTTTTTTCCGTCAATAAAAATCAGTAAAATCAATAACTTGCGATTGATTAAGAATTTTCCTGAGACGCATCCTGCACGATGGCTCCTCTGCAGTCGTGCGCAATGCACGATTATTTCGTGGGAAATTTCGTTGATATGGAATTGCTACCGGTACGCAGATGTCAGAAGAGGACGCAGGATCTGCCCTGCAAATCGCCGAATGTTTTAAAACTCAACGAAATCAATGAATTGGCCGTTATGGCAGTAGAGAGCTACCCTCCTATGGCTGGTATCGTTCAGAATCAACCATGCAACTTGCCCGATTTTTCCGGGACTAACCCAAGACTAATCACTATGGAGCGTAGGAAAAATGGAATCTGCCACTGAGCAACAAGGCCGCATTCTGCTGGTGGACGATGAATCCGCCATCCTGCGTACGTTTCGTTATTGCCTCGAAGACGAAGGCTACACGGTAGCCACGGCCAACAGCGCCGCCCAGGCCGAGGCATTGCTGCAGCGCCAGGTCTTCGACCTGTGTTTCCTGGATTTGCGCCTTGGCGAGGACAACGGTCTCGATGTACTGGCACAGATGCGCATTCAGGCGCCGTGGATGCGTGTGGTGATCGTCACGGCCCACTCGGCGGTCGACACCGCAGTGGACGCCATCCAGGCGGGCGCCGCCGACTATCTGGTCAAGCCTTGCAGCCCCGATCAATTGCGTCTGGCCACCGCCAAGCAACTGGAAGTGCGCCAGCTCTCCGCTCGCCTCGAAGCGCTCGAGGGCGAGATTCGTAAACCCAAAGACGGACTTGACTCCCACAGCCCGGCAATGAAAGTCGTGCTGGAGACGGCCCGTCAGGTGGCGAGCACCGACGCCAACATTCTTATCCTCGGCGAATCCGGTACCGGTAAAGGTGAACTGGCCCGCGCGATCCACGGCTGGAGCAAGCGCGAAAAGAAGTCCTGCGTGACCATCAACTGCCCGTCGCTGACCGCTGAATTGATGGAAAGCGAACTGTTCGGCCACAGCCGTGGCGCCTTTACCGGCGCCAGCGAAAGCACACTGGGCCGGGTCAATCAGGCTGACGGCGGTACGCTGTTCCTCGACGAGATCGGCGATTTTCCCCTGACATTGCAACCAAAATTGCTGCGTTTCATTCAGGACAAGGAATACGAGCGGGTAGGCGATCCTGTGACGCGCCGCGCCGATGTGCGCATCCTCGCAGCGACCAACCTGAATCTGGAAGACATGGTTCGCGATGGCCGTTTCCGCGAAGACCTGCTCTACCGCCTCAACGTCATCACCCTGCACCTGCCGCCATTGCGTGAGCGCGCCGAAGACATCCTGACCCTTGCCGACCGCTTCCTGGCGCGCTTCGTCAAAGAGTACGCGCGTCCGGCGCGTGGATTCAGCGATGAAGCCCGGGAAGCGCTGCTCGGTTATCGCTGGCCGGGCAATATTCGCGAGCTGCGCAACGTAGTCGAGCGGGCGAGCATCATCTGCCCGCAGGAGCGTGTGGAAATCAGCCATTTGGGTATGGCTGAACAACCGGCCAACAACGCGCCACGGGTCGGCGCGGCGCTGAGCCTGGATGAGCTGGAGAAAGCGCATATCGGCGCGGTACTGGCCACCGCCGGAACACTGGATCAAGCGGCGAAAACCCTCGGCATCGACGCCTCAACCCTGTATCGCAAACGCAAGCAGTACAACCTGTGAGCGCCGCGCGATGAAACTGGCGATCAAGCTGCGCACGCGCCTGTTCCTCAGCATCTCCGCGTTGATCACCGTGGCCTTGCTCGGGCTGTTGCTCGGGCTGGTCAGCGTGATGCAGATGGCCAGCTCACAGGAAGCGCTGGTGCGCAGCAACTTCGTCACCCTTGATCTGGGGCTCAAGCTGCGCCAGAGCCTGGGCGATCAGCTGATCATCATGCTTGCGCAGAACCCCGATCCCGTGGCGTTCGAGGCATCCAAGCAGCACTATTTCCAGTTGCTCGACCAAGGCATCGCGCTGCAGCAGGAGGGTGATGACCAGCCTTATGGTTTCCGTCAGGCCAAAGCCGATTACCTGAATTTCCTCGCTTCATTCGATGTGACCGCTGAAGCGGCCAGGGCCGCCAGCACCAGCGCGGATTTTCGCGAGCGTTTCAATATCCTGCGCAATGGCTTGATCACTGAGCACAAGCATGCGCTGGACAGTATCAACTCCGTGCAACATGCCGCTCGCGAACGTGCCCTGCTGATTGCCGGGCTGCTGGGCCTGGTCGGACTGGCGGTGCTGATCATCGGTTTCGTCACCGCTCAAGGCATCGCCCGGCGCTTTGGCGCGCCCATTGAGGCCTTGGCCAAAGCCGCCGACAACATCGGCCAGGGCAACTACGACGTGACCTTGCCGATCTCCACGGCCATGGAAGTGAATCTGCTGTCGCGGCGTTTCGGCCTGATGGCCGAGGCGTTGCGTGAGCATCAGGCGATGAATGTCGATGAGCTGTTGGCGGGTCAGCAACGCCTGCAAGCGGTGCTCGACAGCATCGACGACGGTTTGTTGATGATCGATCGCCAAGGCCAGCTGGAACACCTCAACCCGGTGGCTCAGCGTCAGTTGGGCTGGGAGGACGATCGGCTCGGTCAAGGGTTGGGCACCGCATTGGGCCGCCCCGAACTGGACGCGCAACTGCAGCTGGTCCTGCGCGGCGGCACGCTGGAGCGGGCGCCGGAAGACCTGAGCATCGAAGTCGATGGCGAATCGCGCCTGCTGACTTACAGCCTGACGCCGGTCAGCCACACTCAAGGGCATATTCTCGGCGCGGTCATGGTGTTGCACGACGTCACCGAACAGCGTGCTTTCGAGCGCGTGCGCAGCGAATTCGTCTTGCGCGCTTCCCACGAGCTGCGCACCCCGGTGACGGGCATGCACATGGCGTTCGGGCTGTTTCGCGAGCGGGCGAAGTTTCCGGCGGAGTCGCGCGAGGCCGATCTGCTCGACACGGTCAACGAAGAAATGCAGCGGCTGATGCAGTTGATCAACGATTTGCTCAATTTCTCGCGCTACCAGAACGGTCTGCAGAAACTGACGCTGGCGCCATGCTCCATTGAGGATCTGCTGGAACAGGCGCAGCTGCGCTTTGCCGACGCAGCTGCCGCTAAAGGTGTCGCCCTGAATGTCGAAATTCAAGGCCCGTTGCCGCGTTTGCAGGCCGATCAGGCGCAACTCGATCGCGTCCTCGACAACCTGATCGACAATGCCCTGCGCCATACGGGGCGCGACGGTCAGATCCGTTTGCAGGCGCGCCGCCATGGCGAGCGGGTGATCATCAGCGTTGAAGACAACGGCGAAGGCATTGCTTATGGCCAACAAGGTCGGATCTTCGAGCCGTTCGTACAGGTCGGGCGCAAGAAGGGCGGCGCCGGCCTCGGCCTCGCACTGTGCAAGGAAATCGTCCAGTTGCACGGCGGACGCATGGGCGTTTATTCACGGCCGGGGCAGGGCACCCAGTTCTACATGGCGCTGGCGGTTTAAGCCTCGTCATCCAGACGCCGTCCTGCAAGGCGTCGTCCGCGAGTGATCAGTTCGATGAACTGCACGGCGCTCAGCGCATGGGCGAACAGCCAGCCCTGTCCGAACTTCACCCCCTCGCTGCTCAGCAAGGTGGCCTGGGATTCCAGCTCGATGCCCTCGGCAATCACTTTCAAATCCAGCGCCTGCGCCATGTGAATGATGTGCGGAGCGACGCCGCTGCTCGCCGCGTCATGCCCCAGTGCATCGATAAATGCCTTGTCGATTTTCAGGCAGTCCACCGGCAAGGTTTGCAGGTAGGCGAGGCTGCAATAACCGGTGCCGAAATCGTCGATCAGCACTTGATGGCCGACATCGCGCAAGGCTTGCAGGTTTTCCCGGGCCACTACCACATCGATCAGACCGCGCTCGGTGACCTCGAAGGCAATCTGCCGCGCGGCGACCCGGTGCAGCGCCAGCAGGCGTGCCATGACCTGGCCGATGCGCGGCACCATGACGTCGCAGGCAGCAAGGTTCACCGAGATGTACAGCTGCGGGTTGGCGCGCAGTAATTGCCCCAGTTGCTCGAGCAGACGCTGCAGCACAAAGTCGGTCATCTGGCGGATCTGCCCGGTGTTTTCAGCCATAGGAATGAACAGGTCGGGACTGGTCAGCGTACCGTCCGGGCGCCGCCAGCGCAGCAAGGCTTCGGCGCCAACGCAATTGCGGCTGTCGAGGTCGAAGATCGGTTGGTACAGCACCTGCAATTCACCGCGGCGGATCGCCCCGTGCAGCTCGGCATCCAGCGACTGCCGCTGGCGTACCAGGAGAAAAGTCAGAAAGCCGACGATGGCCCCGGCGATCAGGCACACCGGCAACAGCCACCACCACACTGCGGGGATATGCGCGCCGCTGCGCGGGGTGATCAATACCAACTGGTATTCCGGGTTGTCGGTGGGCATGCGATAAACCAGGCGCGTTTGCGTGACTTGCAGCGCGTCGCGGCTTTTCGGTGGCCAGGGTTCGGTCGGCGGCCAGGTTTGGGCCGTGCCGAGTACCGGGATGGCACGGGTGCCGTGGTCGAGCACCACCAACAGGCTGCTGCCCGGCGACAGGTCGACCATGTCGGTCAGGTGCCCGCGCGAAGTGGCGACGCGAAAGTTGCCGCGACCCAGCATCAGCGCCGCGCGGTTTTCATCAGGTTCGGTGGTGGTGTTCAGCCAATAGCTGTAGGTCGGACCCTGGATGTCCGGTGCTCGCACCCAGGACAGGCCGTCCTGGCGTGGTCTGTTGGAACAGAACCGCGAAGCATCCATGTACGCGGCTTCGTAGACGAAGCGATAGTTGAAGGTGACTTGCTGCAAGGTCGCGATCATTTCCTCGTCGCAGCCGCGCAAGGGCTGCGCTTCGAGGTCGTCGAGGCTTTCGCGCAACTGGCCGAACAATTGTTCGAGCCGGGCCAGAAAACGCTCGCCCTGGGCATTCATTTCCTGACTCTCACGCGATTCCATCTGACGCATCGCGGCGAACATGCCGCCTGCGATCAGCAGGCCGGCACTGAGGACAGCCGCGATCATCGCCAAAAAACCGGGGCGATAAAACCAGCTACGCAGCGTCTCTCGGGTAGCAGCCATCAAGGAATATCCGAAGAATTACCATGAGTTATAGCTGCTGATTGCGATTTCGCCCTGACCGTCGGGCGGGCGTCATTATTTTGTCTGGTTGAGCACCAGCAACAGGGCCGCGGTTTGCGCATCCGGCGTGCCGTCGAAGCGGGCAGGGCGGTAGTGCATCTGGAACGCGGCGAGGACATGGCGCGTGGCGACATCCAGTTCGCCGGTCTGCGGCGTGTCGTAGCCCAGACGCGCGAGTTGCGCCTGGAACCAGCCGATCTCCGGGAGCGCGCTGTTGTTGAACAGCGCCTGCTGACGCGCCACCGCCTGTTCATTCGGCCATAAGCCCAGGCCTTCGGCGGCGAGTCGTTTCCACGGGAACAATGGCCCGGGATCGAGTTTGCGCAGCGGCGCGATATCGCTGTGGCCGATGATGTGACGGGGACTGATGCCGTTGCGCCGGCTGATGTCCTTGAGCAGGACGATCAGCGATTGAATCTGCGCTTCGCTGTACGGATACCACAGGCGCCCGGTCGGGGTGTCCTTGTAGCCCGGATTGACGATCTCGATGCCGATGGAGCTGGAGTTCAGCCAGGTGCGGCCCTGCCACTGGCTTTCGCCGGCATGCCAGGCACGCTGGTGCTCGTCCATCAGCTTGTAGACGGTGCCGCTCCGGTCATCGCCAATCAGGTAATGGCTGCTGACGTCGCCATGGGTCAGCAATTGCAGTGAGCGTTCCAGCGATGCCGAGGTGTAGTGCACAACGACGAATTGGATGCGGCTGTCGTAATTGGCCGAAGGGTGACTGGTGTCGTAACGCGGGCCGCTGGTGCAACCGATGAGAACGAGCAGAGAGGCAACAAGGGCAAAAAATTTCATGGCGAAATACGATACGCAGAAGACGATAATGCAACAGTGTAACGTACGGCGTTGCGCGAAAATCGCCAGCGAGCGGAATTAAACAAAATGGAACAATTGCCTCAGCCCAGTTCGATTCGATTGCGCCCGGCGTTTTTTGCCCGGTACAGCGCTTGATCGGCTCTTTTCAACACCAGATCGCTATGTTCTCCAGCCCGGAATGACGCAAGTCCCATGGAAATGGTGATCGTCACCCGTTCGCCCTTGAAATGAAACGGGCAGGCCTGGATCGCTGCACGAAGGCTTTCCAGCAATTTCGCGCCGACTGCCGGCGGCGTTGCCGGCAGCAACAACACGAACTCTTCACCACCGAAGCGGGCTATGAAATCCGAACCACGCAGGCGTTTGCGCAGCACCGTGGAGATGATCTTCAGCACTTTATCGCCGGCCAGATGGCCGTAGTTGTCATTGATGTGCTTGAAGTGATCGAGATCGAGCATGGCCAGGCTCAGGGTGTTGCCGTGTTGCTGCCATTGCTGGATTTCATGCTCCAGGCGTTCACTCCACGCCGCGCGATTGGGCAGGCCGGTCAGCGGGTCGATCAGGGCTTTCTGGCGTTGTTCCTCAAGATGATCGCGCAAGCCCAGAGCTTCCTGCTCCATGTGCGCAACGCGCTCCGACAGGCTTTTCAGTCTGGAGGCAACTTCCTGCTCGCGGGCGTTGCGCTGTTTCTGGTGTTGATCCATGGTGCCGAGCAGGCCTTCGAGGTGATTCTCCAGCACATGCTTGAGATCCTCCAGATCCGCCGCTTGCTGGACGCTGCTCTGCAAACCGTCGACCTGCTCACGGATCTGCGTGTCCATGGCCCGCGCCGCCGAGCTATTGTCGGCGTGCCCTGCGCTGGCGGCTTGCAGGTTGCTTTGAAAGGCTTCGAGGCGTTCGTTGAGCTGTTGCAGGTAGGCTTCGAATTCATGCTGACCGCTGTCGGTGATCGCCAGCATCAAGGTCGCCAGATCGTCGAGGATCGGCAGCAGTTCGTACCAGTTCAAACCGTGCTTGAGCCGTTCGCGCATGGCCTCGGCTTGCGGGCGGTGGCGTTCTGGCAGGGTCAGGTCGTCGAGCAGGCCGATCAGGGTGTCTTCGATGTGCCTGGCCACCGAGCTGTACGATGGCTCCGGCGAATCCGGCAGGGCGAAAAGGATGTCGTGCTCGGACTGCTCCGGGTCAATCGCTGCCAAGGCCTGGGCGATCGGTTCGGGCAAGGGCAGGCTGTCGAGGATCAGCGGCGCCGGGTCACCGGGGTGGCCCAATTCGTCGGGATCGACTATGCCGGTGGGGATCGCCGAAGCGGCAGGGCTTGGCGCGGGGGGAGCGGGCGGCTCAACCTGCGCTGGCTCGGCTTCACCGTCGACGGTGGGCGTAGCGAGCGCAACAGGCTCGGGTTGGGGCGGCGTTCGAGCTGGCGGCTCGACGATTGCGTCGCAAACTGTTATCGCCGGCTCAGCGTTGGCGACCGGCTCCGTTTGCGCAGGCGCCGGTTCGGGCTGCGCGGTGGCGATCGGCTGCGGCGCTGGCGCTACCTGAGTGCCTGCCCCCGGAGCAGCGGCTTCTTCTGTGTCACGGCTGCCGAACAAACGCTGCAACAAACCCGGGCGGCCCGGCTCGGCCGGCGTCTCCAATAGGCTCAATGCCTTGCCCTGCAAGCCACTGAGTTCGCTCAGCAGCAGCGGCATTTCCCGCGCCTGGCCGACGCGGCTGTCCAGCTGTTTGGCGAATTTCTTCAGGGGTTGCGCCACTTCGCGCGGCAGCGGTAGAGCCTGCAACTGAGTGACCAGGGCAGTCAGCGCGGTGCTGACCTGATCGATGCGGGTTTCGCGGCGCTGCTCGGAGTCGAGCACGGCTTTTTCCAGGCGCGGCAGGAGCGCGGCGAGACCGGCGTCCATGTCATCGGTGCGCACCACTTCGCGCATTTCCTTCATGCACTGATCGACGGCCTTGTCAGTACCTTCGGCGGCCAGCGTACTGCGCACCAGTCCGCGTCGCAGCAAGTCGAGCCGTGCGGCCCAGCGACGTTCGAGCTTGTCCTGTTGTTCGATGCTCTTGAGGTATTTCTCTTTCCAGCGCTGGGCGTCGTCGCTCATTCACAGATTCCGCGAGGGGCAGGGCTCAACGCGGGCAGGGCGTCGGCCGTGAGCGAACCCGGCAGACGAATCTCCACCGCGACCGGCAGGTGATCGGAAATAGGCTGGGCCAGCACCTGGACCTTTTCCAGGGTCAGGGTCGGGCTGAGCAGAATATGATCGAGGCAACGCTGTGGGCGCCAGCTGGGAAAGGTCGCTTCCACCTGCGGGGCCAGCAGGCCGAGATCACGTAACGGCGAGTGTTCGAGCAGATCGCTGGCATGGGTGTTCATGTCGCCCATCAGCACCTGGTGCTTATAGCCACCGATCAAATCACGAATGTAGGCCAGTTGCAGGCTGCGCGCTCGCGCGCCGAGGGCCAGGTGCATCATCATGACTACCAGCGCCTGCGGGCCTTCGCCGAAACGCAACAGGATCGCGCCGCGACCTTTCGGGCCTGGCAGCGGATGGTCTTCGATCGCCCACGGTTTCAGGCGACTGAGCACGCCATTTCTGTGCTGGGCCAGGCGGCCGAGGTTGCGATTGAGTTGTTGATACCAGTAGGGGAAGGCGCCGAGGTGGGCCAGGTGTTCGACTTGATTGACGTAGCCTGAGCGCAGGCTGCCGCCATCGGCTTCCTGCAGGGCGACCAGATCGAAGTCGCCGAGCAGGTCGCCGATCTTTTGCAGATTGCCTGAACGCCCGGTATGCGGCAGCAGGTGCTGCCAGCTGCGGGTCAGGTAATGCCGATAGCGCTCGGTGCTGATGCCGACCTGGATATTGAAGCTGAGCAAGCGCAGACGCTGGTCTGCCGGCAAGCCCGTGGATGCCAGGTGATGCTCGTTGACCTGCGGATCATGCAGGCCAACGGTGCGGTGAGTCTGCCAGCGGCGCATGGCGAGTGCCGCGCTTAGTTGGCAGCCGCCTTGGTTGCCGCTCGCTCTTTGGCAACCAGTTGGTCAGCCAGTTTCAGCGCCTGTTCCGCACCGCCGGCGGAACCGATGTCGAAACGGTATTTACCGTTGACGATCATGGTTGGCACGCCAGTGATTTCGTACTTCTTGGCCAGCTCGCGGGCCTTGACGATCTGACCTTTGATCGCAAACGAGTCAAAGGTGGCGAGGAACTTGTCCTTGTCCACGCCCTGGGTGGCGAGGAAGTCAGCCATGTCGTTCTTGTCGGTCAGTTTCTTGTGTTCTTTCTGGATCGCGTTGAACACCGCTGCGTGAACCTTATGCTCGACGCCCATGGCTTCGAGGGTCAGGAACATCTGGCCGTGAGCGTCCCATGGGCCGCCGAACATGGCGGGAATGCGCACGAAGTTGACGTCGGAAGGCAGTTTTTCAACCCATGGATTGATCACCGGCTCAAACGCGTAGCAATGCGGGCAGCCGTACCAGAACAGCTCGACCACTTCGATCTTGCCAGGCACGGCAACCGGGACCGGGTTGGCCAGTTCGACATAAGGGGCGGCAGGGGTTTCAGCGGCCTGAGCGGTAACGCCGAACAGGCTGGCAGCGACGAGGGCGGCGCTGATGATCAGATTACGCATGCTTTACTCCTGGACAAATTGGGTCGCCTCGCTCGACCTGTTTCGACACAGATCCTGGCGGGCATGAGTGCTGTAGTGTAACGGCAGCGGCCACAAAAAAGGGCGGCCAAAGCCACCCTTTTTATACTTGCTGCGAAGGATTAATCGAGCGTTAACGTGGCAGGCGTTGCGCGCCTCGCTCAACGCTCGGACCATGGCCTCAGTGCAGGCCCTGGATGTAGCTGGAGACCGCGGCGATGTCTTCGTCGCTCAGCTTGCGCGCGATGGTGCGCATGGTCATCGCATCGCCGTCGTTGTTGCGTCCGGCCTCTTCCTTGCGGAAATCGGTCAGTTGCTTGGCGATGTATTGAGCGTGCTGGCCACCGAGGTGCGGGAAGCCGGCCGGCGCATTGCCGGCGCCGTTCGGTGAATGGCAGCCGGTGCAGGCCGGCAGGCCTTTTTCCAGGTTGCCGCCACGGAACAGGGCTTCACCGCGTGCGACGATCTTCGGATCGGCGGCGCCGACGCTACCTTTCTGGCTGGCAAAATACGCGGAAATATCGGCCAGATCCTGATCATTCAGGTTGGTCAGCAGGCCGGTCATTTCCAGAACAACGCGTTTGCCCGACTTGATGTCGTGCAATTGCTTGTTCAGGTAGCGTTCACCCTGACCCGCCAGTTTCGGAAAATTTGGCGCCATGCTGTTGCCCTCCGGGCCATGGCAGGCCCCGCAAACGGCGGCTTTCGCCTGACCTGCTGCGGCATCGCCGGCAGCATGGGCGATGCCTGAAATTCCCACGGTTAACAGCAGACTCACGATCAATTTGTTCATCAGCTAATCCAACTACGGCTAAGGGTTAAGTTATGAACCGGGCTTACTCTCGCTCATCCACAGGATGATGGCCTGGTAATCCTCGGCACTGCAGTCCATGCACAAACCACGCGGCGGCATCGCCTTGAAACCCTGGGTCACGTGTTGCACCAGCGTCTCCATCCCTTTCGCCAGCCTCGGCGTCCAGGCTTGCTGATCACCTCTGGCGGGCGCCATGGGGAGCTGGCCGGAATGACAGGCACCACAAACACGGTTGTACACGGCTTCCGGATCCTGTGTAGCCTGTGCGCTGTAAAGCGGCATCAAGACTCCGGCAGCCAGCAGCCATTTCGTCATAAAACGACCTTTTCAGGGTTGAGAGCGTTCTGCGTTCTAATGCGCAATCAAAGTCTGGTGCTCTCGTGAACTTCATCCTTCGCTGGGACAAAGCACACACAAAATCTGCGGCATTATATACTGGCGTCACTGAAACGGAAGCGACACCGCGTTCCGCGCCCATTCCCGGCGCCGCCCACATCGGAAATCCCATGCAACTCAAGAATCCCATCCTCGGCCTGTGCCAACAGTCCACGTTCATGCTCAGTGCCGCCAAGGTCGATCAATGCCCTGACGACGAAGGCTTCGAAGTGGCGTTTGCCGGGCGTTCCAACGCCGGCAAATCCAGCGCGCTGAACACCCTGACCCACGCCAGCCTCGCGCGCACCTCGAAAACTCCGGGTCGCACACAGCTGTTGAACTTCTTCAAGCTAGACGATGATCGCCGTCTGGTCGACCTGCCGGGCTACGGTTATGCAAAAGTACCGATCCCGCTCAAGCAACACTGGCAGCGCCACCTCGAGGCGTACCTCGGTGGCCGGGAAAGTTTGAAGGGTCTGATTCTGATGATGGACATCCGCCATCCGATGACCGACTTCGACCTGCTGATGCTCGACTGGGCCGTTGCCGCCGGCATGCCGATGCACATCCTGCTGACCAAAGCCGACAAGCTCACCTACGGCGCTGCCAAGAACACGCTGCTGAAAGTCCAATCGGAAATTCGCAAGGGCTGGGGCGACTCGATCACCATCCAACTGTTCTCCGCGCCAAAACGCATGGGCCTTGAAGAGGCCTACACCGTACTGGCCGACTGGATGGAACTCGCAGACAAAGGCGCCGAACCGGCAGCCGAGTAAGACAATTTCAAAACTGACTGTGGTGCTGTCAGGCAAGGCGAAAGCACCGCTAAAAAGCGGAGTTTAGGGTACCTAAATGAGCATTTTTAGCGGTGCTTTTAACGCAGCATGACGGCATCACAGCCAGTTTTGGGGCAAAAAAAGCCCCGGACTTCATTGGGGAGGGAGAAGTTCCGGGGTTTAAGTTCCGAACCGCTAGGGCGGGGTTCAGATATCTGCCAACACTTAACACAACATAGGAGCATCGAAGGGCTTCACCAGCCATTCAGTACCTCTGAGTGTCCAGCCGCCAGATTAGTTCAGATTTTTTTCAAAAAGCTTTGGAATAATCTCAAGCGTTTTTCGATCTAAGCCGATTTCAAGCGTTGCCGCGGCGGTTCGCCGCGGCAGAAGTCAGCTCAATGTCTTAGTGCGCCTCATCCCAGTTATTGCCCACTCCGACCTCCACCAGCAGCGGCACGTCGAGTTTCGCCGCTTCGCTCATGTGCACACGGATCTCTGCACTTACCTGCTCGACCAGAACCTCGCGAACTTCCAGCACCAATTCATCGTGTACCTGCAGGATGACCCGGGCATCGAGCCCTGACGTCGCCAGCCAATTGTCTACTGCGACCATGGCTTTCTTGATGATATCCGCCGCCGTGCCCTGCATCGGCGCGTTGATCGCGGTGCGCTCGGCGGCGGCGCGTTCCTGCGGCTTGTTCGAGTTGATTTCGGGCAGGTACAGACGACGACCGAAGAAGGTTTCGACATAACCCTGATCCGCTGCCTGCGCCCGGGTGCGATCCATGTATTCGCGAACGCCCGGGTAACGGGCGAAGTAGGTGTCGATGTAGGCCTTGGCGGTCTTGGTGTCGACGCCGATATCCTTGCCGAGCTTTTGCGCGCCCATGCCGTAGATCAAACCGAAGTTGATCGCCTTGGCGCTGCGGCGCTGGTCAGACGTCACCTCGTTGAGCTCGACCTTGAACACCTCGGCAGCGGTCGCGGTGTGCACATCGAGGTTGTTGCGGAACGCGTTCATCAGCCCTTCATCGCGAGACAGGTGCGCCATGATCCGCAATTCGATCTGCGAGTAGTCCGCTGCCAGCAGTTTGTAGCCTTTCGGCGCGACGAAGGCCTGACGAATGCGCCGGCCTTCGGCGGTACGCACCGGAATGTTCTGCAGGTTCGGATCGCTGGAGGACAAGCGCCCGGTCGATGCCACCGCTTGGTGATACGAAGTATGGATGCGCCCGGTGCGCGGGTTGATCTGCTCCGGCAGGCGATCGGTGTAAGTGCTTTTCAGCTTGCTCATCGAGCGGTGCTCCATCAGCACCTTGGGCAAGCGATGTTCGTCTTCGGCGAGTTTCGCCAGCACTTCTTCTGCGGTGGACGGCTGGCCTTTGGCGGTTTTCTTCAGCACCGGCAAGCCAAGTTTTTCGTAGAGGATCACGCCCAGTTGCTTCGGTGAGCCGAGGTTGAATTCTTCTCCGGCAATCTCGAAAGCTTCGCGCTCCAGCGCGACCATCTTGTTGCCCAGCTCGATGCTCTGGATGCCAAGCAGTTCGGCATCGACGAATGCACCCTGGCGCTCGATGCGCGCCAGCACTGGCACCAGTGGTATCTCGATGTCGGTGAGTACGCTGGCCAGGCTCGGAATCGCGCTGAGTTTTTCGAACAGGGTCTGATGCAGACGCAGGGTGATGTCAGCGTCTTCGGCGGCATACGGCCCGGCCTGCTCCAGCGCGATCTGGTCGAAGGTCAGCTGTTTGGCACCTTTGCCGGCGATGTCCTGGAAGCTCACCGTGGTGTGATCCAGATACTTCTGCGCGAGGCTGTCCATGTCGTGACGGGTCGCGGTGGAGTTGAGTACGTAGGACTCAAGCATGGTGTCGAAGGCAATGCCGCGCACCGTAATGCCGTCGTTCTGATCACCACCGATGGCGCAGTTGGCGAGGATGTTCATGTCGAACTTGGCGTGCTGGCCGACCTTGAGCTTGCTCGGGTCTTCCAGAATCGGTTTGAGCGCGCGCAGCACGGTATCGCGATCCAGTTGCTCCGGCACGCCGATGTAGGAGTGGGTCAGCGGAATGTACGCGGCTTCATTGGCCTGCACGGCGAACGACAGACCGACCAGTTGCGCCTGCTGCGCGTCGATGCCGGTGGTTTCGGTGTCGAAGGCGATCAGGCTGGCGTTGCGCAGTTTTTCCAGCCAGAGGTCGAAGCGTGCCTGATCGAGGATGGTTTCGTACGCGGCTTCAGCAGGGGTCGCAGGTGCCTCGTCTTGTGGCGCGCTGAACAGATCATGAGCGGGCGCAGGTTCGGCGGCCGCGCTCAGCTCCAGACGCTTGGCGTCGCGATCAAGGTCGTTCAGCCAGCTCTTGAATTCCAGCAGGGTGTACAGCTCATAGAGCTTGGCCGGATCTTCCGGGCGCATCTGCAGCTCATCGAGACCGATATCCAGCGGCACGTCGATTTTGATGGTTGCCAGTTGATAGGAGAGGAAGGCCATCTCCTTGTGCTCTTCGAGCTTGGCCGGCAGAGCTTTCGCGCCACGAATCGGCAGGGTTGGCACGAGGTCGAGGTTGGCGTACAGCTCGGTCAGACCGCCGTTGACGCCGACCAGCAGGCCGGACGCAGTCTTCGGGCCAATGCCCGGCACGCCCGGAATGTTGTCGGAGGAATCGCCCATCAGCGCCAGATAATCGATGATCTGCTCCGGTGCGACGCCAAATTTCTCCTTCACGCCTTCCACATCCATCGAGCTACCGGACATGGTATTGACCAAGGTAATGTGGCCGTCGACCAGTTGCGCCATGTCCTTGTCGCCGGTAGAGATGATTACCGGGCGGTCGGCTGCGGCGCTGCTGCGGGCGAGGGTGCCGATCACGTCGTCGGCCTCCACGCCGTCCACGCACAGCAGCGGAAAGCCGAGGGCGATCACGCTCTGGTGCAGCGGCTCGATCTGCACGCGCATGTCATCGGGCATGCTTGGGCGATTGGCTTTGTATTCGGCGTACATCTCATCGCGAAATGTCCCGCCCTTGGCGTCGAATACCACGGCAAACGGGCTGTCCGGGTACTGCTTGCGCAGACTCTTGAGCATGTTCAGCACGCCTTTGACCGCACCGGTCGGCAGGCCTTTGGACGTGGTCAGTGGTGGCAGCGCATGAAAGGCGCGGTACAGGTAAGACGAACCGTCCACCAGGACGAGGGGGGCTTGGCTCATGAGCAGGATCAACCTTTTCGGCGGGTCCGGGGCTAGAATAGCGGGACCGTTGACGACAAAGGGACAAGGTTATCATGCGTACGTTAAATCGCTTGCTGCTGGTCGGTTTGATCGCTGTCTCACCACTGGCCGCGATGGCGGCGGATGATGCGCCGGGTGGCGAACCTGAGGTGACCATCCGCACGGAGGGCGACAAAACCATTCAGGAGTACCGCCAGAACGGTTTCCTGTATGCGATCAAAGTCACGCCTAAGGGCGCGCCGCCGTACTTTCTGGTGCGCGCGGACGGGACGGATGCCAACTTCATCCGCTCGGATCAGCCGGATATGCTGATTCCGTCATGGAAGATTTTCGAATGGAAGTAAGTTTTTAATTCACCCGGCGCCGCCATTGCGGTGCCCGTACTGGCAGTCAAGACATGTCTGTGTTCACTCCCCTGGCTCGGCCCGAGCTGGAAACCTTTCTCGCCCCTTACGGGCTTGGCCGCCTGCTTGATTTCCAGGGGATCGCCGCCGGCAGCGAAAACACCAATTTCTTCATCAGCCTGGAGCAGGGTGAGTTCGTCCTGACCCTGGTCGAGCGCGGCCCGGTGCAGGAAATGCCTTTTTTCATCGACCTGCTGGATGTGCTGCACGAAGCCGACCTGCCGGTGCCGTATGCCCTGCGCACCACCGACGGCGTGGCATTGCGGGAACTCAAAGGCAAGCCAGCACTGCTGCAACCGCGCCTGTCGGGCAAGCACATCAAGGTAGCCAATGCCCAGCATTGCGCCCAGGTTGGCGAATTGCAGGCACATCTGCATCTGGCGACCCAGGGCGAGTGCATGATCAAGCGCAAGACCGATCGCGGCCTGGACTGGATGCTGGAAGAGGGCGGCGAATTGTTGTCCCACCTGAGCCACGAGCCGCAGGCCTTGCTGCAAAAGGCCCTGGACGAAATCACCGCGCAGAAGGACAGGATCCTTGCGCTGCCGCGGGCGAACATTCACGCCGATCTGTTTCGTGACAACGCCATGTTCGAGGGCACCCACCTTACCGGGCTGATCGACTTCTACAACGCCTGCTCGGGGCCGATGCTGTATGACGTCGCAATCGCCTTGAATGACTGGTGTTCGGATGAGCACGGTGTGATCGATGGCCCGCGTGCCCGGGCATTTCTCGGGGCCTACGCGGCGCTGCGACCGTTCACTGCGGCGGAATCCGAATTGTGGCCGACGATGCTGCGCGTAGCGTGTGTGCGGTTCTGGCTGTCACGCTTGATCGCCGCAGAGCAGTTTGCCGGGCAGGATGTGTTGATTCACGATCCGCAGGAGTTCGAGCAGCGTCTGGCGCAGCGGCAGAAGGTCAGCACGCCGTTGCCTTTTGCCCTTTAAGATCAAAAGATCGCAGCCTTCGGCAGCTCCTACATGGGATTGACGTATATCCTGTAGGAGCTGCCGAAGGCTGCGATCTTTTTCTATGGGGCTACAGAGATTCCAGACACCCGGCCAGATCATTGCCCAGCTTTTCCAGCACTTGCTCATAACCCTGAGCCGTCGCCGGCGTATAACCACCCAGCGCATCCAGCTCAGCCAGTTTTACCGGCAGGCCAGCGACCAGGGTTTCTGCCAGACGCGGACGCAACGGCGGTTCGCTGAACACACAGGTCTTGCCCACTTCCTGCAAACGCTGGCGCATTGCCGCGACATGTTGCGCGCCGGGCTGCACCTCAGCGGCCACGGCGAACACCCCGGCGTGCTTCAGACCGTAAGCGTCTTCGAAATAATCAAACGCTTCGTGAAACACGAAGTAGGGCTTGCCTTCAACACTGGCCAGACGCTGCTTCAGGCGTGAATCCAGCGCATCCAGACGCTCATCGAAGGCCTTGGCGTTGCGCTGATAGCGCTCGGCATTGGCCGGGTCGGCGACGCTCAGGTCGGCGGCCATTTTGTCGGCGATTACCCGTGCATTGACCGGTGACAGCCACAAGTGTGCATCCAGCGAGCCGGGACGGTGATCGTGATCATGCTCGTCGGCTTCTTCGGCGTGAGAATGGTTGTCCTCAGCGAAATGCCGCAGTTTGAGCCCCGGCAGATCCTGCACCGCGACGCTCGGCAGGCTGCGACCGTTGAGCACGCGCGGCAGGAAACTTTCCATATCCGGACCGATCCAGTAGAGCAGATCGACCGATTGCACCTTCCGTACGTCGGACGGGCGCAGTGCGTAATTGTGCGGCGATGCGCCCGGTGGCAGCAGCACCTCGGGAATCGCCACGCCGTCCTGCACGGCAGCGGCAATCAGCTGCAACGGTTTGATACTGGTCAGCACCTTGACCTCGGCCTGAGCCGTACCGATCAGCAGAAAACTGCCAACAAAAGCCACAAAAACAGAAAAAAGTCGGGACACGATGACCACTCAAGGAAGCGAGAACGGGTAACATAATAACGTCTCTATCAAATCTCGTCGCCGCCCATGCCTATTACACCGATTGCCAGCCGTCCCCACGACCACTCACATTGCGTGCACAGCGCACTGTCCGAGGCCGATACCTTGTGCGCTCAGAAAGGTTTGCGCCTGACTGCCCTGCGCCGCCGGGTGCTGGAACTGGTCTGGCAGAGTCACAAGCCGCTGGGCGCGTACGACATCCTCGCCGTGCTCAGCGAGCAGGATGGTCGTCGCGCCGCGCCGCCAACGGTGTACCGCGCGCTGGATTTCCTGCTGGAAAACGGCCTGGTTCATCGCATCTCTTCGCTCAACGCCTTCGTCGGCTGCGTACATCCCGAGCACGCGCATCAGGGCCAGTTCCTGATCTGCCGCGACTGCCACGCCGCCATCGAGCTTGAACAAAAAGTGATCAGCGACGCGATCATCAGCAGCGCCAAAGACGTCGGCTTTATCGTCGAAGCGCAGACTGTCGAAGTGGTTGGTCTGTGCGCCGGTTGCCAGGGGGCTTGATGAGCAACGCGCTGATCCGTCTGGAACAGGTCGCCGTCACGATTGGCGCGCAAACTGTGCTGGACAACATCGAGCTGAGCGTCGAGCCGGGGCAGATCGTGACCCTCATCGGCCCCAACGGCGCCGGCAAGACCACCCTGGTGCGCGCCGTGCTTGGGCTGTTGAAACCCAACAGCGGCAGTGTCTGGCGCAAGCCGAAGCTGCGCGTCGGCTATATGCCGCAGAAACTGCACGTCGATCCGACCTTGCCGTTATCAGTGCTGCGCTTTCTGCGCCTGGTTCCGGGCGTCGACCGCCCTCGTGCGCTGGCCGCGTTAAAGGAAGTCGGTGCCGAACACGTAATCGACAGCCCGGTGCAACGCGTTTCCGGCGGCGAAATGCAGCGTGTGCTGCTTGCGCGGGCCTTGTTGCGTGAACCGGAACTGCTGGTGCTCGACGAGCCGGTACAAGGCGTCGACGTTGCCGGCCAAGCCGAGCTGTACAGCCTGATCACCCGTCTGCGTGACCGCCACGGTTGCGGCGTGCTGATGGTCTCCCACGATTTGCATCTGGTGATGAGCACCACCGACCAGGTCGTCTGCCTCAACCGTCACGTCTGCTGTTCCGGGCATCCCGAGCAGGTCAGCGGTGACCCGGCATTCGTTGAGCTGTTCGGCCAGAACGCGCCGAGTCTGGCGATCTATCACCACCATCACGACCACGCCCACGACCTGCACGGTTCGGTGGTCAAAGGCCCGCTCGGCGGGCAACCTCACGTTCATGGAGACGGCTGCAAGCATGGCTGATTTTCTGTTGTATGCCCTGCTCGCAGGTCTGGCGCTGGCGCTGGTGGCCGGGCCGCTCGGCTCATTTGTGGTGTGGCGGCGCATGGCCTATTTCGGCGACACCTTGTCCCACGCCGCGCTGCTGGGTGTGGCGCTGGGTTTTCTGCTGGATGTCAGCCCCACCGTGGCGGTGACGGTCGGCTGCCTGTTGCTGGCGGTTCTGCTGGTGACTCTGCAACAGCGCCAGCCACTGGCGTCTGACACGCTGTTGGGAATTCTTGCGCCGAGCACGCTCTCTCTCGGCCTGGTGGTACTAAGCTTCATGCATGAAGTGCGGATCGACCTGATGGCCTATCTGTTTGGCGATCTGCTGGCGATCAGTCCGGGCGATCTGGCGTGGATTCTTGGCGGCACCGCAGCGGTGCTGGTGTTGCTGGTGACGTTGTGGCGGCCGCTGCTGGCGGTCACCGTGCACGAAGAACTGGCCAGGGTCGAGGGTCTGCCGGTGGCCGGTCTGCGCCTGGCGCTGATGTTGTTGATCGCGGTGGTGATCGCGGTGGCGATGAAAATCGTCGGTGTGCTGCTGATCACTTCGTTATTGATCATTCCCGCAGCTGCGGCACAGCGTCACGCCCGTTCGCCGGAGCAGATGGCCCTCGGCGCAAGCCTGCTGGGCATGCTCGCGGTGTGCGGCGGGCTGGCGCTGTCGTGGTTCAAGGACACCCCGGCGGGGCCGTCTATCGTTGTGACGGCGGCCGCACTGTTTCTGCTGAGTTTTGTTCTGCCCCGTCGAGGGGTGTAGACTTGCTCGCTTTTTGCGCAATTAGAGAGTCGCAGGAATGAAGCCGTTCGCCTCCCGTTATCTGCTCCTTGTCGCATTTTCCGTGCTACTGGGCGCCTGCCAAAGCACGCCGCCGGTGGCCGAAGTCCCCGATGCGCGGGCTACGGCCATCGCACAGCTGGAGCAAAGCCTGGCCAGCAGCGAACTGGCCACTGCCGAAGACCAGTTGGCCGCGTTGCAGGCCGCATCTCCCAACGATCAGTCCCTTGAGCAATACCAGCGGCAACTGGCGGAGGCGTACCTGCGTCGCAGCCAGATCGTCCTGCAGAAAGGCGACGTGAACGCTGCCGCCACCGCATTGAGCCGTGCCCGCGCCTTGATGCCCAAGGCGCCAGCGCTGACCGGTGGGGTGAACGGTGCGATCACCGAAGCGCGCAAGGCCGAGCTGGAAAAGGCTGAAGCGGCGCTGTTGGCCGCCGAGGCCCGGCCGAAAGCCAGGGTCATCGACCCGACTGCTGAAAGCACCACGGTTGCGTTGAACATCGGCGATATTCACAAGCTGCAGCGACAGCTCGATGCGATCGCCGCCGATGTGGTGAATTATGAGTGCGCCGTCAGCATCCAGGCGCCGCGCACCGCGGATTATCCGTGGCTGGCGACGTTGCTGAGCAAACGTGTGAAGAAACTTGATGCGGGTTTTGACCTGCAGATTGAAAAGCAGATCTTGCGCACGGTGCCGGCGCAGATGGTTTTGAGTCCACGTAAACCCTGAAAAGATTGCAGCCTCCGCCAGCTCCTACAGGATGTACTCGATCCTATGTAGGAGCTGGCGGAGGCTGGGATCTTTTACTTTTACGCTGGAATCGCCTTGGCCTTAGGCTCCCGCGCCCAGACCCGATGCTCGCCAATCGCGGCAAAGAACGGCTGGGTCAGCGCGCCAACATCCGTGCCCTGCAACAACCCCGCATCCGCGTCCAGCTTAAGCAGATCCTGCAGTTGCTTCGCTTCACCGTGCAGCGCGATTGCTTTCAGGTGCTTATAAGCCTCGAGCAGATAATGCAGCGCCACACCGTCACCGCTCAGCGCCGTGATCGACGCCGCGCCACCCGGCACAAACACCGCATCGAAGGCAATTGATGGCATACCTTCCATCGATGCATCCACTGGCAAGGCCTGGCCATCTGCGGTTTTTACCGGCGCCGAAGTCGGGCCGAGCAGTTTTGCGTGGGCACCTTCCGCTTCCAGGGCTTTCTTCATCGCATCGATAGCCGCAGCGTCAACACCGTTGGCCGCGAGGATCGCCACTTTGCGCGTCTTGATATTGCCCGGCAGCAGATTGGCCTGGCTCAGCGCTGGCGAGCGCTCCAGCGAGGTCTTGCGCACCTCGACCGTGCCTTGGGTCGGCGCTGGCAAACCGAGATTTTCCGCGACGCGTTTGGCCAGCGTCAGGTCGATGTTGGCGAGGATTTCGTTTACTTCACGGGCGCGAATGAATTCACGCTCGACCTTGCCCAGTTCAAAGCTGTAGGCGGCAATGATGTGCTCTTTCTCGTGTTCGCTCATGCTGTTGAAGAACAGCCGGGCCTGGGAGAAGTGGTCGCTGAACGACTCGCTGCGTTGACGAATCTTCGCTGCGTCGATGCGCTCCGGATAACTCTCGAAACCACCGTCCTGTGGCGCCGGCGGAGCTTCTTTCGGCCAGCCGCCGTCGATCGAATTAGGCTCGTAAGAGGCGCGGCCCTTGTCGATCGTGGTGCGGTGTTGCGCATCGCGCTGGCCGTTGTGGAACGGCGCTACCGGGCGATTGATCGGCAGCTCATGAAAGTTCGGCCCACCGAGTCGGCTGATTTGCGTGTCGGTGTAGGAAAACAGCCGGCCTTGCAGCAGCGGGTCGTTGGAGAAGTCGATGCCCGGCACGATATGGCCCGGGCAAAAGGCGACCTGCTCGGTTTCGGCGAAGAAATTGTCCGGGTTGCGGTTCAGGGTCATTTTGCCCAGCGGCGTGATCGGCACGATTTCTTCGGGGATGATCTTGGTCGGGTCCAGGATGTCGAAGTCGAAATCGTGTTCGTTCTCTTCTTCGACGATCTGCACGCCCAGCTCCCATTCCGGATAGTCGCCCATCTCGATCGCTTCCCAGAGGTCGCGACGATGGTAGTCGGTATCCTTACCGGCGAGTTTCTGCGCCTCGTCCCACACCAGCGAGCAAGTGCCGGCAGTCGGGCGCCAGTGGAATTTGACGAAGCGCGATTTGCCCTCGGCGTTGATCAGGCGGAAGGTGTGCACGCCGAAGCCCTGCATGCTGCGCAGGCTTTTCGGGATGGCCCGGTCGGACATTGCCCAGATCACCATGTGCGCCGATTCCGGCACCAGCGAGACGAAGTCCCAAAAGGTATCGTGAGCCGAACCGCCGGTAGGGATTTCGTTGTGCGGCTCGGGTTTCACCGCGTGCACGAAGTCGGGAAACTTGATCGCGTCCTGAATGAAAAATACCGGCATGTTGTTGCCGACCAGGTCGAAGTTGCCCTCGTCGGTGAAGAACTTCACCGCAAAGCCGCGCACGTCACGCACGGTATCACCGGAGCCGCGTGGCCCCTGCACCGTGGAAAAGCGTACGAATACCGGAGTTTTCTTGCCCGGATCCTGTAGGAAACCGGCCTTGGTCAGCGCTGCGTGATTCTCGTAAGTCTGAAAGAAGCCATGCGCGCCGGTGCCACGCGCGTGGACGATGCGCTCTGGAATGCGTTCGTGGTCAAAGTGCGTGATCTTTTCACGCATGATGAAATCTTCCAGCAGCGAAGGCCCGCGCGGCCCGGCTTTGAGGGTGTTCTGGTTGTCCGCGATCTTCACGCCTTGATTGGTGCGCAAGGCCTGACCAGTGGCGTCGGAACGGAACTCTTCCAGGCTGTCCAGCTTGGCGTTGGTGTTGGCGCGATCCTGGGTATCGGTCCCGGCCATCTCGCTTTTGTCAGGTGCAGGCTTGTTGATGCTCATCAGACATAAACTCCTCGTTTGGCCCCGGATGCCTTCCAAGGCCCATGAGTGATTCCCGGGCACGGCACCCAGGGTTTCAAGTCGCTCTAGTAGTGACTGATGAGAGGTTTAGCCGTTCCTTTTTTATGACCTTTGATCGCGTTATTGCCAAATCGAAGGTTAATTGCGAAATAAATGCTAAGAACCTCTATACGGACAGGCTAAAATGCGCGCCCGGCTAACCGCTGATCCTTTTCCAACGCGCCCCACAAGGTTCGCTACGTGATCGAGTTTCAAAACGTCCACAAGACTTACCGCGTCGCCGGTAAGGATATTCCCGCGCTGCACCCGACCAGTCTCGCCATCGAGAACGGCCAGGTGTTCGGCCTGATTGGCCATTCCGGTGCGGGAAAAAGTACCCTGCTGCGTCTGATCAATCGCCTGGAAGATTCCAGTGGCGGCAAGATCATCGTCGACGGCGAAGAAGTCACCGCGCTGGACGCCAACGGCCTGCGCCGTTTCCGCCAGCAGGTCGGGATGATCTTCCAGCACTTCAACCTGCTCGCCTCCAAGACCGTGGCCGACAACGTCGCCTTGCCGCTGACCCTGGCCGGTGAGTTGTCGAGCAGTGAAATCAGCCAACGGGTTGCCGAGTTGCTGGCGCGGGTCGGTCTGTCCGACCACGCGAAGAAATACCCGGCGCAATTGTCCGGCGGACAAAAGCAGCGCGTCGGCATCGCCCGTGCCTTGGCGACCAAACCGAAAATTCTGCTGTGCGACGAGGCCACCAGTGCCCTCGACCCGCAGACCACCGCTTCGGTTCTGCAACTGCTGGCCGAAATCAACCGCGAACTTAAACTGACCATCGTCCTGATCACCCACGAGATGGACGTGATCCGGCGCGTTTGCGATCAGGTTGCGGTGATGGACGCTGGCGTGATCGTCGAGCAGGGCCCGGTGGCCGATGTGTTCCTGCATCCGCGGCACCCGACCACCAAGCGTTTCGTCCAGGAAAGCGAGCAGATCGACGAGAGCGAGCAGCGTGACGATTTCGCGCATGTGCCTGGCCGTATCGTACGTCTGACCTTCCAGGGCGAAGCGACCTACGCGCCGTTGCTGGGCACCGTCGCCCGGGAAACCGGCGTCGACTACAGCATCCTCGCCGGTCGCATCGATCGCATCAAAGACATTCCGTACGGGCAACTGACCCTCGCCGTCACCGGTGGTGACATGGAGGCGGCGTTCGCCCGCTTCACCGCCGCTGACGTTCACATGGAGGTGTTGCGCTAATGGCAGACCTGATGAGTTTCTTCGCCAATATCGACTGGTACGAAATCTGGCTGGCCACCGGCGACACGATGCTGATGCTCGGTGGTTCGCTGCTGTTTACCGTGCTCCTCGGGCTGCCGTTGGGTGTGCTGCTGTTTCTCTGCAGCCCGCGGCAGTTGCTGGAAAACCGCGCGCTCTACGCGATCCTGTCACTGGTGGTGAACATTTTGCGCTCGCTGCCATTCATCATTCTGCTGATCGTGATGATCCCGTTCACCGTGCTGATCACCGGCACCTCGCTGGGCGTGGCCGGGGCGATCCCGCCACTGGTGGTCGGCGCCACGCCGTTCTTCGCGCGTCTGGTGGAAACCGCGCTGCGTGAAGTCGATCGCGGCATCATCGAAGCGACCCAGTCGATGGGCGCGACGACGCGGCAGATCATCCTGAACGCCTTGCTGCCGGAAGCGCGTCCGGGCATCTTCGCCGCGATTACGGTGACGGCGATTACACTGGTGTCCTACACGGCGATGGCCGGTGTGGTCGGCGCCGGCGGGCTGGGTGACCTGGCGATCCGTTTCGGCTACCAGCGTTTCCAGACCGACGTCATGATCGTCACCGTGGTGCTGTTGTTGATTCTGGTGCAGGTGCTGCAAATGGTTGGCGACCGTCTGGTCGTGCATTTCTCGCGCAAATAATCGGTTCTGGTCAAAAGGCGTTGGCCACCCGCTGGCGGGCGCCCTGAAAAGGAGTTAGCTGAATGAAAAAACTGATCGCTGCTTTTGCTGCCGTTGCGGCATTCTCGGCTCACGCCGAAACCCTCACCGTTGCCGCCACCCCGGTGCCGCACGCGGAAATCCTCGAGTTCGTCAAACCGGCCCTGGCCAAGGAAGGCGTGGATCTGAAGGTCAAGGTCTTCACCGACTACATTCAGCCGAACGTACAGGTCGCTGAAAAGCGTCTGGACGCCAACTTCTTCCAGCACCAGCCGTATCTGGATGAGTTCAACAAGGCCAAAGGTACTGATCTGGTCGCCGTGACCGGCGTGCACCTGGAGCCGCTGGGCGCTTACTCGAGCAAGCTCAAGAAAATCGAAGAGCTGCCAAGCGGCGCCAACGTGGTGATCCCGAACGACGCCACTAACGGCGGCCGTGCGCTGTTGCTGCTGGCCAAGGCCGGTGTGATCACTTTGAAGGACCCGACCAATATCCTGTCGACCATCAAGGACATCGCGCAAAACCCCAAGGATCTGAAATTCCGTGAGCTGGAAGCCGCGACCATCCCGCGCGTGCTGACCCAGGTCGACCTGGCGCTGATCAACACCAACTACGCGCTGGAAGCCAAGCTCGACCCGTCCAAGGATGCACTGGTGATCGAGGGTAACGACTCGCCATACGTCAACATCCTCGTGTCCCGCGCGGACAACAAGGACAGCGATGCGATGAAGAAGCTGGCGACCGCGCTGCACAGCCCGGAGGTAAAGCAATTCATTACCGAGAAGTACAAAGGCGCGGTGTTGCCGGCGTTCTGATTCGGGTTGCTGCAATGAAAAAAGGGGCGCATCTGATGCGCCCCTTTTTTTGCCTGGAAGATGATCTGTGTGGGAGCGAGCCTGCTCGCGAATGCGGTGTGTCAGTCAAAACAGATGTTGAATGTGCTGGCCTCTTCGCGAGCAGGCTCGCTCCCACATTTAACTGATGTTGATCCTATTTTCGCTCAAGCATCCCCGGCAACTGCGCAACCAGCTTGGCATTGTTCAACGGTGCCCGGATAAACCCGCGCTGGGTGCCATCCGGGCCGATCACCGCCAGGTTGCCGCTGTGATCCACGGTGTAATTGGGCTTGCTGGTATCGGCCGGGATGAACGGAATGCTCACCGCATTGGCGACTTTCTGCAGTTCTTCAATCGATGTCGGCGTCAGGCCAACGAACTGCGGATCGAAGTAGCCCAGATACTGCTTCAATTGCTTGGGCGTATCGCGGTTCGGGTCAACGCTGACCAGGACGATCTGCAACTTGTCCACAGCCTCTTTCGGTAGCTCGCTCTTGATCTGTCGCAGTTGCGCCAGGGTGGTCGGGCAGATGTCCGGGCAGAAGGTGTAGCCGAAGAACAACAGACTCCATTTGCCTTTCAATTCGTCGATGGCCACCGGTTTGCCGTCCTGATCGGTCATGGTCACGTCCGGCAGGTTGCGGCTCTGCGGCAACAGGATGATGCCGGCATCGATCAGCGCCGTGGGGTCGCCCTGGCCTTTGCCGCTCAGCACTTTATTGACGGTAAGCCCGAGGATCAACGCGATCACGGCGACGAGGATGAAGACGGTTTTCTGGGTTCGGGTCATAGGTTCAACAGTAAGTAGTGGTCTACGAGCAGGGCGATGAACAACAGGAACAAGTAATAAATAGAGTACTTGAAGGTGTTGATCGCCGCGTGCGGCCGACTGCCACGGTACAGCACCACGGCCCATTGCAGAAACCTCGCGCCCAGGGCGAGCGCGCAGATCAGGTAGAGCGCGCCGCTCATGTGAATAACGTACGGCAACAGGCTGACCGCGAGCAGCGCACAGGTGTACAGCAGAATATGCACTTTGGTGTAGTGCTCGCCGTGGGTCACCGGCAGCATCGGAATATCGGCCTTGGCATATTCCTCCTTGCGATGTATCGCCAGTGCCCAGAAGTGCGGCGGGGTCCAGGCGAAGATGATCAGCACCAGCAACAGCGGTTCGGCGCTGACATGACCGGTGGCGGCGGTCCAGCCGAGCAGCGGCGGGGCAGCTCCGGCGAGGCCGCCGATGACGATGTTCTGTGGCGTCGCGCGTTTGAGGAAACCGGTGTAGATCACCGCGTAACCGAGCAGCGAGGCGAGGGTCAGCCATGCCGTCAGTTGATTGGTGAAGGTCAGCAGCAACGCCTGGCCAAGCAACGCCAGCACCAAGGCAAAGGTCAGCGCCGCCGCAGGCGACACCCGGCCTTGCGCCAGCGGCCGTTTGTGGGTGCGCGCCATCAGCGTATCGATGCGCCGGTCGACCACATGATTGACCGCCGCCGCGCCGCCTGCACACAGGGCAATGCCCAGATTGCCGAACACCAGCACTGTCCACGGCACCCCGGCGCGGGTGGCGAGGAACATGCCGACCAGCGAGGTGATCAGCATCAGCACCACGACTTTCGGTTTGGTCAGCTCCAGATAATCGCGCCACAGCGCTTGCGCCGGGCGCTCGCCGATCAGACTCGCCATGGTGTTTCTCCTTTCAATGCGATGGGCGCGACGGCGGGTTTGTGCGCACTGAGGCGCCAGCGCGCCAGCACCGGTTGGGTCACCTGCAGCAGGCTGGTGCGCGCGTGATAATTGACCAGCACCAAGGTCAGCAACAGCGTCGCCCCGCCGGCGTTATGGGCGACGGCCACCGGCAGCGGCAGATGGAACAGCACGTTGCTGATGCCGAGGGTGATCTGCGCGGCGAGGGCGATCAGCAGCAACCCGGCCAGGCGCGTCATGCCCACCGCTTTCAACTGCCAGGCCAGACCCAGCAGCACGACCGTCACCAGCAGAGCGCCGATACGGTGGGTCAGGTGAATCGCCGTGCGCGCATCGCTATCCAGTTGTCCGCCGAGATAATTCGGGCCGATGTGCTGGGTCAGATGAAAACCATTGGCGAAGTCCGCTGGCGGCAGCCATTGGCCGTGGCAGGTGGGGAAGTCGATGCAGGCCACCGCCGCGTAATTGGAGCTGACCCAGCCGCCCAAAGCGATCTGACCGATCACCAGCAGCAGGCCCGCCGTCGCCCAATATTGCAGGCGCCTGGGCACGGTCAGCGCCGGCAGCACCCCGGACAACCTCAGCGTCAACAGAAACAGCAGACTCAACGTGGCAAAGCCGCCGAGCAAATGCCCGGTGACTACTTGCGGCCAGAGCTTGAGCGTTACCGTCCACATGCCGAACGCCGCCTGGGCAATGACCACCGCCAGCAGAAACAGCGGCAGTTTCACCGGCTGGCCCGGATGGCGCCGATTGACCCAGGCGCGCCCGGCCAATACTGAAATCAACAAACCCAGCGTGCCGGCAAAGTAGCGGTGGATCATCTCGCTCCAGCCCTTGTGCGCCTCCACCGGTGCGTCAGGAAAATGCAATTCGGCATGAGCCAGTTGTGCCTCGCTGTTCGGCACGCTGATAAACCCGTAGCAGCCCGGCCAGTCCGGGCAGCCAAGGCCGGCGTGGGTCAGGCGCGTATATGCGCCTAGCAGCACGACAATCAGCGCCAGCAGGGTGGCAAACAGCGCGAGGCGAAATCCAGGTTTGGCCATGACGATGCCCTTATCCGATGTTCGACAGTTTCAGCAGATGGCGCAGGTCGTTGAGCAGATCCTTGCCCTTCACATTCGGCTCGTAGCGCAGCACGAGATTGCCGTGCGGGTCGACGATCCACAGCTGCGGCACGGCTTTGTCGCCGGTGATTCTGCCGAACGCGTCGGCATCCAGCGGATAACGTTGCAACTGCGGGTATTCACGGTCGAGTCTGGCGGCGTAGTCGGCGTCCAACGGTTGCGCGGCGGCGAGGGCGTGGCTGGCGCGTCCGGCTTCGCGGCCGAGGCTGATCTGAATCTGCCGCGCCAGATAAACCAGTTGCTGGCAATCCACCGCGCAGTCTTTCGGCGCCGTGACGAGGATTTGCCAGCGCTGTTCATCGGCCTGTACACCGAGGTCGGCGCGGGTCTGGCCGTTGCCGATCAGTTCGCCGTGATAGCTGCGTCCTTCCGGCACCCAGAACTGCAATTTGTACATGCCGGTGGCGAGCAGCATCGGGCCGACCACACCGAGCACGATCAGCAGCAATTGAATGCGCCCGCGCCGGCGGCTCGCGGCCGGTTTGGCTTCAGACATGCTGGGTGGATTCATGGCGCTTCCCATGGCGTTTCTCCTTTGCGTTGTGCCAGCCCAAATACAGATAGAGACCGAGCAGGGCCGTGGCCATGGCGAACCATTGCACGGCGTAGCCGAGGTGTTTTTCCGGACCCATCGCGACCACTGGCCAATCGGCCTGATAGCTGGCCGGGCCGGGTTCGGCGCGCAATTCGTAGGCGAAGCCGTCGCGCTCCAGGGTTTGCCACAATTTGGCCGGTTCGACGGCGGTGATGATTTGCGGCCAGACATGGCTGACCGGATCGGCGTGCAACTGGAACGTCGCACCGGGGGCGACGTAAACCCAGGCGTCGATGCTCAGCGCATCGGCAGGTGTAGTGAATTGCGGCGGCACGCGTCGGTCGGGCCATGGCAGCCAGCCGCGGTTGACCAACAGCCAGAGGCCGCTGCGTTGATCCTGAAACGGTTGCAGCAACTCGACGCCGACCTTGCCGTCACGCTGGCGGTTGTCGAGCAACAGAGTGTGGGCAGGGTCGAATTGGCCGTGCAGGTGCAGGCGGCGCCAGGCCGGGTCGGCACTGGTGAGTAATTCACTGCTGGCCATCGGTTCGGCCACGCGACGTTCGGCATAACTGGCCAGCAGCGCGGATTTCTCCGCGCCCCGGCCCAGTTGCCAGAAGCCCAGCGCGACCATCAGCGGCAGCAACAGTGCGACCAGCACGGTGGGGATCACGCCCGGACGAAAGCGCTTCATGGCCGCGCCATAAAGTCAGTCGTCGCGATCGCTATACTCAATTGCATCGCCTGTCCCCCGGAGTCTTGCCATGTTCAAAGCAGCCATCGTGCTGATGCTGATTGCCACGGTGATCAGCCTGTTCAGCGGCCTGTTTTTCCTGGTCAAGGACGACAGCAGCTCCAATCGCCTGGTCATCGCCCTGAGTGTTCGGGTGGCACTGGCTGTCGGCACCGTCGGCCTGATGGCCTGGGGTTTCTACAGCGGCCAGCTGGTGTCCCACGTGCCGTGGTAGCTGCAAGCGGCAAGCTACAAGTTAGAGGCCATCCCGCTTTGACTTGAAGCTTGCAGCTCGCCACTTGCAGCTGCGGTCAAAGCACATAAACGAAGAAGAACAAACCGATCCACACCACGTCGACGAAGTGCCAATACCAGCTCGCTGCTTCGAAGCCGAACTGGTGCTCGTTGTCGAAGTGGCCCTTCATGATCCGCATCAGCATCACGAACAGGATGATCGTGCCGATGGTCACGTGGGCACCGTGGAACCCGGTGAGCATGAAGAACGTCGCGCCGTAGATGCCCGAGCCGAGGGTCAAGCCCAGCTCTTTGTAGGCGTGGATGTACTCCTCGGCCTGGAATCCCAGGAACGCAATGCCCAGCAGCACGGTGATCGCCAGCCACAGTTTCAACGCGCCGCGATGGCCTTTTTTCAGGGCGTGGTGGGCGATGGTGATGGTCACGCTGGAGCTGACCAGCAGGATCGTGTTGAGCAGCGGCAGGCCCCACGGGCTGATGACGTCCTTGGGTGGGGGGAACAGTTTAGGATCGGGGTTGTTGAGCAGAGGCCAGACATATTCGAAGTTCGGCCAGAGCATTTCCGACAGGCCCTTGGGGCCTTCACCGGCCAGCCCGGGCGCAGAAACCACGCGGATATAGAACAGCGCGCCGAAGAAGGCGACGAAGAACATCACCTCGGAAAAGATGAACCAGCTCATGCCCCAGCGGAACGAGCGGTCCAGTTGCGGGCTGTACAGCCCGGCGCGACTTTCCTTGATCACCGCCCCGAACCAGCCGAACAGCATGTACGCCAGCAACAGGCCGCCGACGAAAAAGATCAGCGGGCCGTGGGATTCCGGGCGCGCTGCCTTCAGATCGTTGAACCAGGTGGCGAGGCCGTACACGGTGACGAACATCCCGACCGTGGCGACGATCGGCCATTTGCTCTGGGCCGGGACGTAATAGTGCTCATGAGTTGCCATTTATTGTTCTCCTTATCGGGCACGCTCAACCGCCAGTGTTAACAGCTACCGGAGGATGTCGGGCGGTGATATCGAACAGCGTGTAGGACAGCGTCAGATGCTTCACTTCCTTGGGCATGTCGCGGTCAACGATGAAACGCACGGGCATCTCGATCTGTTCGCCGGGCTGCAGCACCTGCTGGGTAAAACAAAAGCATTCGGTCTTGTGGAAAAACGCCGCGGCGTTGCTCGGCGCGATGCTCGGCACGGCCTGCGCACTCATCGGTTTGTCGGTGGGATTGCGCGCAATGAACACCATTTCGTTGACCGCGCCGGGGTTGGCGGTCAGTTCGTCGTGCTTGGGGTAGAAATCCCACGGCATGTCGGCAGTGTTGGTTGAGAGGAACTGCACGCGCACCTGGCGCGAGGTGTCGACGACTTGCTCGCCCTCGTACTGGCCGCCGGTCTTGCCATTGATGCCGAAGGCTTTGCACATCACGTCGTAGATCGGCACCAGCGCGAAACCGAAGACGAACATCGCCACTACCACCAGCAGCAGGCGGGTGACGAGTTTTTTCAGCGAGATCGAGTCAGCCATGATTCATGCCTCCCCCGAAACTGCGAGCAAGCTTTTGTGGCGAGGGAGCTTGCTCCCGCTGGGTTGCGCAGCAGCCCCCGGGATTTTGTGGGCACTGCGCACCCAAGCGGGAGCAAGCTCCCTCGCCACAGGGGGTGTGTTAGCAGAAGAGCGTTTCATTTCACTTCCGGCGGCGTGGTGAAGGTGTGATACGGCGCCGGCGACGGCACGCTCCACTCCAGCCCTTCGGCGCCATCCCACGGTTTGGCCGGAGCCGGTGCGCCGCCGCGGATGGTCTTGATGACGATGAACAGGAAGAAGATCTGCGTCGCGCCGAACATGAAGGCGCCGATCGACGAGACCATGTTGAAGTCGGCGAACTGCAGGTTGTAGTCCGGAATCCGTCGTGGCATGCCCGCCAGCCCGACGAAATGCATCGGGAAAAAGGTCAGGTTCATGCCGACGAACGACAGCCAGAAATGCAGCTTGCCGAGGGTTTCGTCGTACATGTGCCCGGTCCACTTCGGCAGCCAGTAGTAGGCCGAGGCAAAGATGCCGAAGATCGCTCCCGGCACCAGCACGTAGTGGAAGTGCGCGACTACAAAGTAAGTGTCCTGGTACTGGAAGTCCGCCGGGGCGATCGCCAGCATCAGTCCGGAGAAACCGCCTATCGAAAACAGGATGACGAAGGCCACGGCAAACAGCATCGGCGTCTCGAAGGTCATCGAGCCCTGCCACATGGTGCTGGCCCAGTTAAAGACTTTCACCCCGGTCGGCACGGCGATCAGCATGGTGGCGTACATGAAGAACAATTCGCCCACCAGCGGGATGCCGACGACGAACATGTGGTGTGCCCAAACGATGAACGAGAGGAACGCGATGCTCGCCGTGGCGTAGACCATCGAGGTGTAGCCGAACAGCGGCTTGCGCGCGAAGGTCGGGATGATCTGGCTGACCGCGCCGAACGCCGGCAGGATCATGATGTACACCTCGGGATGCCCGAAGAACCAGAACACATGCTGGAACAGCACCGGATCACCACCGCCGGCGGCGCTGAAGAAACTGGTGCCGAAGTGGATGTCCATCAACATCATCGTCACGCACCCGGCGAGTACCGGCATTACCGCGATCAGCAGGAATGCGGTGATCAACCAGGTCCAGACGAACAGCGGCATTTTCATCAGGGTCATGCCGGGGGCGCGCAGGTTGAGGATGGTCGCGACCACGTTGATCGCGCCCATGATCGAACTGATGCCCATCAAGTGAATGGCAAAGATAAAGAACGTCACGCTTTCCGGCGCATAGGTCGTCGACAGCGGCGCGTAAAAGGTCCAGCCGAAGTTCGGCCCGCCACCTGGCGTGAACAGGGTCGACACCAGCAGCAGAAACGCTGCCGGCAGCAGCCAGAAACTGAAGTTGTTCATCCGTGGCAGGGCCATGTCCGGCGCGCCGACCATCAACGGAATCATCCAGTTGGCGAGGCCGACGAAGGCTGGCATCACCGCGCCGAAGACCATCACCAGACCGTGCATGGTGGTCATCTGGTTGAAGAATTCCGGCTGGACGATTTGCAGACCGGGCTGGAACAGTTCGGCGCGAATCACCATGGCGAACGAGCCACCGAGCAGGAACATGCAGAACGCAAACCACAGGTACAGCGTGCCGATGTCCTTGTGGTTGGTGGTCAGCACCCAGCGCATCAGGCCTTTGGCCGGGCCGTGGGCGTGGTCGGCGTGACCGTGGTCATCGATGACAGCGCTCATGGCCGGTCTCCTTCACGAAAGTGGACGGGGCAGGTCGGGGCGCGCTGCCCCGACCTGTTCACGAAGTACGCAATTGACCGGCTCATTTGCTTTCCGCCTGTTTCAGCTCCAGCACTTCTTTTGGCGTGACCATGTCGCCCTTGTTGTTGCCCCAGGCGTTCCGCTCGTAGGTCACGACTGCGGCGATATCGACTTCCGACAGCTGCTTGCCGAACGCCGCCATGGCGGTGCCGGGCTTGCCGTGGAAGACAATGCTCAGGTGATCCTTGATCGGCCCGGTGGCGATTTTCGAGCCCTTGAGGGCCGGGAACATCGGTGGCAGGCCTTGACCCTCGGCCTGGTGACAGGCCACGCAGGTGGTGTGATAGACCTTGTCGCCGCGCTCCTTGAGTTCGTCGAGGGTCCATTCCTTGCTGGTCAGCTCTTTGAGCTGCGCCGCTTCGGCCTTGCGCTCGGCGAGCCAGGTTTCGTACTCGGCCTTCTCCTTGACCTCGACCACGATCGGCATGAAGCCGTGGTCCTTGCCGCATAATTCGGCGCACTGGCCCCGGTAGAGGCCGGGCTTGTCGATGCGCGTCCAGGCTTCGTTGACGAACCCGGGAATCGCGTCGCGCTTGACTGCAAAGGCTGGCACCCACCAGGAGTGGATGACGTCGGCCGAGGTCACCAGAAAGCGCACCTTGGCGCCGGTCGGCAGCACCAGTGGCTTGTCGACTTCGAGCAGGTAATGCTCGCCCTTGGCTTCCTTGTTGTGAATCTGCTCGGCGGGAGTGGCCAGGTTGCTGAAGAACTCGACGTCCTGGCCCAGGTATTTGTAGTGCCACTTCCACTGATAACCGGTGATCTGGATATCGATGTCCGGCTCGGTGGTGTCGTACATCTTGATCAGCGTTGCGGTGGCGGGGACGGCCATGGCCACCAGAATCAGCAGCGGCACGATGGTCCACATGATCTCGACGGTGGTGCTTTCGTGGAATTTTGCCGCGACCTGCCCGGTGGAACGGCGGTGCACCATCATCGACCAGAACATGGCGCCGAAGACGATGACCCCGATGACCACACAGATCCAGAAAATGGTCATGTGCAGGTCGAATACTGCGTGACTGATTTCAGTCGCTCCAGGCGCCATATTCACAGTCCAGGCCGCGTTGGCCTGACTGAAAATCGACCACAACAGGAGGCCCATCCAGACGTGTGGATGTCGCATCATTGCGGGTTCCCCTTATCGTTCTTGTTATCCCCCAGGCTTTCGCCTGCGGCAAGGGAGCGGCTCTATCAGACTACGAACTTGAATCGCCGGGCCTTGCTGCGGGTGCAGTCGGGCGTCATCAGCTAACTCCATTCATTGGCGAGTATAGACAGCGGCTGGAAATTGCAACCCGCGCTCGTAAATCAGCTGAAACAGCCAAGGCTTGCGTTCAAGGGCCCGATTGGAGAAGGATGCAGACGAGTGGTGGCGAATGGATATAACGCAGCTGCATCAAGGATGAAATAATTATGACAAATGCGTCTTAGCGTTTTTCGTAAGCCAGCTAAGTTATGTCTTCCCTATTTCATTGCCTTGTTTCCTGGAGTTTTCATGAACACCGCCGCATTGCGCGAGCAGATCCAAAAAGCCCAACAACACGAAAAAGACACTGGCCTGCTGACCCGTCAGCTGGAAAGCAAGCTGCCTCACCTGCACCCGGCGATCCAGTTGCCGGAAGCCGACGCCCAGGGCGTGCTGGCGCGTTTTGTCGCCGCCTATATCGAAGAAGTACCCGACCTGCTGGATGCAGCCAATGAAGTTGCCAGGGAAGCCGGCATCGAATCACAGATCAAACCGGTGCTGAAAATCGCCGAGCAGTATTTCCTCCAGCCGCCGGCGATCATGGCCGGGCACATTGGCCTGGACGGTCTGCTCGACGAAGCCTATCTGGCACACCGTTTTGTCGAAGAGGTCAACGACCTGTACATCAAGCATTTCGGCCAGCCACTGATCCCTCTGGACATGACAGTCGCCAACCTGATTGCTCACCAATTGATCGGTGAGGGATTTGCCAATCAACTGGACGAAGCGGTGCATCACGCGATCGACGAGATGCTCAATGACGAGAGTTTTGCTCTTGAATCGGTAGAAGCCTACCGCGAAAAGCTCAGCAGCCCGGACACCGGCGCCGCGTGGAAACGCTGGCCGTGCATGAGCCGCCGCTTGGGTGTGGAGCTTGAGCTGGATCAGCCTGCTGCGTAATTTTCATGTGTCATAAATTCACTGTGGGAACGAGCCTGCTCGCGAATGCGGTCGATCATTCAACCTGTCTGTTGGCTGATGTATCGCTTTCGCGAGCAGGCTCGCTCCCACAGGGTTTGTGTTTTCGGGCGACTATCTAACCCGCCGCACCAATCCCGGTATTGGTCCGCACTCTGCCTTCCAGCCTGCGCTTCAACCCGCGCGACTCGATCAACAGCCTGGAACCCTTGGCCGCATTCGCCCGGCCCCATTCTTCCAGCAACTCCAGACACGAATGGTCGATGTAGCTCAGATTATTGAGTGGCACATGCACCGTCGTTCCGTGAGGGATGGTGTTCAGCACTTGCGTCAGCGCCGGCACTTTCAGGAATGTCGCGGCACCGACCAGGCGCAATTCCATTTCGCCGTCCTGCGGCAGGTCGATCAGGCTGATTTTCAGGCGCGAGGCCTTGAACGCCAGTTTCAACAAGGTCAGGCCGAAGCCGACCAGCACGCCTGTCAGCAAGTCAGTGAAGATGATCGCCAGCGCCGTGGCTGCGTAGGTGAACATCGGCATCCGCCCGTAGCGACCCAGACCACGGAAGGCTTTCAGATTGACCAGTTTGAACCCGGTATACACCAGCACACCCGCCAGGCTCGCCACCGGTATGCTTTGCAGCACGCTCGACAGCAACAGCACGAACGCCAGCAGCCACAGGCCATGGAAGATCGTCGAATACCGTGTGGTTGCACCGGCCTGAACGTTGGCCGAACTGCGCACGATCACCCCGGTCATCGGCAGCGCGCCGACCAGACCACAAAGCATATTACCGACACCTTGCGCCGACAGTTCACGGTCGAAATCCGAACGCACTCCGCTGTGCATGCGATCCACCGCCGCAGCGGACAACAGGGTTTCGGCGCTGGCGATGAACGCCACGGCAAACGCTGCGATCAGCAACGTGGGATCAGCGAGGCTGAGCAAATCCGCCGGTTTCAGCCAGTCGATCGCTTCGGCGAGATTCGCCGGCACTTCAACGCGTTTGACCTGCAATGCCAGCATCAGACTCGCCACTGTCGCCAGCCCCACACCCAGCAATGCGCCAGGAATGAAGCGCAGCGAATGCGGACGGAATTTTTCCCACAACCACATCACCGCAATCGTCGACAGCCCGAGCAGACCGGCCTGCCAGCCGAGCGACGGCAAGGCTTGCGCCACCGCGCTTGGGAAGGCCGTCAGGTTATCCAGCCCGGAAGGCTTGGGCGAAGCGTCGAGCATCACATGAATTTGCGAGAGCACGATCAACACGCCGATCCCCGCCAGCATGCCGTAGACCACCGCTGGCGCGGTGACGCGGAACCAGCAACCGAGCTTCAGGCGCCCGGCAACCAGTTGCAGAAAGCCGGCGAGCAGCAGGATCGGTCCGAGCATCTCGATGCCGTGCTGGCGCACCAGTTCGAACACCAGCACCGCCAGCCCCGCCGCCGGGCCGCTGACCTGCAATGGCGAACCCGCCAGCCAGCCGACCACCAGACCGCCGATGATGCCGGTGATCAGGCCCTTGGCCGGCGGCAGCCCTGAGGCAATCGCGATGCCCATGCACAGCGGCAGGGCAACCAGAAACACAACCACGGAAGCGAGCAGCTCCCGTGGCAACACAGCTTTCAATTGAGCCGCACGCATGGCGATTCTCCCGAAGTTTTCTTCAGGCGTGGCGAGGCCGGGCCGCTGAATCAGCGGCCGGCGTCATGCCACACAGATTGTTGGGAAGATTTAGAAGCGCGCTTTGGGCGTCGCCACGGGAATCGGATGACTGCCGTCGAGTGGCAGGAAACGACCCTGATCCGCGTCGTAAGCTTTGATTTCGCTGGTTTCGATGTTGTAGACCCAGCCATGGATGAACAGATGACCGTTCGCCATGCGCGAGGCTACCGAAGGATGGGTACGCAAGTGCTGCAATTGAGCAATGACGTTTTCCTCGGTGAGGATCGGCATGCTTTCTTTTTCGTCGGTGCAGTTGCAGTTGTCGTGCACCATGGTCTTGGCGACTTCGGCGTGGCGCAGCCAGGCTTTGACCGTGGGCATTTTTTCCAGGCTGTCCGGGTTGAGTACCGCACGCATGGCGCCGCAATCGGAGTGGCCGCAAATGATGATGTGCTGTACGCCCAGCGCCAGCACCGCGTACTCGATGGCGGTAGAGACGCCGCCGTTCATCTGACCGTAGGGCGGCACCACGTTGCCGACGTTACGAGTGACGAACAGATCGCCCGGCGAGCTCTGGGTGATCAGCTCGGGAACGATGCGCGAGTCGGCGCAGGTGATGAACATCGCCTTGGGCGCCTGGGCGGTGGCAAGTTTCTTGAACAGTTCTTCCTGCTGCGGAAAAACCTCATGATGAAAGCGTAAAAAGCCATCAACGATCTGTCGCAGTGCTGCATCGGCGGATTCCGCTTCAGGGCTTTGCGCCGAGGCAGCCAACGACTGTTTATCCTTGTCACTCATGATTCATCCTCTTGGGCGGATTCAGGGAGTCTTCCCCGGTATTCCGGTATGAAGCCAGTGGCTGTTTGAACCATCCGGGTCATCCCGACCCGTCAGTCACTCGATGAACAAGGTAGCCGCCGAAACTTAACTGAAACTGAATCAAACGCTCTAGACCGTGTGTTCCAGATCACAAAAAACATGACCGGCTGTTTCGGCGGAAGGATTCCAACCCGTCAACCCAAAGCCAATTGTCGCTAAATCAACGACATCTGGCGACCCGGCGGACAGAAGGCACTGCAATCGAGATTGTAGCCCTCACGTTTATTCAGCCCGACCTTCCTGATGGCCTTGGCGAAACGCTGCGCGAGCAGGTCGGCAAACGGTCCCTCACCGCGCATCCGCACACCGAAGCGGCTGTCGTAGAGCTCGCCGCCACGACTCTGGCGGATCAGGCTCAGCACATGCGCGGCACGCTGCGGATAGTGTGCCTGCAACCACTCCTCGAACAGCGGCGCGACTTCCAGTGGCAGGCGCAACATCATGTAGGCGGCGCTTTGCGCGCCCGCCGCGTGGGCCTCGGTGAGCAGGCTTTCGATCTCGCTGTCGTTGATCATCGGAATCATCGGCGAACACAGCACGCCGACCGGGATGCCGGCGTCGCGCATCACCCGGATCGCGCGCAGGCGTGCCTTGGGCGCAGCGGCGCGCGGTTCGAGGATGCGTTTGAGTTCATCGTCCAGCGTGGTCAGGCTGATCATCACCGACACCAACCGTTGCTGCGCCAGTTCGGTCAGCAGATCGAGATCACGCAAAATCAGCGAACCTTTGGTGACGATGGTCACCGGGTGTCGGTAACGCAGCAGCACTTGCAGCGTCTGGCGGGTGATTTTGTGCTCGCGCTCGATCGGCTGATACGGATCGGTGTTGGAGCCCAGATTGATCGGCGCGCATTGATAACCAGGTTTGCTCAGCTGTTCTTCGAGGACCTGGGCGGCGTTGGTCTTGGCGATCAGCCTGGTTTCGAAATCCAGCCCCGGTGACATGTCCCAGTACGCATGGCTGGGACGCGCGTAGCAGTAGATGCAGCCGTGTTCGCAGCCGCGATAGGGATTGATCGAACGGTCGAAGGGCAGGTCCGGCGAGGTATTGCGGCTGATGATCGATTTGGCTTTTTCGAAAATCACTTCGGTGTTCTGTGTCTCCGGCACTTCCTGATACCAGCCGTCGTCCTCGGCCACCGAGCGACTGGGGGCAAAGCGGTTGTGCGGGTTGGTAGCGGTGCCGCGACCGCGGGGCGGAACTGGGGTGATCATCGAACGAGCCTCGCTTCTGTATATGCATACAGTATCCGAGCGAGCGCGTGCTGATCCAGTACCGTTCGGCGATGCTTGCGCATTATTGATCCGCACGGAATCTCACTAATCAGTTTTTATCAGGGCGGGACAATTCAGGATACAGGTGCCTAATTGCTGAACTGAGGTTCGCTATATAGGATCTGGAACTACCGGCAACAGACTCCGGCCAACTAATTAAAAGGATTTGATTGAATGTCTTATTTGAATCAACGTGGTGTTTTCTTGCAAATGATGCAGCCGAATATCACTGACTCCAACACTATTGTTTCGCTGCAACTGGCGCGCAAGGAACTGGGCTGGGACGCAGAGCAACAGCTATCGACCGAAGCGCTGGTCGATTCGATTTACGTTGTGGCGGTATCGGCCGACAAAGGCAAAACTTTCACCATTCGCACCGATAAGAAAGATGTCGACGGGGATGGCGATATTGATAGCGATGACAAGGCAAAGTTGATCGCCCTGGCCAAAGCTTATGTGGCCATCATTAATCCGTGAGCTGAAGTTATCGTCACAAATCAAATAAAACCCCCTGTGTGAGTACATCATGCAGGGGGTTTGTTTTTAGTTATGTTGGGTGACCTGGCCGAGATCATCACCGGAGGTATTTTGCATATCTTCGCTGCGCAGATGCGCAACGTCCTTGGCGCTGACCGGCGCGCCCTTGTTACCCCAGCTACCACGAATGAAGCTCACCACATCCGCTACTTTCTGATCCGACAAACGCCAGGCAAAACCGGGCATGGTGAAGGTTGAAGGGGCGGCGTGCGTCGCAGGCAAGGTCCCGCCTTTGAGCACGATGTGGATCAGCGAAGTCGGATCGTCCGTCTGCAACACCGGATTGCCCGCCAGCGCCGGGAACACCCGGGTGTAGCCATGGCCGTCGGTACGATGGCAGGCCGCGCAATTGTCGATGTACACCGACGCGCCACGTTGGCTGTCATCGCCGTTCCACAAGGCTTTCGCTACTTTTTCTTCGTACTGGTGCGGCTGATCCGCGGGGTCAGTCGCCGGCAGTGATTTGAGATAGCGGGCAATCGCGGTGAGGTCGGCGTCGCTCATGTACTGCATGCTGTGAGTAACCACATCGCTCATGCCGCCGAACACCGCACTGCGATCACTGCGCCCGGTCTTGAGGAACTGCACCAGTTGCTCTTCGCTCCAGCTGCCCAGGCCATCCTTGTGATCGCCGCGCAGGCTCTTGGCGATCCAGCCTTCGAGCGGCGCACTGCCGGCAAGGAACTCGCTGCCGTCCGCCGCGCTCAGGGCTTTTTCCTGCATGGTCAGCGCGCGCGGCGTGTGGCAGGCGCCGCAATGGCCGAGGCCTTCGACCAGATATGCCCCGCGATCAATCACCGGATCGGCCGACGTGGTCTTGTAATCCTCGACCTTCGGCGCGAACAGCCAGCGCCAGCCCATCAGCGGCCAGCGCATGCTCAACGGCCACGGAATGTCGCTGGCCTGGTTTTCCTGCGCTACCGGTTCGACACCGTGCATGAAGTACGCGTACAGCGCTTTCATGTCGTTTTGCGTGATCCTGGCGTAGGACGGATAGGGCATCGCCGGGTACAGCGTGCTGCCGTTTTTGGCGACACCATGACGCACGGCCTGATCGAAGTCCTCGAAGCTGTATTCGCCGAGACCGGTCTTGTCCGGGGTGATGTTGGTCGAGTAGATCGTACCGATCGGCGTTTCCATCGGCAGGCCGCCGGCGAACGGCTTGCCGTCCTTGGCGGTGTGGCAGGCCACGCAGTCGCCGGCACGGGCCAGGTATTCACCCTGCTTGATCAGATGCTGATCAATTTCGTCTGCGTAAACGGAGGCGCTGCCGAGCAGGGCCAGGGTGGCGATAACGAGAGTCTTCATGGTCATCGCTCCTTAAGCCTGAACCAGCGGGCCGGGGTTTTTCAGGTATTGCTCGCGGATCGCTTTCGCCGACCAGTAGGTCAGTGCCGCGACCAGGCCGGTCGGGTTGTAGCCCAGGCCCTGCGGGAACGCCGAAGCACCCGGCACGAACACGTTGTGCACGTCCCAGCTCTGCAAATAGCGGTTCAGCGCGCTGGTCTTCGGATCAGTGCCCATGATCGCGCCACCGTTGAGGTGGGTGGTCTGGTACGAGGCGGTGTTGAAGTGGTCGCCAACCTGCTTGCCGATCACCGCGATGGCTTTCGGACCCATGGCTTGGGCGATCTTGCCCATTTTCTCGACCATGAAGCGGTTCATCCTGATGTCGTTTTCCTGCCAATCGAAAGTCATCCGCAGCAGGGGCAGGCCGTAGGCATCGCGGTACACCGGATCGAGATCGAGGTAGTTGCCCCTGTAGGACTGATGCGCGCCGTGGGCGTCCATCGACACCTGATGGGTGTAGTAATCGGCGGTCGCGCGTTTCCAGGCGCTGCCCCAGGCCGGGGTACCCGGTGGGTTCGAGGTGCCGGCAATCGGCCGGCTGCCGGCCTGGTTGACCCACATCGGCGAGCCGCCGACGAAGCCGTGCGGGCCGTGGTCGAAATTGTCGGCGTTGAAATCGTCCACTGCTACGCCGTTGCCGCCGGCGCCGATGAAGTTGTTGGTGTGGGTGTCCTTGTCGAAGAACGCCTTGATGGTCGCCATGTTCTGATAGGCGAAGTTACGCCCGACCACGCCTTCACCACTGATCGGGTCGTAGGGTTTGCCGATGCCGGACAGCAGCATCAGACGCACGTTGTGCAACTGGAACGCGCCGAGAATCACCAGATCTGCCGGCTGCTCGATCTCGCGGCCCTGGCCGTCGATATAGGTCACGCCGGTGGCTTTGGTCTTGCTGCTGTCGAGGTTGATCCGCAGCACATGGGAATTGGGTCGCAGTTCGAAGTTCGGCAGCGGCTTGAGGGCCGGCAGAATGTTCACGTTCGGCGACGCCTTAGAATACATGTAGCAGACGTAGCCGCTGCAGAAACCGCAAAAGTTGCACGGGCCCATTTGTGCGCCGTAGGGATTGGTGTATGGCCCCGAGGTATTGGCCGAAGGCAGGTTGTAGGGTTTGTAACCGACCTCTGTAGCCGCTTTGCCGAACAACTGTGCGGACACGGTATTTTTCTGCGCCTGCAGCGGGAACGGATTCGAGCGATCCGCCGCATAGGGGTTACCGCCCTTGCCCTGACCGACCAATTGCCCCTTCACCGTCCACGCCTGGCCGGAGGTGCCGAAGACTTTTTCCGCGAAGTCGAAAAACGGCTCCAGTTCTTCATAGCTGACGCCGAAGTCCTGGATGGTCATGTCCTTGGGAATGAAGCTTTTGCCGTAGCGCTCTTCGTAATGGCTGCGCATGCGCAGCTCGATCGGATCGACGCGAAAGTGCACGCCCGACCAGTGCAGACCCGCGCCGCCGACGCCATTGCCCGGCAGGAACGCGCCCAACTGGCGGTTCGGCAGGGCGATATCGTTGACGCTGTGGCGAATGGTCACCGTCTCTTTGGAGATGTCCTGAAAGAGTTTTTTGCGCACGCTGTAGGTGAGTTCGTCGATCACCTGCGGATAATTGCCGTCCGGGTAGGTGTCCTGCATCGGGCCGCGCTCCAGCGCCAGCACGTTGAGGCCGGCCTCGGTGAGTTCCTTGGCCATGATCGCGCCGGTCCAGCCGAAGCCGACGATGACTGCATCAACCTTCTTCATTAACGTTGCCATGCTTACGCCCTCTCGCCGCGAATCGACACTGCCGGGAAGGGGTACTGTTCGTTGCGTTCCACCCAATCCATGAAATCGGCGCGGGCGCCGGGGAAACCGATCATGGTCCAGCCGACCATGCCTTTATTGCCACCGTGGATCGGGTCGCAGAAGAAACCTTCCTTGGTGTTTTGCAGCAGCAGGTTGAAGAAAATCTTCGCCGGTACGGCATCAAACTGTGGTTTGCCGGCTTCGAGTTGCTTAAGCAAATCGTCTCGGGTAGCGCTGTCTTGCTCGGCAAAAGTTCTACCGTTGAGCGATTTTGCCCACTGATCCGTGGCGGCGATGCCCAGGCGATAGATCTCTTTGGGTACGAGCCTGCTCTGCCAGCCCATCTCCGGTGCGGCGTCGGCGTCGAACGGGCCTTGCATGTACCAAAGCGCACCCGCGGCGTAGGGCGTGTTCATTTGCCGGTCGATGTATTCCGGCACGCCTGCTTCGACGGCACCCGGGCCTTGTGCATCGTTGGGGATCAACTGCGCGACGGCGGCGTTGATGAACGCCCATTCTTCAGCCGTGAAGTAGCTCGGCTGGTAAACGCTCGCATCAGTGCGCACAGGCTGTGCGGAAGGTGCAGCAGGCGCGGTTTCGGGGGCCGCTTGCAACACGCTGCTGCCCAGGCCGGTGCCGGCTAGGGTGACTACCGGAATCAGGGTCAGGGATTTGCGCAAGAACTCACGCCGCGGATTGTCTCGATCTTGCTCGGACATGGGGGCACCTCATCAGGCATAAAAGTCAGCCGCTTCTGCGAGCAGCTCGAGGAATTTGGCGTCGCGGTGACGAGGTCTGACCCGGTCAAGGGTGCCACGTCTGCAACATCATGTGACAAATGGTAGCAGGCTAAGCATCAAGAAAAACCGCTTGAGCGGAAAAAAGCCCTGCAGGACATCGATTCACGATTCTTTGACGGCCGGCTCACGACGCCTTGACCGGTGAACGACGAAGCTGCGATTCCTTCAACGAGATTGCCGACACGGTCAGCCCAGCATGCATCGAGTGCGCTTTTTCCCTGCTTTGTGTTTATCGCTTGTAGCGCAGTTGCATGGCATTGCTGCGCAGGCAGCCGACGCGGCGCAGCCCCGCCCGGCCGAGTGGGCGCAACCGGTCGAGGCGAAATTCAATCTGTTCCGGATGTCGCCGACCCTGTATCGCAGTGCCTTGCCGATTGGTGGCGCGGTGCCGACGCTGAACGATCTGCACATCGTAACGGTGATCAACTTTCTGCCCGAAGCCGACAGTGATTGGCTGTCCGATCCCGGCATCCGTCAGGTACAACTGCCTTACCGCACCAATCACGTTGACGACGCCGATGTGCTCAAAAGCTTGCGCGCCATTCAGGCCGCCGAGGCCAATGGCCCGGTGCTCATGCATTGCAAACACGGTTCTGACCGTACCGGGCTGATGGCGGCGATGTACCGCCTGGTGGTGCAGGGCTGGAGCAAAGAGGACGCCCTGAACGAGATGACCCAGGGCGGTTTTGGTGAAAGCGGGCACTTTCGCGACAGCGTGCGTTATGTCATGCAGGCCGATGTCGACAGGCTTCGGGCCGCGCTGGCCAACGGCGATTGCAGCACCAGCGCGTTCGCCACCTGCTCGATGAAGAGCTGGCTGCAGACGGTCAACCTCAAGTGAGCAACGTCGGCTCGGCTGCAAAAAGCTGTGGATTGAACGGCTCGCCGAGAAACGCCTGTGCGGCGCGCAGCAATGAACGACTATCGCCGGGAGCGAAGAATGCCTCGCGAAAATCACGTCCTGCCTGCGGGTTGAACACGCCATCGCGCTGGAATCGCCGGAACACCCGGGTCGCCAGCACACCCGACCATTTGTAGGCATAGACCGATGCGTCGTAACCGGTCACCAGATAGTCAAAACTGCAGGCGAAACGGTGATAACCGGACAGCCGCAGGTGCGCGACATCACGTTGCACATCCTCGAAGACCTGCTCGATGCTGCGGCCTTCACCTTCACTTTTAACCTGATTGCCGTGCAATTGCAGATCAAACATTGCCCACATCAGCAACAGAGCGGTGGCTCGACTGGTATGGGCCTTCAGCGCCGCCAGCGCGGTGTCGATGCGCGCTGGCGTCAAGCGCTCGCCGCTCTGGTAATGGGCGCCCAGCCACCGCAGAAATTCAGGCGCCAGGCACCAGTGTTCGAACAGTTGTCCGGCGAACTCAGCGGTATCGCGGGTCAATTGGGAAATGCCCGCGATATTACGATGGGGCGAGCGTGTCAGAACATGATGCAGACAGTGGCCGAATTCGTGAAAGAGCATCCGCAGATCCTCGTGAGAGAGCAGGCAGGGTTGCTTTTCAGTGGCAGGCCGCAAGTTGCCGTACAAGCGAACGATCGGCAGTGACGGCCGTCCTTCGGCATTGATATGACGGATTCGCAGAACCGAGGTGAACGGATAGTCGACGTCGTCTTCGCGGTGATAAGGGTCGATGTAGATATGCCCGATCACTTGCCCGTGTTCGCTGACTTGCAGTAGCCGAACGTGTTCATGCCAGTGGGCGACCTCCGATAGCTCAATGATGTCGATCCCGAACATGTACTCGCAGAACCGACAGAGCCGGTGCAAAGTGCCTTCGAACGGGAAGTACTCACGCAGCCCCTTGAGTGCGCCATTGAGTTGCTGAAGGCGTAACTGCTCGGCGAGGAAATCCTCATCCCATGGCTGAACCGACGCGATCCCCTGTGAGAGTGCGAATGCTTTCAGCTCTTGCTCGTCACGCGCCAGGGCGGGCGCATTCAATGCCAATTGCTGGCGCAAAAAACCGTCGACCTGCGCAGCAGAGGTGGCCATCCGGTTTTCCAGGCGTAACCGGGCGTAGTTCTCGAAGCCCAACAGATCGGCTTTCTCGTGGCGCAAAGCGATCAGCACTGTCAGGACCGGCTCGTTATCGAGTTTATCCGCCTGCGGGCCTTGATCGGACGCCCGGCTCATCCAGGCAGTGAAGTACTCCTCACGCAGCGCGCGGTTTTGCGCATACGTCAATATTTGCCGGTGAGTGTCTTGATCCAGTTTGAGCAGCCACCCGCCGTGCCCTGCCTGTCGAGCGTTCAGGGCCAGACGCGCCTGCACTTGAGCAGACAGCCCTTCCAGCTGCGTGATGTCATCGATACGTTTGCTCCACGCGGCATTGGCCAGCTCCAGATTGCTCTGGAACAGCTCTTCCATGCATTGGATATCGTGATTCAGGCGGGCAAGCTTGCGCTGTTGATCTGGCTGCAGTTCGATTCCGGACTGGCGAAATGTGCGCAGGATTTTCGCCAGCGAGGCTTTGCGCGGATCATCGAAATTCGCGGCGATGGGGCTTTGTTCGAGTTTTTGAAAAGTGCGGTACAGCGGCAGATTGGCAGCCTGGTCTGCGCTATGCCGTGCGGCGGTGAGCCTGCACAGAGCGCGCTCCCTGAGCCAGTCGCTATCGCCGGATCTCACTGTCGAGAGGGTTTCGATCACGGCCATGGCTTCAGCCAGGCGCGCATCGGCGGCAGCAATGGCCACCACCACATCGTCCCAGCCGGGATGTTCGGTCTGAGTGGCAACCACATGAGCAATGACCTGGCGATTGTCGGCAACGATCCTGTCGATCGCCGGCACCAAATGCTCGGCGCGTATCGCCGACCACGGGGGCAGTGACCAGTTTTGTAACAGCGGATTGGTGTCAGGCATGGTGTCTTCCTTTAGGCGTGGCTGAAAGTGCCAGCCTGAACCGGAAGCGCAGGGGAGGAGCGGTAGATGGTTACCACCTTCCACCGCAAACCGGCGGAAGGTGGGACAGACTCAGTGTTGCTCGTCGGGCTTTTTCTTCAGCTTCGGGTTGGGGAAGAACTGCACGGCCTGAACCTTTTTGTCAGGCGCAGGCTTGAGCGCGCTGGTGTTGACCCGCGTGCCCAGCTCTTTAGGCACCGACAGGCCTTGTTCATTGAGTGTGTCGGAATAACCGCAAGCGACGCATTCGCGGTGCGGCACGCCGTCCTCATTCCACATCATCAACTTGTCCGGCTCGCTGCACGCCGGGCAGACCGCCCCGGCGATAAAGCGTTTTTTGGTGATCACGGGGCCGTCAGTCATGCTGCCGCATCCTCACTCAGGCCACTGTGGCGCAGCAGCGCATCGATCGACGGCTCGCGACCACGGAAGTCGACGAAAAGCACCATCGGTGCTTGCGAACCGCCGCGCGCCAGAATTGCTTCGCGGAATGCGCGACCGGTTTCAGCGTTGAGCACGCCGTCTTCTTCGAATTTCGAGAAAGCATCCGCCGACAGCACTTCAGCCCACTTGTAACTGTAATACCCCGCCGCGTAGCCACCGGCGAAGATATGCGCAAAGCTGTTGGGGAAGCGGTTATAGGCCGGCGGACGCATCACCGAGACTTCATCTCGCACGCCTTCAAGCAGTTGCAACACACTGCGACCGTCGCCGTGGGTGGCGTGCAGTTCGAAGTCGAACAGCGAGAATTCCAGCTGTCGCACCATCATCAGGCCGGACTGGAAATTCTTCGCCGCGAGCATTTTTTCCAGCAGATCCTGCGGCAGTGGCTCGCCGGTTTCGTAGTGGCCAGAAATCAACGCGAGGCCTTCGGGTTCCCAGCACCAGTTTTCCATGAACTGGCTTGGCAGCTCGACCGCATCCCAGGCCACGCCGTTGATGCCGGAAACACCGGCGTGTTCGACGCGGGTCAGCAGGTGATGCAGGCCATGACCGAATTCGTGGAACAGCGTGGTCACTTCATCGTGGGTCAGCAACGCCGGTTTGCCGCTGTCGGCGGGAGTGAAGTTGCACACCAGATTGGCCACCGGGCTTTGCAGCACGCCGTCGACGGTGCGACGCCGGTCGCGCGCGCCGTCCATCCACGCACCGCCGCGCTTGTTGGCGCGCGCATACAGGTCGAAGAAGAAACGGCCGACGTGCTGGCCATTTTCCTTGATCTCGAACAGGCGTACGTCCGGGTGCCAGGTGTCGAAGCCTTTCTGCTCGGCGATCTCGATGCCGTACAGACGCTGGACGATGGCAAACAGACCGCTCAGCACTTTATCGATCGGAAAATAAGCGCGCAGAGCTTCCTGAGCGACGCTGTAGCGCTGTTCGCGCAGCTTTTCGCCGTAGAAACCGCTGTCCCAGCTTTGCAGATCGGCGCAGCCCTGCTCGGCGGCGTACTCGCGCAGCTGTTGCAGATCCTGCGCGGCGAACGGCTTGCTGCGCTGGGCCAGATCACGCAGGAAACTCAGTACCTGATCGCTGGATTCGGCCATTTTCGTCGCCAGGCTCAGTTCGGCGAAACTGGCGAAGCCCAGCAGTCGGGCGAGTTCCTGGCGCAGGTCGAGGATCTCTTCCATCACCGGGCCGTTGTCGTTCTGCCCGGCATTCGGGCCTTGATCCGAGGCACGTGTGCAGTAGGCGGCGTAGACTTCCTCACGCAGTGCGCGATCCTGCGCGTAGGTCATCACCGCGTAATAGCTGGGGAATTCCAGAGTGATCAGCCAGCCATCCAGGCCTTTGGCCTGGGCCGCAGCAGCCATTTGCGCCTTGGCCGAATCGGTCAGGCCGGCGAGGGCGGCTTCGTCGGTGATGTGTTTGGTCCACGCCTGGGTGGCATCGAGCAATTGGTTGGAGAAACGGCTGCCCAGTTCGGACAGTTTGCTCTGCACTTCGGCGTAGCGCTTCTGTTGCGCTTGCGGCAGATCAATACCCGACAGGCGGAAATCGCGCAGGGCGTGTTCCAGAATGGTTTTTTGCGCGACATCGAAACCGGCAGCCTCCGGGCTGTTGGCCAGCGCTTCGTACGCCTGGAACAGTTCGCGGTTCTGACCCATCTCGGTGGAGTAGGCGCTCAGGGCCGGCAGGCACGACTCATAGGCTTCACGCAATTCTGCACTGTTGCACACAGCGTTAAGATGGCTGACCGGGCTCCACGCTGCGCCGAGACGGTCGTTGAGTTCGTCCATCGCCAACACCAGGCCGGCCCAGGTAGGATTTTTGCCCTGGGTCTTGAGGATTTCGGCGATGGCGGCGCGGTTGTCCGCGAGGATGGTTTCGATGGCGGGCAGGACGTGTTCGGCACGGATCGTGGAGAACGGTGGCAGGTCGTAGGACTGCAAAAGAGGGTTGTTCACGCTCACGGTTGGCACCTTGGCTGGAAGAAACATGCGCCCATCTTAATTACAATCGCCACTCACCGCAGCTATCGGCGACAGAGAGAGAACTAATCGTGTCCCTTCGCACCTACCAGAATCACACCCCGCAGCTGAGCAAAGGCGCATTCGTCGACGGTTCGGCAGTGGTGATCGGCGACGTCGAAATCGGCGAAGACAGCTCGGTCTGGCCGCTGACAGTAATCCGTGGCGACATGCACCGCATCCGCATCGGTGCGCGCACCAGCGTGCAGGACGGCTGCGTGCTGCACATCACCCACGCCGGCCCGTTCAACCCGGACGGTTTCCCGTTGCTGATCGGCGATGACGTGACCATCGCCCACAAGGTCATGCTGCATGGCTGCACCGTCGGCAGCCGCGTGCTGATCGGCATGGGCAGCATCGTCATGGACGGCGCCGTCGTCGAAGACGATGTGATCATCGGCGCCGGCAGTCTGGTGCCGCCGGGCAAGCGCTTGCAAAGCGGCTTTCTGTATGTCGGCAGCCCGGTCAAGCAAGTGCGCCCGCTGACCGAGAAGGAAAACGCGTTCTTCACTTACAGCGCGGCGAATTACGTCAAGCTCAAGGACCTGCATCTGGCCGAAGGCTACGACCAGCTGTGAATCGCCTTATACCTGCCCAGGAATTTCCATGCATTACCAGACCGTACTGTTCGACCTCGATGGCACCCTGACCGATCCGCGCGAGGGCATTACTCGCTCAATTCAATTTGCGTTGGCCAGGCTCGGCATTGACGAACCGGATCTGAGCAAACTGGAACACTTCATCGGCCCGCCGCTGCTGCAAGCGTTCATGCAGTTCTACGATTTCGACGAGGCCAAGGCCTGGGAAGCGGTGAATTTCTATCGCGAGCGCTTCAAGGTCACTGGCCTCTACGAGAACCGCGTGTTCGACGGGGTGACGCCGCTGCTGGAAACCTTGAGCGGGCAGGGCCGGCAGTTGTACATCGCAACGTCCAAACCGTGGGTGTTTGCCCGCGAGATCGCCCGGCATTTCGACTTTGCCCGGCATTTCAAAGTGATCTACGGCAGCGAACTGGACGGCACGCGGACCAACAAGGTTGAGCTGATCGCGCATCTGCTCGCCGAAGAAGGCCTGGACCCGGCGCAGACCCTGATGATCGGTGATCGCAAACACGACCTGATCGGCGCGCGCAGCAATGGCCTGGATGCAGCGGCGGTGGGGTATGGGTTTGGCAGTTTCGAGGAGCTGAATGCCGAGGCGCCGGCTTATCACTTTGAAACTCTGGATGCGCTGCATCAGGCGTTTTTGCAGCGCTGATGAAATAGCCTTCGCGAGCAGGCTCGCTCCCACAGGGGCCTCGCTATCCAATGTGGGAGCGAGCCTGCTCGCGAAGGGGCCAGATCAGCCAATGCGAAGTCAGGATTCTGCCAATCCTTTCAAAGCCGCCTTGCGCTCATCAACCGGCAGCTTCCCCAACCGCTCAACCTCGGAATAAAACCTCAGCCAATCCCCACCAACCTGCCGGAACAACGCCGCGAACGCCGGCACCCACTGGTCATACAACCCGAACGGCAGCAACCGTGCATTGTTCAGCGGCGCGTTGACCCAATTGTCATAACGCTTGTCGCCGGCCCACTGACTGTCGCGCATTACCCGATAGTCCCTGCGCAAGCGCTCGAATTCCGCCGCTTTGCGTTCACGCATCTGCTCAGCCGCCAACGGCTGCGCATACAGCTGCTCCAGCCGTGAACGAGTGTCGAGCACCAGGCCGATGAACTGATCGCGTTGTTTAAGCTTCGCATCCGACTCCGCCGGCAAACCGCGAAACGCTCGCCATTGCCGCGTCCCTTCCTGCTCAACGAAAGTGGCAAATGACTCGTTGAACTCGGTGTCGTCCTTCACATAAAAACGCTGATGCGTCAGTTCATGAAAGATCAGCGTGGCCAAGCGTTCATCGCCCCAGCCCATCATCGAATTGAGGATCGGGTCATTGAACCAGCCAAGCGTCGAGTACGCTTCGACACCACCGATCGATACATCCATACCCTGCAGGCGCTGGACCGCTGCTTCGCCGCGGGCAGCGCTTTGGCTGTAGTAACCGCGATAGGCCACACAGCCAGCAATCGGGAAGCAATGGTTTTGCGGGGTCAGGGAAAACTCTGCGGTGGCGAACACATTCCACACTACAAACGGTCGACCGATATCGGCATACAGGCGATAGCTCTGGTTGTCCGGCAGGTGCAGATGCTCGCTGGCGAAAGTGCGGGCCTGTTGCGACTGAGCCAGGTGCGTACGCAATTTCGCGTCGCGGCTCGGGTCGGCAATGACTTTCTCTACCGGCTCCCGAGCCCGCAGCAATTGCCATTGTCCGCTGGCCAGCTGGCTGTAATAGCTGACGCTGGCGCAACCGTTGAGCAACAAAAACAGCACACCCGGAAACAAAATCCGAAAAACGCGATCAAGTAACCCAAGGCTTGAAAACGGCCTGATCGAAATAAGAAATTCCCCCGGAGAGTCTGCCGCAAGACTATCCCGCCTTAAGGAGCACCGCTATGCGCATGTTGATGCTGACAGGAGGCCTGCTGACGCTGGCCGGATGTGCCGGATTCGCACTGCCCGATCCTGACCCCTCGCAAGCCTGGATCGATCTCGACGTCCGCCAACACGACACGGCGCTGCAAGCCGTGCAAGTCGATGCCACACAGGCTGTCGACAAACGCTACTTTGAAGTGCAACCCGGCAGCCATGAGCTGAAGGTGCGCTATCAGTTTCCGGTCGAGGCCACCAACATCGGCCCGAATGCCGAGCCACTGTGGCGCGATTGCCAGTTGAGCGTGAAATTCAAGGACTTCAACGCCGGCCAGCGCTATCAGCTGCAGGCTGGCAGCATTGGTTTCCGCCCTTGGGCCAAGCTCTACGATGAGCAGCGCAAGGTCGTCGGCCAAGGCACGCCGGCGGGCTGTCAGAGCACCTGATCGGCGCTATGCTGCCAGTTCGGATCTGTGGATATCCCTCATGCGTACGTTGCTGCTGTTATTCGTTGCCAGTCTTGTCGCCGGTTGCCAGACGCCGTTACCCCCGGTCGATCCGCACATGGCCTGGGTCGATTTTTCGACACCAAGCCCCGGTGGCAAGCTGCTGATGGCGGAACGTCTCGACAACCAGCGCTTGAACGACGGGCGATTCTTCCAGGTGACCCCCGGCAGCCATGAGCTGCGGGTACGTTTCGACTTCGAAGTGTTTGGCGGCGGCGGCAGTCTGCTGACGGGGCCCGTGGAGCGCTTGTGTTATCTGACAATCCACTATGACCACTTCGAGGCCGGCCAGCGTTATCTGCTGGAAGGGCGCTCGTTGGCATTCACGCCGAGCGCGCGTTTGTACAATGCCAAGCGCGAAATTGTTGCTGAAGACCGCGAGTTCAACTGCATCATCTAGCGGTTCAGCTGTCGTTTTTCTGGTAGATGATCCGCTTGGTGCCGTTCTCGCAAGAACCGACGATCATGGCTGAGTCGTGCTGCTTCGCCTCTTCCGCCGTGATGATTTCCAGGGTGTACGAAGGGATGGCCTTCGCCTGAATCTTGATCTCGATTTCCTTTTTGAGCTTTTCGCAGTTCTTTGGGGTTGCGATAGCGGAGGTGGCCAGTGCACTGCAAAGGATCGCCAAGCCAATACGTTTCATCGATGAAGCTCCTTGGGGCAGCGCGCACGGGTGTGCGCTGAAGCTGCTGTCGATCATTCGACCACATTTCTGCGGAGCGGGTTCTGACTTTGCTCACACCTTGTATTAATCGCCAGCTGCCGAGTGGGTTTCGGGACTGCCTTCGCGAGCAGGCTCGCTCCCACACTGGATCTGCGTCGTGCACAAATCCCCCGTGGGAGCGAGCCTGCTCGCGAAAGCGTCAGTTCAACAAACGCCGAATCAGCTGACCAGCGAAGCCTCAAGGGTGATCTTCGCATTCAGTACCTTGGAGACCGGGCAACCTTCCTTGGCCTTGTTGCTCAATTCCTCAAACTGCTGCTGAGTGGCGCCCGGGATCTTCGCCTTGAGAATCAGCTTCACCGCAGTGATGGCGAAACCACCGTCAACCTGATCGAGGGTGACTTCAGCGTTGGTGTCGATGCTGTCGGCCTTCAGGCCGGCATCGCCGAGAATCATCGAAAACGCCATGGAGAAGCAGCCGGCGTGGGCCGCGCCGATCAGTTCTTCCGGGTTGGTGCCCTTGCCGCCTTCAAAGCGCGCCTTGAAACCGTACGGCGCTTCCCGGAGCACGCCGGTTTCGGTGGAGATCGAGCCGATACCGGATTTCAGATCGCCTTTCCAATGTGCCGATGCCTTTTTCACGATAGCCATGTCTGCCTCCTCAAAATGGCGCGGAACACCGCGCCGTCGTGGTTTTTGCTTGCAAGGCTTCTGAGGATAGACGCCGGAACAAAGTTCAGCCTGGCTGAATCGTTGACTTTTTTAGTAGGAAATTTCGGCGCTGCTATTGAATCTCGGGTATATGCCCTCATTCCATACAACACGCTTATGGATTTGGCAGGTTTTCGTTCGCAAGAAAAACCTGCCTCCCCACCCGGAGATGCAGGTTCATGAAACAACTGTCCGACGTAAAATTTTCCACCCTCGACCTGGTGCCGGTCCGCGAGAACGGCAGCCCGGCACAGTCACTGCGCAACTCGCTGGATCTGGCGCAGCATGCCGAGAAATTTGGCTACACGCGGTTCTGGGTCGCCGAACACCACAACATGGATGGCATCGCCAGTTCGGCCACATCTGTCTTGCTCGGTTATCTGGCGGGCGGCACTTCGACGATTCGTGTCGGTTCCGGCGGGGTGATGCTGCCCAACCATGCGCCGTTGGTGATTGCCGAACAGTTCGGCACCCTTGAAAGCCTGTATCCGGGACGTATCGATCTGGGGCTGGGCCGAGCGCCCGGCTCCGACCAGATGACTGCCCGCGCCCTGCGCCGCGAACGCTCCGGCAGCGCCGACGACTTCCCGGAAGACGTCGCCGAACTGATGCGCTACCTCGGCCCGCGCACGCCGGAACAACGCGTCATCGCCATGCCCGGCACCGGCACCAACGTGCCGATCTGGCTGCTCGGCTCGAGCCTGTTCAGTGCGCAACTGGCCGGTGAACGCGGTCTGCCTTACGCCTTCGCCTCGCACTTCGCCCCGCGCTTCATGCACGAGGCGATCCGCGTCTATCGCAATCACTTCAAGCCATCGGCGGTGCTCGACAAGCCGTACGTGATGCTTGGTGTGCCATTGGTGGCGGCGGATACCGATGAGCAGGCCGATTATCTGGCGACATCGGTGTACCAGCGCATCCTCGCGCTGATGCGTGGGCAAAGCCTGGTGCAGCGTCCGCCGGTAAAAACCATGGACGGCCTGTGGCTGCCCCATGAGCGCGAAGCGGTGGGTGATTTCCTCGGGCTGGCGATGGTCGGCGGCCCGCAGAAGATCCGCGCCAAGCTTGAGGTGCTGATCGAGCAGACTCAGGCGGATGAGCTGATTTTCACCAGCGATTTGTATGAGCACGCTGATCGCATCCATTCCTACGAATTGCTGGCCCAAGTAATGAAGGGGTAACGCGAACCCTTGGAGGAGCTGTCGAGTGAAACGAGGCTGCGATCTTTTGATCGTGATCTGAAATCCAGATCAGAAGATCGCAGCGTGCCGCAGCTCCTGCGCGGAAAATCATCGCCCACAAAAAAAGCCGACGCATCCACGTCGGCTTTGTATTTCAGGCGCAATCACCCACGCTTGTAGACGATCTCCTTGCTGCCGCCTTCACAGGTGCCGACGACTTCACCATCAGCCGCCGCACCCTTGTCGACAATTTCCAGCGAATAACCGGAAACGCCCTTGGCGTCGATTTTCGCCGCGATTTCGCTTTTCAGCTCTTCACATGGCTTGCCGGCTGCAAACGCACCACCCGCAAGGCTCAACAAACCTACTGCCAACATGAACTTCTTCATCGGTCGCACTCCCTGGTCGGATTGATAGAGGCGCGCACCGGGTCATCCACCCGATGCGCTCACCTTGTAGCGCTTTGCCATTCTATGGCACTCGGCCAGCGCGCAAGTTCAGAAGACTGGACCAGACTCAGCTGGAGACAATCTTGAAGCCGACTTTCAACGTGACTTGAAAGTGCGCCACCTGGCCGTTTTCGATGTGCCCACGGGTTTCCGTCACTTCGAACCATTCCAGATTGCGCAGGGTCTTGTTGGCTTCGGCCAGCGCGTTATTGATGGCGTCTTCGATACTCGTGGTGGACGAACCGACCAGTTCGACTTTTTTGTACGTGTGATGGTCACTCATGGCGAACTCCTTGGGTTGGAATGGCATGTGAAATTGACCTGGCAGGCAATTGCACTGTTGATTTCGGCGCCGCCGCGCGGGCGAAGTTCAGAATTTCTGCACTTTCTCGAAGTGCCGAAGTCCCAACCAACACACGCCACTCATCACCAATGCAGGAGAGCCACCATGGCCAACACCTCTTTACGTAAAGCCTCGTTGCAAAGCATGGAAGCCGAGATCGAGAGTCTGCTCAAATCGTTGGAAAGCCTCAAAGGCGATGCTTCGGACGAGTCGCGCAAGACCCTCAAGGCGCTGAAAAGCAATGCTGAAAGTGCACTGAAGCATTCGCGTCACCTGCTCAGCGACGCGTATGAAGAAGTCAAAGTGAAAACCCGCGAAACCGGCATCGCCACCCGCGATTATGCGCAGGAACACCCCTGGACTACCGCCGGCGTTGCGGTCGGTGCAATCGGCCTGCTCGCGGCCTACTTTTTGTTCAAGCGCGGCGAGTGATCGCCTTGGCGCAGCTCGTTCTTGAGCCACTGCGCCAGTTGCCGAGCGCGCCCGTCTGCGGCGCGCTTGGGTAGCCACAACGCCAGTTGCGCCGGGGTTTCGCAGAAGCCCCACGGCGCAACCAGGCGACCGGCCTTCAGATCTTCGGCCACCAGCGGCTCCGGCGCGATCGCCACGCCGAGACCGGCCACTGCTGCTTCCAGCAAATAATACAAATGCTCGAAACCCTGCCCGAGCTTCATTGCGTTCGCGTCGAGGTCGTTCTGCTGCGCCCAACTCGGCCAGGCTTGTGGGCGCGAGGTGGTATGCAGCAACGGCTCGTTCAGCAATCCCGCCGCCGCAGCGGTTTTCAGGCGTTGATAGCCGCTGAACAACGGGCTCAGCACCGGACCGATGCGTTCAGCTGCCAGCTCGTAGACCTGCATATCGGCCGGCCATGGTGGCTCGGCGAATAACAGCAGCGCATCCAGACCTGGACGACGGGGATCGAGATCGCCCTCGCCGGCGGAAAGGTGCAGACGCAAACCCGGCAGATCGGCATTCAACCGTCCCAGGCGCGGAATAAACCAGCGCGCCAGCAGGCTCCCCGAACAACCGAGCACGAACGGTGCATCGGCCGTGCTTTGCGTAAGCTCCGCGCAGACAGTGCGCAACCGATCGAATGCCTCGCCACTGGCATCACGCAGGCGCACCCCGGCATCTGTGAGTTTCAAGCCGCGTCCATCCTTGCTGAACAGACTTACGCCAAGGTGTTCTTCCAGCACTTTGAGCTGGCGGCTGACCGCACCATGGGTGACATGCAGCTGCTCGGCAGCCTGACTGACGCTGTTCAGACGGGCGGTGGCCTCAAAGGCGCGCAAGGCGTTGAGCGGGGGAAGGTCGTGGCTCATGGTATCTGTGAGTTTTCCTGACAGGTTGTGGCGATCTTATCGGTTTTCAGCATAGAAGGTCAGAGTTAGAGTGGTCGTCATTGTCTTCTGACCGAATTCACCTAGAGCGACCCATGACCCAGACTTCGAACACCTCCGATCTGCGTAACGGCCCTGACGCCAACGGCCTGTTCGGCGCGTTCGGTGGCCGTTATGTAGCGGAAACCCTGATGCCACTGATTCTTGACCTGGCCCGCGAATACGAAGCGGCCAAGGAAGATCCGGCGTTCAAGGAAGAATTGGCCTACTTCCAGCGAGACTACGTCGGACGTCCGAGCCCGCTGTATTTCGCCGAACGCCTGACCGAGTTCTGCGGCGGCGCCAAGATCTACCTCAAGCGTGAAGAGCTGAATCACACCGGCGCGCACAAGATCAACAACTGCATAGGCCAGATCCTGCTGGCGCGGCGCATGGGCAAGAAGCGCATCATCGCCGAGACCGGTGCCGGCATGCACGGCGTGGCCACTGCCACCGTTGCCGCGCGTTTCGGCCTCGATTGCGTGATTTACATGGGCACCACCGACATCGAGCGTCAGCAGGCCAACGTCTTTCGCATGAAGCTGCTGGGCGCCGAAGTGATTCCGGTTGTTGCCGGCACCGGCACCCTGAAGGACGCGATGAACGAAGCCCTGCGTGACTGGGTAACCAACGTCGACAACACTTTCTACCTGATTGGCACCGTGGCCGGCCCGCACCCGTACCCGGCGATGGTGCGCGACTTCCAGGCCGTGATCGGCAAGGAAACCCGCGATCAGTTGCAAGCGCAGGAAGGTCGTCTGCCGGACAGCCTGGTGGCATGCATCGGCGGTGGTTCCAACGCCATGGGTCTGTTCCACCCGTTCCTCGATGACAAGAGCGTGGAGATCATCGGCGTCGAAGCCGCAGGTTACGGCATCGAAACCGGCAAGCACGCGGCCAGCCTCAACGGCGGCGTTCCGGGTGTGCTGCACGGTAACCGCACCTTCCTGCTGCAGGACGACGATGGCCAGATCATCGACGCTCACTCGATTTCCGCCGGCCTCGACTATCCGGGTATCGGCCCTGAGCACGCCTGGTTGCATGACATCGGCCGCGTCCAGTACACCTCGGTGACCGACGACGAAGCCCTTGAAGCGTTCCATAAGTGCTGCCGTCTGGAAGGTATCATTCCTGCCCTGGAAAGCGCCCACGCCTTGGCCGAAGTTTTCAAACGCGCACCGAAGCTGCCCAAGGATCACTTGATGGTGGTCAACCTCTCGGGCCGTGGCGACAAGGACATGCAAACCGTAATGCACCATATGCAACAGTCGCAGCAGGAGAAACACTGATGAGCCGCCTGCAAAGCCGTTTTGCCGACCTCAAGCAACAGAATCGCGCAGCGCTGGTGACTTTCGTGACCGCCGGCGATCCTGACTACGACACTTCGCTGGCGATCCTCAAAGGCCTGCCGGCTGCTGGCGCCGACGTGATCGAACTGGGCATGCCGTTCACCGATCCTATGGCCGATGGCCCGGCGATCCAGTTGGCCAACATCCGTGCGCTGGCTGCCAAACAGAATCTGGCGAAAACCCTGCAAATGGTTCGCGAATTCCGTAAAGGCAACAGCGACACGCCTTTAGTGCTCATGGGCTACTTCAACCCGATCCACAAATTTGGTGTCGAGCGCTTTATCGCCGAAGCCAAGGAGGCCGGCGTCGACGGCCTGATCGTGGTCGACATGCCGCCGGAGCACAACGAAGAGCTGTGCGACCCGGCGCAGGCTGCCGGTCTGGATTTCATTCGCCTGACCACACCGACGACCGACGACGCGCGTCTGCCGCGCGTACTCAACGGCAGTTCCGGGTTCGTGTATTACGTGTCGGTGGCCGGTGTGACCGGTGCCGGTGCGGCGACACTGGAACATGTGGAAGAGGCGGTGGCGCGTCTGCGTCGGCATACCGATCTGCCGATCAGCATCGGTTTCGGTATTCGTACGCCGGAGCAGGCCGCGGCAATCGCGCGGCTGGCTGACGGTGTGGTGGTGGGCTCGGCGTTGATCGATCACATCGCCAGTGCCAATACGCCTGAGCAGGCAATCGATGGCGTGTTGAGTCTGTGTTCAGCGCTGTCGCAGGGCGTGCGCAAGGCTCGCGGTTAAGGCCCGAAGGGAAAATAAAAAAGGCTTCAGAACAGAGGTTCTGAAGCCTTTTTTTGTGGTCAGGGCAGTTGCAGTCCGCCCGAGGCCTTGTGCAGTTTGCGCAGATGCTCGCCAATCTGCTTCACATTGGCCTCGCTGGCAGCAATCTCGGCTGCGCGCTCGGGTTCGAGCAGCTTGCGCACTTCAGTATCGAGGTCGCCGGACAGGGCCAGCAGCTTCTTCTGCCGCTGACTGCTCTCCGCTTCCAGCCGGCCGAATTCGCTCGGCTGTGGCAATCCGTAGCCTCTGGAATCGAGCAGTTCCGCCGGCCGGCTGAGGAAGCCGCTGTTGGCGAGAATTTCCTGCAACGTCGCGTTGGCTTTGTCCATGCCGCCATTTTCCAGTTCGCGGGCGCCGAGGTAGCGCTGTTTGACCTCGTCCTGCGCCAGCAGCAACTGACGACGGAAACTGGCTTGCTCCAGCAGCAACAGCGCCGCACTGGTGCGCAGGTCAGCGCGATCGAACCACTCGCGGCGCTCTTGCGCAGTGAGTGACAGCCACTCTTCGACCGTGGTCTGTTTGATTGGCAACTGCTTTTTCAGCACATCGAACATCGCTTGATAGCGGTCGCGGAACGAGTCGAAACGATAACCCAGGCGCAACGCTTCTTTCGGATCATCGAGCACGCTGGTGTCGGCCAGACCGCGGCCCTTGAGCACTTCCAGCAAACCGTTGGGCATGATGCTGTCGAGGCCGACCAACTGGCTGTTGTTGCTGCCGCTGCGCAACAGTTTCAGGCCTTCCACCGCGCAGTTGTTGGAGAGAAAGAAATAGTTGCCGTCATAGCTCCAGTGCATCTCGGCGGCATGTTCGACCACGCCTTCGATTTCCTCGCGCGACAGGTTCAGCGGCACTGAAGCAAGGCTGCGCAATTCGGTCTTGGTGTATTCGTCGATCACCTGCGCCAGCGGCAACACGAACAGCCGCGACGGGTATTTGCCAACCAGCCCGTCCCAGCTCGACAACTGAACGTCGCCGACAAAGGCGCGATAGGACAACACCAGATGTTGATCGAGATCGAGGCGGCAATCCGGGCCGCGCGGACGACCGGGAGCGCAGATCACCAGGCGCAACATGCTGTGGCCCCAGCGGCTGACCCAATTCTGATTCGCCTCGGCCAGCAGGTAATCGACGGCGTAGACACGTTCCGGATCAACGTGTCCCAACGGCTGTTTGGCAAAATCATTGCCTGCATTCAGAAAGGCGAAGCTCTTGCTGCAGGTGTCCTGCGCCGACGGCGTCCAGCCGAAGTGCTCCTTGAAATAGCGATACAGCGCCGGGCGGCGGCAGGCGTAGCTCGGGTCGAGGAGGAAGTACTCCATGTTGACCGCGACGAATTCCTTGGGGCTGGAGATCTCGTAAAGATCGGGGCTGCGCGCGATCTGGCGATTGTGTTGTTCACGTTCGCCACGGCGCCCGACGTATTGCTGCCAACCTGCCAGATCAAGCAGACGCGGGTCGTCGCTGATGGTGAAGCGCCGGCCGTTCTGCCCACGACACTCATCGGGAATGCCGATCAGCCCGGCGCTGTTGAAGCGTCGGGTGCAACGTTGGATCACTGTGCGCTCGGCGCTTGGCCACAAACGCGCGCGGTCGTAGATATGGGTGATTTCATGCAACACCGTGGCGAGCAGTTCCTGACGCCCAGTGCCGTGGGGGCGATTGGTTTTCTCTTTCGCTGCGCTGCCATCGGTGAGGCCGGGCAGCAACTTGCGGTTCAGATCAAGCTCGGCAACCAGTGTGGCCTGACCGTATGCGTTGCCGGGCATGTCGTCGGTCCAGCCGACATCGATGCGCCGATCCAGCCGCTCGATGAAGCTCGGCGGCAATTTCTGCATGGCCTCATCGATCAGCGCCTGACTGGCCTGTTGTTGAGCCGGGCTCAGGCCGTCGGTCTTGAGCCGCAATTGCAGGCCGGCGTGGGCGCTGTTGCCAAGCAGCAACAACGCCCCGGCCAGCAGCCAGGCGCCAATTGACCTCACAGTGCGAGGATGGCTTCGGCGAGTACCTGATCGCTGGCGTCGCGTGCTTCCGGCACGCGAGTGCGCAGGGTATTGAGGGCGGCTTCGAGGTGTGCGCCACGAATGTCGCCGTTGCTGGCGACGAAACTGGCGGCGTCGTCGTGGGCTTCGCGGATGATTTTCGAATCGCGAATCGACGTAGTGGTATCGGAGGTGAAATCGATGGTGCGCTGGGAGGCACGAACGATGATGTTACTGGTGGCTACCAGGGTGTGCGCCTGGGCCACATCGGCCAACACAAACAGGCCAAGGGCGGCAGCAATCAGCGGGCTACGCATGGAACGACTCCGGAAGGAAAAGGATAACTATTGGACGAGAATTGCCTCTGCCAGTTCAAGGTCGCTGGCATGATGTTTTGGCCTGGTTTTGCGCAGGTAATGCAGCGCCGATTCCAGCCGTGCGCCGCGCCATTCACCGTCGCTGGCAACGAAGGCGGCCGCGTCATCATGGGCGGCGAGCAGCAGTTTACGGTCGAACGGCGCAGAAGACACCATGCTGGTGGCGTAACCGCTGACAACCGTGCCTTGCGTCGACGCGTTGAAAGCGTCGAAGGCGTTGGCAGACATCGCCCAGCAGGCACTGAATAAAGTAGAACAGATGAGCAGATTTGGAAGAAAGCGCATGGGACTCGACAACTGTTAACCAGCCTGAAGGCTAGCGCAAATGCCCGGGCCAGAGCCAGCGTTGAAACATCGGGACACGGCTGGCGTGTCCCGCGATGCAGCAGACGATCAGAGCGTCAGAATGGCTTGAGCCAATTGGGCGTCCGTGGCATTGAGTTGTGGCGCCTGATGGCGGATGTGATCGAGCGCGCTTTCCAGTTTCACACCACGGATATCGCCTTTGCTGGCAACGAAGCTGGCGGCGTCATCGCGGGCGGCGAGCACGATTTTGTCGTCACGGAACGAGGAGGTCACATCGGAAGTGGCGTCGGAAGAAGCTTTCAGCGCGCCGACTATCGAGTCGGTTGTCACGATGAAGCTGGTAGCGCTGGCATTGGCAGCCACGGCCAGCAGGGCGGCGGCACTGAGCAGACGGAGACGGGTCATGATGTAACTCCTTTGGATAAACCGTAGTGAGAGGTGGCTCGGTATCTGAGGAGTCAGACGCCCGTTGCTTAACGTTCGCCACGTTCTTGATGGATATTAGGCTGCCCATTGCGGTTCGCCCAGTGGTGGCAACGGTTACTGAGCCTGATTTTCGTAACTGTATTGGTTGTCTGATGATAAATCTAAAACTGTACCCATTAGTGGTCAAAACCCCATTTCAGACGCTTGTATGGCCTCAAACGACAAGACCCGCCGTGGTTTCCCACGGCGGGTCTGGTTTATTCAATTCGGGTGCTGGCGGTGGGTCTAGCGACCGGAGCCAGCGACGCTGATTAGCGCCAGAATGGCTTGCTCAGCTCTTCGTAGCGTTGTGCTTCGCTGATACCGGCGTCAGCCAGCAGACGCGAATCCAGACGGGCCAGTTGATGGCGGCTGGAAATGCGGCGCTGCCACAACATCAGGTTGGCAATGACGCGCAGAGGCAGGGAAGCCTGGGTGTTTGCAGCTTTGTCTTCGAAGAACAGTTCGGAACTGAGTGTACGTTCCATGGTTGACATCCTTCCGCTTGTGGCGGGATCAGGTAGTGGTTTGACTGGTGCCCATGATCCTCTCGTTTGCCTAGCCTCTGTAGATACAGTTCAACTGTAATGTGAGTGACCAGTTAACTGTTTATGCGGGGTGTATGGGTCTAAATTGGGCAAACTGTACCTGTCTGCACCTAAGTAGTGCATTTTCGCTTGTTTCGAGGTGATGGGTAGGTAATTGCTGTAGGAAAAGACCAGTACAGCAGTACAGTTTTTGATGGTTAGTTGAATAGGCAAGCTCCGCTGGCGCAATCTGCATCTGCGCCAGCGGTTCATCTGTGCGAATCACACCGCCAGCATGCGCCCGGTTTCTTCCAGGTTCATATGCCAGCTCAGGGCGTCCCGCAGAATATGCGGGGTGTGACCGCCAACGGCGCAAGCGGCGTTGAAGTAATCATTCAGTGCCTGGCGAAAGTCCGGGTGCACACAGTTGTCGATAATCACCCGCGCGCGCTCCCGTGGCGCCAGGCCACGCAAATCGGCCAGTCCGACCTCGGTCACCAGAATGTCGACGTCATGTTCGGTGTGGTCAACGTGGCTGACCATCGGCACCACACTGGAAATCGCGCCGCCCTTGGCGATCGATTTGGTCACGAACACCGCCAGATGCGCATTGCGCGCAAAGTCGCCGGAGCCACCAATGCCATTCATCATTCGCGTACCGCAAACGTGAGTGGAATTGACGTTGCCGTAAATGTCGAATTCCAGCGCCGTGTTAATGCCGATGATGCCCAGACGCCGCACCACTTCCGGATGGTTGGAGATTTCCTGCGGGCGCAAAATCAGTTTGTCCTTGTACTTCTCCAGATTGCCGAACACATCGCTGTTACGCCGTTCGGACAGGGTGATCGAACTGCCAGAGGCGAAGCTGAGCTTGCCGGCATCGATCAGGTCGAAGGTCGAATCCTGCAGCACTTCGGAGTACATGGTCAGGTCTTCGAAGGGCGAATCGATCAAGCCGCACATCACCGCATTGGCAATATTGCCGATCCCGGCCTGCAGCGGGCCAAGTTTGTTGGTCATGCGCCCGGCAGCGACTTCCTGCTTGAAAAAGGTGATCAGGTGTTCAGCGATGGCGTTGGTATCGACGTCCGGCACCGATACCGTGGACGGCGAGTCCGACTGCTGGGTAATGACAATCGCAACGATCTTCTCTGGCGGAATCGGAATCGCCGTGCTGCCGATGCGATCGTCGACTTTCACCAGCGGGATTGGCGTACGCGTCGGGCGGTACGTCGGAATATAGATGTCGTGCAGGCCTTCGAGGTTGGCGTTGTGCGCCAGGTTGATCTCGACAATCACTTGCTTGGCGAAAATCGCGAAACTTGCCGAGTTGCCCACCGACGTGGTCGGCACGATATGGCCTTGTTCGGTAATGGCTACTGCCTCGATGACGGCGATGTCCGGCAGCTTCAACTGCTGGTTGCGCAGCTGCTCGACGGTCTCCGAGAGGTGCTGGTCGATGAACATCACTTCGCCAGCGTTGATCGCCTTGCGCAACGTACTGTCGACCTGAAACGGCATGCGCCGCGACAGCACGCCGGCCTCGGTCAATTGCTTGTCGAGGTCGTTGCCCAGGCTGGCGCCGGTCATCAGACTGATCTTCAGCGGTGTGACCTTGGCCCGCTCGGCCAGTGCGTGGGGAACTGCCTTGGCTTCGCCGGCGCGGGTGAAACCGCTCATGCCGACGGTCATGCCGTCCTCAATCAGGGCAGCGGCGTCGGCAGCGCTCATCACTTTGTCCAACAACGAAGGCAGGCGAATACGGTCACGGTACATGGATTATTATCTCGGGCAACGAGTAGCAGGATGCGCAGTCTAGTGAATTTGAACGACGCCTGTCCCGCTACCAAGGTCGCAAACGAGGCGTCTATTTCGCGGGTTTGAAGTAAAACACCGTTACCGGATCTGCAACAACGCGGCAAATTGTCCAGTGCCCTTGCAAACAAAAACGCCCCGACAAGTCGGGGCGTTCGTTGTGGCAGCGCTGAGTTACTCGACGGCTTTGACCATGTCTTCGATGACTTTCTTCGCGTCGCCGAAGACCATCATGGTCTTGTCCAGATAGAACAGTTCATTGTCCAGACCGGCATAGCCGCTGGCCATCGAGCGCTTGTTGACGATGATGGTCTTGGCCTTGAACGCCTCGAGAATCGGCATGCCGGCAATCGGCGATTTCGGATCGTTCTTCGCGGCCGGGTTGACTACGTCGTTCGCGCCGAGCACCAACACCACGTCGGCCTGACCGAATTCGGAGTTGATGTCTTCCATCTCGAATACCTGGTCGTAAGGCACCTCGGCCTCGGCCAGCAGAACGTTCATGTGCCCGGGCATCCGCCCCGCCACCGGGTGGATCGCGTACTTCACAGTCACACCACGGTGGGTCAGCTTCTCGGTCAGTTCCTTCAGCGCATGTTGAGCGCGGGCCACCGCCAGACCATAGCCCGGCACGATGATCACGGTGTCGGCGTTGGTCAGCAGGAAGGTCGCGTCGTCAGCCGAGCCGGATTTCACCGGGCGAGCTTCTTTCGCACCGGCCGGGCCAGCGTCGGCGGTGTTGCCGAAACCGCCGAGCAGTACATTAAAGAAGGAACGGTTCATCGCCTTGCACATGATGTACGAGAGGATCGCACCGCTCGAACCCACCAGGGAACCGGCAATGATCAGCATCGAGTTGTTCAGCGAGAAACCGATCCCCGCCGCCGCCCAGCCCGAGTAGCTGTTGAGCATCGACACCACCACCGGCATGTCGGCACCGCCGATCGGGATGATGATCAGCACGCCCAGGACGAACGCCAGCGCCAGCATCAGCGCGAACGCAGTGAGGTTGCCGGTGAACATGAAGGTCAGGCCGAGAACCAGCGTAGCCAGACCCAGAATCGCATTGAGCTTGTGCTGGCCGCCGAACTGTACCGGTGCGCCTTGGAACAGGCGGAACTTGTACTTGCCCGAAAGCTTGCCGAAGGCAATTACCGAACCGGAGAAAGTGATTGCACCGATGGCGGCACCGAGGAACAGCTCCAGGCGGTTGCCCGCCGGGATCGCATCGCCCAGCTGTTTAACGATACCCAGCGATTGCGGCTCGACCACTGCTGCGATGGCAATGAACACTGCCGCGAGGCCGATCATGCTGTGCATGAACGCCACCAGCTCCGGCATCTTGGTCATTTCAACGCGCTTGGCCATGATCGAGCCGGCAGTGCCGCCGACCAGCAAACCGACGATGACGTAACCGATACCGGCTGTAGCAAGCTCAGCCCCCAGTTTATAAATCAGGCCGACCGTGGTGATGATGGCCAGCGCCATGCCGAGCATGCCGAACAGATTGCCGCGCCGCGAAGTGGTCGGGTGCGACAGGCCTTTGAGGGCCTGGATAAAACAGACCGACGCGATCAGGTAGAGCGTCGTGACGAGATTCATGCTCATTGCTTCGGCGCCTCTTCTTTTGCTTTCGGGGCTTTCTTCTTGAACATCTCAAGCATGCGACGGGTGACCAGGAAGCCACCGAACACATTGACCGCCGCCAGTGCCACGGCCAGCGTGCCCATGGTCTTGCCCAGCGGTGTTACGGTCAGCGCGGCGGCGAGCATGGCGCCGACGATCACGATCGCGGAAATGGCGTTGGTCACCGCCATCAGCGGCGTGTGCAGCGCGGGTGTGACGTTCCAGACCACGTGGTAACCGACATAAATCGCCAGCACGAAGATGATCAGGTTGTAGATACCGGGGGAGATAAGCTCTTCCATCGTCTGAATCCCTGCTTAGGCGTTTTTGCGGATGACTTGGCCGTCGCGGCACATCAGGCACGCGGCGACGATGTCGTCTTCGAGGTTGACGTCGAACTGGCCTTCCTTGGTGAACACCAGCTTGAGGAAGTCCAGCAGATTGCGGGCGTACAGCGCCGACGCATCTGCTGCGACTTCACCGGCGAGGTTGGTCGGGCCGACAATGGTCACGCCGTTCTCGATCACGACCTGATCGGCGACGGTCAGCGGGCAGTTGCCACCCTGAGCGGCGGCGAGGTCGATGACCACCGAGCCCGGTTTCATCTGCGCCACGGTCTCGGCGCTGAGCAGCGTCGGCGCCTTGCGGCCCGGAATCAGCGCGGTGGTGATGACAATATCAGCCTGCTTGGCGCGCTCGTGCACTGCCTGGGCCTGACGCTGCATCCAGCTTGCCGGCATTGGTCGCGCGTAGCCACCGACGCCGACGGCGCATTCGCGTTCTTCATCGGTCTCGTAAGGCACGTCGACGAACTTCGCGCCGAGGGATTCGATCTGTTCCTTCACCGCTGGACGCACGTCGGACGCTTCGATGACCGCACCCAGACGTTTGGCCGTGGCGATCGCCTGCAGACCGGCCACCCCCGCACCGAGAATCAGCACGCGCGCCGCTTTTACGGTGCCCGCGGCGGTCATCAGCATCGGCATGAAGCGCGGATAGTAGTGAGCGGCCAGCAATACCGCTTTGTAGCCAGCGATGTTCGCCTGCGACGACAACACATCGAGACTCTGCGCGCGCGAGGTGCGCGGCGCCGCTTCGAGGGCGAACGCGGTAATGCCGCACTCGGCCATCTTTGCGATGGTCTCGTTGTTGAACGGGTTGAGCATGCCCACCAGCACCGTACCGCGCTTGATCAGCGTCAGTTCGGTATCGCTTGGTGCGACCACTTTGAGAATCAGCTCGGCGCCAAACGCGTCATTGGCGCTGCCAATGTTTGCGCCGGCCGCTTGGTAAGCGCTGTCAACGACACTGGCTTTGATGCCGGCGCCGCTTTGCACAGTGACCTTATGGCCTTGGCTGATCAGCTTCTTGATGGTTTCCGGGGTTGCAGCAACCCGTGTTTCACCGGTCTGGGTTTCGAGAGGAACACCAATGTGCACGTCAAATCTCCTGCGTGATCTTATTGAGTAAACCCATGCACTGCGGATGGTGCGACTGGGGCGGCCGATCAGCACGATCCCGCCGAATCAGGGCGGGGCGCGGCATTTTGCAGGCGAACTTTATGCCCTTCAAGGGATTATGACGGGTGACGGAAAATTAACTACAAGTCATGCCGTGACCGAATGTCGCAGATGGCCAGATGAATCCCTTGCAAGCCATGCCCTGCAAGGATTTTGGCTGAATTTGAAATAATTTCGCATCGGTGGCGTGAATAGGCAGTAATGAGTCGCCTGTAGCGGCTCAAAGCCACGTCGTTGGCAGCTTGTGGGACGTCTGTACAACTTTCGGATACAGTTGGTTGAAAAGCGACAAATAGTTATATCTGTAGGGCTTTGTTTTTTCTGACTACGAGGTTAAGTATTGATGGATGCCTTTATTCTTCTGGGCTGTAGCTGCGCGCCTGATTTACCAGCCAGTCACGAAATGCCTTCAGCGATGCCGATTCGACCTTTCGCTCCGGAATCATCAGGTAATAGGCCTTGATGCTGGAGAGCGCTTGAGGGTTGGCAACCACCAAACGTTTCTCGGCCAGCTCGCGCTGGATCAGAAACGGTGGAATCAGCGCGACGCCCATGTCGTGCATGGCTGCTTGAGCAAGCATGGAAAATAGCTCGTAGCGTGGGCCTGTCATGTCGCGGGGGATATTCAGCTGCTGCGAGTTGAACCACTGCCGCCAGGCGTATGGTCGCGTGGTTTGCTGCAGCAGCGGTAATTCAGCGATGGCTGCAGCTGGCAGCTGCTTGCGATTGCCAAGTAGGGCGGGGCTGCAAACCGGCATCGGATTTTCGCCCATCAACCTGTGGGATTCGGTACCCGACCAATCAGCATCGCCGAAATAGATCGCGGCATCGAATTCGGTGTCGGCAAACAGAAAGGGCCGCGTGCGGTTGGTCAGGTTGACGGTCACTTCCGGATGCTTGAGCTGGAAGTCCTTGAGTCGTGGCAGCAGCCATTGCGTGCCGAAGGTCGGGACGACGGCGAGCTCGATGACGTTGGTGCCTTGCTGGCCCATGACCGAGAGAGTGTCGCGCTCCACTGCATCGAGCTGAGTCGCGACCCGACGGCTGTAGGAAAGACCCGCCTCGGTCAGTTTCACCCCGCGTCGCGAGCGTCGGAACAGTTCCACGCTGAGGAAGTCTTCAAGGCTGGCGATCTGTCGGCAAATGGCCCCCTGGGTGAGGGAAAGTTCTTCGGCTGCGCGGGTAAAACTCTCGTGGCGGGCGGCGGCTTCGAAGCTGATCAGGGCGGTGGTACTGGGTATCTTCCTGCGCATGTACGTCAACCTCACTAATACGCCGCGTAAATGGCATTTCGCGACGTTTCGGAGTGAGAAATTAGCACAGCAGAATGCGAAATCCTCGTTTGCCCCGTTGGCGAGCTACGCCTAGGATCAATGCCACGTTAATTCAGCCGATTTGCGAGGACACACTCATGGGCGGTAAAGCTAGCTTCAACTGGATCGATCCCCTGCTGCTGGATCAACAGCTCACTGAGGAAGAGCGGATGATCCGCGACACCGCCGCACAATTCGCTCAGCAGAGCCTGGCGCCACGTGTGCTCGAGGCTTTCCGTCATGAAAAGACTGATCCGGCAATCTTCCGCGAGATGGGCGAAGTCGGCCTGCTCGGCGCGACCATTCCCGAGCAGTACGGTGGCAGCGGTCTGAACTATGTCAGTTACGGCCTGATTGCCCGTGAGGTGGAGCGCGTCGACTCTGGCTATCGCTCGATGATGAGTGTGCAGTCCTCGCTGGTGATGGTGCCGATCAACGAATTCGGTACCGAATCGCAGAAACAGAAGTACTTGCCGAAACTGGCTTCCGGCGAATGGATCGGTTGCTTCGGTCTGACCGAGCCGAACCACGGTTCCGACCCGGGTGCGATGATCACCCGGGCGCGTAAGGTCGATGGCGGCTACAGCCTGACCGGCGCGAAGATGTGGATCACCAACAGCCCGATCGCTGACGTATTTGTGGTCTGGGCCAAGGATGACGCCGGCGACATCCGTGGCTTCGTTCTGGAGAAAGGCTGGAAGGGTCTCAGCGCTCCGGCGATTCACGGCAAGGTTGGCTTGCGTGCTTCGATTACCGGCGAGATCGTCATGGACAACGTGTTCGTGCCGGAAGAAAACATCTTCCCGGACGTGCGTGGTCTGAAAGGTCCGTTCACCTGTCTCAACTCCGCACGCTACGGCATTTCCTGGGGCGCGCTGGGCGCCGCCGAGTTCTGCTGGCACACCGCGCGTCAATACACTCTGGACCGCCAGCAATTCGGTCGGCCGTTGGCTGCGACTCAACTGGTGCAGAAGAAACTCGCCGATATGCAGACCGAGATCACGCTCGCGCTGCAAGGCTGCCTGCGGCTGGGGCGCATGAAGGACGAAGGCACGGCTGCAGTCGAAATCACTTCGATCATGAAGCGCAACTCCTGCGGCAAGTCGTTGGACATCGCGCGGATGGCGCGCGACATGCTCGGTGGCAATGGCATCTCCGATGAGTTTGGCGTGGCTCGACACCTAGTCAACCTGGAAGTGGTGAACACCTACGAAGGTACCCACGACGTTCACGCGCTGATCCTGGGTCGTGCGCAAACCGGTCTGCAGGCGTTCTATTAACAGGGGAGCGGACCATGGGCGCGCTGTCGCATCTGCGGGTACTGGATTTATCACGAGTGCTGGCCGGGCCGTGGGCCGGACAGATCCTTGCCGACCTGGGCGCCGAGGTGATCAAAGTCGAGCGCCCGGGCAATGGTGACGACACCCGCGCCTGGGGGCCGCCCTTCCTTAAAGATGCTTATGGTGAAAATACCAGTGAAGCGGCTTATTACCTGTCGGCCAACCGTAACAAACAATCGGTGACCATCGACTTCACGCGACCGGCAGGGCAGAAGCTGGTTCGGGAACTGGCAGCGAAGTCGGATATTCTCATCGAGAACTTCAAGGTTGGCGGCCTGGCTGCCTATGGTTTGGACTATGAGTCGCTGAAAGCGCTCAACCCCAATCTCATCTATTGCTCCATCACCGGCTTCGGACAGACCGGGCCTTACGCCAAGCGCGCAGGCTATGACTTCATGATCCAGGGGCTGGGCGGTTTGATGAGTCTGACCGGCCGGCCCGAAGGAGATGAAGGTGCCGGTCCGGTGAAGGTAGGTGTGGCGCTGACGGATATTCTCACCGGCCTGTATTCCACGGTGGCGATTCTGGCTGCACTGGCTCATCGCGATCACGATGGTGGAGGCCAGCACATCGATATGGCGCTGCTGGATGTGCAAGTCGCTTGTCTGGCCAACCAGGCCATGAACTACCTGACTACGGGCAATGCTCCTAAACGTCTGGGTAATGCGCATCCCAACATTGTGCCTTATCAGGACTTTCCTACGGCGGATGGCGACTTCATCCTTACCGTGGGTAATGACGGGCAGTTCCGCAAGTTCGCCGAAGTCGCTGGGCAACCGCAGTGGGCGGATGATCCACGCTTCGTGACGAACAAGCAGCGGGTGGCGAATCGGGCATTGTTGATTCCGTTGATTCGTCAGGTGACGGTGTTCAAGACGACGGCCGAGTGGGTCGCTCAGCTGGAGCAGGCTGGCGTGCCCTGTGGGCCGATCAATGATCTGTCTCAGGTGTTTGAAGATCCGCAAGTGAAGGCGCGGGGTCTGGCTATAGAGCTACCGCATGCGTTGGCCGGGATCGTGCCTCAAGTGGCTAGTCCGATTCGTTTGTCGGAGACTCCTGTCGAGTATCACCGTGCACCTCCTTTATTGGGCGAGCACACGCTGGAGGTTTTGCAGCGGGTGTTGGGGCTGGGGGCAAGTGCGGTGGCTGTTCTTAAGGAAGAAGGGGTGCTTTGAGTTTTCCTTCTATATATAGAGGGCGTCTTTGATTTACAGATGATTTGGCTGTTTTTTGGCCAATCTGCAAGTTATTGAAAAAAAGGCGAAATTAACGGTTGACGGCAGATTCCAGAGGTCTATAATTCGCCCCACTTCCGGCGCAGTCGAAACGGAAAACTCTTTGAGATTCAAAGAGTTACGCAGTTTTCGACAGCGGCCTGCTTCAGATCATCGAAGCCTGGAGGGAGTTAAAAGAGCAGTGATGTGTAGCTCTTTTAACGGTTCGATCTTCTCGGTCGAAAGCGGAGAAAAAGAGGTGTTGACAGCAGCGATTAACGCTGTAGAATTCGCCTCCCGCTAACGAGAGATCGGAAGCGCAAGTGGTTGAAGTTGAAAAGGAAACTTGGAAAACTTCTGAAAATAACCGCTTGACAGATGCACGGGGCGCTGTAGAATGCGCGCCTCGGTTGAGACGAAAGCTCTTAACCAACCGCTCTTTAACAACTGAATCAAGCAATTCGTGTGGGTGCTTGTGGAGTCAGACTGCTAGTCAACAGATTATCAGCATCACAAGTTACTCCGCGAGAAATCAAAGATGTAACCAACGATTGCTGAGCCAAGTTTAGGGTTTTCTCAAAACCCAAAGATGTTTGAACTGAAGAGTTTGATCATGGCTCAGATTGAACGCTGGCGGCAGGCCTAACACATGCAAGTCGAGCGGTAGAGAGGTGCTTGCACCTCTTGAGAGCGGCGGACGGGTGAGTAATGCCTAGGAATCTGCCTGGTAGTGGGGGATAACGCTCGGAAACGGACGCTAATACCGCATACGTCCTACGGGAGAAAGCAGGGGACCTTCGGGCCTTGCGCTATCAGATGAGCCTAGGTCGGATTAGCTAGTTGGTGAGGTAATGGCTCACCAAGGCGACGATCCGTAACTGGTCTGAGAGGAT
>NZ_DATMIV010000041.1:0-51423 GCF_035554175.1 Pseudomonas sp. | reverse complement strand
ACACAGCGAGTGTAGGTGCAGCGAAGCAAACCGGAGCCGCTGCGCCCGGATCGATCCCGCAGCGAAGGAACCCGAGCCTGCGAGGGCCGAACGCAGGAGCAAGCCTTTTGGGTTACCTTTTTGGCGTTTGAAAAAGGTGACCCGCCGTAAGGGCGGAACCGTAACCAGCAACACCCAAAAAAACGGATATTCACCCAAAACCCCTAGAACCTGGTCGGCCCGAAGGCCGCCAAGGCTCAACCCTCCCGCCGAACCCTGAACCAAGCCGCATACAACGCCGGCAAAAACAACAGCGTCAACGCAGTAGCAACAATCAACCCACCCATGATCGCCACCGCCATCGGCCCGAAAAACACACTGCGCGACAACGGAATCATCGCCAACACCGCCGCCAGCGCCGTCAACACAATCGGCCGGAAGCGCCGCACGGTTGCCTCGATAATTGCCTGCCAGGGCTTGAGCCCCGAAGCAATGTCCTGCTCGATCTGATCCACCAGAATCACCGAATTACGCATGATCATCCCGGACAGCGCGATAGTCCCCAACATCGCCACAAATCCGAACGGCTGGCGGAACACCATCAGGAACAAGGTCACCCCGATCAAGCCCAACGGTGCGGTCAGAAACACCATCGCGGTACGCGAGAAACTGCGCAGTTGCACCATCAGCAAAGTCAGCACCACGACGATGAACATCGGCACTCCGGCATTCACCGACTTCTGCCCGCGCTCGGAATCCTCCACCGTGCCGCCGACATCCAGCAGATAACCATCGGGCAACTCGGCACGAATCGGCTCCAGCGTCGGCATGATCTGCTTCACCAGCGTCGCCGGTTGCTCCTTGCCATAAATGTCCGCACGCACCGTCACGTTCGGCAGGCGATTGCGGTGCCAGATGATGCCTTCCTCGAAGCCATATTCCAGCGTGGCAATCTGCGACAACGCCACACTGCGACCGTTATCGGTCGGCACAGCCAGACTCGGCAGCAACGACAACTCCGTACGCTCATGCACGGTGCCGCGCAGTAGAATCTCGATCAATTCGTTGTCTTCGCGGTACTGGCTGACCGTCGAACCGACCAACGAACTCTGCAGGAATTTCGCCAGATTGGCGGTGCTCACACCGAGGGCGCGGGCGCGATCCTGGTCGATGTTCAGATAGACGACTTTGCTCGGCTCCTCCCAGTCCAGATGCACGTTGACCACATGCGGGTTCTCGCGAACCTTCGCCGCCACCTTGCGCGCCAGCGCGCGGACTTCTTCAATGTGTTCGCCGGTAACGCGGAATTGCACCGGGTAGCCAACCGGCGGGCCGTTTTCCAGGCGGGTGACCCGAGAACGCAGGGCCGGGAATTGTTCGTTGAGGGTTTCGATCAACCAGGTGCGCAGCGCCTCACGCTCTTCGATGGTTTTCGCCAACACCACAAATTGCGCAAAGCTTGCTGCCGGCAGTTGTTGATCCAGCGGCAGGTAGAAACGCGGCGAACCGGTTCCGACGTAGGCCACGTAATTATCGATGCCGGCGTGCTGCTTGAGCATCGCTTCGAGGCGTTTGACTTCACTGGTGGTATTGGCCAGCGACACACCTTCGGCAAGCTTCAGATCGACCATCAACTCCAGCCGGTTCGAGGCCGGAAAGAATTGCTGTGGGACGAAACGGAACAACATCACCGAAGCGATAAACAGGCCGACGGTGAGCACGATCACCGTCTTGCGGTGCGCCACGCACCACTCCACCAGACCACGGACGCGTTGATAAAACGGCGTCGCGTACGGATCCGGCTGACCATGGCCAGTGCCATGTTTGGCCGCGTGAATTTTCGCCAGATCCGGCAGGAGTTTTTCTCCCAGGTACGGCACGAACATCACCGCTGCCACCCATGAGGCCAGCAGCGCAATGGTCACGACCTGGAAAATCGAGCGGGTGTATTCGCCAGTGCCGGACTGTGCGGTAGCAATCGGCAGGAAACCGGCGGCGGTGATCAGCGTGCCGGTGAGCATGGGAAACGCCGTGCTGGTCCAGGCATAACTCGCCGCTTTGATACGGTCGAAGCCCTGCTCCATTTTGATCGCCATCATTTCCACGGCGATGATCGCATCGTCCACCAGCAGCCCGAGCGCCAGCACCAACGCACCGAGGGAAATCTTGTGCAGGCCGATACCCAGGTAATACATGCAGGCGAACGTCATCGCCAGCACCAGCGGAATGGTCAACGCGACGACCATGCCGGTGCGTACACCGAGAGAGAAGAAGCTCACCAGCAATACGATCGCCAGCGCCTCGACCAACACCTGGACGAACTCGCCCACCCCGGTTTTCACCGCGGCCGGCTGATCGGAGACCTTGCGCAATTGCATGCCGGCCGGGAGGTTTTTCTGAATCCGCGAGAACTCGCCTTCCAGCGCTTTGCCCAGCAGCAGAATATCGCCGCCATCCTTCATTGCCACGGCCAGACCGATCGCGTCATCGCCCATGAAACGCATGCGCGGCGCCGGTGGATCGCTGAAACCGCGACGCACATCGGCGATATCGGAGATACGGAACGTACGATCGGCGACCCGGATCGGAAAGTTCTTTATCTCGTCGACTGTCTGAAAATTCCCCGAAACACGTAGCTGCAAGCGCTCGCTGCCGGTCTCGAAAAAACCCGCCGTGGACACCGCGTTCTGCTCCTCCAGCGCCTGCTGCACGGCCGCCAACGGCAGGCCGAGGGTGGCGAGTTTGACATTGGACAGCTCGACCCAGATCTTCTCGTCCTGCAGACCGAGCAGTTCGACCTTGCCGACATCCTTTACCCGCTGCAGCTGAATCTGGATGCGGTCGGCGTAATCCTTGAGCACGGCGTAGTCGAAGCCATCGCCGGTCAACGCATAGATGTTGCCGAAAGTGGTGCCGAATTCATCGTTGAAGAACGGCCCCTGAATCCCCGGCGGCAAGGTCTGGCGAATGTCGCCGACCTTTTTCCGCAGCTGGTACCAGAGGTCGGGGATGTCCTTGGAATGCATCGAATCGCGGGCGATGAAGGTGACCTGGGATTCACCGGGACGGGAGAACGACATGATGCGTTCGTACTCACCGGTTTCCATCAGTTTCTTCTCGATGCGTTCGGTGACCTGGCGCGAAACTTCCTGCGCGGTCGCGCCGGGCCAGCGGGTCTGAATGACCATGGCCTTGAAGGTGAACGGAGGATCTTCGCTCTGGCCAAGTTTGGTGTAGGACAACGCACCGACAACGGCGAGCAAAAGCATCAGGAACAGTACGATCTGGCGATTACGCAACGCCCATTCGGAGAGGTTGAAGCGCATCGGGGCTTACTCCTTGTTCGCCAGATTGACCACACGGTTGGAACGATCCACCGGCCGCACCTGCTGACCATCCAGCAATACGTGAACACCGGCGGCGACCACCCAGTCGCTGGCATTCAGGCCTTCGAGCACTGCCACGCTTTTCTCACCGAACGGGCCGACCCGCACCGGAGTTTTCTTCAGCGTGTTATTGCCGTTGACCACCCACACGTACGTCGCGCCGTTTTCAGCGGTCAGCGCGGAAAGCGGTACCGACAGCGAGACACTGTCGGCCGATTGCACGAAGACGCGGGCACTCTGGCCCAACTCTGCCGGGACTTTGCCGCTGGTGAAGGAGATACGGGCGGCGAAGGTGCGCGAGCGCGGGTCGGCGGACGGCGACAGTTCGCGGATCTGCCCGGCGAAGCGCTGATTCTGCTGCGCCCACAGTTCTACGGAGACCGGCTGACCGACTTTGAAACGGCCGAAGCTTTGCTCCGGCAGGCTGATCAGCACTTCGCGCTCGCCGTCGGTGGCGAGGGTGAACACGGTTTGTCCGGCAGCGACCACCTGACCGACTTCCACCGAGCGCTTGGCCACCACACCGTCCTGCGGCGCACGCAGCACCGCGTAACTGGCCTGGTTGGTCGAGACGTTGAATTCGGCTTTGATTTGTTTAAGGCGGGCTTCGCCGGAGCGGTATAGATTTTCCGCGTTGTCGTAGGCCGAGCGGCTGACCATCTGCCGCTCCATCAGGGTTTTGTAGCGATCACGCTCGGCGCGCACCAGGTTCAGATTGGCCTCGGCGGCCGCGACCTGAGCGCGGGTGGCTTCCAGTTGCAGGCGCACGTCCTGCGGATCGAGCTCGGCCAAAGGCTGATCGGCCTTGACCCGCTGGCCTTCGTCGACCAGCCGTCGGCTGACCTTACCGCCGATGCGGAAAGCCAGATCAGGCTCATAGCGGGCACGCACCTCGCCCGGATAACTTTCCATCGCCTGCGCGGAAGGTTCGGGTTGCACCACCATGGCCGGTCGTGTGGTGACTTTCGTCACCTCTTCCTGACCGCACGCCGATAACAGGAACGCCAGACTGACTGGCACGGCAAAGGACAACGCATGGCGGAACATGGTGACGGACCTTTCGCGAATGAGGCTTGGAATATTTATACTGGCGGGTATGGTATTAATAGCAAACTCACCAGTCCAGTATTAAAAGCGAAGAATGTCGAACAATCTTTCAGCTCCAAACGGCCCGGGCCGCCCCAAGGATCTGGCCAAACGCCAGGCGATCCTCGATGCGGCGAAAACCCTGTTTCTCAGTCATGGTTACGCCAACACCAGCATGGACGCGGTGGCCAGTGAGGCCGGCGTGTCGAAGCTGACGGTCTACAGCCATTTCAACGACAAGGAAACCTTGTTCTCCGCCGCCGTGGTGGCCAAATGCGAAGAGCAACTACCGCCACTGTTCTTCGAATTGCCGGAAGGCATCCCGGTGGAAAATGTGTTGTTGAACATAGGCCGAGGCTTTCATCAACTGATCAACAGCGATGAATCAGTGAATCTGCATCGTCTGATCATGGCCCTGGGCAGCCAGGACCCGAAGCTGTCGCTGATCTTCTTCGAGGCCGGCCCTGAGCGAGTAGTCAACGGGATGGAAGGTTTGCTGACGAAGATCCATGCGAGCGGCGCGTTGAATATCGACCAGCCGCATAATGCCGCCGAGCACTTCTTCTGCCTGATCAAGGGTGCGGGGAATTTTCGCTTGTTGTATGGCTGCGGCGAGCCGCTGACGGGTGACGCGGCGGAACGGCATGTGCGCGAGGTGGTGGGGTTGTTTATGCGGGCATACAAACCCTGACAGTTTTGCGATGTTTGTGCAGACCGCTTCGCGAGCAGGCTCGCTCCCACATTGGAATGCATTTCAACGGTGGGAGCGAGCCTGCTCGCGAATGAGGCGATACGGTCTCAGGGCTTCAGTGCTTTCTTCGGATAAATGTCATACCGGCTCGATTTGCCATCCAGCGCATGGCTCGGTTTCGGCCCTTCGATGCAGGGTGCCTTGCGCGGGCGTTTGACCACCACCCGGTGCGTGGCCAGTGCCAGTGCCGCTTCAAGCAGCGCCGGCGCATCCGGGTCATCGCCCACCAAGGGGCGGAAGAGGCGCATCTCTTTTTTCACCAGCGCGGTTTTCTCCCGATGCGGGAACATCGGGTCGAGATAGATCACCTGCGGCGGCTCGCCTTCCCAGTTGCGCATGACCTCGATGGAGTTGCCCTTGAGCAGTTTCATCCGCGCCACGATCGGCGCCACGTCGAAATCCTCCGCCGCCCGCGCCAGACCATCCTCGAGCAGTGCGCCGATCAACGGCTGGCGCTCGATCAGGCTCATTTCACAGCCGAGACTGGCCAGCACAAACGCATCCTTACCCAGCCCTGCCGTGGCGTCCAGCACACGCGGGCGTACGCCTTGGGCGATGCCGACTGCCTTGGCGATCATCTGGCCGCTGCCACCGCCATACAAACGCCGATGCGCCGCACCACCCTCGACGAAGTCCACTCGCACCGGCCCGGGGGCGTCCGGGCCGAGCTGCTGCAACTGCAAACCCTGCTCGCCGACCTGCAAGGCGAACTCGCCGTCAGCGTCGCCCAGCGGCAGACCGAGGCGTTCAGCCCAGTGCTCGGCCTGCGCTTGAAACGTCGGGGCGAGGGCCTGGACATGGATGCGGCAGGCCGCAGGTGACTCAATCATGAAAAAACGCTCAAAAAAGTTAAGGATCGACAAAAACCGCCGATAAACCATTCAACGCGCATTTTGCCAGAGCTGAGCGTCAACCGAAAAAAATGTCAGGCATTCTTCCCACATCGATTGGCTACATTTCGCCCCATGGCGATTTCAGCCGTCATAACACTCAAGCACTGAGCGGCGTCAGTCACCTGTGGCAGGATTTCTTCGCCCAGGCCCTGGCCGAGCAGACGAGTGATGTGGTGCCAGCCTGCGGCACGTTTCCTCCGGTAGACCTGAACAGCCCTGAAGAGCCAACCCTCGGCAGCGAGCTGCACGCGCACATCGTCAGCCAGCGTGAATGCGACGTGGTCGAAACCGAGGTTCGCCCGCCGGAGCCATTGTTCCTGCCGATCGCCGAGTTCGAAATGGAGCTGCTGGACAAGCCGTTCCCACCGTTCCCTCCGGAAGAACTCAAGTCGCAGCAAGCGCAACAGGATTTCGACAGCAGCTGGGTGCGCCCGATTGTGATCAACAATGGTCAGCCACTGCCTGAGCCCGGCCCTGCCCCGCAGAAACGTCCGCTGTACCTGCCGATCGCCGAGTTCGATCTGGACTTGCTGCAGAAGCCTTACCCGCCGTTCCCGCCGGAAGAAATCGCCGAGCAGCAGAAAGCCCTGGACTTCGATAACGGTTGGGCGCGCCCGATCGTTCTGCAGAACCTGCGCCTCGCCGCCTGAGCCTCAGCGACACACGCTCCAGCGTCCGACATCGACATGAAAGTGATTGCGATGGGCGGCGTTGTAATCCGGACTCAACACCACACTGAATGACTCGCAGGCGCCATCGCGCACTTGGCGCAGAAACTGTGCGTCCTGATTTTGTTTTGGCCAGTCCTTGAGCACGCTGATCGTGCGCCCGTCAGCCAGGCGGAAACCGGCGATGTCCAGCGCGTCGGCACTGGCATGTCGACTGAGGGCGCCGCTTTCACGGTTGTAGACATTACGACAGGCGAAGCTGCCGAGGTGATCGACGCGCGTGATCTTCTGGCCGTAAACCGATTGCGCGGCAGGTTGCAGGGCGTGGTGTTCGAACATCGCGTAGGCCACTGCCAGCGGGCAACTGGCGATGAAACTGCTGCTCAGCGCCACCTCACCGCCCTGCACCCGCAGAGCGCCGATCAGCGGACACTTGGCGCCGGGGCTGTCGGCCTGGCGGCTGACGCGCATATCCGAGCTGCTCAGCGCCTGTGCACAAAGCTCTGGGTCGCTGCGCAGGCGCATGAGTTTGTAACCGGTCAGCCAGTTGCGCGCTGCTTTTACCTCCAGGGGTGCCCACGGGTTCCACTGCGGCGGCACCTGCAACCAGCCGCGCCAGACACTCACCGCAATGCCCGCCACAGTCAGCACCAGCAGCCAGAACAGCCAACGCCCCATGCTCAATCCTTGAAGAACTGATTGGCCTTGGCATACGGCATCGACTGTGAGGTAAAGCCGAAGGTGCCGGACTGCCGGATTTCTTCAGCCGCGCGAAAGAATTCGCCGAACGCCGCGAGCGCCAGCGCCGAACCGGTGCTGATCCGCCTCACGCCCATTTCTTCGAGTTGCTGCACGGAGAGTTTCAAACCGCCGGACATCAACACGTTGACCGGTTTCGGCGCCACGGCTTGGACCACCGCCAGCACTTCTGCGGCAGTGCGCAATCCCGGCGCATAGAGCACATCGGCGCCCGCCTCGGCAAATGCCTGCAAGCGGCCAATGGTGTCGTCGAGATCGGGGTTGCCATGCAGGTAGTTCTCCGCACGGGCGGTGAGGACAAAGGGGAAAGGCAGCGTGCGCACTGCCGCAACGGCCGCTTCAATTCTCGCCACGGCGTGTTCAAAGCAATAGATCGGCGCATCCGCACGGCCCGTGGCATCTTCGATCGAGCCACCCACGGCGCCCGCCTCGGCTGCGCGAATCAAGCTCTGCGCGGACTCCGCCGGGTCATCGGCAAAACCGTTTTCCAGATCCACGGCCACCGGCAGATCCGTCGCCGCAACTATTGCGCGGACATTGGCCAATGTCTCATCGAGGTTCAACGCTCCATCGGCTTTGCCCTGCGAAAACGCGTAGCCGGCACTGGTGGTCGCCAAGGCCTGATAGCCGAGGCTGGCGAGCATTTTCGCCGAGCCGGCATCCCACGGATTGGGAATGACGAAAATCCCCGGACCGTCATGCAGAGCTTTGAAGGCTTGGGCTTTACGCAGTTGTTCTTGACTGGCTTGGACGTCCATCGACGGGCTCCCGGGCAGGAAAAAATCCGCTTCAGAGCAAGCCAAGTTGCTCAGCGGCGGGTTCTCTGTATAGCTCAGGCAGCGCGGGCAAGCCAGGCAAACGTTGCATCAGTTGTGCGTGAAAACGTTGTGCCAGCTTCGCCGCCAACAGGTTGTCGGCGGTGTGCAGGAAGATGTAGGGCGTGCGCCCCTCTTCGATCCACTCGGCAATTTTCGCGACCCACGGCAACAGAAACGGATCGTTGGCCTCAAGCTCGGGATGGCCGATGAAGCGCACCTGCGGGAACTGGGTGAACGCCGCCGGGCGCGTCGGCACTCGTGGTTTCTTCGCTTGCGCGTGGATCACCGAAGACTCGGTCGACAGACAGCTGAACAGCGCACGCGGATCAAGGCAGATGCGCTCTACACCGCGATCAAGCAGCAGACGATTGAGCAGGCGCTCGCTCTCGCCTTTAGCGAAGAACTGCTCATTGCGCACCTCCACAGCCAACGGGCAATCCAGCGCGTCGATGAACGCCAGCAGTTCCGGCAGACGCTGCGCAGTAAAGCTCTTCGAAAGTTGCAGCCAGAGCGGTGAGACACGTTCGCCGAGGGGGTTGAGTAATTGCAGGAAGGTTTCGGCAGCGGTCAGCTGCTCGCGCAAGTCGCCGCTGTGGCTGATGTCGCCGGGGAATTTGGCAGTGAAGCGAAAGTGCGCCGGCATGATCTCGGCCCAACGCTGCACAGTGGCTGGCGAGGGGCTGGCGTAGAAAGTGGTGTTGCCTTCGACGGCGTTGAACACCTGGCAGTAGAGCGCGAGAAAGTCGGAGGTTTTGGCATCTACCGGATACAGATACTCGCGCCAGGCATTTTCGCTCCAGGACGGGCAACCGAGGTAGTAAGGCAGATCCATCAGATATACAGATCGAGGCCCAGCACATCCGCATCCCAATCGACAAAACCGGCAGTGCTCAGGTAGCTGGCCAGGGCCATGGCTACGCTCTTCTTCATTGCACGGTGGTAGATCATGTCTTGCTGACGTGCAGGCAGATTGCTCAGGCGTTGCGCAGCGGCTTGAGCGCGAGCAGCCATTTGCTCTTCGCTCGGGAATTCCAGCTCGCCATCGATGATATCGGCGGACTCATCCAGCGCGGCGTTGCCTTTGCGAAGCTTGCGCTTGATGGGGTAGGACTGAGTGGAAACGCCGTCTATACGCATAATGTCATGCCCGGTATCGATGATGGCAATTTAGCGGCACCTGACCGACTTAGCAAACTGCCGAGTGATAACTAGAACACAGAAAGCGCAAAAGGTTTTAAGCGAGGGTGAGAAACTGACGATTGGCGTTTATAAAAGTCCAAAGATCGCAGCCTTCGGCAGCTCCTGCATTTGGAATGCATTGCCCTGTAGGAGCTGCCGAAGGCTGCGATCTTTCAAAGGCTCAGCGGGCTTTCGGAGTGGCGACTTTATCGCGCAGGTAAACCGGTTGTGCGTCGTCGGCCTGGATCGCCTCGCCGCGCTCCCAGGCGAAACGCGCCAGGGTCAGCAGATCTTCGGCGTGGGGCAGCATGCCAGCGTCGGAGCCGGCCAGATTGACCGCAATACGTTCGCCGTAGCCCCAACCGGTGCCAGCGCCGAACCAATCGCCATCAGCATCGGCCGGCAGCGCGGCCACTTCCGGCGGCAGTACGGCTTCGGCGCCCACCAGACGCATCTCCCCCGCCGTCTCGCGATAGCAGCCCCAATACACTTCATCCATCCGCGCATCGATGGCGGCCGCCACCTGGCCTGCGCCATGTTCACGGAAGGCACGCTGCGCGAGCACGGCAAGGTTGGATACCGGCAGCACTGGACGATCCAGAGCAAATGCCAAACCTTGCACTACGCCGATGGCAATACGCACCCCGGTAAACGCGCCAGGACCACGACCAAAGGCGATCGCGTCGACCGCTTGCAATGTGGTGCCCGCATCAGCCAGCAATTGCTGGATCATCGGCAGCAGCTTCTGCGCGTGCAGGCGCGGGATCACCTCGTAATGGCTCGTGACCTTGCCGTCATGCAGCAAGGCAACGGAGCAAGCTTCAGTCGCGGTGTCCAGGGCCAGCAAGGTGCTCATCGATGTTTCCAAAACAGGAGTGGGAAAAAGTGCGTCAGTATAAACAACTACGGCCCGCAAGCGGGCCGTGGATGATGCGGCGGTTCAGACTTCTCAGCTCAGCGCGGCCAGCACCTTGGCGGTGATTGCATCGACCGAACCCACGCCTGGAATGTGGCTGTACTTCGGCTTGCCACCATTGGCGGCAGACAGCTTCTGGTAGAACTCCACCAGCGGTTTGGTCTGCGAATGGTAGACCGACAGGCGATGGCGCACGGTTTCTTCGGTGTCGTCCTTGCGCTGCACCAGCTCTTCACCGGTGATGTCGTCTTTGCCAGCCAGTTTCGGCGGGTTGTAGACGATGTGATAAACGCGGCCGCTGGCTTCGTGAACACGGCGACCGGCGATGCGCTGGACGATTTCTTCGTCTTCAACAGCGATTTCAACCACAGCGTCCAGCTCGACACCGGCAGTGACCAGGGCTTCAGCCTGCGGAATGGTGCGCGGGAAGCCGTCGAACAGGAAGCCGTTGGCGCAATCAGGTTGAGCGATGCGGTCCTTGACCAATGCGATGATCAGGTCATCCGACACCAGGCCGCCGGCATCCATGATGCTCTTGGCTTGCACGCCCAGCGGGGTGCCGGCCTTGACCGCAGCACGCAGCATGTCGCCGGTGGAGATTTGCGGAATGCCGAATTTTTCGGTGATGAACTTTGCCTGAGTACCTTTACCGGCCCCGGGAGCTCCCAGCAGAATGACGCGCATCGATGTGCTCCTCAATTTTTTATATAAAAGCTTTACAAAACAAAGGATTCGCTCGTAACCGGCGAATCCTGAAAATACGGGTCGTGGCCGCATAAACGGCCAAAGGCTGATCAAGATACACAGCAGGCTGCGCCCACACAAGACGCCAAAAGTCGGAGAAACCGACGCCCGCCGTGACCTCGCGACGCGGTAACCCAAGTCGCAACCCCAACATTAACTGTCGCCTCGCGGCACTTTCCTACACGTGGTGCAGCAGCATCCGACCCTCAATGCGAATGCTGCCTGACGTGATCAGCAACCTTAGCCGGTATTGCGCAATCCGGCGGCAATCCCCGCCACAGACACCAGCAGCGCCTGTTCCACCGGGCTGCCCTGCTCGACATCCTGCTGTCGCGAACGGGCCAACAGTTCAGCCTGCAATAGATGCAGCGGGTCGAGGTAGGTGTTGCGCAACCGGATGAATTCGAGGGTGTCGGGGCTGTGCGCCAGCAGTTGCGACTGGCCGGTCAAGCCCAGCACCACGGAGCATGCCTGCGACAATAGGTCGCGTAACTGCGCGCCCAACGGCAGCAGATCCGCCTCGACCAGACGCTCGTCGTAGGACTGCGCAATATCGGCGTCAGCCTTGGCCAGGACCATTTCCAGCATGTCGATGCGGGTACGGAAGAACGGCCATTGTTCGCGCATCTGTCCCAGCAACTCGCCCTCGCCGCGCTCCAGCGCCTTGCTCAGTGCCGTCTCCCAGCCCAGCCAGGCCGGCAGCATCAGCCGCGTCTGGGTCCAGCCGAAGATCCACGGGATCGCCCGCAAGCTTTCGATGCCGCCGGCGCGGCGCTTGGCCGGACGACTGCCCAAAGGCAAACGTCCCAACTCCTGCTCTGGGGTCGACTGGCGGAAATACTCAACGAATTGCGGATTTTCCCGCACCACCTGGCGGTAAGCGCTGACACCGTCAGCCGCCAATTCGTCCATCAGATGGCGCCACTCAGGGGTCGGCGGCGGCGGTGGCAGCAAGGTCGCTTCGAGCACGGCGGCCAGATACAGATTGAGGTTTTGTTCGGCGATGTCCGGCAGGCCGAATTTGAAACGAATCATTTCTCCCTGTTCGGTGGTACGGAAGCGCCCCGCCACCGAACCCGGCGGCTGCGACAGAATCGCCGCGTGCGCCGGACCGCCGCCACGGCCCACGGTGCCGCCTCGACCGTGGAACAACAGCAATTCGACTTGCTGCTCGCGGCAGATTTCCACCAGCCGCTCCTGCGCGCGATATTGCGCCCACGCCGCAGCGGTGGTGCCGGCATCCTTGGCCGAGTCGGAATAACCGATCATCACTTCCTGCGGGCCGTGCAGGCGCGCGCGATAGCCCGGCAAGAGCAACAGGCGCTCCATCACCGGCCCGGCGTTGTCGAGGTCGGCGAGGGTTTCGAACAGCGGCACCACGCGCATCGGCCGCAGCACCCCGGACTCTTTGAGCAGCAGTTGCACGGCGAGCACATCGGAAGCTGCGCCAGCCATGGAAATCACGTAGGAGCCCAGCGAAGCCGCCGGTGCAGCGGCGATTTCCCTGCAGGTGTCGAGCACTTCAGCGGTGTCCGCCGACGGCTTGAAATGCGCGGGCAGCAACGGACGCCGGTTGCTCAGTTCCTCGGTGAGGAAGCTGATGCGCTGTTCTTCGTCCCAATCCTCATAGCGTCCAAGACCGAGGTAATCGGTGATTTCCGTCATCGCCGAACTGTGCCGCGTCGAGTCCTGACGCACATCCAGGCGCACCAGGAACAAACCGAACGTTACCGCCCGGCGCAGGCAATCGAGCAACGGCCCGTCGGCGATGACGCCCATGCCGCATTCGTGCAGCGAGTTGAAACACAGCTGCAAAGGCTCAAGCAGATCGCGATTGTCGTGCAGGACATCGACCGGTGCCGGGGTCGGCGCGGTCAACGCGGCGTGTGCCCAATTGCGCGTGGCGCGCAGGCGTTCGCGCAATTGCTTGAGCACCGCGCGATAAGGTTCGGCACTGTCGCCCGCCTTGGCCTTCAGCGCAGCGCTGGCCTGTTGCATCGACAGTTCGGCAGCAAGATGGTCGACATCACGCAGGTACAAATCGGCCGCCATCCAGCGCGCCAGCAACAACACTTCGCGAGTGACCGCAGCGGTGACATTGGGATTGCCGTCACGGTCGCCGCCCATCCATGAGGCAAAGCGGATCGGCGCCGCTTCCAGTGGCAAGCGCAGGCCAGTCGCGGCGAACAGCGCCTGATCGGCCTTGCGCATGTGGTTGGGAATCGCCTGCCACAACGAATGTTCGATGACTGCAAAGCCCCACTTGGCTTCGTCGACCGGTGTCGGCCGCGTGCGGCGGATTTCTTCGGTGTGCCAGGCCTCGGCGATCAGGCGCTGCAATTTGCTCTGGATCTGCTCGCGCTCGGCGCTGGTCAGGTCGCGATGATCCTGTGCGGCGAGTTGCGCAGCGATTGCATCGTACTTCTGGATCAAGGTGCGCCGCGCCACTTCGGTCGGGTGCGCGGTCAGCACCAGTTCGATTTCCAGCCGGGCCAATTGTCGGGCCAGGGATTCGGCGCTGTGACCTTCGCTGCGCAGACGAGCGAGCAGCTCAGGTAATACGCGCGATTCGAACGGTGCGGGCTGCGACTCCTCGCGACGATGGATCAGTTGATACTGCTCGGCGATGTTGGCCAGATTGAGAAACTGGTTGAAGGCCCGCGCGACCGGGAGCAATTCGTCCTCGCTCAATTGATTGAGGCTCGCGCTCAGTTCCGCGTCCATCGAGCCGCGCCGGTCGGCCTTGGCACCCTTGCGAATCTGCTCGATCTTGTCGAGAAATGCCTCGCCGTACTGGTCTCGAATGGTGTTGCCCAACAGCTCTCCGAGCAGGTGAACATCTTCGCGCAAACGTGCATCGATATCGGTCATCAGCAGTTCTCCAGCGGTAATCGGGGGCAGCGCAGAAACGCATGCTTTGCCAGAGAGTGCCGCTCTGCGCCGCATCTTACAAGCCGCCGGAGAAGGGACTTTAAACCTTGTCGCATAAAGCGAGTCTCAACAATAAGCCCTACAACGGCCTGCCGCCGGCGCTGCCGGACACTTACCCAGGCCTGCCATCAGCAGGCGCGAAATGAGGTCATCATGAAAATTCGTGAACTCGCCCAGCATTGGGAAGAAAACGCCAAAGGTCGTCTGACCGATACCGGCTACACGATTCATCTGGACGTAGAAGCCGCCGCGCGCCTGGCGGCGATTGCCGAGATGTACCCGAAACGTCGTCCCGAGGAACTGCTCGGCGAACTGATCGGCGCCGCCCTCGAAGAGTTCGAGGCGAGCCTGCCGTATGTAAAGGGTTCGACGGTGGTGGCGACGGATGAGGAAGGTGATCCGCTGTATGAAGACGTCGGGCCTACGCCGCGTTTTCTGGCGTTGTCGAGGCGGCATTTGCATGACCTGTCGTCAGCCGAGCACAAGCAAAAGCACTGACACGACACCCATCAACCCTGTGGGAGCGAGCCTGCTCGCGAATGCAGATTTCCATTCAGCAGTTGCGCTGACTGATACACCGCATTCGCGAGCAGGCTCGCTCCCACACCGGCCGATTTCAGTTCGCAAAGCTGTTTTGCACAGCGTAGAGAACCCCCGCGCGTACCGCTCAAAACCGCCAAAGTTCCCGTCCCAGAGCCTTGTCCACACGGTCAATTTAATTTTTGGCGATAGGCCATCTTTTCTGAACTTTTCAAAAATGCCGCCGGTCGGAACTGGTAACCACGCCTGGAACGAGCGTTTCAATTCGCGTCAACAAGCGATGCTTTCGGCTCCTCTGCCAGGATGGATTCAGTTGTATTTTCAGGAGATGCCTAATGGAGTTGAAGACCATGAAAACCCAAACCTCGTTTTCCCACTTGCGCGGTCTGAAACTGGCCGCTCTGGCCATCGGCACCAGCTTCGTGCTGGCCGGTTGCGCGGGTAACCCACCGACCGAGCAGTACGCCGTGACCCAATCGGCCGTCAACAGCGCCGTCAGCGCGGGCGGTACCGAATTCGCTGCGGTGGAAATGAAGCAGGCTCAGGACAAACTGAAACAAGCTGAAATCGCCATGCACGACAAGAAGTATGACGAGGCCAAACGCCTGGCCGAGCAGGCCGAGTGGGACGCTCGCGTCGCTGAGCGCAAGGCTCAGGCCGCCAAGGCCGAACAGGCTGTGAAGGATTCCCAGAAAGGTGTTCAGGAACTGCGTCAGGAAAGTCAGCGCACCGTGCAGTAAGCGCGCATCCCGACCGCAAAGCTGAAACTCTTACCGATAGAAAGGACGACAAATTATGCGTAAGCAACTGATGATTCCCGCTCTTCTGGCCGCAAGCGTTGCATTGGCTGCCTGCTCCACCCCGCCTAACCCGAACCTGGAACAGGCGCGCACCAACTACGCCGGCCTGCAAGCCAACCCACAAGCGAGCAAAGTAGCGGCGCTGGAAACCAAAGACGCCAGCGATTACCTGGACAAGGCCGACAAGGCTTATCTGGACAAGGAAGACGCGGCCAAGGTTGATCAACTGGCTTACCTGACCAACCAGCGCGTGGAAGTGGCCAAGCAGACCATCGCCCTGCGCACCGCTGAAAACAACCTGAAAAACGCCGCTGCCCAACGCGCCCAAGCGCGCCTGGATGCCCGTGACCAGCAGATCAAACAGCTGCAGCAAAGCCTCAACGCCAAGCAGACCGATCGCGGTACGCTGGTAACTTTCGGTGACGTGCTGTTCGCCACCAACAAGGCTGATCTGAAATCCAGCGGTCTGGTGAACATCAACAAACTGGCGCAATTCCTCCAGGAAAACCCGGATCGCAAAGTGATCGTCGAGGGTTACACCGACAGCACCGGTACCGCGAGCTACAACCAGTCGCTGTCCGAGCGTCGCGCGACTTCCGTGCAGATGGCTCTGATCAAGATGGGCGTCGATCCTTCGCGCATCGTGGCTCAGGGTTACGGCAAGGAATATCCGGTAGCGGATAACGGCAGCGTGTCGGGCCGTGCGATGAACCGTCGCGTGGAAGTGACCATTTCCAACGACAACCAGCCGGTAGCACCGCGTTCTTCGGTGAGCTCGAACTAAGCTTCACGCCGTAACGCAAAAGCCCCCGCCTGAGTGATCAGGCGGGGGCTTTTTTTGAAGATCAAAAGATCGCAGCCTTCGGCAGCTCCTACATTTGCAATGCGTTCCCTGTAGGAGCTGCCGAAGGCTGCGATCTTTTGCTTTTAAGGTTCCAGTTTTTGCGGGGTTTGCTCGCCCATGCAGCGCACAGCTTTTTTCTGTGCATTGACCAACACCCCGGTCAGGCCCTTCTGTTCGGTATCGAACAGCACCAGCACGCCATCAATACACTGCGCCACTTGCGGTGCGGGGGTCAGGGAGAGTTTGTAGTCTTCGCCGGGAACGGTCTTGAGCATGGTGAATTCGTTGAGCAGCAACGCATCCTCAGGCTTGGCGAAATGCAGATAGCCGTAGTACCACAGCGCCCCCACGGTGCCGAGGATGCTGCAAATACCCGTGATGATCAGCGGGATAGCGTTACGTTCTTCAGTCATTGCGGATTCTCATCTTCAGAATTCGGGAGCGGCGGATAGTTGGGGATTTCGCCGAGGCGACGCAGGCCGTCGAAGTGTTCGGGATCGTCGAGATAGCGCAGCATGACCTGACGCCATACCGGGTCGCCGAAAGTTTGCACATGACCACCACGGGTCAGCTGCAACACGCGCGGTGGCGGCGCTGCCTGATACAGGCGAATACCGTTGGCCATCGGCACCAGCGGATCGTCGATGCTGTGGTAAATCAGCTTCGGCACGCCAGTCAGCTGCGCCATCGAGTTGATCGCGCTGTCACCATCCGGCACCAGCCAGGAAAGGGGCACCTGCAATGGCCAGGTCAACCAGGAAGTGCTGAGGGCGAACTGGCCGACACTCCGGTAACTGGCCGGCACGCCGTCCAGCACCAAGGCCTTGAGCTGTTTCTGCCGCTCCGGGTGCTGCGCCAGCCAATGCACCGCCATCGCGCCGCCAAGGCTTTGCCCGAGCAGCACCAGCGGCTTGCCTTTGACCTCCGGCGCGTGGTCGAGCCAGGCGAACGCCGCGTCGATATCCCGATAAATTGCCGGCAGGCTAGGCTTGCCCTCGGACAAACCGTAACCACGATAGTCGACCAGCAGCACCTGATAGCCGTTCTTCGGCAACCACCAGCTGCCGCCCAGGTGCATCGGCAGATTGCCGCCGTTGCCGTGCAGATGCAGGACGGTCCCTTTGACCTCGACACCGGATTTGGCCGGTAGCCACCAGGCGTTGAGTTTGAGGCCGTCGGCAGTGGTCAGGGTGACAGTGCGGTATTCGAGCCTGGCTTTGTCGGGGGTGAAGATCTGGCCCGGTTCGGGATAGAACAGCAGCGAACTGCAACCGCCGAGGGTCAGAAGCAGGCATAGGATGCCGAGGATTCTCATCCGGTGAAACCTCGCAATAAAAGAGAAGCTGACACAAATCAAACCTGTGGGAGCGAGCCTGCTCGCGAAAGCGGTGTGTCAGCCAACATCAATGTTGAAGATGAAATCGCATTCGCGAGCAGGCTCGCTCCCACAGGGGGAGTCGTGGCTGGGGTTAAAGGATATTTGAATAATCCGCTTCGATGCGGTCCAGACTCAAATGGTTGAGGAAGTTGGAGAAACACATCCACGCCGACAACGCATTCAAGTCACGGAACTGATCCGGCAAATATTTGGGCGGCACCACCAGGCCTTCATCCACCAGTTGCCGCAAGGTACGCATGTCTTCCAGCGTGGTCTTGCCACAGAACAACAGCGGAATCTGCTCGAGCTTGCCCTTGCGCACGGCCAACTGAATGTAGTTGTAAACCATGATGAAGCCTTTGAGGTAGGACAAGTCTTTGGTGAATGGCAGACCGGTCGGCGTCGAGCCACGGAAAACCCGACTGGCGTTGCCGTAGCTTTCCGCCATTTCGAACCCCTGCTCGCGGAAGAATTCGTAGATCTGCAAAAAGTCCGCGCCCTCTTCGACCATATGAATCGCGCGGGTACGGTTGGTCAGTTTGCGCAGACGACTCGGGTAGGACGCGAACGTGATGATCTCCATCAGAATCGCCAGGCCTTCCTGCGTTACCGTCGATGAGGGCGGGCCCTTGGACAGGAACGTGCAGATCGGCTGGTTCAAACCGTTGAGCGTGGTGCCGACATGCACCAGGCCTTCGTGGACTTCCAGAGCGCGCACGTCGCGGTCATTGAACAGCGCGTCGGTGCGGATCTTGATGTAGTCGGCACCCGCTGCGGCGTCGGCGACAATGCCGTCGGATTCGAACACGCGAATGGTCTCTTCGGCCTCGCCGAACACCTTGTTCAGCCGGGTTTGCAGCAGGTGTACTGCGTCTTTGGCGGTGAGGATTTTTGGCTCGTCCTTGAGGTCGCCGCGCCCGTCGATGTTGTTCAGGTAGTCGGACATCATCAGGCCGAGGTCGGCCAGGGTCGGGTCACCGGCGTGGAAGGCGTCGGATGCCGCGCCGTACAGCTCCTGCGAGATCAGGCCGAAATCCTCGGTGCCGCGCGCTTCGAGCATGCGCACCACCATGCGGTATTCCTTGCACATGCGCCGCATGATCTGCCCGACCGGGTTGAACTGGCCGAGCTGGCGGGTGATGTCGCGCTCGATGTTCTGGAATTCCAGTTTGACCTGGCTTGAGTCGAATGACAGCGGCCGGTTGAGGTAGTAGTCGCGATCCACCGCCGGCATTTCCTTGCCCTTGGCCTTGAGGAAACCCTTGCGCACGTTGTCGTCCCACTTGACCGCATCGAGCACGCGGATCGGCGTCTGCGCCAGCACAATGCGATCGGACAACATGCGTATCGTCTGCTGGTAATCGTCCACCCGAAACTCCTGTAGAAAACGTGACGTAGTCAATCATAGGCGTTGAGGCCTTTGTGGGAGCGAGCCTGCTCGCGAATGTGCTGTTTCAGGCACAGAGTCTTGAAGCTCAGACCGCTTTCGCGAGCAGGCTCGCTCCCACAGGGTATAGCGTCGAATGCTAGACCGACGCCAGCACCAGATGCATATACCGCGTCAGAATCCCGAGCATTTCCTCTTCGGCCAAAGGCTCGGCGTCGTTGAGCAGGCCCTGATATTCCATGCGTCCGATAATGGCCGTCAACACCTTGGCATCCTGCTGCGGTTCGCGCGAGCCCAGTACCTGGAACAACTGGCAGGTGCCCTGCAACAGAATCTGCTGATGCGAACGCACCAGGATCGCCAGTCGCGGGTTGAGCAGCGCCTCCTGACGGAACGCCTGCTCGGCCATCAGATGCTCGCGGCGATTGATCAGTTGCCGGTGCACGTAATCGGCCATTAACCGCGCGATGTCGTCGGCCAGTTGCGAGCGCGACTCGGGACTGCCGTCAGCACTGACCACCATTTCGCGCAACAGACCTTCATTGTTGATCCACAACTTGGCCATGTACGCCGCGCTGCGTTCGACGTATTGAGCGAAGGTATCGGTGAGCAGGTCGTCGATGTCCTTGAAGTAATACGTGGTCGCCGACAGTGGCACCCCGGCCTCCGCCGCTACCGCACGATGGCGCACGGCACGCACGCCATCGCGCACCACAATACGCATCGCCGCATCGAGAATGTCCTGACGACGCTGCTCACTGCCCTGTCGGCTGGCCTTGCGGCCCTGGTACTGAACACTTTCAGCAACCGCAGTGGCGATACCCGCTGCACCTTCTTGAGCTATTGCACCCATCACGACAGCACTTCCTCTGCTATTTGCAAAATTAACCAATTGATACATTTGTACCAGACGGGCAATAAAAAGCCGCCTGTTTTAGGCGGCTTTTTAACTGAAACGTTTACGCTTGCGGTCGCATGTGCGGGAACAGAATCACATCGCGAATCGACGGCGAGTTGGTCAGCAACATCACCAGTCGGTCGATGCCGATACCTTCACCGGCCGTTGGCGGCATGCCGTACTCCAGCGCTCGCACGAAGTCGGCGTCGTAGTGCATGGCTTCGTCGTCGCCGGCGTCCTTGTCAGCCACCTGCGCCATGAAGCGCTCGGCCTGATCTTCCGCGTCGTTCAACTCGGAATAGGCGTTGGCGATTTCACGGCCACCGATGAACAGCTCGAAGCGGTCGGTAACGCTCGGGTTCTCGTCGTTGCGACGGGCCAGCGGCGATACTTCGAACGGGTACTGGGTAATGAAGTGCGGCTGTTCCAGCTTGTGCTCGACCAGCTCTTCGAAAATCATCACCTGCAGCTTGCCCAGACCTTCGAAGCCCAGCACCTTGGCGCCCGCCTTTTTGGCGATGGCGCGGGCCTTGTCGATGTCGTTCAGGTCATCGGCGGTCAGCTCAGGGTTGTACTTGAGGATCGAGTCGAATACCGACAGACGCACGAACGGCTCGCCAAAGTGGAACACCTTGTCGCCGTACGGCACGTCGGTGCTGCCCAGAACCAGCTGCGCCAGCTCGCGGAACAGTTCTTCGGTGAGGTCCATGTTGTCTTCGTAATCGGCGTACGCCTGGTAGAACTCCAACATGGTGAATTCAGGGTTGTGACGGGTCGAAACGCCTTCGTTACGGAAGTTGCGGTTGATCTCGAAGACTTTCTCGAAACCGCCGACCACCAGACGCTTGAGGTACAGCTCTGGAGCGATACGCAGGAACATTTCCATGTCCAGCGCATTGTGGTGGGTTTCGAACGGCTTGGCCGCAGCGCCGCCCGGGATGGTCTGCAGCATCGGCGTTTCGACTTCGAGGAAGTCGCGCTTCATCAGGAAGCTGCGGATGTGCGCGATCACTTGCGAACGCACGCGGAAGGTATGGCGCACATCTTCGTTGACGATCAGGTCGACGTAGCGCTGACGGTAGCGCTGCTCGGTGTCGGTCAGGCCGTGGTGCTTGTCCGGCAGCGGGCGCAGCGATTTGGTCAGCAGGCGCACGTTGGTCATTTCAACGTACAGGTCGCCCTTGCCGGAACGTGCCAGGGTGCCTTCGGCGGCAATGATGTCGCCCATGTCCCAGGTTTTCACCGCGGCCAGGGTTTCTTCCGGCAGGGTCTTGCGGTTGACGTAGACCTGGATACGCCCGGTCATGTCCTGAATCACCATGAACGAGCCACGGTTGAGCATGATGCGACCGGCAACCTTGACCGGGATTGCAGCCTCTGCCAGCTCTTCCTTGGTCTTGTCCGCGTACTGTTTCTGCAGTGCATCGCAATAGTTTTCGCGGCGGAAGTCGTTCGGGAAGGCATTGCCTTTGGCGCGCTCGGCAGCAAGCTTTTCCTTGCGCAGGGCGATCAGCGAGTTTTCTTCCTGTTGCAGGGCTTGCGGGTCGAGTTGTTGGTCGCTCATGTCTTTAAGTATTCCATCAGGTTCGTTGCCCCCGGGCCCTGCGGCCCGGGGATCGCCAGCAGGCTGGCTCCTACAGGGATGGCGTTGAATCAGCCGATCCTGTGTTGGCGTCTGTTACAGGCCCGATTTCAGGCTGGCTTCCAGGTACTCATCGATGTCGCCATCGAGCACCTTGTCGCAATCGCTGCGTTCGATGTTGGTCCGCAGATCCTTGATCCGCGACGCATCGAGCACGTAAGAGCGGATCTGGTGACCCCAGCCGATGTCCGACTTGGTGTCTTCCAGCGCCTGCGAGGCCGCGTTGCGCTTCTGCATTTCCTGCTCGTACAACTTGGCCCGCAGCATTTTCATGGCGGTGTCCTTGTTGGCGTGCTGGGAACGTTCGTTCTGGCAGCTGACCACGGTGTTGGTCGGAACGTGGGTGATCCGTACGGCCGAGTCGGTGGTGTTTACGTGCTGACCACCGGCACCGGAGGAACGATAGGTGTCGATCCGCAGGTCTGCCGGGTTGATCTCGATTTCCACCTTGTCATCGATCTCTGGCGAGACGAAAACGGCGGAGAACGAAGTGTGGCGACGGTTGCCGGAGTCGAACGGGCTCTTGCGCACCAGACGGTGCACGCCGATCTCGGTACGCAACCAGCCAAAGGCGTATTCACCCTTGATGTGCACGGTCGCGCCCTTGATCCCGGCGACTTCGCCGGCGGACAGCTCCATGATGGTTGCGTCGAAACCGCGTTTGTCGGCCCAGCGCAGGTACATGCGCAGGAGGATGTTGGCCCAGTCCTGCGCTTCGGTGCCGCCGGAACCGGCCTGGATATCCAGGTAGGCGTTGTTCGGGTCCATTTCATGGCTGAACATGCGACGGAATTCGAGTTTGGACAGGGACTCTTCAAGACCTTGCAGAACTTCGACGACATCGTTGACCGCGCCTTCGTCGTTCTCTTCGACAGCCATCTCCAGCAGCTCGCGGCAATCGGCCAGACCGCCGTTCAGTTCGTCGAGGGTGTCGACGATCTGCGCCAGCGCGGCACGCTCGCGGCCCAGCTCCTGGGCGTATTCAGGTTTGTTCCAGACACTCGGATCTTCAAGCTCGCGATTGACTTCGGTCAGACGCTCATGCTTTTGATCGTAGTCAAAGATACCCCCGAATAGTTTCGGAGCGCTCGGACAGGTCCTTGATGGTGTTCAGGATCGGGTTGATTTCCATGACGGGCAGCACTCGTTGGCGAACTTTTGAAAGCCGGCGAGTATAACGTAAACAGGCTGTCGCGGCAGCCCGTCTGGCGGCTGTGGGGGCGATTCACTTGACACATTTTCCCGGTAGGAGCTGCCGAAGGCTGCGATCTTTTGATTTTGCTTCAGGATCAAAAGATCGCAGCCTTCGGCAGCTCCTACCGGGATCGTGGGGTCTATTCGATCCCGACCTGATTCCGCCCATTGTTCTTGGCCAGATACAACCCGCGATCCGCCGCGGAAATCAGCAGCCGGCAATCCGTACCCGACTGCGGCACCATGGTCGCCAGGCCAATACTGATGGTCAGACTGGAGCCCTCAGTCGGTGTGTTGTGCGCAATTTTCAGCGCCGCCACGGTCTGGCGCAGCTTCTCGGCCAGCAACCGCGCGCCGCCCGGCGAGGTGTTCGGCAGCACCAGCACGAATTCCTCACCGCCATAACGCGCCGGCAAATCCGAGGGTCGAGCGCTGGCCTCACGAATCGCCGTGGCGACCTTGCGCAGCGCCTCGTCGCCTTCAACGTGGCCAAAGCTGTCGTTGTACGACTTGAAGTAATCGACGTCGATCATCAGCAACGACAGCTGCGTCTGATCGCGCAGGCAGCGGCGCCACTCCAGTTCCAGATACTCGTCGAAGTGACGACGATTGGACAGACCGGTCAGGCCGTCGGAGTTCATCAGCCGTTGCAACACCAGGTTGGTGTCGAGCAATTGCTGCTGGCTGACCCGCAGCGCACGATACGCCGCATCGCGCTGCAGCAGGGTCATATAAGAACGCGAGTGGTAACGGATGCGTGCGACCAGCTCGATGGTGTCCGGCAGTTTCACCAGATAATCATTGGCACCGGCAGAGAACGCCGCGCTCTTGATCAGCGGGTCCTCCTTGGTCGACAGGACGATGATCGGGATGTCCTTGGTCGCCGGATGATTGCGGTATTCGCGCACCAGGCTCAGGCCATCGAGGCCGGGCATCACCAGATCCTGGAGGATCACCGTCGGTTTGATCCGCACCGCTTGGGCGATGGCCTGCTGCGGGTCGGAGCAGAAGTGGAAGTCGATGTTTTCCTGATTCGACAGCCCACGGCGCACCGCTTCGCCGATCATCGCCTGATCATCCACCAACAACACCATGGCGGCGTTCTCGTCGGTTTTAATGTCGTCGATCTGTAAATCATTCATGGGCGGTCACCTGAGTACTGCGGGGGCCGGGATTGCGGATCAACCGGTTCATTTGGGGAAAATCTCCAGCAATCGTGGCGCTATCTTTTCCAGCGAGCGAATTTCCACCGCGGCATCAATCGCCGCGGCAGCCTTGGGCATGCCGTACACCGCACTGCTGTGCTGATCCTGGGCGATGGTCAAATACCCCTGTTGACGCATGAGCTTAAGCCCTTGCGCGCCATCGCGCCCCATCCCGGTCAATAAAACCCCGACGGCGTCACCGTTCCAGTAACTGGCGACGCTTTCGAAAAACACGTCGATGGAGGGGCGATAGATTTCATTGACCGGCTCGGCGGTGTACGCCAGCGTGCCGTTTTTCAACAGGCGAATATGGTGATTGGTCCCGGCCAGCAGCACCGCGCCACTTTGCGGCGGCTCGCCTTCGCGGGCCAGACGCACATCGAGGCCGCTGGCGCTGGCCAGCCATTCGGCCATGCCGGCGGCGAACACTTGATCGACATGCTGCACCAGCACGATCGCCGCGCAAAAATCTTTCGGCAAACCTTTGAGCAGCACTTCCAGCGCGGCGGGCCCGCCGGCGGATGAGCCAATGGCCACCAGCCGCTGACGTGACGGCGAACCGCGCGGAGCACTCGGCGCCGGGCGCGAACGCGGGGCCTTGTCGCCGATCAGCCAGCCGATATTGAGGATCTTGCGCAACAAGGGCGCCGCCGCTTCCTTGGCATTGCCGGCGCCGATGGCAGGCGTATCGACCACGTCCAGAGCGCCATGCCCCATGGCCTCGAAAACGCGGTGGACGTTCTGCTGACGATCCACCGTGACGATGACAATGGCGCAGGGCGTCTCGGCCATGATCCGACGCGTGGCTTCGACGCCGTCCATGACCGGCATGATCAGGTCCATGAGGATCAGGTCCGGCGTGTATTCGGCGCAGCGTTGCACCGCCTCGGCGCCGTTGCTGGCGACCCAGACCACCTGATGTGCCGGTTCGAAGGCCAGGGCTCGGCGCAGAGCCTCCACGGCCATGGGCATGTCGTTGACGATTGCGATCCTCATGCCCGCGCTCCTCCAATGAGCTCGACCACTGCATCGAGCAGGGCGTCGTCATGAAAACTGGCTTTGGCTAGATAATAGTCGGCGCCAGCGTCCAGTCCACGGCGCCGGTCTTCTTCACGATCCTTGTACGACACCACCATCACCGGCAGCGATTGCAGACGGTTGTCGCGGCGCAACAAGGTAACCAGTTCAATGCCATCCATGCGCGGCATGTCGATGTCGGTGATCAGCAGATCGAAGTTCTCCGAACGCAGCGCGTTCCAGCCGTCCATGCCGTCCACCGCGACGGCGACGTCGTAGCCGCGATTGAGCAGCAATTTGCGTTGCAGCTCGCGCACGGTCAGCGAATCGTCGACCACCAGTACCCGTTTGCGCGCGGCTTCGGCAGCCTGATTGCCGTGGCGGGCAATGCGCTCCAGTCGCCCGGTATTGAGCAGTTTGTCGACCGAGCGCAGCATGTCTTCGACATCGACGATCAGCACCACCGAACCATCATCGAGCAAGGCCCCGGCGGAAATGTCCTGAACCTTGCCCAGGCGCTCATCCAGCGGCAACACCACCAGCGTGCGCTCACCGACAAAGCGCTCGACCGCCACGCCGTAAATCGCTTCGCGCTCGCGAATCACCACGACTTTCAGGGTATCGCCAGCGTTCTGGCTGGCCGGGCGATTGAGCAACTGGCTGGCCGCAACCAGCCCGACATGCCGGCCCTCGTGCCAGAAATGCTGACGTCCTTCGACCTGGACGATGTCTTCGGGCGCCAGGTCGCACATGCGTTCAATGTGCGCCAAGGGGAATGCGTAAGCCTCTTCGCCGACTTCCACCACCAGACTGCGCACCACCGACAGCGTCAGCGGCACTTCGAGATGGAAGCGACTGCCCTCGCCTGCCGTCTGCTCCAGCACCACGGCTCCGCGCAACTGGCGGACCATGTGCTGCACGGCGTCGAGACCGACGCCACGGCCCGACACTTCAGTGACCTTGTCGCGCAGGCTGAAACCGGGCAGGAACAGGAAAGTCAGCAGCTCTGCCTCGCTCAATTGCGCCGCGGTTTCGGCGGGGGATAACTGCCGCTCGACGATGCTGCGGCGAACTTTTTCCAGGTCGACGCCATGGCCGTCATCGCTCAATTCCAGCACCAGCAAACCCGCCTGATGAGACGCGCGCAGGCGGATCAGGCCTTCCTCGGGCTTGCCCTTGAGCACGCGTTGTTCCGGGGTTTCGATGCCGTGATCGACCGCATTGCGCAACAGGTGAGTCAGCGGTGCTTCGAGTTTTTCCAGCACGTCGCGATCGACCTGGGTTTTCTCCCCTTCGATCTCCAGACGCACCTGCTTGCCGAGGCTGCGCCCGAGGTCGCGAACCATGCGCGCCTGGCCGCTCAACACATCGGCGAACGGGCGCATGCGGCAGGCCAGCGCGGTGTCGTAAAGCACCTGCGCACGCTGGCTGGCCTGCCAGGCGAATTCGTCGAGCTCGGCGTTTTTCTCGCTGAGCAACTGCTGCGACTCGGCGAGCAAGCGTCGCGCATCTTCCAGGGCCTCCAGCGCTTCCAGGCTCAGCGCATGTTCTTTCAAGTGAACGTTGAGGTTTTCCAGAGCGCGCAGGCCGTTGTTCTGCATGCGCTTGAGGCGCTGCATGGTGGCCAGATGCGGTTTCAACCGCTGGGTTTCCACCAGCGACTTGCTCGACAAATCGAGCAGGCTGTTCAGGCGTTCGGCGGTGACGCGCAAGACGCGCTCGCCGCCCTCGGTGGTGCGTTTGTTTTTGCGCGGTGTTGGCTCGGCGGGCTCGTCAATGGCAGGCGCCGACACAATTGGCGCTGGCTCGATCTGCAACTCGGCCATCGGCGGCGGCGCAACAACAGCGGCTGCCCCCGACGGATCGAGCAGCCGCCCCATCAGTGCCACATAAGCTTCGATATCTGACGGTTGCGGCGCTATGGCCGGCGTGGCGATACGCATCAGCAGATCGGTGCCCTGCAGCAACGCATCAATGTGTTCAGGGCGCAGCAACAAGCGCCCTTCCTGCGCGCTGACCAGACAATCTTCCATGACATGGGCGACGCTGACGCCACTGTCGATGCCAACAATGCGCGCCGCGCCCTTGAGCGAGTGCGCCGCGCGCATGCACGATTCCAGTTGATCGGCCTGTGTCGGGTTGCGCTCCAGCGCCAGCAGCCCGGCGCTGAGCACTTGTGTCTGCGCTTCGGCCTCGAGGCTGAACAGCTCGAGCAGAGAGGCGTCGCGCATTTGCTCGGGGGTCATGTCAGGCTCCGGGTCACGGCGGACAACAGCTGTTCTTCATCCAGCCAGCGCAAGCTGCGACCGCGATACTGAAGAACGCCACGGGTGTACTTGGCACTGGCTTGCGCGCCGGACTGCGAGGCGGCATCGAGGATGCGTTCGTCGATGGCATGAATGCCGTCAACTTCATCCACCGGCACCACCACCGGCCCGCCGTGGGCGGCGATGATCAGCATGCGCGGCATGACACGCCCGCCACTGACCGGCGCGACGCTGCCGTCGAGGTCGAGCAATTCCACCAGCGACAGGCACGCCACCAGCGCGCCACGTACGTTGGCCACGCCGAGCAAGGCGCGCGAGCGCTGGTGCGGCAGCGAATGAATCGCCTGCAGCGGTGCGACTTCGACCAGGCTGCGCGTGGCCAGTCCCAGCCATTCTTCACCGAGGCGGAACATCAGCAGCGAGCGGGTTTTGACATCGGCTTCAACATTCGTGACCACCGCATCGCGCTGGTCCTGCTGCAATGAATAGCGGTCGAGCAGACGCGTGGCGGCAGCGGAATACACCGAGCAGTTACGGCAATGGATGTGCTCTTCCAGCAACGGACACGACTTGTCGCCATGAATGCCGATGCGGTTCCAGCAATCGTCGATGGCCCGGGCGTCCTCGTGGGTGACGTTCAAGGTGTCGGACGCGTTCATGGTTTACGCTCACTGTCGGCAGTGCGCCCGCTGCGGGCGGCGCGCTCCTGCAATCGTCGGGCACCCGCCGTGTCGCCCTGAGCCTGCAGCAACGCGGCCAGGTGCATCAGCGCTTCGGGGTGTTGCGGTTCGAGATACAAGGCCTTGCGGTAGTAGCCCTGGGCTTCGAGGCTTAGACCGGCGACATCGCTGAGCAGGCCGAGCCAGTAGAACACCTGCGCCACCGGTTCATGGCTGCGCAGGTAGTCTTCGCACGCGGCACGGGCCGCGGCGCTTTTGCCTTCGTTGGCCAGTGCAGCAATCTGCGCCAGCAGCGTTGCTGCGTCCGGGTCGGCGGTTTTTTTCGTCACTGGCAAAGCGGTCACGGCGGCAAACGGACGGCTGCGCACTGGCGCTGGCGGCGTGCTGCGCTGTGGCTGGATGACCGGCACGGCAAGCGGTTCAGGCGTGGGCAACGGTTCGGGGTGCGGCTCGCTGTGACGGCTGAAGGCGAACGACTGCGCGATGCCGATGGAACGCATGCCCAAGCGTCCGAGCAGACTGCCTTCGGCCGGGCCGATAAACAGCACGCCGTCGACATGGGTCAGGCGCTTGAGCACTTCAAACACCTGGTTCTGCGTCGGCTGGTCGAAGTAGATCAGCAGGTTGCGGCAGAACACGAAATCGAAGGCCGGCTCGTTCGCCAACAGCGTCGGATCGAGGACATTGCCGACCTGCCAGCGTACCTGTTCGCGAACATATTCATTGACGCGGTGACCGTCCTGCTCGGGCATGAAATGCCGCTCGCGAAACTGCAGATCCTGCCCGCGAAACGAGTTCTTGCCGTAGACAGCGCGGCGCGCCTTATCCACCGACAGCGGGCTGATGTCCATGCCGTCGACCTTGAACTGATGGGGCTTGAGTCCGGCATCGAGCAAGGCCATGGCGATCGAATAGGGTTCTTCACCGGTCGAGCACGGCAGGCTGAGGATGCGCAATGCGCGCATGTTGTTCAGCTCGGCCAGACGCTGGCGCGCCAGTTTGCCCAAGGTGGCGAAGGACTCCGGGTAGCGGAAGAACCAGGTTTCCGGGACGATCACTGCTTCGATCAATGCCTGCTGTTCATCCCGCGAGCCTTGCAACAGTTGCCAGTATTCATCGGCGTGGGCGGCTTGGGAAAGCGTGGTGCGCTGGCGCACGGCCCGCTCAATGATCGCCGCGCCCACCGAAGCGACATCGAGGCCGATGCGTTCCTTGAGGAAATCGAAAAAGCGCTGTTCACCGCTCATGGCTGCGCCTCAAGCGTCATTGGATCGCGCGGCGGATCGGGGAACAGCACACTGCGCACGGCGTCATCGAGCAAGTCATTGACTCGCACCCATTGCAGTAATCCCTGCGCGTCTTCGCGCACCGGGCCGAGGTACGGCGCCTCGCGGTTATCGAGACCGTAGGGCTGAAAGTCTTGCGGATGACAGCGCAGCGTGTCGGTGGCCTGCTCAAGAATCAGTCCGAGCCATTGCACCGGCTGCGCTTGATCCGGCTGGTAGTTGACCAGCACCAACCGCGTGCTGGTGCGCGCCTCGGCGGGCTGACCAAAAGTCAGCGCGCTGAGGTCGATCACCGGCACCACCGCGCCGCGATAGGCGAACACCCCGGCCACCCAATGTGGCGCCCGGGCAATCGGCTTCAACGGCAGACGCGGCAGCACTTCGGCCACTTCCGTCGCACGCAAGGCATAGCGCTCGCTGCCGATGCGAAACAGCAGAAACAGCGCCTGCTTCACCACTGGCGCGGCGCCGCGTTTGGCGATGATTTCGCTCATCAGACTTTGAATCGCGAAACGCCGCTGCGCAGGCCGACGGCCACCTGGCTCAGTTCGTCGATGGCGAAACTGGCCTGGCGCAGCGATTCGACGGTCTGGCTGCTGGCATCGCCCAACTGCACCAGCGCATGGTTGATCTGCTCGGCACCGGTGGCCTGGGCCTGCATGCCCTCGTTGACCATCAACACCCGCGGTGCCAGCGCCTGCACCTGATGGATGATCTGCGACAGCTGCTCGCCGACCTGCTGCACTTCGGCCATGCCTCGGCGCACTTCTTCGGAAAACTTGTCCATGCCCATCACCCCGGCCGACACCGCCGACTGGATCTCGCGGACCATTTGTTCGATGTCGTAAGTAGCGACGGCGGTCTGATCGGCCAAACGTCGCACTTCGGTGGCCACCACGGCGAAACCGCGACCGTACTCGCCGGCCTTCTCGGCCTCGATCGCCGCATTGAGCGACAGCAGGTTGGTCTGGTCGGCCACTTTGACGATGGTTACCACCACCTGATTGATATTGCCGGCCTTCTCGTTGAGGATCGCCAGTTTGGCGTTGACCAGATCCGCTGCGCCCATCACCGAATGCATGGTGTCTTCCATACGCGCTAGGCCTTGCTGGCCGGAACCGGCGAGCACCGAGGCCTGATCGGCAGCGGTGGAGACTTCGGTCATGGTGCGCACCAGATCCCGCGAAGTCGCGGCGATCTCGCGAGACGTCGCGCCGATTTCGGTGGTGGTCGCTGCAGTTTCGGTGGCGGTGGCTTGTTGTTGCTTGGAGGTGGCGGCGATTTCAGTGACCGAGGTGGTCACCTGCACCGACGAGCGCTGGGCCTGGGACACCAGCGCTGTCAGCTCGGTCATCATGTCGTTGAAGCCGGTTTCGACCGCGCCGAACTCATCCTTGCGATCAAGGTTCAGGCGCGAACTCAGATCACCGGTGCGCATGATGTCGAGGATCGTCACGATACGGTTCATCGGCGCCATGATCGCGCGCATCAACAACAGGCCGCAGAGACCCGCGGCCAGCACCGCGACCAGCAGGGAAATGACCATGCTGACTTTGGCCGTTGCGACTGCATCGTCAATGTTGGCCATGGCGTTATCGGCGACCCGTTTGTTTTCACCGATGATATCGTTGAGTTTCATGCGCCCCGCGTACCACGCCGGGGTCAGTTTTTCATGGAACATCCTGACTGCATCGGCCTCCAGATTGCGCTTGTGCAGATCCAGCACGGCATCCTGCATCTGGATGTAGGCATCGTGGTACTTCTCGAAGGCGGCAAATTCGCTGCGATCTTCATCGGTGGCCATGGTCTTGCGATAGTTGGCCATCTGCTCTTGCAGACGCGCCTCGAAAGCCTTGTAGTCCGCCGCATCTTCGCTGGAAATGCCCTGACCTTCCTTGAGGCCCAACAGCTCCTGGGTCTGCAGATAACTGTCGACCCACGCGCCGCGAATCATCGAGCTGTAATAAACGCCGGGGATGGCATCGTCACGCACACTGTTTTCACTGGCCTCGATCTTCAACAGCCGCGAGTAGGACAGCACCACCATCAACAGCATGATGGTGATAATCACCGCAAAGCTCGCCAAAATGCGTTGGCGCAATGTCCAGTTCTTCACAGTGAATCCTCGTGCCTGATCGAAATGCGGGGAGTATAGCCGAGCGCGGTGTTTCATTAATAAGACGGTTATCAACCTGCGTCCCCCGCTTCCTTGCAGGAGCGAGCCATGCTCGCGATAGCGGTTTATCAGTCGCCGATGATTCGCCTGAACGGACGCCTTCGCGAGCAGGCTCGCTCCCACAGGTTTCGCGGATGAACTTGAATTCGGGGCAAACCAAAAATCCCTTGCAGGAGTGAGCCTGCTCGCGAGAGCGGTTTATCAGTCGCCGATGATTTGCCTGCACAGACGCCTTCGCGAGCAGGCTCGCTCCCACAGATTTCGCGGATGAACTCGAATTCGGGGCAAACCACAAAGCCCTGTGGGAGCGAGCCTGCTCGCGAAGCCAACACCTCGGTCTCGGCAAATACCCAACTGCGCAAGAAGTTGCGCTTGCCAACGTTGAGTACGTCCTGACTCAGCCGAAACACGGAGCCTGGACAGCGGTTCAGTTACCTGAAATCACGCATAGAACTGACGAAGGTACAGTGATCACGTTCTCAGCCTGGTGGCAGGAGGTCTGATTCGCGCTTCATGCGGCAGCCAGACAGCTGTAATCACAGGCGCAAAAAGCAGATCTTTCTAACCGCGCTCCACTGTCGCTTTCCTCCAGTCCGCAGGCAAAAAAATCGCAGCCTAACACTGCGATTTTTTAAACGATAACTTTAAACCGCCGCCAACCGCACCTGCTTCTCCAGCTCCACCTTCAACCCCGGCTCCAGTTTCAACTGCCGTGCCAGTTCGTCCAGATAACTCTTCTCCATGAAGTTCTCCTCATCCACCAGCATCACACTGGCGATGTACATCTCCGCCGCCATTTCCGGCGTGCTTGCCGCACGGGCAACATCCGTAGGGTCGAGGGGTTTGTTGAGTTCGGCGTGGAGCCAGTGTTGCAGTTCCTGGTCGTTGTCGAGTTTGCTGAATTCGCCTTCGATCAATTCACGCTCGCGCTCGTCGATATGACCGTCGGCCTTGGCAGCAGCGACCAGGGCTTTGAGGATCGCCTGGCTGTGTTCTTCGACTTGCGCGGGTGGCAGGCGGTCGAGAGTTTGTGGTTCGCGTTGTGGCGCGCTGCCTTTCTGGGCGTTGTAGTTGCCGTAAGCCTTGTAGGCCAGCACGCCCAGCGCGGCGAGGCCGCCGTAAATGGCGACTTTGCCGCCGACCTTGCGGATCTTTTTATTGCCGAGCAGCAGGCCCATCGCGCCTGCGGCCAATGCGCCGCCACCCGCGCCGGAGAGCAATCCGCCGAGGCCGCTGGAGCCAGACGAGCCACCGAGCAAGCCGCTGAGTCCGCCGGCAGCCGACTTGTTGGAAGCGCCGCCAGCCTTGTTCTGCAGCATTTCCTGCCCGGACTTGAGCAGTTGATCGAGCAATCCACGGGTGTTCATGTTCCGTCTCCAAACAAGGGTTATCCGGATCTAAGGCCCTCAGCCTAGTTCGAAAGTGCCCGAAGCCGACGTGCGAGTGTGCTTCCAGATGTTGCTCGGTACTCAAAGCCGCCCACAAAGGACGCTACGAAAAAAAGGGGCAGGCTTTTCTGCCTGCCCCTTCTCCATTCGCGTTTCAAAACCGCGAAACACTCCGCATCGCATCCACCAGATAGCGCATGGCGATCCGGTCGCTCTCCGATAGCTCTCGATAGCGCTCTACCAGTTTCAATTCCTCGGAATTGAGACGGCGTCTTCTGCGTCCGCCGCCCAAGCAAGGAAAGATGCCCAACATTTCGGTGATGCCCTGTATTTTTGCCATGGACGATGTCCTTCTCTATTGAGTCAAGAAACTGCTAAACCTCACATCGCCCTGCCTCTCCGAGCAGCGTCGTGTGCCCTGCCGGCACGAAGGCTTGTATCCGGTCTTGTCCATAGAATAGGAATTAAATCGGCGTTGAAAAGCGGTTTTTAGAGTAATTAATCGAAAAAAGCAGATATGCCCTCTAAATCAGAGAGCCCTGTCAGAAAAATTACAGACATGTCTTGTTTCATTGCCAGATGACTCGGCGTAAACAACCCTTTTTGCCCGACAATCGAACCGTTTAAGCTAGCGCGCATCTGTTTATAGTCCGTTGCGTTTGGCCGAAGGCATGACCGAACCGTAATTTCTGATCCAGCACGTGCCAGGAACGGCGCGGGATTGCTCACGACAGGTTGTAACTATGCATCGCAGGAATTTGCTCAAAGCATCCATGGCCATTGCGGCTTATACCGGTCTTTCGGCGTCCGGCCTGTTGGCCGCCCGCGCCTGGGCTGCCAATGGTGGCGCCGCCGATGGCGAGGCCCAGGCGTTCGATTTCGATTCGTTGAAGCGCCAGGCGAAACAACTCGCCGGCAGTGCCTATCAGGATACGAAACAGGTGTTGCCGCCAACCTTGGCGACCATGACCCCGCAGAATTTCAACGCGATCCGCTACGACGGCGAGCATTCATTGTGGAAGGAAAACAAAGGCCAGCTGGACGTGCAGTTCTTCCACGTCGGCATGGGCTTCCGTCAGCCGGTGCGCATGTACAGCGTTGATCCGAAGACCCGCATGGCGCGCGAAGTGCATTTTCGCCCGGCGCTGTTCAACTACGAGAACACTTCGGTGGACACCCAGCAGCTCAAGGGCGACCTGGGTTTTGCCGGCTTCAAATTGTTCAAGGCACCGGAACTGGATCGGCATGACGTGGTGTCGTTTCTCGGCGCCAGCTATTTCCGCGCGGTCGATGCGACTGGCCAATATGGCCTCTCCGCGCGTGGCCTGGCCATTGATACCTACGCGAAGAAGCGCGAAGAATTTCCCGACTTCACCAAATTCTGGTTCGACACACCGGACAAGAACGCCACACGCTTTGTGGTCTATGCACTGCTCGACTCGCCGAGCGCCACCGGCGCCTACCGGTTCGACATCGATTGCCAGGCCGAACGCGTGGTCATGGAAATCGACGCGCACATCAATGCCCGCACCACCATCGAACAACTGGGCGTCGCGCCGATGACCAGCATGTTCAGTTGCGGCACCCACGAACGCCGCATGTGCGACACCATTCACCCGCAGATCCACGACTCCGATCGCCTGGCGATGTGGCGCGGCAACGGCGAGTGGATCTGCCGGCCGCTGAACAACCCGGCAACGTTGCAGTTCAATGCCTTCGCCGACAAGGATCCGAAAGGTTTCGGCCTGGTCCAGACCGACCACGAATTCGCCAACTATCAAGACACCGTCGATTGGTACAGCAAACGCCCGAGCCTGTGGGTAGAGCCTACAACCGCGTGGGGCGAAGGCTCGATCGATCTGCTGGAAATTCCTACGACCGGCGAGACGCTGGATAACATCGTTGCGTTCTGGACGCCGAAAAAGCCGGTGGCTGCCGGTGATTCGCTGAATTACGGTTACAAGCTTTACTGGAGCGCGTTGCCACCGGTCGGCACGCCGCTGGCACGGGTGCATGCAACGCGCTCGGGCATGGGCGGTTTCACCGAGGGTTGGGCGCCGGGTGAACATTATCCGCCGGTGTGGGCGCGGCGCTTTGCCGTGGACTTCACTGGGGGTGGTCTGGAGCGCCTGCCACAGGGCACCGGGATCGAACCGGTGATCACTTGCTCCAACGGCAAGGTGCAGGACTTCAGCGTGCTGGTGCTGGATGACATCAAGGGTTACCGGATCCTGTTCGACTGGTACCCGACCAATGACAGCGTCGAGCCGGTGGAGCTGCGCTTGTTCATTCGCACCAATGACCGCACGTTGAGCGAGACCTGGTTGTACCAGTATTTCCCGCCGGCACCGGACAAGCGTAAGTACCCTTGAAGTTTTGTAGCGTTTGAACGGGCCTGCTCGCGATAGCGCCAGCCACGGCAACACAAACTGCCGGAGACAGAAAAGCCCCGACCATCACCGGCTCGGGGCTTTTGCTTTTCAGCTTTTATCAATCACGCAAATCCGACTCATGAATCGGCTGATCCCGATGGGTCGCACGCTGATACTGCGCCGGCCACACCGCTTTGCGCCCGCCCAGATCGTCGTCGGCATGCAACGGCCAGTACGGGTCACGCAGCAATTCCCGGGCAAGGAAAATGATATCGGCCTGACAGGTGCGCAGAATGTGCTCGGCCTGCGCCGGTTCGGTAATCATTCCCACCGTGCCGGTGGCGATGCCTGACTCTTTGCGCACACGCTCGGCAAAGCGCGTCTGATAACCCGGCCCGACCGGAATCTCCGCGTTAGCCGCCGTACCGCCCGATGATACGTCAATGAGATCCGCGCCGAGGGTGTGAAGGCGGCGCGCCAGCTCGACAGTTTCGTCCGGGTTCCAGCCGTCCTCGACCCAGTCGGTCGCCGAGACGCGGACGAATACCGGCAATTCCTCCGGCCACACCGCCCTCACCGCTTCGGTGACCTGCAGCACCAGACGGATGCGATTTTCGAACGAGCCACCGTATTGATCGCGGCGCTGATTACTCAGCGGCGAGAGAAACTGATGCAGCAGATAGCCGTGCGCCGCGTGCACCTCGACCACGCTGAAACCCGCCGTCAGGGCGCGTTTGGCCGCATCGACGAAGGCTTGAATCACTTCGTCGATCTGCGCTTCATCCAGTTGTTTCGGTTGCGTGTGTTGAGGGTCGAAGGCAATCGGCGAAGGCCCGACCGGTGTCCAGCCGCCGTCCTCGGGTTTAACGCTGCCATGCTTGCCGATCCATGGCCGATGCGTGCTGGCCTTGCGTCCGGCGTGAGCCAGCTGAATGCCGGCGACCGCGCCCTGGGCGGTGATAAACCGGGTAATGCGTTGCAGAGGAGCAATCTGTTCGTCGTTCCACAGGCCGAGGTCTTCGGCGGTGATGCGCCCGTCGGCCGTCACCGCCGTGGCCTCGGTGAACACCAGACCGGCGCCGCCCACAGCGCGGCTGCCCAGATGCACCAGATGCCAGTCGTTGGCCAGGCCATCGACGCTGGAGTACTGGCACATCGGCGAGACGGCGATGCGGTTGGGCAGGGTCAGTTGGCGAAGGGTAAAGGGTTCAAGCAGCAGACTCATGGGGCACCTCTCGAATCAGTGGGCAGGCTCCAGGGTTCTGTTTGAAAAGTCGACGAGTGACAGAAAGAAGGTGCAGCACCCGCCCCCGCGGGCAAAAATTCGACAAGACGTCACAAGGCCAATCAAGCAGTGCTTAGAGCCTAGTCGACAACCGGGGATGAGCGAGGGTTCAAGACGTTTTCTGTGAGCACCCCTCGCCTGTGGCGAGGGAGCTTGCTCCCGCTCGGCTGCGTAGCAGCCGTTAAACCTGCCAACGCAGTTTTCCGACGCAATGCGGTGAAAGCGTTTAGGGCCGCTTCGCAGCCCAGCGGGAGCAAGCTCCCTCGCCACGAAAGCTCTGCGTGTTTAGCGCGGTTCGATGTGGGCGATCATCAACTGAACGGTCTCGTTGCCGCGAAACTCGTTAACGTCGAGCTTGTAAGCCAGTTCAACCCACTGGATCGTCGGGTTCGGCCACACATCGCGATCAATGCCAAATGCGATGCCATCGAGTTTCACCGAGCCGCATTCGCTTTTCAGCACCACTTTCAAATGCCGCTCGCCGACCACCCGCTGCTCGACCAACTGAAACACGCCGTGGAATAGCGGCTCCGGAAAGTGCTGGCCCCACGGGCCGGCGTGGCGCAACGCGCGGGCCAGTTCGAGATGGAATTCCTCAACCGCCAGCGTGCCATCGGAAAGCATGCGCCCGGTCAGGTCTTCCTCGCGAAGTTGTCTACGCACTTCGGCGTCGAAAGCCTCGGCGAACAGCGGAAAATTCTCCTGCGCCAAGGTCAGGCCGGCGGCCATCGCGTGGCCGCCATACTTGGCGATCAGGTTCGGATGCTGCGCCGCGACCACGCTAAGCGCATCGCGAATATGAAAGCCTTGCACCGAACGCCCGGAGCCCTTGAGCAGACCATCGCCGGCATCGGCGAAGGCAATGGTCGGGCGGAAATAGCGTTCCTTCATGCGCGAGGCGAGGATGCCGATCACGCCCTGATGCCACTGCGGGTCGAACAGGCACAGACCAAACGGCATCGATTCGACCGGTAAATCCTTGAGCTGCGCCAGCGCTTCACGCTGCATGCCCTGCTCGATGGATTTTCGATCCTGATTCATGCCGTCCAGTTGCGCGGCCATTTCCCGCGCCAGATTGGCGTCAGCGGTGAGCAGGCATTCGATGCCCAGGCTCATGTCGTCCAGACGCCCCGCAGCGTTCAGGCGCGGGCCGACGATAAAACCCAGATCAGTGGAAGTGATTCGCGCCGCATCACGCTTGGCCACTTCAAGGATCGCTTTGATCCCCGGCCGCGCCCGTCCCGCGCGAATCCGCTCCAGCCCCTGGTGCACAAGGATGCGGTTGTTGGCGTCCAGCGGCACCACGTCGGCGACGCTGCCCAAGGCCACCAGGTCAAGCAGTTCACCGATGTTCGGTTGCGGTTTGCTCTCGTACCAGCCGAGGCTGCGCAAACGCGCGCGCAGCGCCATCAACACATAGAAAATCACCCCGACGCCGGCCAGCGCCTTGCTCGGAAACTCGCAGCCCGGCTGGTTCGGATTGACCAGCGCATCAGCCTTCGGCAGTTCATCACCGGGCAAGTGATGGTCGGTGATCAGCACGTTGAGCCCGGCCCGCTTAGCCGCCGCGACGCCTTCGACGCTGGAAATGCCGTTGTCGACGGTGATCAATAATTGCGGTTCACGGGTCAGCGCGACTTCGACGATTTCCGGCGTCAGGCCATACCCGTATTCGAAGCGGTTGGGCACCAGGTAGTCGACATGTGCCGCACCCAGCAGGCGCAAGCCGAGCACACCGACGGTACTGGCCGTGGCGCCGTCCGCATCGAAGTCGCCAACGATGAGAATGCGCTGACGCTGCTCCAGTGCCGTCACCAGCAGATCCACGGCCTTATCGATGCCCTTGAGCTGCTGGAACGGAATCAAGCGCGCCAGACTCTTGTCCAGCTCCGCTTCCGATTGCACGCCCCGCGCCGCGTACAGGCGGGTCAGCAGTGGCGGCAGATCACCGAGAAAAGGCAGCGTGGCAGGCAGTTGACGAGGTTCGATACGCATGGGGTGACGGAGGCTTCTCTTTGATTCGTAGGAAATATCAGCGGTGTCGCGACTTCAGCCGCGCTCGCCTTGCAGCCATTGCAACTGGACTTCGTGCTGACCGCGGTCGTCGGTGACGAAGATCGTGCCTTCGCTGATCATCACGTCCCACTTGATGACGCGGGGCATGTCCTTGGCCAGAGTCTCCAGCACTTCTTGCGGAACGGCGGCGATGTTGACGTTTTTCAGATTCTTGATCGCCGGAATCACCTTGGTTTCCCACACGCGCAGACTGCCGTAGGCAAGCAGGCTGGTGCGCTCGGTGCGGCGCGAGCACCAGGTCAGGCGATCGACATCCGGCTGACCGACTTCGATCCAGTGCAGGACCCGGTCGTCCAGACTCTTTTCCCACAAGGCCGGTTCATCCACGTCTGACAGACCACGGCCGAAAGACAATTGCTCGTTGTACCAGAGTGCGTAAGCCAGCAGACGCACGGTCATGCGCTCTTCGGTTTCCGAAGGATGACGGGCAATGGTCTGCTTGACGTTCTCGTAGACGCTACGGTCGAGGTCGGTGAGGTTCAGTTCGAATTTGTAGGTAGTGGACGGCTGGGCCATGAACGGGCTTCTTGATACGAGGAAAGTCGGCAAGTCTAACCGATGCCACAGGCAATCATCGAACTGATGGCGATCAAGCAGCGGCGTCTGACAGTCGGCTATGTTAAAACGCTGTATCCGCTCAGCCTTGTCCCACAGGATTTCGCATGCCGTTTACCAGCAAACCGCTCTCGGGTCTGAAAGTCATTGAATTGGGTACGTTGATTGCCGGGCCATTCGCCTCGCGCATTTGTGGCGAATTCGGCGCTGAGGTGATCAAGATCGAGTCGCCGGACGGCGGTGACCCCCTGCGCAAGTGGCGCAAATTGTATGAAGGGACGTCCTTGTGGTGGTTCGTCCAGGCGCGCAACAAGAAGTCGCTGACGCTGAACCTCAAGCATCCCGACGGTTTGGCGATTCTGAAAAAACTGCTCGGTGAGGCCGACATCCTCATCGAAAACTTCCGCCCCGGCGTGCTGGAAAAACTCGGCCTGGGTTGGGAAGCCTTGCACGCACTGAATCCGAAACTGGTGATGGTGCGCCTGTCCGGCTTCGGCCAGACCGGACCGATGAAAGACCAACCAGGTTTCGGTGCAGTCGGCGAATCCATGGGCGGCCTGCGTTACATCACCGGTTTCGAGGATCGGCCACCGGTGCGCACCGGGATTTCCATCGGCGACTCGATCGCCGCGTTGTGGGGGGTGATCGGTGCGCTGATGGCGCTGCGTCATCGCGAGGTCAATGGCGGCGTTGGCCAAGTCGTTGATGTCGCGCTGTACGAAGCCATTTTCGCCATGATGGAAAGCATGGTGCCGGAGTTCGATGTCTTCGGTTTCATCCGCGAACGCACCGGCAATATCATGCCAGGCATCACCCCTTCGTCGATCCACACCAGTGCCGACGGCAAGCATGTGCAGATCGGCGCCAATGGCGATGCCATCTTCAAACGTTTCATGCAAGTGATCGGTCGTGAAGACCTGGCCAATGACCCGGCGCTGGCGAGCAATGACGGCCGTGACGGTCGCCGTGACGAGTTGTATGGCGTGATTGATCGCTGGGTCAATTCGTTGCCGCTGCAAACCGTGCTCGACCTGCTCAATCAGGCGCAAGTGCCGGTCAGCCGGATCTTCAGTGCCGAGGACATGTTCAGCGATCCGCAGTACCTGGCCCGGGAAATGTTCCTCCAGGCCAAACTGCCGGACGGCAAGGATTTCAAGATGCCCGGCATCGTACCGAAACTTTCCGACACCCCGGGTTCGTCCGAATGGGTTGGACCGCAGCTTGGCGAACACACTGCGCAGGTGCTTGGTGATCTGGGCTACGACGCGCAGCAGATTGCCCGCTTGCGTGAAGACGGCGCCATTTAAGCTGGCGAGTCGCAGACGTCGGGGCAAACGCCAGGCAAAAAGAAACCCCGAGAAGTGGGGAGACGACTCGGGGTTAAACGTGGTCTGCTTCGAGACCCGTAGCAGCAAGCGACAAGCACCGGAGCACAATGCTTGATCCTGCTGTTATGAGGTCTGACTGACGGGGATGCAGGAAGGTTCCCACAAAAAATATTTCATCTTTACAGCGCCGGACGCTTGTCCAGAGCCGCATTGCGCAGCGCCGCGATGACGCAGGGTTCCAGTCGTCCCTCGGCGATCATTACGTCGCGGTGCAGGCCATCCACCACATCTGTCAGCAAGCGCTTGTCGCTCAACTGGGCCTGATTGAATTCGCGTTCCACCACAATTGCGCCGCTGCTGTTCTTCAGCGTCACCAGACATTCACCATGGCTGCCGCGAGGGGTCAGCGTCACCTGATACGGGCTCAGAGCCTCACCGAGCAATAGACTGATACTTTCCATCTCGATCTCCACTCAATAGTCCGAAAACACAGTGCCTGGGGCGTGTTCACATTAAATGACCACCGGCCCGAGAAGAAAGTTCTGTCCGTCACGTCCCGATCTCGTGGGTCCGCGCCTGTCAGAGCATGCACGGCGAAGATGACAGAAAAATAACCGACGGTTTCAGGCTTCAAGGAGTTCTGCTGGTGAAATCAAGTAGCTGTCCAGCAGCCCTCTCATCAACACCGCCGAGACCGGCGTTTGCAAACGGCCCAGCAGGCGCAGACGTTGTTGGCGGAGCAGCGGCTCGAGGTCATTCAACAGGCTCTGCGCGATCGTGCCCAACAGGATCAGGGCACGCGCCTCACGGTGTGCCGCCAAGTGGTGAATCAGTGCCAGACCATCCCCACCTTTGAGTTGCGGATCGCAAATGGCAATATCGACCGTGCCGCGATGCCCCAGCGAACACAAGGCTGACGCTAACGAAGGCGCGGTCAATACGTCGTAGATGCCGATGGCGTTGAGCATCTGGTGCAACGCCATGAGCTGGAACGGATTGGGTTCAAGAATCAGGACTTTAAGCGAGCGCATGGGCGACCTCTGGAGCGATCATCGCGGACTCTCACCGCAGTTGTCGTTCACTCTAGGGCAGGCGTCTTAAGCCTCCCATCAGAAAAGGAGCCACGTCTTGCAGGACATTTCCCTTCTTTATTGCAGACATCGGCACCCGCTCTCGGCCCGACGCTGGGTGATGTCGGTCCAGCCGCCCAACAAGCCGCGCAATTTACCGTCACCGCTGTAAAACGGCACCGTCCACTGATAGACCTCACGCGGCCCGCCATTGAAAACCAACTGCCGCTTGCTGAAGCGCGACTTGCGGGTTTGCAATTGCGCGATGAATTCGTCGTGGAGCATCCGCGCGGTGGCTTCGGGAAATGCATCGACCTCGATCAGCAGGCGCCCCTGCATCTGGTCCAGACGGACCGACAACGCCTCCTCGTAACTGCGATTGCAGATGATCAGCCGCCCTTGCAGATCCCGGACGAACACCGGATCGGGCATCGAATCGATCAAGGCATGCTGGAAAGCCAATTGATCGCCCAGCTCTTTTTCCGCTTCGCAGCGCAACTTGATCACCGCCGCCAGGCGCCTGCTCCATACCAATGACAGTATTCCGAAAACGCCGATTACCCCCATCGCCCAGCATCCCCACTCGACCAATTGCTGCCAGATCGACGGCACGGGAGCCGGGGAAATGCCTTCCAGCCATTTCAGACGGATCGCCCGTAACTCAGCGGCCGGGAAAGCTTCCAGCGCCTTGTTGAGAATACTCAGCAGCTCTGGCATGCCTTTTCGTACAGCCAGGTGATCGGCTTCCCACTTGCCCTCCACCAAGCCACCGACCTTGAGCATGCCCAATGGATAGAGCTGTGCACCGATTTCATTTTCGATCGTGGCGTAGGCTTCACCACTCTCTACCAGCGCCCGCGCTTCGGCATAGGTTTTCACCGAACGAATTTCTATCGACGGGTAGTCGCGTCGAATCACATCTTCCAGCGCATGCCGGGCCGGCAGCACCACGACGCGTTTCGCCAGTTGTTCGAAAGACTCAACACTCGGCGCACTGGCATGCCCGACGAACACCCAGCCCGCCCCGCCGAACGCATGGCTGAAGTCAAGAAACAGTTTGCGATCATCGCTCATGGCCAAGGTCGTGCTGATGTCGGCGACCCCGCTTTGCAGGCGCTCGAGCATGTGATCGGTTGAAAATGATTCCTGATGCTCGAATTGCAGCCCGGTCATCGCACTGACGCGTTTGAGCACGTCGTTGTTCAGACCGCTCCAGTGTCCGTGCTCGTCCTGAAACAGATACAGCGGGTACTGCACCGACGCCACCGTCACCTTGGGGTTGTCGCGAATCCATTGACGCTCGCGCGCGTCCAGTTCGACAGGCTGCACATGGCCTGACGCATTCGCCTGATCGAGTGCCATCTGCGCTGCCATTGCGCTATGCATCCATCCCTGCACCGCCAACAAAAACAACCAGCCCAGTGCCGGTTTCAAACCTCTGTAAAACAGCATTGCCATTTCCTTCGTGATCGACTCACCCGTCCTTCGTGGGTGAAAACCCGAGCAGTGTGGCAGCAGAAACAAAAAAGCCCGTCAGGAGACGGGCTTCAAAATGTGACAGCTTTTGCGGCTTAAAGCGGCTCGCCGCGGTTGCCATGCTGACTGACAAAGGCTTGCACGGCTTTCAGGTCGTTTGGCAGAACCGTGCAGCGCTCGTTTCGCTCAAACAAATCAGAAAGATGTGTAGGGAGTTCGAGCGCTTTTCCTACACCGGCTTTCTCCACTGCCTCGGGAAACTTGACCGGGTGGGCAGTACCCAGAATCACCATCGGAATGTCCAGGCTGCGACGGCATTCACGCGCAGCCCTGACGCCGATGGCGGTATGCGGATCGAGCACTTCACCGGTCTGCTCGTAAACCTCGGCGATGGTTTCGCAGGTCTGCGCATCGTCCACAGCCAGCGAGTCGAACAGTTTGCGTGCTTCGGTCCAGCGCTCTTGTTCGACGCTGAAGCTGCCGTCCTTTTTGAACGAGTCCATCAGGCCGGCAATCGCTGCACCGTTGCGACCGTGCAGGTCGAACAGCAGGCGTTCGAAGTTCGAAGAGACCATGATGTCCATCGACGGCGACAACGTGGCGTGCAGGGTTTCCTTGACATACTGATTGCCGCTCATGAAGCGGTGCAGGATGTCGTTGCGGTTGGTCGCGACGATCAACTGATTGATCGGCAGGCCCATGTTGCGAGCCAGGTAACCGGCGAAGATATCGCCGAAGTTGCCGGTCGGTACCGAGAACGACACCGAGCGCGCCGGTCCGCCAAGCTGCAGGGAGGCGTGGAAGTAGTAAACGATCTGGGCCATGATTCGCGCCCAGTTGATCGAGTTCACCGCCACCAGACGCGTGCCCTTGAGGAAGCTCTGGTCGGCGAAACTGTTTTTGACCATTTCCTGGCAGTCATCGAAGTTGCCTTCGATGGCGATGTTGTGGATGTTTTCACCAAAGATGGTGGTCATCTGCCGACGCTGCACTTCGGACACTCGCTTGTGCGGGTGCAGGATGAAGATGTCGACGTTCTCGCAATGCTTGCAACCTTCGATGGCGGCCGAGCCGGTATCACCGGACGTGGCACCGACGATCACTACGCGTTCGCCGCGCTTTTCCAGCACGTAATCGAGCAGACGACCGAGCAATTGCAGGGCGAAGTCCTTGAACGCCAGAGTCGGGCCGTGGAACAGCTCCAACACCCATTCGTTACCATTCAACTGACGCAATGGCGCCACGGCACTGTGGGTGAACACACGGTAGGTTTCTTCAAGGATCTTTTTGAAATCGGCATCCGGGATGCTGCCGGTGACGAATGGGCGCATCACGCGGAACGCCAGTTCGTGATATGGCAGACCGGCCCAGGAAGCGATCTCTTCCTGAGTGAAACGTGGCAGGTTTTCCGGGACGTACAGACCGCCGTCGGTTGCCAGACCGGCCAGCAGGACGTCTTCGAAATTCAGGGCCGGGGCCTGGCCGCGAGTACTGATATAACGCATAGGGGCAAACCTTTGGTTTGAGCTGCAAGCGGTAAGCTGCAAGCTACAAGTGAAAAGCGGCTGTGCTTTTACTTGCAGCTTGAAGCTTGAAGCTTGCCGCTGCTTTTAGTTCAAGTGTTCGACGCGGATCCGAACAACCGGACCGTCGACGCCTGCCAGTGCTTCAAGGGCGGTGATCGCATCGTTGATGCGCTGCTCGACCACGCGGTGGGTCAGCAGGATCATCGGCACCAGACCATCATGCTCTTCGACTTCCTTCTGCATGATCGATTCGATATTGATGCCCCGCTCCGACAGGATGCTCGCCACCTGGGCCAGCACGCCCGGATGATCCTTGGCCTGAATGCGCAGGTAGTAAGCGCTTTCGCAGGCTTCAATCGGCAGGATCGGATGCGCCGACAGCGAGTCCGGCTGGAAAGCCAGGTGCGGCACACGGTTTTCCGGGTCGGAGGTCATCGCGCGAACCACGTCCACCAGATCGGCGATCACCGACGAAGCGGTCGGCTCCATGCCAGCGCCGGCGCCGTAGAACAACGTCGAGCCGGCCGCGTCACCATTGACCATCACCGCGTTCATCACGCCGTTGACGTTGGCGATCAGACGATCAGCCGGAATCAGCGTCGGGTGCACGCGCAATTCGATGCCAGCGTCCGTACTGCGCGCCACACCGAGGTGCTTGATGCGATAGCCCAGCGCCTCAGCGTAGTTGACGTCGGCGGTGGTCAGCCTGGTGATGCCTTCGGTGTAAGCCTTGTCGAATTGCAGCGGAATGCCGAAGGCAATGGACGCCAGAATGGTCAGTTTGTGCGCAGCGTCGATGCCTTCTACGTCGAAGGTCGGATCGGCTTCGGCATAACCCAGCGCCTGCGCTTCGGCCAGTACGTCTTCGAACGTACGGCCCTTCTCGCGCATTTCGGTGAGGATGAAATTGCCGGTTCCGTTGATGATCCCGGCGACCCAGTTGATGCGGTTGGCGGACAAGCCTTCGCGGATCGCCTTGATTACCGGAATGCCGCCGGCCACGGCCGCTTCGAAAGCCACGATCACGCCTTTCTCGCGCGCCTTGGCGAAAATCTCATTACCGTGAACGGCTATCAGCGCCTTGTTCGCGGTGACCACATGCTTGCCATTCTCGATGGCCTTGAGTACCAGCTCGCGGGCAACGGTGTAGCCGCCCATCAGCTCTATGACGATGTCGATCTCAGGGTTCGTGGCCACTTCGAAGACATCGTTGGTAATCGCAATACCGGTCGTCTGGAACTGAGGCTTTGGCGTGCGCGTGGCAATTTGTGCCACTTCGATTCCACGCCCGGCACGACGAGCAATTTCCTCGGCGTTGCGCTGAAGTACGTTGAAGGTACCGCTACCGACGGTCCCTAACCCACAGATGCCTACTTTGACCGGATTCACTGTGAACTCCCCATAAAACGGCCGACGCGGGGTCGGCCGGAAAACAACCGCGTGCTCGCGGCTCTCTGTTGATGGCCCGACGCTGTTGCTGCCGGGCCACGATCGTCAGCGGCTGCCCGTGACGATGCGAATTACTTCGCGCCCAGCGCCAGTTTGGCGACTTGTGGCGCAGGCTGGTAGCCCGGAATGACTTGTCCGTCGGCCAAAACGATGGCCGGTGTACCGTTCACGCCGATCGACTGACCAAGGGCAAATTGTTTGGAAACCGGGTTATCGCACTTGGCGGCCTTGATTTCCTTGCCATCTACCATTTTGTCCATGGCGGCTTTCTTGTCCTTCGAGCACCAGACTGCTTGCAGCTGCTCGTCACCCGGCGAATTCAGGCCTTGGCGCGGGAACGCCACGTAGCGCACCTCGATGCCGCGCTTGTTCAGCTCCGGCACTTCGGCGTGCAGTTTGTGGCAGTACGGGCACGTGGTGTCAGTGAACACGGTGATGTGCGATTTGGTCTCGCCCACGGCCGGGTAAACCACGGTTTCAGCAACCGGAATGGCGTTGATCAGTTTGGAAATGCCCAGACGTTCGGTCTTCTCGGTCAGATTGACCGGTTTGCCGTCCTTGAGCTGGAACAGGTAGCCCTGAACGATGTACTGGCCATCGGCGCTGGCGTACAGCACACGGCTGCCTTTGAGTTTGACTTCGTACATGCCCGGCAACGGGCTGGCATTGATGCTCTCGACTGGAACTTCGAGTTCGAGTTTTTCCAGGCTTTGACGAATGGCTTTGTCGGCCGCGTCATCGGCGACGGCAAAGGTGCTCGCCAACGCAATGGCGGCGGCGGCGAAAATCTGGGTCAGACGCATGAGTACTCCTGAGGGCGGGCCAATGGAACGATCAGAACGCCCGTGCGAAACACCGGGTCATAACCGTCCATCGTGCAAACCGGCAAAGCCTAACACATAAGGCCACGAGGGCCGAATGCGCCTGACACAAGACATCGATCTCACTCCGTAGGAGCTGCCGAAGGCTGCGATCTTTTGATTCTGGCTTCTGTAAACGAAAGCAAGATCAAAAGATCGCAGCCTTCGGCAGCTCCTACACAGGGTTTCGTGTTCAGCCGCGAGGATGGTGCTTGGCGTGTAGGTCCTGCAAGCGGGCGCGGGCGACGTGGGTATAGATCTGCGTGGTAGACAGGTCGCTGTGCCCGAGCAACATCTGCACCACACGCAAGTCTGCGCCATGGTTGAGCAGATGCGTGGCAAATGCGTGGCGCAAGGTGTGCGGCGACAGCGATTTGCTGATCCCGGCGACCTTGGCCTGGTGTTTGATGCGATGCCAGAACGTCTGCCGGGTCATCTGCTCGCCGCGCTGACTGGGAAACAGCACATCGCTGGGGCGCCCACCGAGCAATTCGCTACGGCCATCACGCATATAACGCTCGACCCAGACAATCGCCTCCTCGCCCATCGGCACCAGGCGTTCCTTGCTGCCCTTGCCCATCACCCGCAAAACGCCTTGGCGCAGATTGACTTGCTCCAGCGTCAGACTGATCAGCTCGGTGACTCGCAAGCCACAGGCATACAGGACCTCCAGCATGGCCCGGTCCCGCTGGCCGATAGCGTCGCTCAGGTCCGGCGCCTTGAGCAGCGCTTCGACATCTGCCTCCGACAGCGACTTGGGCAGCGGTCGGCCGAGTTGCGGCATGTCGACGCGTAGAGTCGGGTCGACGCTGATCAGTTTTTCCCGCAGCAGATAGCGATAAAAGCCACGCACCCCGGAAAGAAATCTGGCAGTGGAGCGCGGCTTGTAGTTTTGCTCCAGACGCCAGGCCAGGTGGTCGAGGATCAACTCGCGCCCGGCATTGATCAGTTCGAGATTCTTCTCCTGCAACCAGCCGTTGAACAGGGCCAGGTCGCTGCGATAGGCGTCGCGGGTGTTGTCGGACAGGCCTTTCTCAAGCCACAAAGCGTCGAGGAATTGATCAATCAGCGGATGGTCGATGGCAGGCATGGGTGCTCAGGGCAGGCAACGTTGCGCGTTTGCGTGCTAATAGACAGCGAACGACAGAATGGGCGCTAGTCTTTCATAGCCGGCCGAATCAAGGAACAGGGAGCCGACACCAATGAGTGGTCTGGTAGGCATCAAGAAATCGCGGGCAACAAAAAAGCAGCCCGTAGGCTGCTTTTTTCTGCATCGGAAGCTGGACTTAAGCCAGTTTTTCCTTGATGCGAGCTGCTTTACCCGACAGGTCGCGCAGGTAGTACAGCTTGGCTTTACGTACGTCACCGCGACGTTTAACAGCCATGCTGTCGATCTGCGGGGAGTAGGTCTGGAAAGTACGTTCTACGCCAACACCGTTGGAGATTTTACGAACGGTGAACGCACTGTTCACGCCGCGGTTACGCTTGGCGATTACAACGCCTTCAAACGCTTGCAGACGGGAACGATCGCCTTCCTTCACTTTCACCTGAACGACAATAGTGTCGCCTGGGGCGAAGGTAGGGATTTCTTTGCTCATCTGCTCTGCTTCGAGTGCAAGGATGATTTTGTTGGTCATGCTGTGCTCCTAAGGTAAATCGTTCGATCTACCATCGATACGTTGTTAACTATCGTCCCGCTCGCGGATGTATTCCTCGAGCAGCTTCTTCTCTTCTCCAGAAAGCGAGCGGCTTTCCAGAAGATCGGCGCGTCGTTCATAGGTCCGACCAAGGGACTGCTGTAAACGCCAACGCCGGATATGCGCGTGATTGCCACTCAGCAACACGTCGGGAACACGCTGATCCGCATACACCTCCGGTCGGGTGTAGTGCGGGCAATCCAGCAGACCATCCGTAAAGGAATCTTCCTCAGCGGAATCCGCATGCCCTAAAGCTCCAGGCAGCAGTCGTGTAACCGCATCGATCAGGACCATGGCCGGCAGCTCGCCGCCAGACAGTACATAGTCGCCAATCGACCACTCTTCATCGACATGAGCCTCAATAAAGCGCTCGTCAATGCCTTCATAGCGGCCGGCAATCAGGATCAATGCATCCGATTGTGCCAGCTCGCGTACCGCCGACTGAGTCAGTTGACGGCCTTGGGGGGACAGGTAAATCACCTTCGCCGCCTCCCCGGCTGCTGCCTTGGCCTGAGCCAGCGCATCTTCCAGGGGCTTGATCTTCATCACCATGCCCGGACCACCGCCAAACGGGCGATCGTCCACAGTGTGATGCCGATCCGTCGTGTAATCTCGCGGATTCCAACAGGTCAGCTGCAAGAGCCCCTGTTTGACCGCACGACTGGTGATGCCGTAATCGCCAATGGCGGAAAACATTTCGGGAAACAGACTGATCACTTCTACGCGCAAGTTAGCCACGTTCAGAAGTCCGCGTCCCAATCCACCTTCATCTCGCCCGCTTCCAGGTCGACGGCCAACACGCATTGCTCGGTATAGGGCAACAGGCGTTCGCGATCATCCAGGCTGCCAGCGCAAGGCTTGACGACCATTACATCATTGGCGCCGGTTTCCAGAAGATGATCGATCTTCCCGAGCAATTGCCCAAGAGTGTCGATGACCTTCAGACCTTCAAGCTGGTACCAGTAGTACTCGCCTTCGGTCAATTCAGCGAACAGGTTGCGCGGCACGCAGATCTCATAACCAGCCAGAAGACGAGCTTCTTCACGATCATCGAGACCCTTGAGCTTGGCGACCAGGAACTTGTCGCTCCCGCGTCCACTGACCAGCTCGACCTGTTTGACATTGCCTTCACGCTTGAGCGTCCAGGTTTTGTACTGCAACAGGTTTTCAGTCGGATCAGTAAAGGAATACACCTTCACTTCGCCGCGAACGCCATGAACAGAATAAATTTTGCCAATAACGATCAAATCATCGGCAACAGCAGGCGTCGCGTTCATATTGCTCAGGCCGCAGCCTTGGCAGATTCCTTCAACAACTGAGCAACGCGCTCAGAAGGTTGTGCACCAACGCTCAGCCAGTAGGCAACGCGCTCTTGGTTCACGGACAGACGGATTTCCTGACCACGGGCAACAGGGTTGAAGAAGCCAACCTGTTCTTTGTGGGAGCCGTCACGCGGGTTACGCGAGTCGGTTACGGTCAGGTGGTAAAACGGGCGCTTTTTGGAGCCGCCAAGGGCAAGACGGATTGTTAGCATGTGAACATCGTTCCTGTAGTCGGTGCTGCAAATCTAAATGCACAGCGGGCATGGGTGCCCGAAAGGCCGCATATTCTAAGGAATATCCGGACTTTTGCAAATGCCTTTTTCCGGCGCCCAGGGCATGCCGTGCAGATTTGCATGGAGAGCCGTCGATGAAAACGGCCAGTCAGCTCCCGCCGAGTGCGGGTTTGCTGTTGATCCTGCGTCCTTGCAGGGTCTGCGCCGGTGCGACGACCGGCGCGGATCTTGTGCCCGCCTCACTCATTTCACTCGCCATACATAAGCAGAAATGAGTCAGACGGAACGTCTTACATCTTCGGCATGCCGCCGCCGGGCAACATACCGCCCATGCCGCGCATCATTTTTGCCATACCGCCCTTGGCGGTGAATTTCTTCATCATCTTCTGCATCTGCTTGTGCTGCTTGATCAAGCGGCCGATGTCCTGCACCTGGGTGCCGGAACCCATGGCGATGCGGCGCTTGCGCGAACCGCTGATCAGCTCGGGGTCGCGGCGCTCGGCCGGGGTCATCGAGTTGATGATGGCTTCCATCTGCTTGAATTGCTTCTCTGCGGCATTCTGGGCATTGCCCATCTGCGACAGGTTGACGCCGCCGATGCTTGGCAGTTTGTCCATGAGCCCGCCGAGGCCGCCCATGTTCTTCATCTGTTGCAGCTGATCGCGGAAGTCTTCGAGGTCGAAGCCCTTGCCCTTCTTCAGCTTCTTGGCCAGCTTATCGGCCTTGTCCTTGTCGAGGGTGGCTTCGGCCTGTTCGATCAGGCTGAGCACGTCGCCCATGCCAAGGATCCGCGAGGCGATCCGCTCAGGGTGGAACGGGTCGAGCGCTTCGCTCTTCTCGCCCATACCGATGAACTTGATCGGCTTGCCGGTGATGGCGCGGACCGACAGTGCGGCACCGCCACGGGCATCGCCGTCGACCTTGGTCAGGATCACGCCGGTCAGCGGCAGCGCATCACCGAACGCCTTGGCGGTGTTGGCCGCGTCCTGGCCGGTCATGGCGTCTACCACGAACAGCGTTTCCACGGGCTTGACCGCGGCGTGCAGCGCCTGGATCTCGGCCATCATGTCGGCGTCGATGTGCAGGCGGCCGGCGGTGTCCAGGATGACCACGTCGATGAACTTGAGCTTTGCCTCGCGGATCGCCGCCTCGGCGATGGCCACAGGCTTCTGGCTGATGTCGGACGGGAAGAAGGTCACCCCGACATCGTTGGCCAGGGTTTCGAGCTGCTTGATGGCCGCGGGGCGGTATACGTCCGCCGACACCACCATGACCGACTTCTTCTTGCGCTCCTTCAGGAAGCGCGCCAGCTTGGCGGCGGTGGTGGTTTTACCCGCGCCCTGCAGGCCGGCCATGAGCACC
>NZ_DATMIV010000040.1:0-52306 GCF_035554175.1 Pseudomonas sp. | reverse complement strand
CGCCTAAAAAAAGTAAGCAAAAAAACGCTTGCTCCTGCGTTCGGCCCTCGCAGGCTCGGGTTCCTTCGCTGCGCCCGGATCGGTTCCGTAACGAAGGAACCCCGAGCTTTAGCGAGCGGGCCGTACGCCGGAGCAAAGCCTTTTGGGTTACCTTTTCGGCGTTTGGAAAAGGTGACTCGCTGTAAGAGCGAAACCATAAGAAGCCGTTACCGCAGCAACGGATATGCTCAGAATTCTGGAGGGCAAACCAAACAAAAACGGCCTCTATATAAGAGGCCGTTCCTGACACACCACTAACCCATCACAAAAAGAAAAAACCTTATTTGCGATCTTCCAGCTTGGTAATGTCACGCGACTCGTAACCCGTGTACAGCTGGCGCGGACGGCCGATCTTGTATGGGCTCGAAAGCATTTCCTTCCAGTGCGAGATCCAGCCCACAGTACGTGCCAGGGCAAAAATCACAGTGAACATGCTGGTCGGAATGCCGATCGCCTTGAGGATGATCCCCGAGTAGAAGTCGACGTTCGGGTACAGCGAGCGCTCGATGAAGTACGGGTCGGTCAGGGCGATCTCTTCCAGGCGCATGGCCAGTTCGAGTTGCGGATCGTTGTTGATCCCCAGTTCCTTCAGCACTTCGTCGCAGGTCTGCTTCATGACAGTCGCGCGAGGGTCGCGGTTCTTGTAGACGCGGTGACCGAAGCCCATCAGTTTGAACGGATCGTTCTTGTCCTTGGCCTTGGCGATGAACTTGTCGATGTTCGACACATCGCCAATCTCGTCGAGCATGGTCAGCACGGCTTCGTTCGCACCGCCGTGGGCAGGGCCCCACAGTGCGGCGATACCGGCGGCGATACAGGCGAACGGGTTGGCACCCGAAGAGCCGGCCAGACGCACGGTGGAGGTCGAAGCGTTCTGCTCGTGGTCGGCATGGAGGATGAAGATCCGGTCCATGGCCTTGGCGAGTACCGGGCTGATCGGTTTGATCTCGCACGGGGTGTTGAACATCATGTGCAGGAAGTTTTCCGCGTACGTCAGGTCGTTGCGCGGGTACATCATGGGCTGGCCCATGGAGTACTTGTAAACCATCGCTGCCAGGGTCGGCATCTTGGCAACCAGACGGATCGCGGAGATTTCGCGATGCTGCGGGTTATTGATGTCCAGGGAGTCGTGGTAGAAGGCCGAGAGGGCGCCGACTACACCGCACATGACGGCCATCGGGTGGGCGTCACGACGGAAGCCGTTGAAGAAGGTTTTCAGCTGCTCGTGAACCATGGTGTGGTTTTTCACGGTGCTGACGAACTGGGCCTTCTGTTCTGCAGTCGGCAATTCGCCGTTGAGCAGCAGGTAGCAGGTTTCCAGGTAGTCCGACTTTTCAGCCAGCTGTTCGATCGGGTAGCCGCGGTGCAACAGAATGCCGTTGTCGCCGTCGATATAGGTAATTTTCGATTCGCACGAAGCGGTCGACATGAAACCCGGGTCGAAAGTGAAGCGGCCCGTGGCCGTCAGGCCCCTGACATCGATTACATCGGGACCAACGGTGCCGGTTAAAATGGGCAGCTCGACGGGGGCTGCGCCCTCGATGATCAACTGCGCTTTTTTGTCAGCCATGTGGCCTCCTATTTATGCTTGAACCATCAGACAGACCCCCCACGCAGGGCCCGCACCACTATAGTGAGATAAATTCGAATGTCAATTTGCCTAAAGTCTTGCTCCAGAAGGCTTTAAGCCGACTTTTTCCTCGAAATTGCCTGCCATTTACGCCTTTTATGCAACTTGTGCAATCCGCTATTGGGGGTAGGTGAACGCGTTGTCATTAGTAGCCTAACTGTCTATACTCGGCCACCGACCGCCAAGGGCTTTTGGGCTTGCTTTCATTGGGGGTCGCATCCCTGGGTGGTGGTTACCTGACCAGTGCACTCCCCAACAACTTTGCCCTGATTGTTAGGGGCTCTTCAGTGTGAAAAAAAAGCCGTGAAAAGCCAACGACCTGTAAACCTAGACCTAAGGACCATCAAACTCCCAGTCACTGCTTACACGTCCATTCTTCACCGTATCTCCGGTGTCATCCTCTTTGTGTGCCTTGCCGTGATGCTCTATGCATTGGACAAGTCGCTGAGCTCCGAGGAAGGCTTCGGTCAGGTGAAAGCGTGTCTGACCAGTCCGCTAGCCAAGCTAGTGATTTGGGGCATCCTGTCCGCTCTGCTGTATCACCTGGTAGCCGGTGTGCGCCACTTGATCATGGACATGGGCATCGGTGAGACGCTGGAAGGCGGCAAGCTGGGCTCGAAAATCGTTATCGCCGTTTCCGTGGTGGTAATCGTTCTGGCAGGAGTCTGGATATGGTAACTAACGTCACTAACCTGTCGCGTTCGGGCCTCTATGACTGGATGGCACAGCGTGTGTCTGCGGTCGTTCTCGCGGCTTACTTCATCTTTCTGATCGGATACATCGTCGCCAACCCTGGCCTCGAGTATGCCCAGTGGCATGAACTGTTCGCTCATAACGGAATGCGTATTTTCAGCCTGCTGGCCCTTGTTGCTCTGGGCGCTCACGCCTGGGTCGGCATGTGGACCATCGCGACCGACTACCTGACGCCGATGGCGTTCGGCAAGTCCGCAACGGCGATACGTTTCCTTTTCCAGGCAGTATGCGGCGTTGCAATGTTCGCTTACTTCGTCTGGGGTGTGCAGATTCTCTGGGGTATCTGATTCATGGCTAACATTCCAACGATTTCTTTCGACGCCATCATCATTGGTGGTGGCGGTGCCGGCATGCGCGCTGCGCTGCAGCTGGCACAGGGCGGCCACAAGACTGCGGTGATCACCAAGGTTTTCCCGACCCGTTCGCACACTGTATCCGCACAGGGTGGCATCACCTGCGCAATCGCCTCTGCCGACCCGAACGATGACTGGCGCTGGCACATGTACGATACCGTCAAGGGCTCCGACTACATCGGTGACCAGGACGCTATCGAATACATGTGTCAGGAAGGCCCGGCTGCCGTGTTCGAGCTGGACCACATGGGTCTGCCATTCTCGCGTACCGAGCAAGGCCGTATCTATCAGCGTCCGTTCGGTGGCCAGTCCAAGGACTACGGCAAGGGCGGTCAGGCTGCACGTACCTGCGCCGCTTCCGACCGTACCGGTCACGCGCTTCTGCACACTCTTTACCAGGGCAACCTGAAAGCCGGCACCACGTTCCTCAACGAGTACTATGCTGTCGATCTGGTAAAAAACCAGGAAGGCGAATTCGTTGGTGTGATCGCGATCTGCATCGAAACCGGCGAAACCTCCTACATCCGCGCCAAGGCGACTGTTCTGGCAACTGGCGGTGCAGGCCGTATCTACGCGTCCACCACCAATGCCCTGATCAACACCGGTGACGGCGTGGGCATGGCGCTGCGTGCCGGTGTACCGGTGCAGGATATCGAGATGTGGCAGTTCCACCCGACCGGCATCGCCGGCGCCGGTGTACTGGTCACAGAAGGTTGCCGTGGTGAAGGTGGTTACCTGATCAACAAGCACGGCGAGCGTTTCATGGAGCGTTATGCTCCGAACGCGAAAGACCTTGCCGGTCGTGACGTAGTTGCCCGTTCGATGGTCAAGGAAATCATCGCCGGCAACGGTTGCGGTCCGAACGGCGACCACGTAATGCTCAAACTCGACCACCTGGGCGAGGAAGTGCTGCACAGCCGTCTGCCAGGCATCTGCGAACTGTCCAAGACTTTCGCCCACGTTGACCCGGTAGTTGCTCCGGTTCCGGTTGTGCCGACCTGCCACTACATGATGGGCGGCGTTGCCACCAACATTCATGGTCAGGCGATCACCCAGAACGCTGAAGGTCAGGACCAGATCATTCCTGGTCTGTTCGCCGTAGGCGAAGTGGCTTGCGTATCGGTGCACGGTGCCAACCGTCTGGGCGGCAACTCGCTGCTCGACCTGGTGGTATTCGGTCGCGCTGCCGGCCTGCACCTGGAAAAGGCGTTGACCGACGGCATCGAATACGACGACGCTACCGAGTCCGACATCGAAGCTGCACTGTCGCGTCTGAACGCGCTGAACAACCGTACCGACGGTGAAGACGTTGCCACCCTGCGTCGCGAGCTGCAAAGCTGCATGCAGAACTACTTCGGTGTATTCCGTACCGGCGAATACATGCAGAAGGGCATCGCTCAGCTGGCCGATCTGCGCAAGCGTATCGCCAACGTGAAGATCAACGATAAGTCGCAGGCGTTCAACACTGCACGTATCGAAGCGCTGGAACTGCAAAACCTGCTGGAAGTGGCTGAAGCTACCGCCATCGCGGCCGAAGTACGTAAAGAGTCCCGCGGCGCTCACGCCCGTGAAGACTTCGAAGACCGTGATGACGAAAACTGGCTGTGCCACACCCTGTACTTCCCGGGTGACAAGCGCGTCACCAAGCGTGCCGTGAACTTCTCGCCGAAGACTGTTCCGACTTTCGAACCTAAAGTCCGGACTTATTAAGGGTGACCGCCATGTTGCAAGTCAGTGTTTATCGCTACAACCCTGATCAGGACGCTGCGCCGTTCATGCAGGATTTCCAGGTCGATACCGGTGGTAAGGACCTGATGGTGCTGGACGTGCTGGCCCTGATCAAAGAGCAGGACGAAGGGTTCTCCTATCGTCGCTCCTGCCGTGAAGGCGTCTGCGGTTCCGACGGCATGAACATCAACGGCAAGAACGGTCTGGCATGCATTACGCCGCTGTCTGCCGTTGTAAAAGGTAACAAGTTGATCGTTCGTCCACTGCCAGGTTTGCCGGTTATCCGTGACCTGGTCGTCGACATGAGCATCTTCTACAAGCAATACGAGAAGGTGAAGCCTTACCTGCAGAACGATACGCCGGCTCCGGCCATCGAGCGTCTGCAGTCGCCAGAAGAGCGCGAAAAGCTCGACGGTCTGTACGAGTGCATCCTGTGCGCCTGCTGCTCGACCTCCTGCCCGTCCTTCTGGTGGAACCCGGACAAGTTCCTGGGTCCAGCTGCGCTGCTGCAAGCCTACCGCTTCCTGGCAGACAGCCGCGATACCAAGACCAGCGAGCGTCTGGCTTCACTCGACGACCCGTTCAGCGTTTTCCGCTGCCGGGGCATCATGAACTGCGTCAACGTATGTCCGAAAGGCCTGAACCCGACTAAGGCCATCGGTCACATCCGTAACATGCTGCTTTCGAGCGGCGTGTGATTCAGCTGCTGTAACCGTTGCACCGTAGAGGCTGTGGCGCGGGCTTCAACCCGCGTCATGGCTATAACCAGAGCCGTAGCCAAAAGCTGCAGCTCTTCTTTTGAAGAAATGAGACAAGCAGGGGCATCCGGGCTGGTACCCGGACTATCAGTGTGATCCTAGGTGGCTTGTTTTAGTCGCTGCATTCGGACTTCTGCAAGTTTGCTCGGTGTCGACACCGATGGTGTTCCCCTAACCGAGGGTGACCAAGCATGCAAGAAAGCGTGATGCAGCGCATGTGGAACAGCGCCTACCTTTCAGGTGGAAACGCTGCCTATGTGGAAGAGCTTTATGAGCTCTACCTGCACGACCCTAACGCTGTGCCAGAAGAGTGGCGCACCTACTTTCAGAAGTTGCCGGCCGACGGCAACTCTGCCACTGATGTTTCGCACTCGACGATTCGCGATCATTTCGTGCTGCTGGCAAAGAACCAGCGCCGCGCCCAACCGGTTTCCGCCGGCAGCGTGAGCAGTGAGCACGAGAAGAAGCAAGTTGAAGTGCTGCGATTGATCCAGGCCTACCGTATGCGTGGCCACCAGGCAGCCCAGCTTGACCCGCTGGGGCTGTGGCAGCGTCCTGCACCTGCAGACCTGTCGATCAATCATTACGGCTTGACCAATGCCGATCTTGATACGACCTTCCGTGCCGGCGACCTGTTCATCGGCAAAGAGGAAGCGAGCCTACGCGAAATTCACGAAGCGTTGCAGCAGACATATTGCCGCACCATCGGCGCTGAATTCACGCACATTACCGATTCCGAGCAGCGCCAGTGGTTCCAGCAGCGTCTGGAAAGCGTGCGTGGTCGTCCAACGTACTCCGCCGACATCAAGAGCCACCTGCTCGAGCGCGTGACTGCCGGTGAAGGTCTGGAAAAATACCTGGGCACCAAATACCCGGGCACCAAGCGTTTCGGCCTGGAAGGCGGCGAAAGCCTGATCCCGATGCTCGACGAACTGATCCAGCGTTCCGGCTCGTACGGCACCAAGGAAGTCGTCATCGGCATGGCTCACCGTGGCCGTCTGAACGTACTGGTCAACACCTTCGGCAAGAACCCGCGCGAGCTGTTCGACGAGTTCGAAGGCAAGAAGAAGGTCGAGCTCGGTTCCGGTGACGTCAAATATCACCAGGGCTTCTCGTCCAACGTGATGACCACCGGCGGTGAAGTTCACCTGGCCATGGCGTTCAACCCGTCCCACCTGGAGATCGTTTCCCCGGTGGTCGAAGGTTCGGTGCGCGCCCGTCAGGACCGTCGCAACGACCTGACCGGTGAGAAAGTCCTGCCGATCTCCATCCACGGTGACGCGGCATTCGCCGGTCAGGGCGTGGTCATGGAAACCTTCCAGATGTCGCAGACCCGCGGTTTCAAGACCGGCGGTACCGTGCACATCGTGATCAACAACCAGGTCGGTTTCACCATCAGCAACCCGCTGGACTCGCGTTCCACCGAGTACGCCACCGACGTTGCCAAGATGATCCAGGCGCCGATCCTCCATGTGAATGGTGACGATCCGGAAGCCGTGCTGTTCGTGACCCAACTGGCCATCGACTACCGCATGCAGTTCAAGCGTGACGTGGTGATCGATCTGGTCTGCTACCGTCGTCGCGGCCACAACGAGGCCGACGAGCCAAGCGGCACCCAGCCACTGATGTATCAGCAGATCACCAAACAGCGCACCACCCGTGAGCTGTACGCTGATCGCCTGACCCAGGCCGGCGTGCTCGACGCTGAACGTGTTCAGGCCAAGGTCGACGAATATCGCAACGCGCTGGACAACGGCCTGCACGTAGTGAAATCGCTGGTCAAAGAGCCGAACAAAGAGCTGTTCGTCGACTGGCGTCCGTACCTGGGCCACGCCTGGACTGCGCGTCACGACACTCGTTTCGACCTGAAGACCCTGCAAGAGCTGTCCGCCAAGCTGCTGGAAATTCCGGAAGGCTTCGTGGTTCAGCGTCAGGTCGCGAAGATCTACGAAGACCGTCAGAAGATGCAAGCCGGCGGCCTGCCGATCAACTGGGGTTACGCCGAAACCATGGCGTACGCGACCCTGGCGTTTGAAGGTCACCCGATCCGCATGACCGGTCAGGACATCGGCCGTGGTACGTTCTCGCACCGTCACGCTGTGCTGCACAACCAGAAAGACGCGGGCACCTACATTCCGCTGCAGAACCTGTACGACGGTCAGCCACGTTTCGACCTGTACGACTCGTTCCTCTCGGAAGAAGCGGTACTGGCGTTCGAATACGGGTACTCGACCACCACGCCAAACGCACTGGTGATCTGGGAAGCCCAGTTCGGCGACTTCGCCAACGGTGCACAGGTCGTGATCGACCAGTTCATCACCAGCGGCGAGCACAAGTGGGGCCGTCTCTGCGGTCTGACGATGTTGCTGCCACACGGTTACGAAGGTCAGGGCCCTGAGCACAGCTCAGCACGTCTTGAGCGTTACCTGCAACTGTGCGCCGAGCACAACATTCAGGTGTGCATGCCGACCACTCCGGCACAGATCTACCACTTGCTGCGTCGCCAGGTGATTCGTCCGCTGCGCAAGCCACTGGTCGTGCTGACGCCGAAGTCGCTGCTGCGCCACAAGCTGGCCGTGTCGACCCTGGAAGATCTGGCCGAAGGTTCGTTCCAGACCGTGATCCCGGAAATCGACGCACTGGACCCGAAAAAGGTCGAGCGCGTGGTTCTGTGCAGCGGCAAGGTCTACTACGACCTGCTGGAAAAACGCCGTGCCGAAGGCCGCGAAGATATCGCCATCGTGCGTATCGAGCAGCTGTATCCGTTCCCTGAGGACGACTTGAAGGAAGTCCTGGCTCCGTACACCAACGCCAGACATGCCGTCTGGTGTCAGGAAGAGCCGATGAACCAGGGTGCCTGGTACTGCAGCCAGCATCACTTGCGTCGCAGCATCGCCAACCTCGACAAGACTCTCGTACTTGAGTACGCGGGCCGTGAGGCTTCGGCTGCGCCAGCTTGTGGTTACGCATCGATGCACGCCGAGCAGCAGGAAAAACTGCTGCAAGATGCTTTCACTGTTTAACGCCTTCGCGCTGACTGAAACCGAATTTTAAGGACCCACAGATAATGGCTATCGAAATCAAAGCCCCGTCATTCCCGGAATCGGTTGCCGATGGCACCGTTGCCACCTGGCACAAGAAACCAGGTGAGGCCGTCAAGCGTGACGACCTGATCGTCGACATCGAAACCGACAAGGTCGTGCTCGAAGTGTTGGCTGAAGCGGACGGCGTGCTGGGCGCAATCGTTGCCGAAGAGGGCGCTACCGTTCTGTCGAACCAGGTCTTGGGCTCGATCGAAGAGGGCGGTGCTGCTGCCGCTGCTCCAGCCGCTGCTGCTCCGGCTGCTACTGCCGCCGCCGCACCGGCTGCTGCCGATGGCGAAGATGACCCGATCGCAGCTCCGGCTGCGCGCAAGCTGGCTGAAGAAAACGGCATCAACATCGCTTCCGTTGCCGGCACCGGCAAGGGCGGTCGTGTGACCAAGGAAGACGTAGTTGCCGCTGTGGCTGCGAAGAAAGCTGCTCCGGCTGCCGCACCTGCCAAGGCTGCCGCTCCTTCGGCTGCTGCGCCTGTGTTCGCCGCTGGCGACCGCATCGAGAAGCGCGTACCGATGACCCGCGTCCGGGCCACCGTGGCCAAGCGTCTGGTCGAAGCCCAGTCGAACATGGCGATGCTGACCACCTTCAACGAAGTCGACATGACCGAAGTCATGGCCCTGCGCTCGAAGTACAAGGACCTGTTCGAGAAGTCCCACAACGGCGTACGTCTGGGCTTCATGTCGTTCTTCGTGAAAGCGGCCACCGAGGCGCTGAAGCGCTTCCCGGCTGTCAACGCGTCGATCGACGGCGGCGACATCGTTTATCACGGCTATGCGGACATCGGCGTTGCCGTTTCCAGCGACCGTGGCCTGGTTGTACCGGTTCTGCGTAACGCCGAGCTGATGAGCCTGGCTGAAATCGAAGGCGGCATCGCCACATTCGGCAAAAAAGCCCGTGACGGCAAACTGTCGATGGACGAGATGACCGGTGGTACCTTCACCATCACTAACGGTGGTACCTTCGGTTCGATGATGTCGACGCCGATCGTCAACCCGCCGCAGGCAGCGATTCTGGGCATGCACAACATCATTCAGCGTCCGATGGCCATCAACGGTCAGGTCGTGATCCGTCCGATGATGTACCTGGCACTGTCCTACGATCACCGTCTGATCGATGGCAAAGAAGCTGTGACCTTCCTGGTGACCATCAAGAACCTGCTGGAAGATCCGGCTCGTCTGTTGCTGGATATCTAAAAAGCAGCTGCAAGCTTTCAGCTACAAGCCTCAAGCTCAAGGCGAGCGGGTGGGCTTGCAGCTTGAAGCTTGCGGCTTGTAGCTTTATTGCTAAAGAGGATTTTTTGAATGTCGCAGAAATTTGACGTAGTAGTGATCGGTGCCGGCCCTGGCGGCTATGTAGCGGCCATCAAGGCTGCTCAGTTGGGCCTGACCACTGCCTGCATCGAGAAGTACACCGACGCAGAGGGCAAGCAAGCCCTGGGCGGTACCTGCCTGAACGTAGGTTGCATTCCTTCCAAGGCGCTGCTGGACAGCTCGTGGAAATACAAGGAAGCCAAAGAGAGCTTCAACGTTCACGGGATCTCGACCGGCGAAGTCAAAATGGACGTCGCTGCGATGGTTGGCCGCAAGGCTGGCATCGTCAAGAACCTGACCGGCGGCGTTGCCACCCTGTTCAAGGCCAACGGCGTTACTTCGATCCAGGGCCACGGCAAGCTGCTGGCCGGCAAGAAAGTCGAAGTCACCAAGCCGGACGGCTCGGTTGAAGTCATCGAAGCGGAAAACGTCATCCTCGCGCCAGGTTCGCGTCCGATCGACATTCCACCGGCTCCGGTTGACCAGAAAGTCATCGTCGATTCGACTGGCGCTCTGGAATTCCAGACCGTTCCTAAACGTCTGGGCGTGATCGGCGCTGGCGTGATCGGTCTTGAACTGGGTTCGGTGTGGTCGCGTCTGGGTTCCGAAGTGGTTGTTCTGGAAGCGCTGGACACGTTCCTGATGGCAGCCGACACCGCTGTTTCCAAGGAAGCGCTGAAGACCCTGACCAAGCAGGGTCTGGACATCAAGCTGGGCGCTCGCGTTACCGGTTCGAAAGTCAACGGTGAAGAAGTTGTCGTCAACTACACCGATGCCAACGGCGAACAGACCATCACTTTCGACAAGCTGATCGTAGCCGTTGGTCGCCGCCCGGTGACCACTGATCTGCTGGCTGCCGACAGCGGTGTGACCCTCGACGAGCGCGGTTTCGTGCACGTTGACGATCACTGCGCGACCACCGTACCGGGCGTTTACGCAATCGGTGACGTGGTTCGCGGCATGATGCTGGCGCACAAGGCTTCGGAAGAAGGCATCATGGTCGTCGAGCGCATCAAGGGCCACAAGGCTCAGATGAACTATGATTTGATCCCTTCGGTTATTTATACTCACCCGGAAATCGCGTGGGTTGGTAAAACCGAACAGGCTCTGAAGGCCGAAGGCGTTGAAGTCAACGTTGGCACCTTCCCGTTCGCCGCTTCCGGCCGTGCCATGGCAGCCAACGATACCGGTGGTTTCGTCAAGGTCATCGCCGATGCCAAGACCGACCGCGTATTGGGCGTGCACGTGATTGGCCCGAGCGCTGCAGAACTGGTTCAGCAGGGCGCGATCGGTATGGAATTCGGCACCAGCGCTGAAGACCTGGGCATGATGGTTTTCTCCCATCCGACCCTGTCCGAAGCCTTGCACGAAGCTGCTCTGGCAGTGAATGGCGGCGCCATCCACATTGCCAACCGCAAGAAGCGTTAAGACACACAATAAGAAACCACGGCGGTAGCGGCCCGTCGTGAGCCTTGCGAGCAAGACTCACCGCGGAATGTCCGCCGGACGCAGTCTTGCGTAGCTCAGCTACGCAAGCAGCAGTCACAGGTGGCGCGGCACTCAAACGAGCGCAGCGCCGAATGCGCAGTACCTAACGAAGACGGTAAAAAGCATGAATCTTCACGAGTATCAGGGTAAGCAGCTGTTCGCTGAATACGGCCTGCCAGTTTCCACTGGTTACGCAGTAGACACCCCGGAAGCAGCAGCAGAAGCTTGCGACAAGATCGGCGGCAACGAGTGGGTCGTCAAAGCCCAGGTTCACGCCGGTGGTCGCGGTAAAGCGGGCGGTGTAAAACTGGTTCGCAACAAAGAAGACGCCAAGGCCTTCGCACAGCAGTGGCTGGGCAAGCGTCTGGTGACTTACCAGACTGACGCCAATGGCCAGCCAGTCACCAAGATCCTGGTTGAATCGTGCACTGATATCGCTAAAGAGCTGTACCTGGGCGCTGTCGTTGACCGTTCGAGCCGTCGCATCGTGTTCATGGCTTCCACCGAAGGTGGCGTGGACATCGAGAAAATCGCTCACGACACTCCAGAAAAAATTCTCAAGGCCACTATCGATCCACTGGTTGGCGCTCAGCCATCCCAGGGTCGCGAGCTGGCATTCCAGCTGGGTCTGGAAGGCAAGCAGGTCACTCAGTTCGCCAAGATCTTCGTCGGTCTGGCCAAGCTGTTCAAAGACCACGACCTGGCTCTGCTGGAAGTGAACCCGCTGGTGATCAAGGCTGACGGCGATCTGCACTGCCTCGATGCGAAGATCAACATCGACGCCAACGCCATGTACCGTCAGCCCAAGCTGAAGGCTTTCCACGATCCGTCGCAGGACGATCCGCGCGAAGCGCACGCTGCCAAGTTCGAACTGAACTACGTGGCCCTGGAGGGCAACATCGGCTGCATGGTCAACGGCGCCGGTCTGGCCATGGGTACCATGGACATCGTCAACCTGCACGGCGGCAAGCCTGCCAACTTCCTCGACGTAGGCGGTGGTGCTACCAAAGAGCGCGTGACCGAAGCTTTCAAAATCATTCTGTCCGACAGCAATGTCGCTGCAGTACTGGTTAACATCTTCGGCGGCATCGTTCGTTGCGACATGATTGCCGAAGGCATCATCGGTGCAGTGAAAGAAGTCGGCGTGAAAATCCCGGTTGTTGTTCGTCTTGAAGGCAACAACGCTGAACTGGGCGCTAAAGTACTGGCAGAAAGCGGTTTGAACATCATCGCTGCTACCAGCCTGACCGACGCTGCTCAACAAGTCGTTAAAGCTGCGGAGGGCAAGTAATGAGCGTCCTGATCAATAAAGACACCAAAGTCATCTGCCAGGGCTTCACCGGCGCGCAGGGTACTTTCCACTCCGAACAAGCCATTGCCTACGGCACCAAAATGGTCGGCGGCGTGACTCCAGGCAAGGGTGGTACCACTCACCTGAACCTGCCAGTGTTCAACACTGTGAAAGAAGCCGTAGCAGCCACCGGCGCCACCGCCAGCGTGATCTACGTTCCGGCTCCTTTCTGCAAGGACTCGATCCTGGAAGCGGCCTTCGGCGGCATCAAGCTGATCGTCTGCATCACCGAAGGCATTCCTACCCTGGACATGCTGGACGCCAAGGTCAAATGCGACGAGCTGGGCGTGGTCCTGATCGGCCCTAACTGCCCAGGCGTGATCACCCCAGGCGAATGCAAGATCGGCATCATGCCAGGTCACATTCACTTGCCAGGCAAGGTCGGTATCGTTTCGCGTTCCGGCACCCTGACCTACGAAGCTGTGAAGCAGACCACTGACGCCGGTTTCGGTCAGTCCACTTGCGTGGGCATCGGCGGTGACCCGATCCCGGGTTCGAACTTCATCGACATCCTGAAGCTGTTCCAGGAAGACCCGCAGACCGAAGCGATCGTGATGATCGGCGAGATCGGCGGTTCGGCTGAAGAAGAAGCGGCTGCCTACATCAAGGCCAATGTGACCAAGCCGGTTGTTTCCTACATCGCTGGTGTGACTGCTCCTCCGGGCAAGCGCATGGGCCATGCTGGCGCAATCATCTCTGGCGGCAAAGGCACTGCAGACGAGAAATTCGCTGCGCTGCAGGACGCAGGCGTAAAAACCGTGCGTTCGCTGGCAGACATCGGCAAGGCCCTGGCCGAGCTGACTGGCTGGGAAGTGAAGAAGTAAGCTTCGGCTGACTTTCAGCTCCAGCAACAAAGGCTACCTTCGGGTAGCCTTTGTCGTTTCAGAGCAGCGGCAAGCTTCAAGCAGCTAGCTGCAAGATAGAAGCTTGCAGCTTGAAACTTGTAGCTTGCGGCTGCTTTTCTTATGTAAACGCGACACCGAAACGTCGCGTATCGGATAGTTCGCCCTCTAACAGTGCGTTTGTCAGCCAAATTCGTTAGGCTGGCAGCCATTTTTGCGTCCGCCGCCCACAAGGTAGCCACGCGCTTTAAAGGTCAGTCCCATACGGATCGACAGCATTTCCCTAATCCCACAGGGCAATCCCCCTCTAAATTCCGATTTCAGTAGTGTGGTATTACCTTAATGAAAGTTTTGAAAGGTCAGGACATCCTGGCACTTGGTTTTATGACGTTTGCCCTGTTTGTCGGGGCCGGTAACATCATTTTCCCGCCGATCGTTGGCCTGCAGGCCGGACCTCATGTCTGGATGGCCGCGCTGGGCTTTTTGATCACCGCCGTAGGCTTGCCGGTGGTCACTGTGGTGGCGCTGGCCAAGGTCGGCGGCGCCATGGACGCGTTGAGCAGCCCCATCGGCAAGATCGCTGGCGGTATTCTCGCAGCCGCTTGCTATCTGGCGGTGGGCCCGCTGTTCGCCACCCCGCGTACGGCAACCGTATCGTTTGAAGTGGGCCTGGCGCCATTGACCGGCGAAAGCCCGTTGGCGCTGTTGCTTTACAGCTCGGTGTATTTCCTGCTGGTGTTCTTCATTTCGCTCTACCCCGGGCGTCTGCTGGATACGGTCGGCCGCTTCCTCGCACCGCTGAAGATCATCGCGCTGGCAGTGCTGGGTATCGCTGCATTCGCCTTGCCGGCGGGTGATATCGGTAACGGCACGCCGGAATACGTCGCCGCACCGTTCTCCCAGGGCTTCATCAATGGTTACTTGACCATGGATACCCTCGGTGCGCTGGTATTCGGCATTGTGATCGTCAACGCGATCCGCTCCCGTGGTGTCGAGTCGCCGAAGTTGATCACCCGTTACGCAATCATCGCCGGACTGATTGCCGGCGTCGGACTTGCGCTGGTGTACGTCAGCCTGTTCCGTCTCGGCTCCGGCAGCCATGAAGTCGCGGTCGGCGCCACCAACGGCGCAGCGGTCTTGCATGCCTATGTGCAACATACCTTCGGCTTGTTGGGCAGCGGTTTCCTCGCGGTGCTGATCTCGCTGGCGTGTCTGGTTACGGCGGTGGGCCTGACCTGTGCCTGTGCTGAATACTTCAGCCGTGTGCTGCCGTTGTCCTACAAGACGTTGGTCATTATTCTCGCGGCGTTTTCGCTGCTGGTATCCAACCTCGGTCTGACCAAGTTGATTGCCTTCTCGATTCCGGTGCTGACGGCGATCTACCCGCCGTGCATCGTTCTGGTCGCGCTGAGCTTCTGCAAGGATTTCTGGCATGAACATGCGCGGATCCTCGGACCGGTGATGCTGGTGTCGTTTGTGTTCGGCACCATCGATGCGTTGAAAGGCGCCGGTCTGGCCGACTGGATGCCAACCCGGCTCACCCACCTCCCGCTGAGCGAGCAGGGGCTGGCGTGGCTGGTGCCTTGCGTGATGACCCTGGTGGTCGCAGTGGTGTGTGATCGCCTGCTGGGCAAGCGCAGCGAAGCGGTTGCCTGACGTGTTCTGATCCGCCACAAGCGGGTTCAGCACGGTTAAACAGAAATGCCCCGTATCAATCGATACGGGGCATTTTTTATTCGCGGGAGGCAGTGTCTTTTTGACTGAACTAACGTCGAAAGAGTTGCCTGGTCTCCATGTGGGAGCGAGCTTGCTCGCGAAAGCGTATTGGCAGTCACCCTCAATGCCAACAGATACACCGCTTTCGCGAGCAAGCTCGCTCCCACAGGTTTCTGATGTACCGCGTCTCATCACAAGGAATTGCATGTCGTTCATCCAAGCCAATCTGATCCACCTGCTCGCCGCCGTCTGGTTCGTCGTCTGCTGGGGCGGTTACACCCGTTATGCCACCTGGAAGGCCCGCGATACCGCGTGTCTGGCCAGCGTGTTGCACCTGTACCGCGAAGACTGGATGCGCCGCATGTTGTTGCGTGACAACCGTATCGCCGATGCCAGCGTGATCGGTAATCTGGAGCGCAACGCCTCGTTCTTCGCCTCCAGCACATTGATCATTCTCGCCGGTATTCTCACCGTGCTCGGTGCGTCCGAGCGCGCGGTGTCGTTGTTGGCGGATATTCCGATGGTGCAGCAGGCGTCGCAGGGCATGTCGGAGATCAAGTTGCTGTGTCTGGCGCTGGTGTTCGTCTATGCGTTCTTTACGTTCAGCTGGTGCATGCGCCAATACAACTTCGCGGCGATTCTGGTCGGTTCGGCACCGATGATCGGCGAGCGCCAGGTCACCGAGCAGGAGCGTAAGGCCTTCGCCTCACGAGCGGCTCGGGTGATTTCGATGGCAGCCAACCAGTTCAACTTCGGTCTGCGCTCTTACTACTTCGGCATGAGCATGCTGGCCTGGTTTGTCAGCCCGTGGCTGTTCATGATCATGAGCGCCGGTGTGGTGGTGGTGTTGTATCGCCGTGAGTTTCATTCCGACGTTCTCGATGTCATGGTCTATACCCCTACAGAAGCGCCCGTCCCTGAGGCGAACAAAGAGGCTGTGCAATGAGTATTCCGTTCTGGTGTGTGTTTATCAGTGCTTTATTGATCTATGTGGCGCGCATGCCGGTGGCCAAGGCCATGAAAGAGCAGGGCGGATACGACAATCATCTGCCGCGCCAGCAACAGGCGCAGTTGACCGGGTTTGGTGCCAGGGCGCTGGCGGCCCATCAAAACAGTATCGAGGCGTTTGTATTGTTTGCGGTTGCTGTGCTGATGGCGCACACCACGCAGACGACGGGCTGGCTGATCGATACGCTGGCGATCCTCTTCGTGATCTCGCGGATTTTCTATCTGTGGTTCTACCTGGCCGATTTGCCCAAGTTGCGCAGCCTGATCTGGTTAGTTGGCCTCATATGTTCGTTGTTGCTGATGATTAGTCCGACTTTTAGAACGGTGTTGCTCTAGGCTGGTAAATTGCGGGCAAAAGAAAACCCGCACTTGGCGGGTTTTCCTTTCACACCGAAAAGCTTATTGCTTTTTGGCGGCTTCTTCTTGAGCAGCGGCGTTCGATTCAGCCTGAGCTTTGGCAGCTTCGGCGTTTTCTTTTGCTGCGTCGTTCACTTTATCCTGAGCTTTGTTCATGTCTTGCTGAGCTTGCTCAGCATGTTGGTTGGCATCTTGAGCTTTGTCCTCGGATTTTTTATCGCAGGCAGCGAGACCGAGGGAAGCGGTCAACATCAAGGCAATAGCTAAAGTCTTACGCATGGGGTGTTTCTCCTTATGGAAAATAACTACTGGCCTTAAGAGCTTGCCGCTACAGGTTAAGTTCCTCATTTGTTTCAGATATATAAGTTTGTTTTATCACGGAACTTTTGCCGCATTTCTCAATACTGGCACAAGGCCCAAACGCGAGTAATTATCAGATGGCCGAAAACCCCGTTTTTGAGCGTGCGACGCGCTTTTTGTCGGCGCTTCGTCACTGCCAGGTGCTGGGTCTGCGAGTGCACAGTGCCTCCTGTGACGGGCTGACAGTAATCCTGCCTTATAGCGAAATAATTGTCGGCAATCCCGAAACCGGAGTGATCCATGGCGGCGCCATCACCTCGTTGATGGACACGGCGTGCGGCATGTCGACCTTATGTGTGCTGCCGCAGTTCGAGGTCTGCCCGACCCTCGATCTGCGCATCGACTACATGCACGCCGCTGAACCAAACAAAGATGTGTATGGCTTTGCCCAGTGCTATCGCGTCACTACGGATGTGATCTTCGCGCGTGGCTTTGCCTACCAGGACGATCCTGACCAGCCAATCGCCCATGTCGTCGGCACATTCATGCGCATGGGCATCGGCTTGAAGGGCAGCAAAGGTTTCGCGGGCGCTAGCAAGGAAGCCGGTCAATGAGCAACGATCTCAGGGAACAGCTGCAGCAGGCCCACGCACAGGGCGATTATGCATCGCTGCTGGCGCTGATCCCTTATGCCGGGCTGATCGGCATCGAATGCTCACGGATGGGCGATGAGTTGCTGTTCAAGCTGCCGGCGAACAAAGACAACATTGGTAACCCTTTATTGCCGGCGATCCACGGCGGGGTAATTGCCGGGTTCATGGAGCTGGCGGCGGCCCTGCATCTGCTGATTTTTACCGGCACCCCCGGTGTGCCGAAGATCATCGACTTTTCCCTCGATTTCCTGCGGGCCGGGCAGTTTCGCGACACCTGGGCCAGGTGTCAGGTCTGCCGCCAGGGCCGTCGCGTGGCCAACGTCGCGATCACTGCGTGGCAGAGTACCGAGGGCGAGCCAATCGCCACGGCCCGCGCGCACTTCAAAATTGATGAGCCCTTGAAATCCTGAACAGCGCCCCCAACTCAGATGACAACCCGCCGCAGACCATTCGGGTCGCGGCCAATGCCATCTGATTGGAGTTTGATGACCATGAGTGTGGAAACTCAAAAGGAAACCCTGGGCTTCCAGACCGAGGTAAAGCAGCTGCTGCACCTCATGATCCATTCGCTGTATTCGAATAAGGAAATTTTCCTTCGCGAATTGATCTCGAACGCCTCTGACGCTGTCGACAAGCTGCGCTTCGAAGCCCTGGCCAAGCCTGAGTTGCTCGAAGGTGGCGCTGACCTGAAAATCCGTGTGAGCTTCGACAAGGACGCCAAGACCGTCACCCTCGAAGACAACGGTATCGGCATGAACCGTGACGATGTGATCACCCATCTGGGAACCATCGCCAAATCCGGCACTGCCGACTTCATGAAAAATCTTTCCGGCGATCAGAAGAAAGATTCGCACCTGATCGGCCAGTTCGGCGTGGGCTTCTACTCGGCCTTCATCGTTGCCGACAAAGTCGATGTCTACAGCCGTCGCGCCGGCACTGCCGCCAGCGAAGGCGTGCACTGGTCGTCGAAGGGCGAGGGCGAGTTTGAAGTCGCCACCATCGACAAGCCAGAACGCGGTACCCGCATCGTCCTGCACCTGAAATCCGGTGAAGACGAGTTCGCCGATGGCTGGCGTCTGCGCAACATTATCAAGAAGTATTCCGACCACATCGCTTTGCCGATCGAACTGCCGAAGGAAGTCACTCCGGCCGAAGGCGAAGAGGCACCGGCCGTTGAATGGGAAACCGTCAACCGCGCCAGCGCCCTGTGGACCCGTCCGCGCACTGAAGTCAAAGACGAGGAATACCAGGAGTTCTACAAACACATCGCTCACGACTTCGAGAATCCGCTGTCGTGGAGCCACAACAAGGTTGAAGGCAAGCTCGAGTACAGCTCGCTGCTGTACGTGCCGGCCCGCGCGCCGTTCGACCTGTACCAGCGTGAAGCGCCGAAGGGCCTGAAGCTGTACGTGCAGCGTGTGTTTGTAATGGATCAGGCCGAGTCGTTCCTGCCGCTGTACCTGCGCTTCATCAAAGGCGTAGTCGATTCCAACGACCTGTCGCTGAACGTGTCGCGTGAAATCCTGCAGAAAGACCCGATCATCGATTCGATGAAAACCGCGCTGACCAAGCGTGTGCTCGACATGCTGGAAAAACTGGCGAAGAACGAACCTGAGCAATACAAGGGCTTCTGGAAAAACTTCGGTCAGGTCATGAAAGAAGGCCCGGCAGAAGATTTCGCCAACAAAGAGAAAATTGCCGGTCTGCTGCGTTTCGCATCGACCCAAGGCGACGACGGCGAGCAGGTTGTCGGTCTGGCCGACTACCTGGCCCGCGCCAAGGAAGGTCAGGACAAGATCTACTACCTTACCGGCGAAACCTACGCGCAGGTCAAGAACAGCCCGCACCTTGAAGTCTTCCGCAAGAAAGGCATCGAAGTGCTGCTGCTGACCGATCGCATCGACGAGTGGCTGATGAGCTACCTCAGTGAATTCGACGGCAAGACCTTTGTCGACGTCGCACGCGGTGACCTCGATCTGGGCAACCTGGACTCGGAAGAGGACAAGAAAGCTGCAGAAGAAGTCGCCAAGTCCAAAGAAGGTCTGGTCGAGCGTCTGAAAACCGCGCTGGGCGATTCTGTAGCTGAGGTGCGTGTGTCGCATCGCCTGACCGATTCGCCGGCCATTCTGGCCATCGGCGAGCAGGACCTGGGCCTGCAAATGCGCCAGATCCTCGAAGCCAGCGGGCAGAAAGTCCCGGATTCGAAGCCGATCTTCGAATTCAACCCAAGCCACCCGCTGATCGAGAAACTCGATGGCGAGCAGAGCGAAGAGCGTTTTGGCGACCTGTCGCACATCCTCTTCGATCAGGCCGCCCTCGCGGCGGGCGACAGCTTGAAGGATCCGGCCGCTTATGTACGCCGTCTGAACAAGCTGCTGGTTGAACTGTCGGTTTGACCACGTTGTAGGAAAAACCCGCTTCGGCGGGTTTTTTCGTTCTGGTGTTTAAACAATCAGGAGTCAGAAATGAGCCAAGTCACTGTACATTCCGTGGTCTATCAGATTGACGGCCAGCCTTACGAGGGGCGTCTGGCGTTTGACGCCGAGCACAAGGGCGCGCGCCCGGGGTTGCTGATGGCGCCGAACTGGATGGGTGTCAGCGCCGGCGCTGAAGACATCGCCAAAGCGGTGGCCGCCAAGGGTTACGTGGTGTTGATTGCTGACGTCTATGGTCAGGCCGTGCGCCCGCAGAATGCTGATCAGGCGCTGGCGGCGATGACGCCACTCAAGGACGACCGCGCGCTGCTGCGCAAACGTCTGCAAGCAGCGTTCGAGCAATTGCAAAGCCAGGGTGAGGCGGCGGTCGATACCTCGAAACTGGCGGTGTTTGGCTTCTGCTTCGGCGGCTGCTGCGCCCTGGACCTGGCCCGCACTGGCGCGCCGGTGAAAGCAGCGGTGTCGTTCCACGGCACCCTGGATTCGCCGAACCCGGCGGATGCGCAGAACATCAAGGGCTCGGTGCTGGTGCTGCATGGCGCGTCCGATCCGTTGGTGCCGAAGGAGCAACTGCCAGCGTTCGAGGATGAGATGAACGCTGCGAAGGTTGACTGGCAGCTGCTGAGCTATGGCGGCGCGGTGCACTCGTTTACCGATCCGCATGCCAACGTCCCGGGCAAAATGATGTACGACGAAAAGACCGCAAAGCGCGCGTTCAAGTCGATGCATGATTTGCTCGATGAAGTGTTCAAGGGCTGATTGCCCTCAGATCAAAAGATCGCAGCCTTCGGCAGCTCCTACATGAATCCGGTGTAGGAGCTGCCGAAGGCTGCGATCTTTTGCTTTTAACGGCTTGCCGGTAGTTCGATCCGCTCGACTTCCCCTGGCACCGTTGGCCAATCACCTGCCGCCCACTTGCGCCGCGCCTCATCAATCGCCGCCGGATCACTGGCGACGAAGTTCCAGTTGATCCGTCTCGGCCCGTCCAGCGCCGCGCCGCCGAACACCACTGCATGCACACCGCTTTCGGCAAACAGGCTCATTTCTTCGCCCGTCGGCAGCACTACCAGCGCATGCGGTTCGATCGCCTCGCCATTCAACTGCGCATCGCCGCTCAATACATACACCGCGCGTTCTGCATGCTCGGTCGGAATCAGCAGAGTGGTCGCAGTCTGCATCTTCACTTCGGCGTACAGCGTAGGAGAAAGCACCGGCACCGGCGATTCCAGGCAAAAGCCTGACCCGGCAATCATGCGAATCTGCACGCCCAGGTTATCGCTGACCGGCAAGGTCGCCGCCGGATGGTGGCTGTAATGCCCGGGACCTTGCTCGTGCTCTTTGGGCGAGGCCAGCCAGACTTGCAAGCCGTGCAATGCAAAGGTCTCGGCGAGTAGCGGTGCAGGCGTGCGCTCGACGTGGGCAATCGCGCTGCCGGCGGTCATCCAGCTGACATCGCCAGCATTGACCAACTGATCGGAGCCCAGACTGTCCTTGTGCTGCAGTTGCCCTTCGAACAAATAGGTGAGCGTTGACAGACCGATGTGCGGATGCTGTCGGATATCCATGCCTTTGCCTGTCGGATAAACCGTCTCGAGCATGTGGTCGAAAAACACGAAAGGCCCGACATTGCGGCATTTGGCTGACGGCAGCGAGCGCAGAATCGGCTGGCCTTCGACGTCTTCAGCGCGCGGGCGGATGATCAGGGGTGGCGTGTCCATGGTGCATTCCAGGCTGGGCGGGTGATGCCAGAAGCATAACCCGCCGCTGGCATCGGGAGGATTATTGGCTGTCGAAGCCTTGAGGTGCGTGGGTCTCGATGGTCACCTCGCTGGTGGTCATCAACTTGTGAATCGGGCAGCGATCAGCGACGCGCAGCAGTTCTTCACGCTGGGCGTCGGTCAGTACGCCTTTGAGGGTGAGGGTGACATGCAGGGCGTATTTGCCTTTCTGCTCCTCGCTGTTGTCACGTTTGACTTCAACACCGACGCCGGTCAGCGGGATGTCTTTTTTCTTCGCGTACATCTTCAGGGTCAACGCTTTGCAGGCGCCCAGCGCAGCGTCGAAATAATCGTGTGGTTCAGGGGCGGTGCCTTCACCACCGGCAGTCTTTGGCACGTCGGCAAACAATTCGTGATCATCGATCTGGACGGTGTGACGAAAACCTTCGGCGGAGACGGTATTGACGGTGACAGTCATGGAAACCTCACAGGCGGCAGGAAAAATCGTTCGATCAAAACAGACCTTGCAGTTATAGAGCATTCCCGCAGGTTCGCGTTCCACCTTCCGGCGGATGAACCCTTGTCGTCCGGGCGCGGTCTAGGCTATGCCCATCTGCCGGAGATTACTTGTGCCCTTGTCTCGTTTGAGTCTCGCCTGCCTGCTGCTGTTTGCCGGTAGCGTCAGCGCCCGTGAATACACCTACAGCGATGCGCACCTGCATTACGTGGATTTTTTCCAGGAAACCGCGGGCATGCAGAAATTGCTTACGGCCATGCGAGAAAACTCCATCGAGCACGTGATGATATCCGGCATTCCTGTGGCGAAGAAATGGCACGAAGACGAGCCCAAGCGTCCGCGCTATTACGCTGGTGATGATGCCGATGCCTACTGGTACAGCGCCACCGATGTGATCATTGCCGATGCGGTGCAGAAACTCTCCCCGCAGCAGCGTCAGCACTTTCATCCGTTCCTGTCCGGTTTCAATCCCAACGACAAGAATTCCGCCGCACACATCCAGCGCATGCTCGATCTGTATCCCGGGCTCTGGCAGGGCATCGGCGAGGTATTTACCCGGCACGATGATCTGACGGCGCTCACTTCAGGTGACACGCCTCGGGCCAACAACGAGGCCATGACCAGGATCTATCACCTCGCAGCGGAAAACGATCTGCCGGTGATGCTGCACTCCAACATCACCTCCAAGCGTGAGAAAAATCCGCTGTACCTGAAGGAAGTCGAAGAACCGCTGCGCAATCATCCGCACACGAGATTCATCTGGGCGCATGCGGGCACCAGCGCCGAGATTCATCGGCATCAGACCCAGTTGCCATTTCTGCTGCCAACCTTGACGCGCATGCTTGAAGCCTATCCGAACCTGTTCATTGATTTGTCGTGGAGCATGCTCACCCCGTATCTGCTGGACGAGCAGGGCAAGCCGCGGGCGGAGTGGCTGGCATTGGTGGAGAAATACCCCGATCGGTTCATGCTCGGCTCCGACGTGGTAGGGCGGTTCAACAAGCTCGGTCAGGAACTGCACAGCTATCAGCCGTTTCTGGATGGGTTGCCGGAAGCAGTGGCGCGCAAGGTCGCACGGGATAATTTTCTGGCGATATTGCCGCGTGGCGCAGCCAAATCCGCGGCTCAGCGCTGAGGCTCAAAAGGGTTCGAAGTAGAACCGTCCCGTTGATATCGCTTTTTGGTCTTACGCAAATTCCGCGCAAGGCCGATACCTTCTAAAGCAACCTGCTGCAGGCTGATGCAGCGTTTTTGGAAGGAGCCAGAGTGATGAATATCCGTAGTCTCAATATTGCCCCCCGCGCCGGTATGGGGTTCGGCCTGCTGGCCTTGATGGTGTTTGCCCTCGGCGCATTCGCCTTGTTGCAGATGTCGAACATGCGCGCGCAATCCGATGAGGTCGACAACAACTGGCTGCCGAGTGTGATGGCGGTCGGTGAGTTGAGTCAGGACATGCTGCGCCTGCGCGCGTTGACCATGCGCCTGTTGCTCAACCGTGATCCCAAGGCACTGGAGCAGAACGTCGCCAAGCTCAACGAACTGCGCAGTGGCTTGACTGAAGCGCAGCAGCGTTATGACCGACTCATCGCGTTACCTGAGGAACGTGTGCTGTTCGAGCGCTTCAAGGGCGCCGAGCACAGATACCTTGAGCTGCAGGCACAGGTCCTGCAGCTGTCGGCGCAAAATCGGGTCGCCGACGCGTCAGCGATTCTCAATGATCAGATGAGTCCGCTGGCCGACGAGATCGCTGCCACTCTGCGCGATCTGGTGGAGATGAATAAACACAATGCCAATCTGGCCACCGAGACGGCGCGACTGGTGTTCAATCAATCGCGGTTGTGGGTCGGGGTAATGATTGCAATGGCCGCGCTGATTACCATCGGCCTGGCGTTGCTGCTGACTCGCAGCATTGTTGTGCCATTGACGCAGTCGCTCAGCGTGGCCGAAGTTGTGGCGGGCGGGGATTTGACGGGTGACATTCACATCGCCGGCAGAGACGAACCGGCGCGCCTGCTGCAAGCGCTGAAGCGCATGCAACACAACCTGCGCGATACGATCCGGCGTATCTCCGAGTCATCCACTCAATTGGCCTCGGCCGCTGAAGAGCTGAGCAGCGTCACCGAAGACGCCACGCGCGGCCTGCACCAGCAGAGCCAGGAAATCGAACAGGCGGCCACGGCGGTCAATCAGATGACAGCGGCAGTGGAAGAGGTGGCGAACAACGCCGTGGCCACGTCCGAAGCTTCCCGCGAGTCCGACCGTATCGCCCGGCAAGGGCGTGAGCAGGTGCAGCAGACGGTGACGTCGATCGAGTTTCTGGCTGGCGACGTCACCAATAATGCGGCGCAGGTCGAGGCGCTGGCGCAAAAGGTTCATGGCATCAGCAAAGTGCTGGATGTGATTCGCTCGATTGCCGAACAGACCAATCTGCTCGCACTCAACGCCGCGATTGAAGCCGCGCGCGCCGGAGATGCAGGGCGTGGTTTTGCGGTAGTGGCAGATGAAGTACGGGCGCTGGCCCATCGTACCCAGCAGTCGACTCAGGAAATCGAGCAAATGATCGGCGGGATTCAGCAGGGTACCGATTCGGCGGTCAGTTCGATGCAGCAGAGCAACGCAAGGGCGCGCTCGACTCTGGAACTGGCCAAGAGCGCAGGCTCGGCGTTGGAGGAGATTGCCTCGGCGTTTACCTTGATCAACGAGCGCAATCTGGTCATTGCCAGTGCTTCCGAAGAGCAGGCGGCGGTGGCGCGGGAGGTGGATCGCAATCTGATGAACATTCGTGATCTGGCGATGCAATCGTCGGCAGGGGCGAATCAGACCAGCGCGGCGAGCCAGGAGTTGTCAAGGTTGGCGGTGGATCTGAATGGGATGGTGGCGCGGTTCTCCGTCTGAGTGAACAGGCGACGAGACCCATGTAGGAGCTGCGGCACGCTGCGATCTTTTGATGTTGATTCAAGGTCAGGATCAAAGGATCGCAGCCTCGTTTCACTCGTCAGCTCCTACAGGAGATGGTGTGTTTGCGAAAACTGTGGGCAAATAAAAAGCCCCGCATTCGCGGGGCTCTTTCGTTGCAGCAGCGGGATCAGCTGCCTTTGACGGGTTTACCGTTGACCGTGCCGTCCTGGAGCATGATGTTGTACTCCTTGCCGTCAGTCTCGACCTGCTGCAGGCGCACCAGCAAGTAATCCCAGTCCTTGGCGAACCACAGCACGGTGATGCGCTTGCTTTGCGTCGGGTCGCGGACGCGCTCGACCTTGATTGCATCGATCTGGCCGGCCTTGGTGTCGACCTTTTCCGAACCCAGCACGCGGAAGTCGTAGGTATCGACTTCGCCATCATCAACCACCTGATAGCTCATGCTTTTCTTGCCGGCGGCGACGTCATGCTGCAGCGCCAGTTGATAGGTCGACTTGTCGACCATGCCACGGTTCAGGGGGATCTTCACCGCGTCGCCACGGTCGGTACCGGTCACCAGTTTGTTGGCCCAGTCGAAATCCAGGTCAGCCTTTTTCGCTTTGCCCAGACCACCACGTTCGAAGTGGTAGGACTGTGGCAGCAAGGTGTCCTTGTCCAGCTTCAGAGTGCTTTCTTCGATCAGGCTGGCGATCATCATCGACGCCTTGAAGCTGAGTTTCCAGACGCCATTGGCTTCCTTGGTCAGGCTGCGTTCGGCAGTGCCGCTCATGGGCAACTGCTTCCAGTCGGCGGTGTAGCTGGCGGAGAACGGTTGAAGGTCTGCTGCCTGTGCGAAGGGCAGGGTAAGCAGAGCGCAAGCGAAGAGCAGGGCGCGACGCATAATATCTCCTAGTTTCGAATCAAGTGACCGCTGGCGGCGAGTAACTGGCCGTCGAGTAAGGCACCGTGTTCCCCGAGCGTCAGTCTGCCTTCGGCAAACCAGCGTACTGCCATCGGATAGATCAGGTGTTCCTGAACGTGGACTCGCTGCGCCAGACTCTGCGGCGTGTCGTGCAACTCTACCGGTAATACTGCCTGTACGACCAGTGGCCCGCCATCGAGTTCCTCGGTGACGAAGTGCACCGAGCAGCCATGTTCCGTGTCGCCGGCCTCCAGCGCGCGCTGATGAGTGTGTAACCCTTTGTATTTGGGTAGCAGCGACGGATGAATGTTGAGCAGGCGACCCTGGTAGTGGCGCACGAAATCAGCGCTGAGAATGCGCATGAAGCCGGCCAGCACCACGAGTTGGGGATTGAATTTGTCGATCAGTTCGATCAGCGCGGCATCGAAGGCTTCGCGGCCTTCGAATGCCTTGTGATCCAGCGAGCGGGTGGCGATGCCCGCGTCGCGGGCGCGTTGCAGGCCGTAGGCGTCGGCGCGGTTGGAAATCACCGCAGCGACGCGGACCGGGCTGTCGCCGGTTCGCGTGCTGTCGATCAGAGCCTGCAAGTTACTGCCGGTGCCGGACAGCAGCACCACGACATTACAGGGCTTTGGCATCAGTGAGCCTTGAGGTTCTTCAGCTCGACCTGCGCAGCGCCTTCGGCGGCAACGGCGATCTGACCGATGACCCAAGGCTGCTCGCCGGCGTCACGCAGGGTGTTCAGAGCAACTTCAACGTGCTCCTGAGCCACGCAGATGACCATGCCGACGCCGCAGTTGAGCACGCGGTGCATCTCGGTTTCGTCAACGTTGCCCTGCTCTTGCAGCCAGTCGAACACGGCCGGGCGAGTCCAGCTGGCCACGTCAACCACGGCCTGAGCGCCTTTCGGCAGAACGCGCGGGATGTTGTCGAGCAGGCCGCCACCGGTAATGTGGGCCATGGCCTTGACCGCGCCGGTGTCCTTGATCAGCTTGAGCAGTGGCTTGACGTAGATGCGGGTCGGGGCCATCAGCAGGTCGGTCAGCGGTTTGCCGTCGAGCTGGGTGCTCTCGATGTCGGCGCCGGAGACTTCGATGATCTTGCGAATCAGCGAGTAGCCGTTGGAATGCGGGCCGGAGGATGGCAGGGCGATCAACGCGTCACCGGTGGCGACTTTCGAGCCGTCGATGATTTCGGCTTTTTCCACGACGCCGACGCAGAAGCCGGCCAGGTCGTAGTCTTCGCCTTCGTACATGCCTGGCATTTCAGCGGTTTCGCCGCCGACCAGCGAGCAACCCGACAGTTCGCAGCCAGCGCCGATGCCGGTGACAACCTGGGCAGCGGTGTCGACGTTCAGTTTGCCGGTGGCGTAGTAGTCGAGGAAGAACAGCGGCTCGGCGCCGCACACCACCAGATCGTTGACGCACATGGCGACCAGGTCGATGCCGATGCTGTCGTGCTTGTTCAGGTTCAGCGCCAGACGCAGCTTGGTGCCGACGCCGTCGGTGCCGGAGACCAGCACCGGCTGCTTGTAGCCGGCCGGGATTTCGCAGAGGGCGCCGAAACCGCCCAGGCCGCCCATGACTTCCGGGCGCGCAGTGCGCTTGGCGACGCTCTTGATGCGTTCGACCAATGCTTCACCGGCGTCGATGTCTACACCGGCGTCCTTGTAGCTCAGGGAGGGTTGCTTGCTCATGATCCAGGCCTTTAGGGGAGGGGATTCAGGGGGTAACGACCGAGTTCAGCGGGAACATCGAACTCGATGGGCGATCGCCTCACGCGAGTTTCGAGGGGCCCGGCTGTTGCCGGTCTGCGAAGGCGCGCGATTTTATCAGGCTTGAGGGGCAGCGGCCATCCTCGCACCGACGGGCAGGGCCATATCGGCGGAAATTTTTTGCAATCGCAACGTATGACTGGCTGTATAAGGTGTGGCGATTAACCGTCTATCGTTAGCACTGTGCAAAAACTTAGCGCTGCGGCGTGAATGTTTTGCGCGCGGTGAGGGTCAGAGCCTTGCTCAAACGGTTCACGCGGCGTGTTCCAGCCGCTCCTGTCGACGGGAATTTTCCATGCGTTTCTGTAAATTATTATTTGTAGGCTGCCTGACACTGGTCAGCCTGGCGAGCCATGCCGAAAACCTCAAAGGTCTGTATCAGGTCCGACAGCCGGTCAACGGCCAGGCTGCGCAAGAGCGCGATCGTGCCACGCAGGCCGCGCTCGATACTCTGGTGCTGCGCCTGACCGGTGACCCGAAAGCCGCACAGAACCCGGGGCTGGCGCCAATTCGCAAGGACCCGCAACAGATCATCAGCCAGTTCGGTTTCGATGCCGGGCCCCCGGAAGTGCTGAAAGTCGATTTCGATCCGGCGACCACCGAGCAGGCCTTGCGCCGGGCCGGGTTGCCGGTGTGGGGCGCCAGTCGGCCGTCGATCCTCAGCTGGTGGCTGAACGATTCAACTGAAGGTGCGAGTCTGGTCGGTGACGGTCAAGCCGCAGCCACAGCGTTGCGCACGGCCGCGCAACATCGCGGTTTGCCACTGCGTTTGCCGCTGGCGGATCTCAGCGAGCAACTGGTGGCCACCGCGCCGGCGCTGGAAAGCGCTGACCCCGCGCCGTTGCGCAGTGCTTCGGAACGCTACAACGCCGACGCCTTGTTGACGGTACATGCTCGCGAAGAAGGCGGGCAGTGGCAGGCGAAATGGCGGTTGTGGCTTGGTGATCAGAAAGAGGCCGGCAGCGTGCAGGGCGCCGATCAGGCCGCCGTCGCCGACGCGGTCATGCTGGCGGTGGCCGAGCGCCTGGCACCGCGGTTTGTCGCCAGGCCGGGGGCGTCGGGTCAGCAGACGCTGGAAGTGCAAGGCATGAATCTGGATCATTACGCGGCGCTGCTGCGGTTACTCGAACCGTTCGGCGTGCGTCTGCAAAGCGTGCAGGGCGATCGCATCGTCTACCGGGTCAATGGCAGTGCCGATCAGCTGCGTGCGCAGTTGGCACTGGCAAAGTTGCAGGAGCTGCCCGCCGAAGCGCCGGCTCCCGTGGCGCCGGTGCAGCCTGCCGTTGAGGGTGCGCCAGCGGTTGCGCCGCCAACCCCGACAGCGGCGGCACCGTCCTTGCGGTTTCGCTGGTAAGTCTTTCCTTATATAGAAGCATCAGGAGTGGTAAATGGCCGATACGCGGCGTTGGTTCTGGCTCGGTGGGGTTGTCCTGCTTTGCGCGTTTGTATGGTTGCTGCACCCGATCCTCACGCCGTTTCTGGTCGCGCTGTTGCTGGCTTATCTGTTCGATCCGCTGGTGGATCGACTGGAGCGTCTGGGCTTGTCGCGCACCTGGGGCGTGATAGCCGTGTTCGCGTTGTTCACGCTCATCGTCACCGCATTGATGCTGGTATTGGTGCCGATGCTCGCCAAGCAGTTGCTGCGCTTGTATGAGCTGGCGCCGCAGATGCTCGACTGGTTGCAGCACACCGCTGTGCCGTGGGCGCAGGCGAAACTGGGGTTGTCGGACGGCTTCTGGAAGTTCGACAAAGTCAAAGCGGCCATCAGCGAGCACATGGGCCAGACCACCGACATCGTCGGTGTGGTGCTGAGCCAGGCAACAGCGTCGAGCCTGGCGCTGATCGGCTGGCTGGCGAACCTGGTGCTGATCCCGGTGGTGAGCTTCTACCTGCTGCGCGACTGGGACGTGATGATGGGCAAGATTCGCAGCCTGTTGCCGCGTGATCGCGAAGAGCGTGTGGTTTCGCTGGCCGAAGAGTGCCATGAAGTGCTCGGCGCGTTCGTGCGCGGTCAGTTGCTGGTGATGGTCGCGCTGGGGGTGATTTACGCCGCTGGCCTGATGATCGTCGGTCTGGAACTGGGGCTGTTGATCGGCCTGATTGCCGGTCTGGCCGCCATCGTTCCGTACATGGGCTTTGTCATCGGCATCGGCGCGGCGTTGATCGCTGGGTTGTTCCAGTTCGGTGGCGATCTGTATCCGATGGTCGGGATCGTCGCGGTGTTCATGGTCGGTCAGGCGCTGGAGGGTATGGTGCTGACGCCGTTGCTGGTCGGTGACCGCATCGGTCTGCACCCGGTGGCGGTGATTTTCGCGATTCTGGCGGGGGGTGAGTTGTTCGGCTTCACCGGCGTGCTGCTGGCACTGCCGGTGGCGGCGGTGATCATGGTGCTGGTGCGCCATGTCCACGATCTGTACAAGGATTCCGGGATCTACAGCGGCGTCGACGAACCTGAGCTGTAACGTCGCGGCTGGCCCGGCGGTTGGCCGGGCTGGCCGGTGTCGTGCAGGCGAGGGCGCCAGATAATCTGCCATGAAACCAGTGGGTTAACGCAAACCTTTGATTTTGCTTGGAGTCTGTCGCATTGTGCGCTCAGCCTCACGGGTATAAACTTCGGCAACTTTACACAGAGGCCACTAACGGTTCCTTTGAGAACTGTTCAGTCAGCATGAAACCGATTCAGCTGCCCCTAGGTGTGCGTCTGCGTGACGATGCCACCTTCATCAACTACTACCCAGGCGCCAATGCCGCTGCACTCGGCTATGTCGAGCGTCTTTGCGAAGCCGACGCCGGGTGGACGGAGAGCCTGATCTACCTGTGGGGCAAGCACGGCGTCGGGCGCACGCATCTGTTGCAGGCGGCGTGCCTGCGTTTCGAACAGATGGGCGAGCCGGCGGTGTATCTGCCGCTGGCCGAGTTGATGGATCGCGGTGTGGAAATCCTCGATAACCTCGAACAGTATGAGCTGGTTTGCTTGGATGACTTGCAGGTGATCGCCGGCAAGGCTGACTGGGAAGAGGCGATGTTTCATCTGTTCAACCGCCTGCGTGACAGTGGCCGACGCCTGCTGATCGCCGCGTCCACCTCACCGCGTGAACTGCCGATCAAACTGGCCGACCTGAAGTCACGTCTGACCCTGGCGTTGATTTTCCAGATGCGGCCGCTTTCCGATGAAGACAAACTGCGGGCACTGCAATTGCGCGCCTCGCGTCGCGGTCTGCACCTGACCGATGAGGTGGGGCACTTCATTCTGACCCGCGGTACTCGCAGCATGAGTGCGCTGTTCGATCTGCTCGAACAGCTTGATCAGGCCTCTTTACAGGCGCAGCGCAAGCTGACCATTCCCTTCCTCAAGGAAACCCTGGGCTGGTGAAAGTACGCTTTTGCCAGCTTTCAGGCGCCAGAAAATCCGCCTGCACAGAGTGATTCGCCCGCCGGGCGGGTTACGCGCTTAGATGTAAACGCGAAACCGGGAAGTCACATAAAGTTCGATTGAATTTGCAAATGAGGACGATAGCGGGCATAGTCTCGGCTTCTTTACAACTATCAGCCACGGTCGTGCCCATGCTAAAGCGCTTCGCACCCCTCGTGCCTCTCGCACTCGTTACCCTGTTATTCGGTTGTGCTGCTCATTCTCCGGTTCAAGAGCCGCCGCAACAGGTCAAGAATTCCGCTACTGCCCAGACTTCCGTTATCTACCAGGAAGAACTGGACACCGAAAAAGAACTCAACCAGTTCAACGGCAGCAAGCCTTATCAGCTTCCGGTGCTGGCCGACAGCATCCTCGAACGCGGCATGTCACTGATCGGTACCCGTTACCGTTTCGGCGGGACCTCTGAAGCCGGTTTCGATTGCAGCGGCTTCATCGGTTACCTGTTCCGCGAAGAGGCCGGCATGAACCTGCCGCGCTCCACCCGTGAAATGATCAACGTCGATGCGCCGCTGGTTTCGCGCAGCAACCTTGAGCCGGGTGACCTGCTGTTCTTCGCCACCAATGGTCGCCGCGGTCGTGTCAGCCACGCCGGGATCTATCTGGGCGACAACCAGTTCATCCACTCCAGCAGTCGTCGCAGCGGCGGTGTTCGCATCGACAGCCTGGGTGACAGCTACTGGAGCAAGACCTTCATCGAAGCCAAGCGCGCACTGGCGATGGCGCCGACCGTGGTCACCGCACGCAAGTAACCCCTTGTCGCCGCGTTCGCGGCGGCAAAAAGGCCGGGCAAGGGAGTAGACGTAAACTTTACAAGGTGAAGTTAAAGTCTTACTTGAAGTTTGCCGCGTAGCCGCTAGAATCCTGAATCTATATTGATGGCAAACCGCCTGCGTGATGACGCAGGCGGTTTTGTTTCTGTCCATTCGGCAGAGAAAGCCGCAGCCAGATCAGGATGTTCTGCTTATGACGATGTCGGCCCGCCTCACCTTGATCCTTTGCGCCGCGCTGCTCAGCGCCTGCGCCAGCCGCCCACCGCCGCCAGCCCCCGTGGTTCGCGCGCCGATCGTGTTCGGTCCCTCCCAGGCTTTCTCTCCCGTTGCTGAGGACGTGCTGTTCCGCGCACTCGGTCTGGTCGGCACGCCTTATCGCTGGGGCGGCAACACGCCGGATTCGGGTTTTGATTGCAGTGGCCTGATCGGGTTTGTCTACCGCGACGCAGCAGGTATTTCGCTGCCGCGCTCAACCCGCGAAATGATCGTCATGCAGGCGCCGAATGTCGGCAAGGAAGGCTTGCAGACGGGCGACCTGATTTTCTTCGCCACCAACGGCGGCTCCCAGGTCAGTCATGCGGGGATTTACGTCGGCGAAGGGCGCTTCGTGCATGCACCGGCGACGGGCGGCACGGTCAAGCTCGACAGCCTGTCGAAGGCTTACTGGCAGAAAGCTTATCTGAGCGCCAAGCGGGTATTGCAGCCGGGGCAGTTGGCGCATAACCCCTAGTCAAGACAAAGCAAAACCCAATGTGGGAGCGAGCTTGCTCGCGAAGACGGTGTGTCATTCAATTCAATATTGACTGATCCAACGCTTTCGCGAGCAAGCTCGCTCCCACATTTGTTATGTGTCAGGCGGTAAGTTATTTGGCAGACGACACGCGCCACACCTTGTTCCCCACATCATCCGCCACCAGCAATCCACCTTGCTGGTCGATCACCACGCCCACCGGGCGGCCCAATGCATTCTCATCCTTGTCGAGGAATCCGGTCAGCACATCGACCGGTTGGCCAGTCGGCTTGCCGGCGCTGAACGGCACGAAAATCACCTTATAGCCACTGTGCGGTTTGCGATTCCACGAGCCGTGTTGGCCAATGAATGCGCCTTCCTTGAACTGCGCCGGCAAGCGGTTGCCCTCGGCGAAGGTCAGGCCCAGCGAAGCCGTGTGCGGACCGACCGCGTAATCCGGAGCGATGGCCTTGGCCACCAGATCAGGATTCTGCGGCTTGACCCGCACATCGACGTGCTGGCCGTAGTAGCTGAACGGCCAGCCATAGAAGCCGCCGTCCTTGACCGAGGTGATGTAGTCCGGCACCAGATCGCTGCCGATTTCGTCACGCTCGTTGACCGCCGTCCACAGCGCACCGCTGGTGGGTTCCCAGGCGAGGCCGTTGGGGTTGCGGATCCCCGAAGCAAAGATTCGATGGTTACCGGTCGCGCGATCGACTTCCCAGATCGCGGCCCGGCCTTCTTCCTGATCCAGACCATTTTCGCCGACGTTGCTGTTCGAGCCGACCGTGACGTACAGCTTGCTGCCGTCCTTGCTGGCGATCACATTTTTGGTCCAGTGATGGTTCAGCGTGCCGCCCGGCAGGTCAACGACCTTGATCGGCTGGGTCTTGATTTCGGTAGCGCCCGGCTCGTAGTTGAAACGCAGCAGGCGATCGGTGTCGGCCACGTACAAATCGTTGCCAACCAGGGTCATGCCGAACGGCGAGTTGAGGTTCTGCAGAAACACCGTGCGGGTTTCTGCAACACCATCGTGGTCGGCGTCGCGCAGCAGAGTGATGCGGTTCGGGCTCGGCACGCCGGCGCCGGCCTTGCCCATGACTTTTTTCATCACCCAGCCACGAATGCCTTTGCTGTCATCCGGTTTGGGTGGCGCGTTGGTTTCCGCCACCAGCACATCGCCGTTGGGCAGCACATACAGCCAGCGTGGATGATCGAGGCCTTCGGCAAACGCGGCGACCTGTGTGCCGGCTACCGCTGTCGGTTTGGCGCCGTCTGGCCAGCCCACTGCCGGAGCGATATTCACCGTCGGGATCAGGGTCTTGTTCGGTTCGGGCAGTTTCGGCGACGGACCGGTGCCGTCGGAGACTTGCAGGCTGGAGGTTTCACCGCAGGCGGCGAGCCCTCCGGCGAGGGCGATGACGAAAACGAGTTGGGCCTTGCGCATTGCTGATCTTCCCTATGAATGCATTCCTAATCATAGAGGAGGGCGCAGGCCCGATGGTTCAACTGCTCAGCCGCGAGCTTCCTTGAACAGCACGGCGATGCCCGGATGATAGTTGCCCGCTTCGCTGCGCAATTTGCGATAGGCGTAGGGGAAATACCAGGCCACGGCGCAGGTGTGCTCTTTTTGCAGATCATCGACCATGTCCTGCAACTCTTCGGGACTGGCGCTGTGTTGGGCTTTTTGCGGGGCGACGAACAGGCAGCCGAGCTTGAGATCGCTGGCGTAGCTGATGCGCTTGGCGTCAACGGTGATGTCGAGCAGCGCCTGGGTCAGATTGAGGTTGTTGACTCGTGGCCAGCGTTGCGTGGCCTGAATGAACGCACGGTCTTCGGCCCCGGCAATGAGCAGATCGGCGCGGGCATTGCGCTCGCCTTCTTCGTTCTGTTTGCGCGTGGTCGTTTCGTTCAGCGTGACCAGTTCGGCCATCCACGCTGCCGCCGAGAGCAGGCCGAGATTGGCTTTTTCGTCGTGCCAGTAGGGCGTGTCGTTGTCGCCGCGCACGCTGTTGTAGCGATCGATACAGTCAAACCAGCGTTCCAGCACCGGGCGCAGAAATTCCAGGCGCGGGTTGCTGATGATCATGCCTTGCATCGTCATCATCCTTATTGTTGTAGTGAGCTTTTCGGAAAAAGCATGGCTCTTTGATATCACTTGTTACAGTCTGGCACAAGATTGCCGCTGGATAATTGCCCGGCGGCAGTTATTCATCCTCAGGGCGCCTCTTTAATTGACGCTCCACCCCCAACCCTCTAACCTTCGCCGCTTGTTTCAGGTGCTCTGTGGCCTCGCGTCGACAGAGTGAAACAGGGAAGCCGGTGAGGGTGGTCTTCAAGCGAAGCCACGACGATCCCGGCGCTGCCCCCGCAACGGTAAATGAGTGAAAACTGCGTTCAATGCCACTGCTCAACAGCGGGAAGGCGCGCAGTCAGGCCAACGCCGCTCATGAGCCCGGAGACCGGCCTGATCCATCCAGCGGCATCACGGTGGGCGATGCCAGGCTTTTTGCCGTCTATTGCTGTGCCTGCCCGCCGTTATCCAGCCTCAACGGAGAGCTCCCCATGACTGATTCCCCCGAGCGTGACGAACGCCATCTGGCGCGCATGCAGCGCAAGAAGGCCGTGATCGACGAACGCATCGCCAACTCGCCCGACGAGTGCGGTCTGGTGCTGGTGCTGACCGGCAATGGCAAAGGCAAAAGCAGCTCGGCATTCGGCATGCTCGCCCGCGCCATGGGCCACGGCATGCAGTGCGGCGTGGTGCAGTTCATCAAGGGCCGCAACAGCACCGGCGAGGAATTGTTCTTCCGGCGCTTTCCCGAGCAGGTGCGTTTCCACGTCATGGGCGAAGGTTTCACTTGGGAAACCCAGGATCGTCAGCGCGACATCGCCGCTGCGACCGCCGCCTGGGAAGTCTCCCGCGAATTGTTGCGCGACCCGTCGATCGGTCTGGTGGTGCTCGATGAACTGAATATCGCACTCAAGCATGGCTACCTCGATCTGGATCAGGTGCTCAGCGATTTGCAGGCGCGTCCGCCGATGCAGCACGTGGTTGTCACCGGTCGCGGCGCCAAGCCGCAAATGATTGAAATGGGCGACACGGTTACCGAAATGGGCATGCTCAAACACGCCTTCCAGTCCGGCATCAAAGCGCAGAAAGGCGTCGAACTTTGAAGCAACCACGTCACTGCCCGGCGGTGTTGATCGCCGCGCCGGCTTCCGGTCACGGCAAGACCACCGTCACCGCCGCACTCGCCCGTTTGCATCGCAATCAGGGGCGCAAGGTGCGCGTGTTCAAATGCGGGCCGGACTTTCTCGACCCGATGATTCTCGAGCGCGCCAGCGGTGCCCCGGTGTATCAACTGGACATGTGGATGGTCGGCGAGCAGGAAAGTCGGCGCCTGTTGTGGGAAGCCGCCGCTGATGCGGATCTGATTCTGATCGAGGGGGTAATGGGCCTGTTCGACGGCACGCCATCCAGCGCCGATCTGGCACGACACTTCGGCGTGCCGGTGCTTGGCGTGATCGACGGCACCGCCATGGCGCAGACCTTTGGCGCTTTGGCGCTGGGTTTGGCGCGCTATCAGCCGGACTTGCCGTTTGCCGGCGTGCTGGCTAATCGCGTCGGCACCTTGCGTCACGCGCAATTGCTCGAAGGCAGCCTGACCGAAGGCTTGCGCTGGTACGGTGCGTTGTCCCGCGAGACCGGCATCGAATTGCCGAGCCGCCATCTAGGCCTGGTGCAGGCCAGCGAATTGAATGACCTGGACTTGCGCCTCGACGCGGCTGCCGATGCCTTGGCCAGCAGTTGCGAAGTCGCGCTGCCGCCGGCCGTGGAATTCGCCGCGCCTGACGTCATCGCCGCCGAGCCTTTATTAAAAGGTGTGCGGATTGCCGTCGCCCGCGATGAGGCTTTCGCCTTCACCTACGGCGCCAGCCTCGATCTGCTGCGGGCGATGGGCGCCGAGTTGCACTTTTTCTCGCCGATCCGCGACACGCAATTGCCCGACGCGGACAGCCTGTATCTGCCGGGCGGTTACCCGGAATTGCATCACGTGGCGCTGTCGCAAAACATGCCGATGCTTGCAGCGATCCGCGCGCACCATGCCGCTGGGAAACCGTTGCTCGCCGAGTGTGGCGGCATGTTGTATTTGCTCGAGTCCTTGACTGACGTGGAGGGCACCCGCGCGGAACTGGTCGGGTTGCTCAAGGGCGATGCGGTGATGCAGAAGCGTCTCGCGGCACTGGCGCTGCAAGCGGTTGAGCTGCCGGAAGGTCCGTTGCGTGGGCACACTTATCATCACTCCCTGACGACGACTGAATTGACGCCGATTGCTCGGGGCCTGAGCCCGAATGGCGGGCGTGGGGCCGAGGCGGTTTATCGGCAAGGGCGGATGACGGCTTCTTATGTGCATTTTTACTTTCCGTCGAATCCTGCGGCTGTCGCTGCACTGTTTGCGCCCGAGCCTGAAGCCGCTTTCGCGAGCAGGCTCGCTCCCACAGTGAGTAAAGCAGTGTCTGAACAAACCGGATCCCCTGTGGGAGCGAGCCTGCTCGCGAAAGGGCCATGACCGACAACTCATTCTCCGAAGCCGAGCGCGCTGCGGTCTACAAAGCCATCGCCGAACGCCGCGACATGCGCCACTTCACTGGCGGCACGGTTGAGCCCGAGCTGCTGCGCCGTTTGCTGGAAGCCGCGCACCAGGCGCCGAGTGTCGGCCTGATGCAGCCGTGGCGCTTCATCCGCATCAGCGACCGAGCCTTGCGCGGGCAGATCCGCGATCTGGTCGAAGAAGAACGCGTCCGCACAGCTATTGCCCTCGGCGAGCGCAGCGATGAGTTCATGCAACTCAAGGTCGAAGGCATCAACGACTGCGCCGAAGTGCTGGTCGCGGCGCTGATGGACGATCGCGAAAAACACATCTTCGGGCGGCGCACGTTGCCGGAAATGGACATGGCCTCGCTGTCCTGCGCGATCCAGAATCTGTGGCTGGCGTCCCGTGCCGAAGGCCTGGGCATGGGCTGGGTCTCGCTGTTCGAACCGCAGGCACTGGCGGATGTGCTCAAGTTGCCGGCCGGGGCCAAGCCGTTGGCTGTGTTGTGTCTGGGGCCGGTCAAGGAATTTTATCCAGCACCGATGCTGGTACTTGAAGGCTGGGCGCAGGCGCGACCGCTCAATGAGTTGCTGTACGAAAATTATTGGGGAGTGAGTCAATGAGTGTGGCGTTGTTGAGTGTCGCCGCAGTGGCGCTGGATGCGCTGCTCGGTGAACCGAAACGCTGGCATCCGCTGGTGGCGTTCGGCAATTTCGCCGGGCGCATCGAGCAGCGCTTCAACGCCGGCGGGCGGGGCTGGCGCAGCCATGGCGTGACCGCGTGGGTGCTCGCGGTGCTGCCGCTGACCTTGCTCGCCACTGCATTTTCCTGGGCGCCTTACGTTGGCTGGATCGTCGAGATTCTCGCGCTGTATTGCGCACTGGGCATGCGCAGCCTCGGCGAGCATGTCGCCCCGGTCGCCGCTGCATTGCGCGCCGATGACCTGGATGAGGCGCGCACGCGTGTCGGCTATCTGGTCAGTCGCCAGACCGATGAACTCGACAGCAGCGCCGTCGCCCGCGCCGCCACCGAGTCGGTGCTGGAGAACGGCAGCGATGCGGTGTTCGCTGCCTTGTTCTGGTTTGTCGTCGCCGGCGCGCCGGGCGTGGTGCTCTATCGCTTGAGCAATACCCTTGATGCGATGTGGGGATATCGCAACGAACGCTTCGAACGCTTTGGCTGGGCCGCGGCGAAAATCGACGACGTGTTGAACTACATTCCTGCGCGCCTGGTGGCGTTGACCTACGCGCTGCTGGGCAAAACCCGACTCGCCTTGAAGTGCTGGCGCACCCAGGCGCCGCAGTGGGACAGCCCCAACGCCGGCCCGGTGATGGCGGCCGGCGCCGGTGCCCTCGCTGTCGAGTTGGGCGGCCCGGCGATTTATCACGGCGAACTGCATGAGCGCGCGCAACTGGGCGAAGGCGCGCCGGCCGATGCCGATTCCATCGACCGTGGCTGGCAATTGGTCCAGCGCGGGGTATGGTTGTGGCTGCTGATCCTATGCGTGGGGGCGGAATTTTATGCTTGAACACGGTGGCCGACTACGCCAGGCGGCACGCGATTACGGGATTGCCGAGGCCGACTGGCTCGACCTGTCGAGCGGACTGGCGCCGTGGCCGTTCCCGATCCCGGAGATCCCGCTGCGCGCCTGGGCGCGTCTGCCGGAAACCGACGACGGTCTGGAGCAGGCAGCGTGCGATTACTACGGCGCCGCACAGGTGCTGCCGGTCGCCGGTTCGCAGATGGCCATCCAACTGCTGCCGCGCCTGCGCCGTGCCGGCAAGGTTGGCGTGTTGTCGCCGTGTTATGCCGAACATGCCGAAGCCTGGCGTCGCAGTGGCTACATCGTGCGTGAAGTGCTGGAGCAGGAAGTCGAATTCTTCCTCGACAGCCTCGATGTGCTGGTGGTGGTCAACCCGAACAACCCGACCGGGCTGAGCCTGAGCCCGGCGCGCCTGCTCGACTGGCATGCGCGGCTGGCGCAACGCGGCGGCTGGCTGGTGGTCGACGAAGCTTTTATGGACAACACCCCGCAACTGAGTCTGGCGCCGTATGCGCATCAGGTCGGGCTGGTGGTGTTGCGCTCCTTCGGCAAGTTTTTCGGTCTGGCCGGGGTGCGCCTCGGCTTCGTTCTGGCTGAGCGCAAGTTGCTCAAACTGCTCGCCGAACAGGTCGGGCCGTGGGCGGTGAGCGGGCCGACGCGAGTGCTTGGGGCGGCGTGTCTGCAAGACACCGATGGCCATACCCGGCAGCGGATTCGCAGCGACGAAGCGAGCGAGCGGCTGGCGGCGTTGCTGACCCGTTGCGGTTTTGCACCGCAGGGTGGCTGCGCGCTGTTTCAGTGGCTGATCACCGAGCATGCCGAAGCGCTGCACGAGTTCATGGCCCGGCGCGGCATTCTTCTGCGCCTGTTCAGCCACCACAGCAGTGTGCGTTTCGGCCTGCCCGCCGATGCCGGGCAGGAGCTGCGTCTCGAACAGGCTTTGCAAGCCTTCGCCAAGGACATCTCATGACCACGCTGATGGTGCAGGGCACCACTTCCGATGCTGGCAAAAGTACCCTGGTGACGGCCCTGTGCCGCTGGGCTACCCGCCAGGGTGTCGCGGTGGTGCCGTTCAAACCGCAGAACATGGCGCTCAACAGCGCGGTGACCGCTGACGGCGGCGAGATCGGCCGGGCCCAGGCGGTGCAGGCGCAGGCGGCGCATCTTCAGCCGCACACCGACATGAATCCGGTGCTGCTCAAACCCAACAGCGACACCGGCGCCCAAGTGATCATTCATGGCCGCGCGGTCACGACGATGAACGCCGTCGCCTATCACGATTACAAGGCCATCGCGATGCAATCGGTGCTCGCCTCCCATGCGCGACTCAGCGCGGCGTATCCGCTGGTGATGGTCGAAGGCGCCGGTTCGCCGGCCGAGATCAATCTGCGCGCCGGCGACATCGCCAACATGGGTTTTGCCGAAGCGGTGGATTGCCCGGTGCTGCTGATTGCCGACATCAATCGCGGCGGCGTGTTTGCGCATCTGGTGGGTACTCTTGAGTTGCTTTCGCCGAGCGAACAGGCGCGGGTCAAAGGCTTCATCATCAACCGTTTTCGCGGCGATATCGCCTTGCTGCAACCGGGTCTCGACTGGCTCGAACAGCGCACCGGCAAACCGGTGATCGGCGTGTTGCCGTACGTGATGGACCTGCATCTGGAGGCCGAGGACGGCATCGATCAGCGCCAGACCGACAAGGTCGAGCAGGTGTTGAAAGTGGTAGTGCCGGTGCTGCCGCGCATCAGCAACCACACCGACTTCGATCCACTGCGTTTGCATCCGCAGGTGGATCTGCAATTCGTCGGCCCGGGGCAGGCGATTCCGCCCGCCGATCTGATCATCCTGCCAGGCTCGAAAAGCGTGCGCGGTGATCTGGCTTATCTGCGCGCCAACGGTTGGGACGCGGCGATCAATCGGCACCTGCGTTACGGCGGCAAGCTGCTGGGGATTTGTGGCGGTCTGCAGATGCTCGGTGAACACGTGCATGACCCGCTCGGGCTCGAAGGCGCAGCCGGCTCCAGCGTTGGCCTGGGCTTGCTGGCGTTCGAGACGCAATTGGAAGCCGAGAAACAATTGCGCAATGTACGCGGGCGGCTGGCGCTGGAAAACGCCGAAGTCATTGGGTACGAAATTCATGCTGGCGTGACCACCGGACCGGCGCTGGAGAACGCGGCGGTGCATTTGGACGACGGTCGTTGCGATGGCGCGCAGAGTACCGATGGCCAAGTGTTCGGCACTTATCTGCATGGCTTGTTCGAATCCCCGCAGGCGAGTGCGGCGTTGCTGCGCTGGGCCGGCTTGAGTGACGTGCAAGATGTTGATTACCACGGCTTGCGCGAGCGCGATATCGAGCGGTTGGCGGATCTGGTGGAGACGCATCTGGATACCGGGCTGTTGCGTCAGCTCTGTGGGATTTGAGTTATTTGTGCTGGCTCTTTCGCGAGCAGGCTCGCTCCCACAGGGGAATGCGGTTACTTGTGGGAGCGAGCCTGCTCGCGAAGGGGCCGGTTGTCTCACCACACATTTTGGGATGAACCCATGCTCCAACTGATCCTCGGCGGCGCCCGCTCCGGCAAAAGTCGTCTGGCTGAAAAACTCGCCAGCGAAAGCAATCTCGCGGTGACCTATATCGCCACCAGCCAAGCGCTTGACGGCGAGATGAGCGAGCGCGTCGCCCATCACCGCGCACGCCGCCCAGCCGCATGGGCGTTGATCGAAGAGCCGCTGCAACTGGCGCGGGTATTGCGCGAATCGGCCCGCGCCGAGCATTGCCTGCTGGTTGATTGCCTGACCCTGTGGCTGACCAACCTGCTGATGCTCGACGATGCCGAACGCCTCGCCGTCGAACGCGAAGCGCTGCTCGACTGCCTGGAGTCATTGCCGGGCGAGATCATTTTTGTCAGCAACGAAACCGGAATGGGCGTCGTGCCGCTGGGAGAATTGACTCGTCGCTACGTCGATGAAGCCGGTTGGCTGCATCAAGCTTTGGCCGAGCGCTGTCAGCGTGTTGTCCTGACCGTCGCCGGCCTGCCCCTGACTTTGAAAGGATCTGCGTTATGAACCCGACCTGGTGGCTGAACCCGTGCAAAACCGTGCATGCCGAGATCAAAGCGCAAGCGACTGAGCGGCAGCAGCAATTGACCAAACCGGCCGGCTCGCTGGGGCGCCTTGAGTCGGTGGCGGTGCAACTGGCCGGTTTGCAAGGCCAAGTCAAACCGACGCTCACGCAGATATGGATTGCGATTTTCGCAGGCGACCACGGTGTGGTGGCGGAGGGCGTTTCGGCCTATCCGCAGGAAGTCACCGGGCAGATGCTGCTCAATTTCGTCAGCGGCGGCGCGGCGATCAGCGTGCTGGCGCGTCAGCTCGGCGCGCAACTGGAAGTGGTCGATCTGGGCACGGTGAACCCGGCGCTTAGCCTGCCCGGCGTGCGCCACTTGAACCTCGGCGCCGGCACGGCGAATTTCGTCGAGGGCCCTGCGATGACGCCGGTCCAGGGCGAACTGGCCCTGCAGGCTGGCCGCGACAGCGTGTTGCGGGCGAAAGCCGCCGGCACGCAGTTGTTCATTGGCGGTGAAATGGGCATCGGCAACACCACGGCGGCCAGTGCGCTGGCCTGCGCGTTGCTCGATTGTCCGGTGGCGCACCTGACCGGCCCGGGCACAGGGCTGAATGCCGCCGGCGTCAGCCACAAAGCGCAAGTGATCGAGCGCGCACTGGTGCTGCATGCCGCTCAGCGCGGTGACGTCTTGCAGACGCTGTTCAACCTCGGTGGTTTTGAGATTGCCGCGTTGGTCGGCGCTTACCTGGCGTGTGCGCAGGAGGGCGTCGCGGTGCTGGTCGACGGTTTCATCTGCTCGGTCGCGGCGCTGATTGCGGTGCGTTTGAATCCGGCCTGTCGCGAGTGGCTATTGTTCGGCCATCGCGGTGCCGAGCCGGGCCATCGTCACGTGCTGGAAACCCTGGGCGCCGAGCCGTTGCTGGACCTCGACCTGCGCCTGGGCGAGGGCAGTGGCGCTGCGCTGGCGCTGCCGTTGTTGCGCCTGGCCTGCGACCTGCACGGGCAGATGGCGACCTTCGCCGAAGCAGCCGTGGCGGATCGCCCGGCATGACGTTGCGTGTGGATCTGCTGCGCCACGGCGAGACGGAGCTGGGCGGCGGTTTGCGTGGCAGCCTCGACGATGCGCTCACCGAAAATGGCTGGACGCAGATGCGCGCGGCGGTAGCCCAAGGCGGGCCGTGGGATCGCATTGTCAGCTCGCCGTTGCAACGTTGCGCGCGGTTCGCCGCTGAGCTCGGTGAGCAACTGCAGCTGTCGGTGCATCTGGACAAGGACGTGCAGGAGCTGCACTTCGGCGCGTGGGAAGGGCAGAGCGCGGCGGACTTGATGGAGACGGATGCCGAGGCGCTGGGGCTGTTCTGGGCTGACCCTTATGTGTTCACCCCACCGCAAGGCGAGCCGGTCAGCGCGTTTGCCGCGCGAGTGCTGGCGGCGGTCGCACGGCTGCACGCGGCCTATACCGGTGAACGGATTCTGCTGGTCAGCCACGGCGGCGTAATGCGCTTGTTGCTGGCGCAGGCACGGGGGCTTCCACGCGAACAATTGCTCACTGTCGAGGTCGGCCACGGCGCGATGTTTGCGCTGAGCGTTAAAGCCGACGGCACGCTGAAGGAAGGCCATTGATATGTTGCCGCTGTGGATCGCCTTGCAGTTTCTCAGCAGTCTGCCGATTCGCCTGCCGGGCATGCCCGAGCCGCAACAGCTCGGCCGCTCGTTGCTGTTTTATCCGCTGGTGGGACTGCTGTTCGGGCTGCTTCTTTGGGCATTGAATCTGCTGTTGGCCGGCGCGCCGTTGTTGCTGCATGCGGCGCTGTTGCTCAGCGTGTGGGTGTTGCTCAGCGGCGCGCTGCATCTTGATGGCCTGGCCGACAGCGCCGATGCCTGGCTCGGCGGATTCGGCGATCGCGAGCGCACGCTGACGATCATGAAAGATCCGCGCAGCGGGCCGATCGCGGTGGTCACGCTGGTGCTGGTGCTGTTGCTGAAATTTGCCGCGTTGCTGGCGTTGATTGAACAAGGCAAGGCAGTCGCGCTGATCATCGTGCCGGCGCTCGGGCGGGCGGCATTGCTGGGGTTGTTTCTGACCACGCCGTATGTGCGTGCAGGTGGATTGGGCCAGGCGCTGGCTGATCATCTGCCGCGTAAGGCGGGGTGGTGGGTACTGGGGTTGAGTGCGCTGGGCTGCCTGTTGATCGCTGGGTACTGTGCGGTCGTGGCACTGCTGATTTCGCTGGGGGTGTTTGTCTGGTTGCGGCGGGTGATGATGCGGCGGTTGGGCGGCACTACCGGGGATACGGCGGGGGCGATGCTGGAATTGCTGGAGATGGGGGTGTTGGTTGGCCTCGCTTTGGTCTGAAGGATTTGCGTTGATAATGCCGACCCCTTCGCGAGCAGGCTCGCTCCCACAGGGGAATGCAATCCTATTGTGGGAGCGAGCCTGCTCGCGAAGGCGCTCTCAAAGACATCATTAATGTTATGGAAAACGCCTCTGTAACTTGATTTAACACATTAGCGGGTATATACACGCATCATGCTTCCTTCTCAGTGTTTGTGCACCAACCTGCGTCGCGCCGCGCGTGGCGTCAGCAGGCATTACGACGGCGCTCTCGACGGCTTCGGGATCAACGTTGCCCAGTATTCTCTGCTGTGCAATCTGCAGCGGCTGGAGCAACCGAGCATTTCCGAACTGGCCGAAGCCATGGGTCTGGATCGCAGTACCCTCGGGCGCAATCTGCGCGTGCTGGAAGGTGAAGGGCTGGTGGCGATGGCCGAAGGCGAGGACATGCGCAATCGCATCGTCCGGCTCACCGAAACCGGTGTGCAGCGCCTGGCAGCGGCGTTGCCGGCGTGGGAAGCGGCGCAACAGCGGTTGATCGAACGTCTCGGTGCCGAGAAGCGCGAAACCTTGCTCAAATTGCTCGACGAACTGGCCTGATGGCGGTTTATTCGAGTTCAAGCGGGTATATACCCGCGACTGGAGAATAACAATGACATCGATGTGGCGTACGTGCGGTTGGGTGTTGCTGGGGAGTGCGCTGATCCTGGCTTTGTCATTGGGTGTACGCCACGGGTTCGGTCTGTTCCTGTCGCCGATGAGCGCGCAATTCGGCTGGGGCCGCGAAGTGTTTGCCTTCGCCATCGCCCTGCAAAACCTGATCTGGGGTCTGGCGCAACCGTTCACCGGTGCACTCGCTGACCGTTTCGGTGCGGCGAAAGTGGTGCTGGTTGGCGGTGTTCTTTACGCGCTGGGCCTGGTGTTCATGGGCTTGTCGGACTCGGCAGTGACGTTGTCGCTGAGTGCCGGCCTGTTGATCGGTATCGGTCTGTCCGGCACTTCGTTCTCGGTGATTCTCGGCGTGGTCGGCCGCGCCGTGCCGGCGGACAAGCGCAGCATGGGCATGGGCATTGCCAGCGCCGCCGGTTCATTCGGTCAGTTCGCCATGTTGCCAGGCACCCTCGGCCTGATCGGCTGGCTCGGCTGGTCTGCTGCGCTGTTGGTGCTAGGCTTGCTGGTGGCGATGATCGTACCGTTGGTGAGCATGCTCAAGGACAAGCCGTTACCGACTTTCGGTCATGAACAAACGTTGTCCGAAGCCCTGCGCGAGGCTTGTTCGCATTCCGGTTTCTGGTTGCTGGCATTCGGTTTCTTCGTTTGCGGCTTTCAGGTGGTGTTCATTGGCGTGCACCTGCCAGCGTATCTGGTCGATCAGCATCTGCCGGCGACGGTCGGCACCACGGTGCTGGCGTTGATCGGGCTGTTCAATATTTTCGGTACTTACACTGCCGGCTGGCTCGGCGGGCGCATGTCCAAACCGCGCCTGCTGACGGCGCTGTATCTGCTGCGCGCGGTAGTGATCGTGCTGTTCCTGTGGCTGCCGGTGACCACCACGTCGGCGTATCTGTTCGGCATGGCGATGGGCTTTTTGTGGCTGTCGACGGTGCCGTTGACCAACGGTACGGTGGCGACCTTGTTCGGCGTGCGCAATTTGTCCATGCTCGGTGGCATCGTCTTTCTGTTCCATCAGCTCGGCTCGTTCCTCGGCGGCTGGCTGGGCGGGGTGGTGTATGACCGAACCGGGAGTTACGACTTGATCTGGCAAGTGGCGATTCTCTTGAGCCTGTTGGCGGCAGCGTTGAACTGGCCGGTGCGCGAGCGTCCGGTGGCCCGCCTGCAAGCCGGTGCGAGCGCGGTATGAGCCGACACTGGACGCGACTGGCCATCAGCGCGCTGGCAGTCGCGCTGCTGGCGCTGGTGTGGTGGGGCTGGCAGCGCGGCGGTCTGGCATTGATGCAGTTGGGCATGAGCATTTGCTAGATGACAGCGGCGCGAGTAACGTCGAAGCCTGATGACTGCCCAAGGAAGTTCGACATGTTGATGCGCTGGTGTGCTGTTCCCGCGTTGCTGATGGCGTTGACTGGCCTGGCTCAGGCCGCCGACTGCCCGGACCTGTTGCAAGGCTCGCTGCCGAAGCTGCGTGCCAAGGAATCCATCGATCTGTGCAAGCAGTACGCCGACAAGCCGCTGGTGGTGGTCAATACCGCCAGCTTCTGTGGTTTCGCGCCGCAGTTCGAAGGTCTTGAGGCGCTTAATAAACGCTACAAGGCGCAGGGCCTGGAAATGCTCGGTGTGCCTTCCAATGACTTCAAGCAAGAATCCAGGGACAGCGCCGAAACCGCCAAGGTTTGCTACGCCAATTACGGCGTAACGTTCAACATGACCGAGCCGCAGAAGGTTCGCGGCGACGACGCCACGCATCTGTTCAAAGTGCTGGCCGCACAGAGCAATGCGCCGAAGTGGAATTTCTATAAGTACGTGGTCGATCGGCAGGGCAAAGTCGTGGCGAGTTTTTCCAGTTTGACCAAACCGGATGATCCCGAGTTTATCGCCGCGATCGAAAAAGCCATTGCCTCCAAACCACTGACTCACTGACTCATGCTTTTCCCTGTGGGAGCGAGCCTGCTCGCGAAGCGGTGTGTCCGCCAGCACATCAACATCTGACATACCGCCTTCGCGAGCAGGCTCGCTCCCACAATGGAAATTTGTCGTTTCAGTGAAAAGACGCAGACATGAAAAAGCCCCGCCTCTGCAAAGAGAGCGGGGCTTTTTGTGGGCGAGGGGTTAGCCTCGCCACCGAGCATCAGAAGCGGTAAGTCGCGCCAACACCGAAACCGTTTGCCGAGTTTTCATACTTGGCATCGTAGCTCTGGCCACGATTGTTTTCGTTGCGGATCTTGACCGACTCTTCTTTCAGGTAAGAGTAAGCGACATCGATGGTCAGATCGTCGGTCGGGCTCCAGCCGGCACCGATACTGAAGATGGTGCGGTCGCCTGTCGGGATGCGTGGCGAGCGGTCTTCGTTATTGGTCGGCGACTGGTCGAAGGTCAGGCCGGTGCGCAGCACCCATTCCTTGTTCAACTGATACGAGGTACCCACGGCATAAGCCCAGGAGTCATGCCAGTTCTGGTCTTCGTTGATCGAGCCGAACTGGCCGGCCAGCAGCGGCTGCACACCGGAGTTCTTGACGGTGATCTTGTCCAGCTGGCTCCAGCGGGTCCAGGTGGTACCGGCGTAGACGTTCCAGCGATCGTTGATCGCCTGGGTGACCGAGAAGTCGACCGACTCAGGCGTGGTGATCTTCAGCGAGGCGTCGTACTTCTGGTTGGCGCCCAGGCCTACGAGTGCCAGCGCGCCGTAGTTGACCTTGGTGTTGCCTTCGAGCTTGTAGTCGACCTTGGAGTGGTAGGTCAGGCCCAGGCGGGTGGTGTCAGTTGCTTGTACCAGCAAACCGATGTTGTAACCCAGCGCGGTGTCGTCACCTTTGATCTTGACCTTGCCGTCCGGCAGCGCCTGGGTAATCGACAGGTTGGATTCCAGCGAGCCGTCGATGCGGTTGATGGTCGGGCCGAAACCGATCGACACCTTGTCGTTGAAGGCGTAGCTGACAGTTGGCTGGAAAGTGATGACTTGCACTTCGGACTTGCTGCCGAAGTAACGGCCGGCGAAGCCATTTTCGTAATCCGTGATCAGACCGAACGGCACATACACGCCGAGACCGAATGCCCAGTGATCATCAATCGGTTTTACATAGAAGCCCATAGGTACAGCGGTGAAGGGCACCATGTCGCCTTTGTTGCTGCCGCCGTTGGGGCTGGAGCTGGCGTTGCTGATATCGGTGTGTGCATCGACAACGGCTACGCCGCCGGTGACTTGTTCGCGCTTGATGCGCGCCATGCCGGCCGGGTTGCCATAAACAGTGCTTGCGTCGTCGGCAGAAGAAGATCGCCCGGCAAAACCAGTCCCCATCCCACTGATGCTTTGTTCGTTGAGGGCAAAACCTGCCGCGAAAATTTGCGAGGAGGCAAGAGTAACGGCGAGGCTAAGGGTGGTTTTGAGCATGACTTTTTTCATTATTAGAACTCCTGGTGATCACCGGGGCGAAAATTACCAACATTTTCGTCCCAGCGCTATAGTCCGTATGCCTTGAGTTAGAGCGGTTTTGTAGGACAATCCGACCAAAATGGCGACCTGTTACTGCAACTTGTGCAATCGCCCGGTCAGCAAGCGACCTGGTTCAGCGGTGAAACACAGGTTTGCCAGGCATAGGTGAAGTCGCGCAGACGGCCTTGGGGCTGGAAGGTCTGACGCCAGATGCGCGCCATACCGAGCAGGTCGGTCGGAGCGGGGAGGGTGGGGTTGCGTTCTTCTACCAGCAGCCAGGCAATGGCAGTGGCATAGCGCAGGTTGACGGTCAGTTCCAGGTGTGGGGCGCCGAGAAAAGCGTGCTGGCTGGCGAGGCCGCGCACCAGGCTGGCGCGTTCCGGATCAAGCGCCAGGTAATCGTCCCATAGTGCCTGATGGCGTTGCTCGGCAATTCGATACAGGCCGTGGCCACGGCGGTCATGCAGGGCAGACCCGAGGGCGGATTGGCTGGCGGCGATACCCAGCAGCAGGGATTCGGCGGTTGCGCAGTGGCGCCCCAGGTAAATCAATGTGGGACGGATCACGTAGCGGCACAGTTCGCTGGCAGCGATACCCATAACACCCTCGGTTCTTGTTATTGAGGGCGAGTCCTGAAGGGCTTTGGCAGCAGTGGTTCGACTCAGGCTCGCCGCAAGCGACTCATGCCGCTTGAGTTGAAGTGTAGTGTCATATTCAGCGTGTAAAGGCCTGTTTTTAAAATATTTACCGCTGGGGCTCGCAAGCTTTAGATCGGAACATGCTTAGAAGAGCGGCGCTAAAAGTGAAATGTCAGGCAAGAAAAAGCCCCGCTTTTCAGCAGGGCTTTGCTTTTGCAGCCTGTTCGGCTTTCAGGCAACCAGTGCCTGACGGGTACGCTCGATCACGGCCTGCAGCGGTTCGGCGCTGGAGTATTGATCGGGGTACAAACGCTCGCTGTGGCGAGCGATTCCGTGTTCATTGACCACGGTGAAGCTGAAGCAGCCTTTGCGAGCGGCCATGATCAGGCAGTTCATTGGAGCAAAAGCGTTGGTGAGGGTGCGAATGGCATCCTGAGTCTGGATTTGAGTAGACATAGTTATTAGGTGTTCCTACAAATGACACGGATAAGAACCGTGCAACGTTAAAACGTTCCAGTAACGTTGATCACCATTGATCGAACGAAGAACCCGACTGGAACAAAGCAGCCAGTTTGAAGCGCTGATAAATGAGCGCGCTTGGGCTGGCAGGTAGGTACTTAGGAGGACAGGCATCACAGCGAGGGCAAAGGTTCTGGGCCCGGGGTGAAGATCCTGATCAATTTGCAGGTTGGTTCGGTCAGAGTAAGTGTTCTTCGCAACGCCCTTTGCTTTCATTCAAAGGCAGCGTTCGCGCAAGATTTACCTGGAAACCATCGAGGGGTCGTTCCGCTTTTCTCGGCAATGGCTTCCGTTTGGAAGGTTGACCGTGGGGAGATGTTCGACCGGAATTGACTTTCAGCTTGGTACTAACGCCGCGGATAGTAACGGATCCTTTCGGGCGAAGCAAACCTCTTGGCCGAAAAAGATCCAGAACAGGCTCGCACTTGACCATCCGTCGGCGTGCACACTTTTTCACAGCCTCTATTGACCTGGGACGCCTTCGCAAAACGACCCGAAAAAGCGCATGCATATAACCGTGACGCAGGTACTTGTGCACATTAGTTGCGCAGAGCGTAACGCAACTGTCACATCGTCCCTGACTCCGGTCGCTGCCTGTATCAAAAGTTTAAGTCAATGAAAAATATCGTCTTTTTTTGTTGGTGAAAAAATCGTCAGTTTGACTGCGAGCCCCATTCCATAAGGCTTTGCGAGGATCGCAGGGCGGTTGTCCACTGACTTATCCACAGCTTCTGTGGATTGTCCCTAGCGCTTGCTCTAGGACGGGCGTGCCGGGTTCTTTTCGACTTTACCTGTAAGAAAAAGAGAGTAAAGTGGCGCGCCTTCCGATCTGTCCCGCAGTGCTTTATGAAGTTTCGCTCAGTATCAGACTCTGTTACCTCAACCTCGACTCCTGTTACCACGCCCAAGCGCTTTTCCGTGCGTCTGGCCGAGTGGCTGCTCGATGAACCACGCCTGAGCGCCAGCCACAGCGCCAAACACCTCGCCGGCCGCCTGCTCAAACAACCGGCCCGTGAAGGTGTGGTCGCTGCGCAAAGCCGCCTCGGCCAATTGATCTGTCGTGAATGCGGCAACGCCCGCGACCGGCGCATCGGTCAGGAGCTGCTGCGTCAGGCCGCCCGCGCCGGCGACCGTCGCGCGCAGCGGGAACTCGGTCTGATCGAAGACTGAGCTGTCCAAGCCCTGACACCTTGGTTAACCTTCAGGCTTTATCCGATTGGCAGGAGTCGCTATGGCTATGGACTTGACCAGCATATTGCTTGGTCTCGCGGCAGCAGGGGTGCCGCTGCTGGCGCTGGCCTGGCAACTGCAGCGCCGCGCCAGCAACGCTCAGGCAGACCTGGCTTTGCTCGAAGAGCGCCTGGCCATGGCGCAAATGGCTCACGACGGGCTCAATGCTCAGCTTGAAGCCAGCCGCGATGAAATCGCTGATCTCGGCCAGGCCAATGCCGCCAAACAGGCCGACCTTGCCGCTTTGCGCCGTGAAGTCGAGCTGCTGCAGATCGAGCGCGATGACGCCCGCGACGCTTCCCATGCCTGGAACCTCGAACGCGCCAACAAGGACGCCGAACTGCGCCGCCTTGACGCCCACGCTGCTGCGCTGAGCGCCGAGTTGCGCGAGCAACAGGAAAGCCATCAACAACGTCTCAACGATCTGCAAGGCTCGCGTGATGAACTGCGTGCGCAGTTCGCTGAGCTGGCCGGCAAGATCTTCGATGAGCGCGAGCAGCGCTTCGCCGAGACCAGCCAGCAACGTCTTGGGCAGTTGCTCGATCCGTTGAAAGAGCGCATCCAGTCTTTCGAAAAGCGCGTGGAAGAAAGCTATCAGGCAGAAGCCCGGGAGCGTTTCTCGCTGGCCAAGGAACTGGAACGTCTGCAGGCGCTGAATTTGCGTCTGAGCGATGAAGCAACCAACTTGACCCGCGCGCTCAAGGGCCAGAAAACCCAGGGCAATTGGGGCGAGCTGATTCTCGAGCGCGTTCTGGAACACGCAGGTCTGGAGAAGGGCCGCGAGTACCAGACTCAGGTCAATCTCAAAGGCCCGGACGGCGAGCGTTTTCAGCCCGACGTGATCATTTACCTGCCCGGCGACAAACAGGTGGTGGTCGATTCCAAAGTCAGCCTCACGGCCTATCAACAATATGTTGCGGCCGATGACGATACCCACGGGCAGATCGCGATCAAACAGCACGTGCTGTCGCTGCGCAATCACGTCAAAGGCCTGGCCGGCAAGGATTACAAGCGCCTGGAAGGCCTGCACAGCCTTGATTTCGTCTTGCTCTTCGTACCGATCGAAGCGGCGTTTTCCGCTGCATTACAAGCTGAGCCGGCACTGTTTCAGGAAGCCTTCGACCGCAACATCGTGATTGTCAGTCCGACCACGCTGCTGGCCACGCTGCGGGTAATCGACAGCCTGTGGAAACAGGAACGGCAAAGCCAGAACGCCCGGGAAATCGCCGAGCGCGCCGGCTGGCTGTACGACAAGTTCGTGTTGTTTATCCAGGACCTGGACGAAGTTGGCAATCGCCTGCAGCAACTGGACAAGGCCTACAGCTCGGCGCGTAACAAGCTGACAGAAGGGCGCGGCAATCTGGTCAGTCGCAGCGAGCAATTGAAGTTGCTCGGTGCGCGGGCGAGCAAGAGCTTGCCGGCGGATTTGCTCGAGCGGGCGATGACGGATGTTGACGGGTTGGTTGAGTTGCCTGAGTAAAGGCTTTTTTTTGGCTGATTGGGGGCATATCCGTTGCTGCGGTCGTGGCGGCTGGCGGTTTCGCCCTTACGGCGAGTCACCTTTTTCAAACGCCAAAAAGGTAACCCAAAAGGCTTGCTCCTGCGTTCGGCCCTCGCAGGCTCGGGTTCCTTCGCTGCGGGATCGATCCGGGCGCAGCGGCTCCGGTTTGCTTCGCTGCACCTACACTCGCTGTGT
>NZ_DATMIV010000039.1:0-2767 GCF_035554175.1 Pseudomonas sp. | reverse complement strand
GATTTGGACTTGCCTTTGCCCATCTGCTTGCGTTCAACGGTTTTGCTCACCGCAAGCTCCTTGCGATCGAGCAGGAAATTCAGGCGCATGATGTCCAGCACGTCCTTGTCCTTGTACATCCGCACCAGAATCTGCTGGCCACGCGCGGTCAATGAGTCGGCGGCGCGGCGCAACTGGCCGGCCAGACTGATGAGCATCCGGTCTTCGACATCGGTTTCGTGATTCTCCAGCTGTCGCGCCTGTTTGTTGAGCAAATCGGTCTGCTTGCCGAGGTCTTCGACAATCTGGGTCGGCAGTGTCTTTTGCGCCTCCTGCGCCTGTGCGGTGGCCAGATGAGCGTCGATTCCGTCCAGTAGCCGCTGCGCCTCGGCAATCAGCTCGGGCCGCGGCGTTCTGGCAATCGGCGGCAGTACCGGCAGCCATTCGTCATCCACTTTTCTGTAGCGCCGGGGTGCAGAATCGGGGCGCAGCACATCGGGAACGTTGACCGTCACGGTGCCGTCCGCAGCCGTCTCGGTTTCCCCGGCCAATACCCGATAGAGGCCGTGCTGACGGGTGCGGAAGATTTTCCTGGTACGCGGCGCTGGCGCCTGAGGCTCGTTGACGGGTTGCGGAGGAATGAAGTCGAAGTCGATGTTCTCATCGAGGTTCGGCAACTCGGATGTAGGCAGGGTTTCGCTCAGTTTGTGTTCGATGCTTTTCTCGAACGAATCGATCAGTCCGATGGCCTCTTTAAGATCATCGGCGTTGGGATGATTCGCAGCCCGCAGGTTTTCGAAACGGGCCTTGTCGGCCTTGATCTGGTCAAGGGCCAGCAGCAGCGTCATTTGATGCTCCCTTGGCGGCGCGTTATGTAAATCTGCGATGATCAGCTCGATGGCCGCGAGCGAAGGCATGGTCATGTTTGGCGAATAATCGGGTGTGCCGGCAAACAAATGCACATAAAGCGTCAGCTTGTTGAAATTGACCCACTCGGTTTTGTTCGCCAGCACCTTCACCCGCAGTTCGTCGATTTTCGCGGTTTCGTCGGGAGAGGCTTTTCGGAATTGTTCGACCACAACTTCGCGCTGCTCGAGGATCTTCAGTCGTTTGTTCAGATGCCGCAGAATGATTCTACAGCTGGCCGCACTCAGATCCCGCAGGGTAGGGCTGACCCTGAGATCCATGACAGCCGTAAGCTTGTCGAGGTAATCCACAAGTTCGAACCGGTTGGTTTGCAGGTCCTGTTTGAATAACCCGTCTTTCTTGATCAGGCGTAGCCAGTCATGGTTATCAACCAGCGATTGCACGTATTTTTTCTGTTGTTCGATGTGTTTGAGCAGGTGCACCTCAATCTCTATCAGCGCCGCTGTCCTGGCGGGGCCTTCGGGCAACTGGTCGGCCCGATCCCATAGACTTCGGTAATGTGCTTTTGACTCTTGGATAGCACTATAGGCAATCTCAATAGGCTCGGCGCGTTGCAGCAGATCCGAGATGTAGACTTTTTGTGGCTCACCTCGCCGCATGCCGCCCTTCAGACCGGACATGAATGAAACCCAGGCGTTTGCCTTGTTGCGGGTGATGGCGCGGGTTTCGCCGCTGCGACTGCTGCGATAGATATTCGCGCTGTCGCTGGCGACAGGGTCCCTGGGGTTGACCAGGCGCCACACCTTGCGCGTCGGGGTCGATGCATCAAGATCGTGCATGGCCTGATAGGCGTGGTTGTGAATCACCACATACAGCTTGCCGCCGTGGTGGAACACGCCGTCGCTGTCAGGTTCCACAGCGCTGAAATCCAGCTCCGTGCGCAGAGCCTGCAGGCTTTTCTCGGTCAGCGGGGCGATGCTTGTTTCAACCTCGTCGAGCGGATGCCAGAGCCCGCTCGCGCGGTCGCGCGCCAGCGCAGGTCCCGAGGGGCGCAACTCGCTGGAAAGTCGCGCCCGATACAGACCGGTATCCGGATCCGTACCGATCAGAACCGTGCCGCCATCGACCAGGTCGACGTAGCGGCGATTGTTGTATGTGCGAAAGCCTTCGCTGTCGGCGTCCGGCAACGCTGCCACGTTTCTGATCCTGTAACTCTCCAGCGATGGCGTGAAATCGGCACTGATTTCAACGGGCGAGGGTGCCAGGTGAATGATGACGGTGGGTGCTGGCAATATTGCATCCAGGTCGCTGTCGCCCGAAAGCCGTGTTCGCGGATCCGGCTGCTCAACACGGTTCGATGGATCGAAAACCTGGCGGCCCAGGCTGTCGGAGCGAGGTGGGTCGCCGTCCCCCGGTCGACTCGGGCGCGGGTGAACATCGACTGTAGTGGTGCCTTTGACAGGCAGTCTCGGTGACATTTTTTCTTCCTTGTGGTGTTGGCCATTTGCGCCCGAAAAGGACGCCAATAGCCGTTCGGCTTCATTGCCTGTTAAGCGCGTTGCAACAAAAATTGCGTATTTATTGGCTGGCCGCCGCGTCCTCGGTGGCCAGGGCAAACAGTTTGCGGGCGGTGTTGCCGTCAAACCTCTGCCGCCAGATGCGGACATGGGGCAAACCGGCCAGTTCATCACGGCGCTGGGATTCGATGCCCCGCCCGCTCTGCTCAAGGGTTTTCAGATGGGCGCCATCGACCATGAAACCGAGGGCCGGGCTCTGCGCGTTGTCATAGTGGAAGTGGGCTTCCCACAAGGGCTGGCCGTCGGTGCTGTTCTTGATCGAATAGACATCGAGAAACGATTTGGACTTGCCTTTGCCCATCTGCTTGCGTTCAACGGTTTTGCTCACCGCAAGCTCCTTGCGA
>NZ_DATMIV010000038.1:0-44553 GCF_035554175.1 Pseudomonas sp. | reverse complement strand
GATGAATTCCTTATCGGCGCTTTGGGTAGAAGGGGCGGGAGGAGAAGTCTCCCACGGTCTGTACTGGTCAGAGTCAGAATCGAGTCTGTAGTCCCGCCCACCCCTTCAAGTCTAAACATACAAGCGAGCCTGCTCGCGAAGAGGCCGGCACGCCGAAAAGATCGCAGCCTGCGGCAGCTCCTACAGAATCGCGTCTGCTGTAGGAGCTGCCGCAGGCTGCGATCTTTTGATTCTATTTCTTCTTCAGACACTCACTCATGAACACCTTGCGCGCATCCCCGGTCAGCGCCTTGGTTTTCGCATCGGCATTGCAAGTGGTCATTTTCTGCTGCTGCGGGGTCAGGACCTTGCCATCGCTGGCCGCTGGAGCTGCCTTCAGGCACGTGCTCATAAAGGCTTTGCGCTCATCGCCCTTAAGGCTCTTGGCGGTCGCATCGGCGTTGCAAGTGGTCATCTTGTTCTGTTGCGCCGTAGCGGCGAAACCCTGGGAACACAGGAGCAGACCGATCATCAACAACGGCACACGCAACATCTTCATGGAGTTTTCTCCTTGTTGCCGCACCGACGGATGCGGCCTCTGTCGCAGTGTAGCCAAATCCTGTTACACCTTCCTGCCGTGCAGATGACTTCGGCGATAGCGTTCAGGCGGGCGGTCGCAGTATGCGGCGGCATCCGGGATAATCGCGCTTCATCAACACACTGGTTTTGTCCCATGCAATACGCGTTTCCCCTGCTGGCGATCTTCATCTGGGCCGGCAACACTGTGATCAACAAACTGGCGGTCGGTGCGATCCTCCCGGCGGAGATCGGCTTCTATCGCTGGCTGCTGGCCGGCTTGCTGTTCACACCGTTCATGCTCAAGAAAGTCATCGCGCACTGGCCGCAGATTCGTCCGAACCTGGGGCGTATTTTCATCCTCGGCGTGCTCGGCATGGCGGTGTATCAGAGCCTCGCCTACTTCGCCGCAACGCTGACTACAGCGACCAATATGGGCATCATCCTGTCGCTGATGCCATTGATGTCGCTGGCCATGGCGATCATCAGCCTCGGACAGCGCCTGACTGCCGGCGCTCTGGCAGGTGCGCTGCTGTCGTTCGCCGGCGTGTTGGTGGTGGTGTCGTCCGGCAGCCTTGCTGCGCTGCTGCAACACGGAGTCAATCTGGGTGACGCGATGATGCTGATCGCGACGCTGGCCTATGCGGTTTACAGCACGCTACTGAAAAAGTGGCAGCTGCGCCTGCCGCCGCTGGTGTTGCTGTATCTGCAGGTGCTGGTGGCGATTGTGGTGCTGTTTCCGTTGTTCGCCATTTCGTCAAAAACCGGCCTGAATCTGCAGAACGTCCCATTGGTGCTGTATGCGTGCCTGCTCGCATCGATGGTCGCGCCGCTGGCGTGGATGCGGGCGGTGCAGCGGCTGGGGCCGAGCCGCACGACCTTGTTCTTCAATCTGCTGCCGTTGATTACCGCGCTGATAGCGGCGGTGGTGCTCAAGGAGCAGTTGGCGATGTATCACCTGGTGGGCGGGTTGCTGACCTTGGGTGGAGTGGTTTTGTCGGAGCGTTGGACCACCGTGTTGGGCCGTAAAACCAGCGTCGCCTGATTGAGAAGATCGCAGCCTTCGGCAGCTCCTACAGGGACCGCATTTCAAGGTAGGAGCTGCCGAAGGCTGCGATCTTTTGATTTTGCTTCTATAAACCGGCCGCCTCCAGCCGCGCCGCATGCTCGACAAACAGCCGCAGCGGATCCGCGCCTTTGCCGACCAGCCCCAGCGACTGATTGACGATGTCGAAATGATCCAGCGGATAGTCATCGCCAATCACCGTGCCCAGATGCGAGCTGTAACGGCCGACCATGCCATCGCACTGCCCCCGCTCGCGGACGAAGGTTTTTGCGAACACGCGGCAACTGCGGTTGGTGCCGTCGAAGAGATTGCCGCCACGGTCGGTCTTGCCCGGTTGCAGCGTCCCTGACCAGGAGTAGTAACGCACACCGTTGACCTCTTCCGGCCCCTGCCCGCCCCAGTTTTCCGGCAGCCCTTGTGGATAACGTTCATTGAATAATGCAACGCCCGCCGTGGTCAGCGATTGGTGAGAGGCGTGTATATCCACCGGCAGTTTCGGCCCGCGATAACCAGTGTCGAGCAACGCCATTACCCAACCGATCAGGCGCAACAACGCTTCGAGTACGCGCCCTTTGGCGCTGCTCGCCGGATAGTGCTTTTCCAGATAATCAGCCAGCTCGGAACCGTGATTCGGCCCGGCCACCGATGTTACCGAGGCCACCAGATCCGGACGCTTCGCCGCTACATAGCGCGCGGTCAACGCGCCCTGACTGTGGCCGAACAGATTGACCTTCTGCGCCCCGGTCTCGCGGAGGATTTCCTCGATCCGCGCCAGCAACTGCTCACCACGGACCTCGGTGGAATTGAGCGGCGAGACCTGCACCGCGATCACCGTCGCACCACCGCGACGCAGTGCCTTGATGATCCCGTACCAATACGGGTACAGCACCAGCCGGATAAATCCGAGCATGCCCGGTACCAGCACCAGTGGATAACGTGTCGACATGGGCAACATCCTTGTAGTCGGTGAGTGGATGCCAGACGTGCAAGACGCCCGCCAAGCATCCTCCCTGACGATGACAAACCAAAGAGCAGCCTACTTCAGCCCCACCACCCCCGCCACAATCAGTCCCACCGAGACCAGTTTGACCAGCGTCAGGCTCTCGCCCAGCAAAGCAAAACCGAGAAACACCGTGCCCAGCGAACCGATCGCGGTCCAGATCGGATACGCGATGCTCACTGGCAAGTCACGCATGGCCAAAGTCAGAAACCAGATGCCGCCGACCGCCGCGATCACGGTAATCAGTGACGGCCACAACCGGGTGAAACCCTCGGCGTACTTCATGCCCATGGCAAAGGTCACTTCGAAGCCGGCAGCGATCAGCAGAAACAGCCAGGCCATCTAAAACTCCCGGGCCAGTTCGAGCAGGCGCTGCTCGGCCTCGGCCACCGACACCGCGAATGTACGTTCGGCAGATTCCTCGCCCTCGGCCGCGACCACAGCGACGTCATTGATACCGATAAAGCCCAGCGCGGTGCGCAGCCATGGATCGGCGTGATTGAGCGCAGCCAGTTCACCACCCGGGCCGAAGCCGAAGCCTCCGCGACTGGTGACGATCAGGGCCTTCTTGCCCTGCACCAGCGGCGTGTATTGCGCGACACCATTGTCCAGTGTGTGGTCGAAGGTCAGTCCCAACCGCACGATCTGATCGACCCACGCCTTGAGCCCGCTGGGCACGCTGAAGTTGTACATCGGCGTGGAAATCAGCAGCAGATCGTGCCCGAGCAACTCGCCGACCAGCTGGTCGCTCAGCGCCAGATCCGCCTGCATCGTCAAGGGCCGCGCCTCAGGCTGGGGATAAAACGCCGCCGCCACAAACGCCTCGTTAACCGCAGGAATCAGCGCACGCCCGACTTCACGACGAGTCACCTGCCCTTCTGGGTGACGCCCCTGCCAGGCACTCAAAAAACCCTCCGCCAACCGCCGCGAAGTCGATCGATCCCCACGCGGACTACCGTGCACCACAAGAATTCTGCTCATCTATTAACTCCTCCGACTACACTTGATTAACTTGCAGCTTGTAGCGTGTAGCTTGAAGCTCGCAGCTGCGCCTCTCAAATGAGCAAATATCAGTCGGGATGAATCTATTTCATCCATGGAGTGTTCAATGTTTGCCTCCCTGCCGCTGACCGCCCTGCGCGCCTTCGAGTCCGCTTCCCGCTTGCTGAGCTTCAAGGCGGCGGCGGAAGAACTGGCGGTGACGCCCACGGCGATTTCTCACCAGATCCGTTCGCTGGAAGACTGGCTCGGCGTTGCCCTGTTCGAACGCCTGCCGCGTCAGGTGCGCCTGACCGAGAGCGGCGAGCGCTTGTTTCGCAGCGTGCATGGTGCGCTGCTGGAGGTTGCGCAGAGCGTCGATACCCTGCGCCCGCAGCGCAACGCCAGCACCCTGACGCTGTCGACCACCGCCGCGTTCGCTGCGCTATGGCTGGTACCGCGACTTGGCCGGTTCTATGCGCAACATCCAACGATCACTGTGCGCCTCGACACTCATTGCGAAGTCATCGACCTGCATCAGGACGCCAGTGTCGACCTGGTCCTGCGCTACAGCCTCGACGCTTATCCGAACCTGTATGGGCTCTGCCTGTTCGATGAGTCCTTCGGCGTTTACGGCTCGCCCGAACAGGTGGCGCTGGCCACGCGGCGTACGCCGACCTTGATCAGCGTGCACTGGCACAACTCAAAGCTTTACGCCCACGGTTGGCAAGCGTGGTGCGCCAGGGCGGGCGAGCACTGGCTGGAGCAGGAACCGGTCCAGCGCGAATACGACGAAGAGCACTACGCGCTGCAAGCGGCCATCGCCGGCCAAGGGCTGGTGCTGGCGAGCAATATTCTCGTGTCGCAAAGCGTCGCCAGCGGTTTGCTCGTGCCCTACAGGGGTGAGGTGCAGGTCGACGGTGCCGGTTACAGCGCGCTTTGCGTCCCCGGGCGCGAGCGGCATCCGCCGGTGCGGGCTTTTTTTCGCTGGCTGCAGGAAGAAGCGCTGTTATCCGGGCTGACGCCAAGGTCGCAGCCTGCGGCAGCTCATGCACGGAGTCCGGCGTAAATCGCATAAAACTTTTTGCTGCGCTCAAGACTCACAACCTGAGTAGCGACCGCGCCCTCAGAGCGTGGCGCCTATCGGATTAGCTTCCAGGAGAATGAAATGAGTGACCTGCATTTGTCTGATGTTCAAACCCTGCGCGAGCGCGCGCGGCAACACGTGGAAAACGGCGCGGTCACCGAGGGTTACAACGCGAACCGCGAAGAAATACTGCGTTTGCTCAACGAGTCGCTGGCCACCGAGCTGGTGTGCACGTTGCGCTACAAGCGCCACTACTTCATGGCCAACGGCCTGAAAGCCAACGTCGCCGCCGACGAATTCCTCGAGCACGCCAACCAGGAAGCCGAGCACGCCGATCGCCTGGCTGAACGCATCGTGCAACTGGGCGGTGAGCCGGAGTTCAATCCCGACCTGCTGAGCAAGCTGTCCCACGCGCAATATGTGGCCGGCAACTCGCTCAAGGAAATGGTTTACGAAGATCTGGTGGCTGAGCGCATCGCCATCGACAGCTACCGTGAAATCATCCAGTACATCGGCGACAAGGATCCGACCACCCGCCGCATCTTCGAAGACATCCTCGCCCAGGAAGAAGAGCACGCTGACGACATGGCGGACATCCTCAACGATCTGTAACCCTTAACAGCAAAAGATCGCAGCCTTCGGCAGCTCCTACAGTAGACCGCATTCCCCTGTAGGAGCTGCCGAAGGCTGCGATCTTTTGATCTGCCCTTCTTACCTGGTGGGTTTGACGGTGACAGGCGCCTTGCCCTGCTTCATCTGCTCCAGCAACGGCGCGCATTGATTCGGCTCACCGCCACTCGGTGCCACCAGCGCCAGCAACCCCGCCGCGGGTGCGGCAATCACGCCCAACGCTACCATCCCCGCCCCACGCAGCATCAGCGGTACGGCCTTGACGCCGGCATCCGGTTTGATGAATTTGCCGCGCACATACAGCGGCGAGCGCAGGGAGATCAAACGCCAGCCCTTGGACTCCGGGGTGACGGTCAGGTCCAGTTGCTCGGTGGCCATGTTCGCCGTGCCATCGATGTAGATGATTGCGTTCTCGGTATCGAAAACGAACAGCCGCGTGGTTGCCAGGCCGGTCTTGATATCGAAGTCCGCCGCCGCGCAATTGATCTTCACTTCCTTGTCGCCAAAGATCTTGCCGACCACGTAGTTACCGACGTTGAGCCCAGCCAGTTCCATCAGCTCACGGCTGATCGCACCGTCGTTGATCAACATTTTCAGATCGCCGTTAGCGCCGCCGAGCAGCTTGGCCACCGAGTTGCCACGGCCACTGATGTCGGCATCGCCGTTAAGCTCGCCGAAACTGGTTTTCATCGGCTCGAAGGTCGGGAACAGTTCCTTGAGCTTGAACTTGCGCGCAGTCAATCGCGCCCGGCCTTCAAGCGGCTCGGTGCGGCCATTGAGGCGAATCTGCGCATCCAGGGTGCCGCCGGCGACGCCAAAGCGCAGCGGCTCCAGGCTGAGTTCGCCGTCGTTGAGTTTCAGATGGGTATAGAGATCCTGGAACGGCAGCTTTTCGCTGTGGACGATGCGCTTGCCAGTGAACTCGACATCGGCGTCCATGGCGCGCCAGCGATCGGTCTTGAACTCTTCGACCGGTAAAACCTTATCCGCCGGCTGCTTGCTTGCGCCGCCACGGGCCTTTTGCTCGGCGTTGGAATCGGCGCCGATCAGCGGCGCGAGGTCGGCGAACAGCAGCTGATTGGAGAGCAACGCACCGCTGAGTTTCGGCCGTGGCTGGCTGGCGACGTAAGTCAGATCGCCGTGGATGTCACTGTCGCCGATCTTGCCGTTGAATTTCTCATACGTGAATTTCGCCCCGGCCGGGTCATGCAGTTTGGCAATCAGGTGGCCGTCGGTGGAGTACGGCGGCGTGTCGGGCAGCGTTACCCCGGTGAGCGGGTAGAGATTGCCGAGACTGTCGCCGGACAGCTTCAGGCGCAGGTCGAGGGCGCCGAGATTCAGCGGGTCAGTCAGGGTCCCGGCCAGTTCGATACGCGTGTCGCCGATTTTCGCCTGGGCCTGCAACGGAAACGGCCTGCTCGCGTCCTGCAACGCCAACAAGCCGCCGATCTTGCCCTGCCCGCTGAGGTTCTGTGCGTGGTACTGGCCTTTGACCTTGAGCGCAAACGCGTAGTCCTGCGGCGCGCCGCCCTTGTCCTGTGCGTTTTTTGCCGCCTTGTCGCCGACGATTTCATTGAACGGAATCGGCTTGCCGAGCGGATCGATCAACACATCAAGATTAGTCTTCAGCGTCTGGTCATCGAGGGTCACATGCCCCTTATCGAAGCCGATCGCGCCGATATCGACCACCCAGTTCGACGGCTCGGCATTCGGGTCTTTCGGGTCGAACTTGAACGTCCAATTGGCGCGGCCATCGGCCAGGCGTTGCAGCTCGGCGTTGGGTTCGGTCAGATCGATACGCGGAATGACCACGCGCTGCGCCAACAGGGCCAGCGGCGAGATGCGTAACTCGACCCGTTTGAGCGTGACCATCTGCGGCTGCTTCGACCAATCCGGATTGCCCAGGGTCAAGTCCTCGGCCACCACATGCGGCCACGGCACCCAGGCGCGCCAGCCGCCCTCTTCGGGCTCGCGCTGCCAGATCACCGCCAGGTTGCCATTGATGGCAAATGCCCGGTGCAGTTCCTCCGAGACTTTGGCGTTGATCGTCGGTTTGACGCGGTTCCAGTCGAAAAACACGATGATCAGAATCAGAACTGCCAACAGCAGCGTGAGGATGGCGAGGGTCCAGCTGAAGATTTTTCCAGTGCGCGTCATGCACAAAGCTCCTGATCACGACCGCGCGCCGACATCCCGACGCACAGCTAAAACGGTAGACCATGCGGCCCTTATGCAGTCTGTGACTGGCGAAAGGCCCGCGGGTTTAATCGAATGGCAGTGTAAGCCATAAAAAGCGCAGCAAACCTGACCGATCGGTCGAGCAGTGTTACCGCTACCCGCACTTTTGCGAGGCGCGAGTGAGTCGAAAATACCCACGACGGTGCAAAACCTTCGCCCGCAAAGGCCCGTGCTAGAGCCTTCGGGCAGAACAATCAATTCTGTTGATTATTACCATTGCGTTTATGAACTTTTATATCGACTTATCGAGAGTAGCATTGCCCTCGTACCCACTTTATCGCCCTCCCAAGGAGCCACTATCATGAAACGCCAATTACTGCTCAGCCTTACCCTGTCGATGCTGGCCAGCACCGCTTTCGCCCTGCCCGCTGCCGATCAGGCTACCCCGCAAATCAAATCGAACCACTCGGTGTTCAGCCAGACTGTTGCTGCTGATGGTTCCGACCGCACTCCGCAGGGTCAGACCCTGGCTGAAAACGGTCGCAATCGCCTGGAAGAAAAAGGCTTGGTCCAAGACGGCTCGGATCGCACCCCACAAGGCCAGGCTCTGGCTGAAAACGGTCGCAATCGCCTCGAAGAGAAAGGTCTGGTTCAAGACGGTTCTGAGCGTACCCCACAAGGTCAGATCCTCGCATCCGACGGTTCCGATCGCACTCCACAAGGCCAGACTCTGGCGTCCGACGGTTCCGAGCGCACTCCACAGGGTCAGACTCTGGCGGATGACGGTTTTGATAAAACCCCACTGGGTCAGGCACTCGCCGAAGGCGGTGGTGACCGTGTGATCGAACGCAACAGCAAATTGAGCTGAGCCCATGACGGCCCGGCAAAAAAGCCCAATCAACGGATTGGGCTTTTGACTTTTCAGCTTCTGTAAATTCCTCGCTGCACGCCTCCCCGTTCGACGCCGACAAAGCCGATTTGCTAGAGTGCGGCGCTTGTCCTGCCGAAGAACACACCCTGCGATGCTGCCCCGCGCCGAACAGAAACAACAGACCCGCAACGCCCTGATGGACGCTGCCCGCCACTTGATGGAAAGCGGCCGAGGATTCGGCAGCCTGAGCCTGCGCGAAGTGAGCAAGACCGCCGGCATCGTGCCGACCGGTTTCTACCGGCACTTCGCCGATATGGACGAACTGGGCCTGGTGCTGGTCAGCGAGGTCGGCCAGACCTTCCGCGAAACCATCCGCCTGGTGCGACACAACGAATTCGTCATGGGCGGCATCATCGATGCCTCGGTGCGAATCTTTCTTGATGTGGTCAACGCCAATCGCTCGCAGTTCCTGTTTCTCGCCCGTGAGCAGTATGGCGGCTCGCTGCCAGTGCGCCAGGCAATCGGGCGCTTGCGCGAAAACATCAGTGCCGACCTGGCAGCGGACCTGGCGCTGATGCCCAAGCTGCAACACCTGAATCTGGCCGCCCTGAGCGTCATGGCCGACCTGATCGTCAAATCGGTGTTTGCCACCCTTCCCGATATCATCGACCCACCCGCCGAAGCCCTGCCGGAGCATCTGACGCCGCAGGCGAAGATCACCCAGCAACTGCGCTTCATCTTTATCGGTCTCAAGCACTGGCAGGGTCTGGGCAGTACCGAATAGACCCCTTCTCTCTGAAACACCGCAAATGCCCCTGTGGGAGCGAGCCTGCTCGCGAAAGCGGTGGTTAAGCTGAATACAGCTTCTGACACGACGCATTCGCGAGCAGGCTCGCTCCCACATTGCACATTCGCCATGGCCTCTCTTTGGTGCATGACAAATTCTTCATGCACCAAAACCTTCCACAATCTCTTCGCCTGTTGAAAGATCCACCCAGCGCCGACAGGCATTTCCTACATCTGCTGCGATTGGCGCGGCCCTTGCTCTAGCCCCTTCATTGTTCATTGCTGGAAGCTTTCCGATGCTGGTGATTCATCGCAGAATCGACGCTCAACCCGTCTGGGCCGCCGAGTTGCACCTGACCTTCGAAGCGCGCAGCAAAAGTCGTTTGCGCTGTTTCAGTGCCGAGGGCGAAGACGTCGGGCTGTTTTTGCAGCGCGGCCAGCCGCCGCTGCATGACGGCGAATGCCTGCAGGCCGAAGACGGCCGCGTCGTGCGCGTCTGCGCCCGTCCCGAACAACTGCTCCACGTCACTTGCGCCAATGCCTTTGAACTGACGCGTGCGGCGTACCACCTCGGCAACCGCCACGTCGCCCTGCAAGTCGGCGATGGCTGGCTGCGATTGCTCGACGATTACGTGCTCAAAGCCATGCTCGAACAGCTCGGTGCACAGGTCGAGGCCATCGAAGCACCGTTCCAGCCGGAGCACGGCGCTTACGGCGGCGGCCATCATCATTCCCGCCACGGCGACGAAGACTTCAACTACGCGCCGAAACTCCACCAGTTCGGCGTGCGTCTGTGAATCCGGCCTGGGCGTTGCTGCGTCTGGCCAGTCCGCAATTGCCGATTGGCGGTTACAGCTATTCGCAAGGTCTGGAAATGGCTGTGGATAACGGCCGGGTCAACAACCCGGACAGCGCCCGCCGCTGGATCAGCGATCAACTGCTGCTCAACCTTGCGCGCTTCGAAGCGCCGCTGCTGCTGGCGCATTGTCAGGCTGCAGCGCACGGAAACTGGAGTGAATTGCGGCAACTTTGCGAAAGTCACCGTGCCAGCCGCGAAACCCGCGAGCTGCACCTGGAGAGCCGGCAGATGGGCTATTCCTTGCAGCAACTGCTCAACGGTCTGCCGGAACTCGATTCACCCGCCCGCGACTTTCTCGGCCAGACCAGCGAACCGCATCTGGCTTTGTGCTGGGCACTGGCCGCGCGCGCCTGGGGCATCAGCGCGCAGGACGCCCTTGCCGCGTGGTTGTGGAACTGGCTGGAAAATCAGCTCGCCGTCCTGATGAAAACTCTGCCGCTCGGCCAGCAGGCCGCCCAGCGTCTGACCAGCGAACTGCTGCCGCTGCTGCAACAGGCACAGCAGGACGCGACCGGCATCAACCCGGAACACATCGGCAGCGCCGCATTCGGCCTGTCTCTGACGTGCATGGCCCATGAGCGCCAGTACAGCCGACTCTTTCGCTCCTAGGAGAAGCACACGATGAACACACAACCTCTGCGCGTCGGCATCGGCGGCCCGGTCGGTTCCGGCAAGACCGCGTTGACCCTGGCGCTGTGCCTGGCTCTGCGCGAGCGCTACAACCTCGCCGTGGTCACCAACGATATCTACACCCGCGAAGACGCCGACTTCCTGGTACGCAACGAAGCCCTGGCGCCCGAACGCATCATCGGTGTGGAAACCGGTGGCTGCCCGCACACGGCGATTCGCGAAGACGCGTCGATCAACCTCGAAGCGGTCGATCAACTGAACCGGCGCTTTGCGGGGCTGGATCTGATTCTGGTGGAGTCCGGTGGCGACAACCTCTCGGCGACCTTCAGCCCTGAGCTGTCCGACCTGACCATCTATGTGATCGACGTTTCGGCGGGTGACAAGTTGCCGCGCAAGGGCGGGCCGGGAATCTGCAAGTCCGACCTGCTGGTGATCAACAAAATTGACCTCGCGCCACTGGTGGGCGCCTCGCTGGAAATGATGGACAGCGACACCCGGCGCATGCGCAACGGCAAGCCGTTCGTCTTCAGCAATCAGAAAACCGGTCAGGGTCTGGACGACATCATCGCTTTCATCGAACGCCAGGGCCTGCTGACCGCCGCCTGATCCACTTATCAACAAGGAAGCTCGACCATGACACTCAAACGCATTCTCGGCGCCTTGGCGCTGCTGCTCGCTCCGGCGCTGGCCTTTGCTCATCCGGGGCATGGCGACAGTGGCTTGATGGCCGGCATCAGCCATCCGATCGGTGGCCTCGACCATTTGCTGGCGATGCTGGCCGTGGGTCTGTGGGCAGCGCAGCAACGAGGGGCCGCGCGCTGGGCGCTGCCGTGCGCGTTTGTCGGCACCATGCTGCTGGGCGGCCTGCTCGGTTTTGAAGGGCTTGAATTGCCGGCGCTGGAAAGCGGGATTGCCGCCTCGGTATTGGCGCTGGGCCTGGCCGTGGCACTCGCGGTGCGCCCGCCGCTGGTGGTGGCGGTGGCGGCAACGGCGCTGTTTGCGCTGTTCCATGGCGTGGCGCACGGTCTGGAGTTGCCGCAGCTGAGCAGCCCGTGGGCGTATGCGGCGGGTTTCGTCGTTGCTACCGCCGTTTTGCATGCGGCCGGTTATGGCGTGGTTCGCGTGTTGCCGCAGGCAGCGGCGCCACTGGTGCGCCTGGCGGGCGCGGCTTCGGCGGTGACCGGGGGCTGGTTGTTGGCAGGATGATTTTTTAGCGGCTGCACTGGCCTCTTCGCGAGCAGGCTCGCTCCCACATTGGATTTGTGGCGAACACAAAACCTGTGGGAGCGAGCTTGCTCGCGAAGGCGGCCGATCAGACGCCGCATCGCTGATGTCGGTCTCTCTGCTACCATGTCGCGCAATCGCCCCAGCCCGTGACGACGCCCGCCCATGCCCCACGCTTCCCGTTCCACCGCCCTGCCCGAATTGACCGCCCTGTTTGGCGAAGTGCAGCAGCACTTCCTCAACGTGATCGTGCCGCTGTGGCAAGGCCCGGGCTGGAACGCCGACATGGCGCTGCCGTTTGAAGCGCTGGACGCCGCGCACCAGCCATTACCGGCGCAGCGCTATCGGGCGATGGCCTGCGCACGGCAGCTGTACCTGTTTTCCAGCCTGATCGGGGTTGTGGATAACGCCGAAGCACGCGCAGCGGCACTGTTCCGCTCCCTGCAACGGCACTTTCACGATGCCGAGTACGGTGGCTGGTTCTACAGCATCGACGCGCAGGGCAAGCCGCTGGACCAGCGCAAGGACCTCTACACCCACGCCTTCATCCTCTTTGCCTGCGCGCATTACTGGGACAAATCCCGCGACGCACTGGTCGAGTCGACGTTGAACGCCGCTCTGGAAATCATCGGCCGACGCTTTGCTACCGGTGATGGCTTGTACGAAGCGTGCCTTGAGCGTGACTGGGTCACCCTGCAGACCGGCCCGCTGCAAAATCCGTTGATGCACCTGGCCGAAGCCTTTCTGGTCACCCTCGCCGTGCGCGAAGACCTGCAGACGCAAAAGGCGTTGCTTGAGTTGTGCACCGCCATGCACAAACAGTTTGTCGATCCGCAATATGGCGTGTTGATGGAGAAGCCGCTGGGCGCTGTGGATAACTGGTACGAGCCGGGGCACCAGTTCGAATGGTATTTCCTGCTGGAATCCTCGCCGCTGTTGCGCAGCTCGAAACTCCACGCAGCGCTGGATCGGGCGTTTGCCTTTACCGAACAGTACGGCGTGCTCGAATCATGCGGCGCGGTGCGGGCGATGCTCGATCTGGACAGCGATGGCCGGCCGAGAGATTCCACCCAACGGATCTGGGCGCAGGCGGAATATCTGCGCGCGCTGACGTTGCGCCCGGACAGCGAAGCGGCAGTGCTGCGCCAGTTGCAGGCGTTGCGCCAGCGGTTTCTGCACGCCGGGGGTTGGCATGAGTGCCGGGATGAAAACGGCGAAGTCAGTCGCAGGGATATGCCCTCGACAACGCCTTATCATTTGGCGACTTGCTACCACGGTCTGGCCACTTATCTTCGCTGACCGAACAATTGCTTTCGCGAGCAGGCTCGCTCCCACATTGGTATTGCGTTCCCCCTGTGGGAGCGAGCCTGCTCGCGAATAGCCGTTATGCGCTGTTCAGGCAATCCACTTCTTGTCGCCAGTGAAGCTGATCGTCAGCCACCGCGCCGCATCCGGCTCGCCCAACTGCGCCGAAATCTGTTCACGCAAGGCATCCAGCTGCGCAACATTGTTCAGCGCGTAAGCCGCCGGCAGCACCACATGAATTTCGATGAAACGCGCGCGGCCGTGCTTTTGCACGTAGGACACGTAATCGTCGAACCCATGCTCGACCTTCGCCACGTCCATCACCTGCCGTACCTGATCATCCAGGGTGTCCGGGGCGATCCCCAGCACATCGCGCAACGCCGGGCCGAGAATCTTGAACGCCGGCGGCAGCATGGTCAGGGCCAGCACAATCAGGATCAGCGGATCGACGTACACCGCCCACTCGCCGTAGCCCTGGGACTTGAGCAGCAGCGCGGCGAGGAAGCTGACCAGCAGCCCCACCGAGAGCATCGCGTCGACCAGCCAACTGATGTTGTCGAACTGGATCAGGCTGGATTTGAGTTTGCGGTTACGCCGACGCACATAAAAGAAGTAGGCGAATTCGACGACTGTGAACACAGCCGCGTAGACGATCACCAGGCCCAATTCGATATCGCGGCCACCATTGATGATGCCGAACACGCCGTTGAGAAATGCATAGATGGCGATCAGCAGCAGAAAACTGCCTTCGATCAGCAGCACCATCGGCTCCAGATGCCAGAAGCCGAACTGGAAGCGCTGATTGCTTTGCTTGGCGATCAACCTGGCGGTGATCAGCATCAGGACTTTGATGAACGTTGCGATCAGCGAGAAAAAACCATCGAACAGGATGGACTGCGAACCTGAAACAAACCCGGTGACGATTCCGGCAATCGACACCGCAAACATCAGCAGGGTCGACTGTTTGAGCAGTGACTGCTCACCTCGGTTACTCACTTGAACTCCTCATGAAACCTTGCACACCGCGGGGTGCGGTGGGCTGGCTGAGTGCGGAGTTTAGCTTATCGTCCTGTTTTGCCTGTGCCGGCCCTTTCGCGAGCAGGCTCGCTCCCACAGGAGAATGCATTCCAAAATGTGGGAGCGAGCCTGCTCGCGATTGGCCTCAGCGCGGTATCAAACCTTGTTACGCTCGATGGCAAATCCGGCCCAGGTCTGGCTCACCGGCATCAGCTCCAGGCTGTTGATGTTGATGTGCGCCGGGGTGTTCATCACCCAGAAGATCGTTTCGGCGATGTCATGTGGCTGGATCGGCTCGGCGCCGGCGTATGTCGCGTTGTAGCGCTCCTGATCACCGGCAAAACGCACCAGCGAAAACTCGCTTTCACACAGACCGGGTTCGATATTGCTGACCCGCACGCCGGTGCCTTGCAAGTCGCAACGCAGGTTCAGCGAGAACTGTTTGACGAATGCTTTGCTCGCGCCATACACGTGACTGCCCGGATATGGGTAGTTGCCGGCGATGGAGCCGAGGTTGACGATCCCGGCACCACGGCCGTGGGCAATCAGCCGCGGCAGCAGCAAGCGCGTGGCGTACATCAAACCTTTGACGTTGGTGTCGACCATGGTGTCCCAATCGTCCAGATCGCACTTTGGCGCCGGGTCCACACCGAGCGCCAGGCCAGCGTTGTTGATCAGGCCACGGAGTCTGGTGAACGACGGCGGCAGGTTGGCGATCGCCTCCTCCATGGCCTTGCGCTCGCGCACATCGAGCACCAGACCGTGCACTTCGGTCTGCTTCGACAGCTCGGCGCACAGGGCATTGAGGCGTTCTTCACGACGGCCGGTCAGCACCAGTTTCCAGCCGGCCTCGGCAAAACGACGGGCACATGCTTCACCAAAACCGGAGGTCGCGCCGGTGATAAACAGGGTGTTGGACATCGTGTTCTCCTTGCTTCGGCCGCCACGGCAGCCCTTGAAATAGAAAATCAGCTGGCAGCATGCCCGCCCTCGCACTTACGGGCAACCATCTGCCGCTGTACAAAAAACGACCAGCCAGGTCGACGCCATAGCCGGCGTGGTCTGTAGCCATATGCACGCATGTTATCCACAGTCCCTTCCACAGTTTCCGGGGGCAAGTGGAAACGCGCAAAGCCGCGTCCCACAAGGCTTTGCGAGCGAAATGCAAAGTTTTTTTCTTGACCTTGAAGTGGTGCATGTGCGGGACATGGCATTTTGCACGACGAGCGGTTCAACTGCGTGATCGCGCGGGGCCAGCAATTACGGTGCTCAGCGAGGTCTTTCCAGAGTTTAGTCACAGACTTATCCACAGGATTTGACAGAGCAAGGCATGCGTCCTCCCTGCACTATAAAAAGGTTGACAACGGCGCCTCACGCTCGCTTTAAAACGCCTGATCAAAAAACGATCACAAGCCTGAAAGCCACGGTATCAAAGGCGTGCAACCACATACACCCACGTTATTCACAGCCAGTTCCACAGCAAACGGGGACAAGTCAAAACTGTGGAAAAACAGCCATTTGCAGCGTCTATATGTCGCGCTTTGGCAGCTTGGTGAATTTGTTTTCCACAATTCTGAATTCCGCTTGATGTCCTGCCTTGATTCCATGTAGGAGCTGCCGAAGGCTGCGATCTTTTGATTTTGTTTTTCAAGATCAAAGGATCGCAGCCTTCGGCAGCTCCTACACAGGGATGTGGTGAATTGGGGAGATAAAAAAACCCCGGGGACTCTCGTCACCGGGGCTGTGCATAACAGCGGAAAAATCAGTGCCCGCCCAGATAGGCGTTACGCACCTCTTCATTCACCAATAACTCTTTGCCCGTGCCCGTCAGGCGAATCTCGCCATTGACCATCACATACGCCCGGTCCGACAGCTTCAGAGCATGGTTGGCGTTCTGCTCGACCAGGAAAATGGTCATCCCGGTTTTCGCCAGTTCGCGCAGGGTGGCGAAAATCTGCTTCACCACGATCGGCGCCAACCCCAGGCTCGGTTCATCGAGCAGTAACAACTTCGGCCGACTCATCAACGCACGGGCGATGGCGAGCATCTGCTGTTCACCACCCGACATGGTCATCGCCCGCTGATTGCGCCGTTCTTCCAGCCTGGGGAACAGCTCGAACATACGCTGCATGTCCTCTTTGGCGTATTTGTCGCCAATAGGGATGGTGCCCATCAGCAGGTTTTCCTCGACGGTCATGTCGGGGAACACCCGCCGCCCTTCCGGCGATTGGGCGATGCCGTTTGAAGCGATGTAGTGCGACGACTTGTGAGTAATGTCGACGCCTTGATAAAGAATCTGCCCGCCCGCAGCCCTTGGCTGACCGAAGATCGACATCAGCAAGGTCGACTTGCCGGCCCCGTTGGAGCCGATCAGGCTGACGGTTTCGCCTTCGTTGATCTGCAGCGAAACGCCCTTGAGCGCCTGGATCGGCCCGTAGAACACGTCCAGGTTGCGCAATTCGAGGATCGGTTGGCTCATACCAGCTCCTCTTCGTCGGCGCCCAGATAAGCCGCGATCACCTTCGGATCGTTGCGGATCGCTTCCGGCCCGCCTTCGGCGATGACGATGCCGTGGTCGAGAACCACGATGTGATCGGAAATGCTCATGACCATACCCATGTCGTGTTCGATCAGCACCACGGTCAGATCGTGCTCGTCGCGCAGCAGCCGGATCATCGCGCTGAGCGCTTCGGTTTCCTGAGGGTTGAGGCCGGCGGCCGGTTCGTCGAGGCAGATGATCTGCGGCCGCGTGCACATGGCCCGGGCGATTTCCAGACGGCGTTGCTGACCGTAGGACAGCTCACCGGCCAGGCGATTGGCGCAGTCCACCAGATCGACCACCTCCAGCCAGTAGAACGCGCAATCGAGTGCGTCGCTTTCGGCCTTGCGATAACCCTTGGTGTTGAGGATGCCGGCGAGCAGGTTGCGGTTGACCCACATGTGCTGCGCCACGAGCAGGTTTTCCAGCACCGACATTTCCTTGAACAGGCGAATGTTCTGGAACGTGCGGGCCAGGCCAGCGCGATTGACCAGATGGGTGCCGCCGAACATTTTGTAGTACAGCCGGCTAAGGAAGGATTTCGGCGAAACGAAATCGGTCGGCCTGAACGACTCGCCCAGCAACTGGATGACGTTGGTCTGCTGGCCGCGCACGTTGAGTTCGATCTTGCCGCCCGAAGCCTTGTAGAACCCGGTCAGGCAGTTGAACACGGTGGTCTTGCCGGCGCCGTTGGGGCCGATCAGGGCGAAGATCGAATTGCGTTTGACCTGCAGGCTGACATCGCTCAAGGCCTTGATGCCACCGAAATGCATCATCAGTTTTTCAACAGAGAGTACGACTTCACTCATGGCGCAGTCCTCTCGTAGTGAATGGCACCTTTGCGTGGTTTGACCCCGGTGCGGCTGATGCGGATCAGCCCGCGAGGTCGCCAGATCATCATCAACACCATCAGAATCCCGAACAGCAGCACGCGATATTCGGCGAAACCGCGCAGCAGTTCCGGGGCGACGGTGAGCACGAATGCAGCGATCACCACGCCGATGGTCGAGCCCATGCCGCCGAGCACGACGATAGCCAGGATCAGCGCCGACTCGAAGAAGGTAAACGAAGTCGGGTTGACGAAGCCCTGGTAGGTGGCGAAAAACACCCCGGCCAGGCCCGCCGTCGACGCACCGATGGTGAACGCCGAAAGCTTGACCAGCACGTGGTTGAGGCCCATCGAGCGGCAAGCGATTTCATCTTCACGCAGGGCTTCCCAGGCACGACCGACCGGCATCTTCACCAGCCGATGCTTGACGTACAGCACCGCCAGTACCACAAGGAACAGCACCGCGTAGATGAAGTAATACTTCACGTCAGGGTTGTAGGTCAGGCCGAAGAACTCATGAAACGGCACCCCGCCATCCTTCGCCCGCTTGCCGAATTCCAGACCGAAGAACGTCGGCAGTGGCGCTGGCATGCCGTTCGGACCACCCGTCAGGGACAGCCAGTTGTTGAGCACCAGACGAATGATTTCACCAAACCCGAGGGTCACGATCGCCAGATAGTCGCCATGCAGACGCAACACCGGGAAACCGAGGATGCAGCCGGCAAGGCCCGCCGTGATCGCCGCCAGCGGCAATACCGTCCAGAACCCCAGTCCCAGATACTGGTAACCCAGCGCCAGACCGTAGGCACCGATGGCATAAAACGCCACGTAACCCAGATCGAGCAGGCCAGCCAGGCCGACCACGATGTTCAGCCCCAGCCCCAGCAGCACGTAGATCAGACCGAGAATGACCACGCCAAGCAGATAGGAGTTGGAGAAGAACGGCAGGGCCACGGCAATGGCGATCATCAACGGGATGATCCAGCGCAGCCGCGATTTGTAATCCGGCGGCAGCACATGCACGCCGGAACCGCTGCTTTCGAAGCTGTCGAGGATCTTCAGCCCCTTGGGCGTCTGCAGGAACAGACTGAGGGCAAACCGCCCGGCCATGACGATGGCAATGATCCACGCCACACGAGTCGATTCGAGGTTGAAGCTGTAGCCGTCGAGGACCACGCCGACAATCGGCCCGAATACGATCAGTGCGATCAGACCGGCGAGAATCGCTTCAACCAGACTTTTTTTGATATCGATGGATTTTTCAGTGGTTGCAGACATCGCTTACACCTTCGACACAAGAGGACGGCCCAACAGGCCCTGGGGCCGGAAGACCAGAACGAGGACGAGCAGCGAGAAACTGAACACGTCTTTGTAGTCGGAGTTGACCAGACCGGAGAACAGCGACTCGGAGATGCCGAGAATGATCCCGCCAAGCATCGCGCCAGGCAGTGAACCGATGCCGCCAAGTACCGCTGCGGTGAACGCCTTGATGCCGATGATGAAGCCGGCATAGAAGTCGAACGTGCCGTAATTCATGGTAATCAGCACACCGGCCAGTGCCGCCATGGCGGCACCGATGATGAACACGTAGGAGATCACCCGGTCGGTATTGATCCCCAGAATCGAGGCCATCTTGCGGTCTTGCTGGGTTGCGCGGCACATGCGGCCGAGCTTGGTGTATTTGATGACGTAGGTCAGCAGCCCCATGCCGACGAACGCGGCAATCAGGATGAAGACTTTGGTGTAGGTCAGTTGCACGAAGCCGCTGCCGACTTCAACACGCCAGGCACCGGTCAGCAGCGTAGGCACGCCCTGTTGTTTGGCGCCCTGAGCGATCTGTGCGTAGTTCTGCAGAATCAGCGAGATGCCGATGGCGCTGATCAGCGGCGCCAGTCGGGTCGAGTTGCGCAGGGGTTTGTAGGCAACACGCTCGATGACCCAGCCATACACCGCCGTGACGACGATGGTGAAGATCAGCGTGCCGAGCATCAGCAGCGGGAAGGATTCGATACCGAAGTAAGCCAGCAGAGCCAGACTGATTGCCGCCAGGTAAGCGGAAATCATGTAAACCTCGCCGTGGGCGAAGTTGATCATGCCGATGATGCCGTAGACCATTGTGTAGCCGATGGCGATCAGGCCATAGACCGACCCGAGGGTCAGGCCATTGACCAGTTGCTGCAGGAAAATACCATCCATAACGCAATCTCACGCAGTGAGAACCTGCGCACGCATGGTGCGCGGTTCTTCTAGGAAAAATACAGATGTACGTCGGAGCAATGTCGGAGCGCATTCAGAAAAACCAACCGGCCCTTGTGGGAGCGAGCTTGCTCGCGAAAGCGGTGCATCAGCTACCGTTTATGGCGACTGACACCCCGGATTCGCGAGCAAGCTCGCTCCCACAGGGAATTGTGGGTTAACTGATCGCGTCAGCCCTTACTTCTGCTTTTCCAGCTGGTGGTATTTGCCGTCCTTGTCCCACTGGTAAACCACGTAGTCGGAGACTTTCAGGTCGCCTTTGGCATCCCAGGCCTTCTCGCCCATCACGGTTTTCACCGGGTTGGCTTTCAGCCATTTGGCAGCGGCTTCGCCGTCGTTCTTCTTGGCGCCGTTGAACGCTGCGGCCAGGGTCTGTACCGAGGCGTAGGCATACAGGGTGTAGCCCTCAGGCTCGGTGCCGGCCTTGCGGAACGCGTCCACGACGGTTTTGCTTTCTGGCAACAGGCGTGGGTCGGCGCCGAAGGTCATCAGTACGCCATCGGTGAATTGCGGGCCGCCAGCGGTGGTCACCAGTTCGTCGGTAACGATGCCGTCGTCGGACATGAACTTGACGTCTTTCAGACCTTGTTCACGCAGCTGACGCACCAGCGGACCGGCTTCCGGGTGCAGGCCGCCGAAGTAGACCACATCGGCGCCAGCGCCACGGATCTTGGTGACGATGGTGCTGAAGTCTTTCTCGCCACGGGTCAGGCCTTCGTACAGCACCGGCTTGATGCCGCGTTTTTCCAGCTGAGCCTTGGTGGCGTCCGCCAGCCCTTGGCCGTAAGTGTCCTTGTCGTGCAGCACGACGACTTTTTTGCCCTTGAGTATGTCGACGATGTAGTCGCCGGCAACGATGCCTTGCTGGTCGTCACGTCCGCACATACGGAACATGGCGCTCAAGCCGCGCTCGGTCACTTGCGGGTTGGTCGAGCCCGGGGTGATCGCGATGATCCCGGCTTCGTCATAGATTTCCGACGCTGGAATGGTCGACGAAGAGCAGAAGTGACCGACCACACCGGCGACTTTCTGGTTGGTCAGATCCTTGGCAACCGTTACCGCCTGCTTCGGTTCGCAGGCGTCATCGCCCTTGACCAGTACGATTTTCTCCCCGTTGACGCCGCCCGCCGCGTTGACCGCATCAGCCGCCGCCTGTGCACCCTTCATGTACTGCTCGCCGAATGCCGCGTTGGCACCGGTCATAGGACCTGCTACACCGATCTTGATATCGGCTTGAGCAAACGCAGAAACACCCAGCGCAGTAGCCACTGCGAGGGCCAGAAAGCCTTTCTTGTAAAACGTCTGGGACATGAGGTGGTGCTCCAAGGTTTTTTTTAGTTGGCACTGCGACTTCACTTCACTCAAAGCGCAGAGCAAGGCCCGTGCCATCGGTTTTTTATTCTTCAAAAAGTCGCTGTTTTCTTGTTATTCCGACTGTTTCGTTCCCATTTTCATTGGGCGTGCAACCGTCTAAACCGCGGAAGGTGAAACCCATTGTTTTTTCAGGCGCAACCCACGCGCGCCATCATTGCAACCGCAGCGGCAAACGACGTGCAACCAGCCTGTAACAGCCCGCGTCACCGAACTGCACACTGCTGGTGCGGGACTGCTACAACCCGCACCATTACAGGCTAGTCGCTCGATGCGAAAGCGCCGCCTCCGGCAACAAATTTCAACACTCAAATAACGATGCGCAGGCACTGGCCCGCGTGATACAGCGAGAACCCGGCTTCGTACAGGCAACTGCGCAAACCGGCACCCGCCAGCGGCTGCATGGGTGCGAAGGGAATCGGCAGGGCTTGGGGGTCGCCGTTGCACAGGTAATCGGCGAAGGCTTTGCCAACCACCGTGCCGGTAGTGACGCCGCGGCCGTTATACCCGGTGACGGCCACCAGACCCGGTGCCGGTTCGAACAGGCGCATCAGGTGATCTGGGGTGAAAGCGATCCGCCCGGTCCAGGTGCACTCCCACTCGACCGGCTTGAGATCGGGAAAATAATGCTGCTGCACCCGGTCGGCCCAAGCCTTGAGAAACCAGGCCGGTTTCTGATTGCCGTTACCGAGGCTGCCGAGCAGCAGGCGCCCATCCTTGTCACGGCGAATGCTGCTCAGCACCTGACGGGTGTCCCACGAGCCTTGTCCGCCGGGCAGAATCGCCTGCGCGGCATCCTCGGTGAGCGGCACCGATGCAACCTGATAGTAATAACCGGGAAAGAAATTGCGCTTGAGTTCGGTCCAGTCGCCTTCGGTGTAGGCGTTGGAAGCAATGACCACTTGTTCGGCGAGCACCGAACCCTGCTCGGTTTGTACAGACCATTTCTGCCCGACACGTTCGAGGCGAGTCACCGGCGAATGATCGAACATTTGTCCGCCGAGCCCGATCACGGCGTTGGCGAGCCCGGTCACATACGCCATCGGATTGAGCGTGCCGGCACGGCGATCGAGCAGCGCGGCGGCGATTTTCTGCGTACCGGTGGCTTGCTCGCAGGCTTTGCCGGTCAGCAGCTCGACCGGCGCACCACGGCGCTGCCATTGCTGCTCGCGACTGCGCAGGTCCGCCTCGCCCTTGGCGTTATGCGCCATGTGCAAAGTGCCTTCGCGGCGCAACTGGCAATCGATGCTGTACTTATCCACAAGGCTGAACACCAGCGCCGGCGCCGCACCGAGCATGCGGTTGAGCTGACTGCCGACCGCCTCGCCGAAACCGGCCTCGATCTCGTCCGGCGGGATCCACATCCCAGCGTTGACCAGCCCGACGTTGCGTCCGGAGCCGCCATGACCGGCGCGATGCGCCTCCAGCACACAGGCGCTTTTGCCTTTTTCCAACAGATGCAGCGCCGCCGACAGGCCGGTGAACCCGGCGCCGATCACGCAGACATCGACCCTGACCTCGCCCCTGAGCGCCGTGTTATCCGGCCGTTGTGGCGTGAGCTTTTCCCACAGACATTCTTCGCGTAACGGCATTGCCAGACTCCAACAGAAACCCAACAAACACACCACAGATCCTGTGGGAGCGAGCCTGCTCGCGAAAGGGGCGTATCAGCCAACATCAATGTCGACTTACCCACCGTATTCGCGAGCAGGCTCGCTCCCACAGGGGATCTCCATTTGAATGGAGCACTCAGTCGAAGGTAATGCCCTGCGCCAACGGCAATTCCAGCGAGTAGTTGACGGTGTTGGTCTGCCGACGCATGTACGCGCGCCAGGCGTCGGAGCCGGATTCGCGGCCGCCACCGGTCTCTTTCTCACCGCCAAACGCCCCGCCGATTTCCGCACCGCTCGGGCCGATGTTGACGTTGGCGATGCCGCAATCGCTGCCGACCGCCGACATGAACCGCTCGGCCTCGCGCACGTCGGTGGTGAAGATGCACGATGACAGGCCTTGCGGCACTGCGTTGTTCAGGCGCAGTGCTTCTTCGAAGTCGCTGTAGCCGACCACGTAGAGAATCGGCGCAAAGGTTTCGCTGCAGACCACATCGCTCTGCTCGGGCATTTCAACGATGGCCGGCGACACATAGTAAGCGTTGGGAAATTGCTCTTCGAGCTGGCGCTTGCCGCCGAACACCCGGCCGCCCTCGCTGAGTGCCTGCTCCAGCGCATCCTGCATGTTTTCGAAGCTGTGCCTGTCGATCAGCGGGCCGACCAGATTGCCTTGCAGCGGATGGCCGATGCGCACTTTCGAATAGGCTGCCTTGAGGCGGGTGACGATTTCTTCCTTGACCGACTCGTGAGCAATCAAACGACGCAGAGTCGTACAGCGTTGCCCGGCCGTGCCGACGGCGCTGAACAGAATCGCGCGCACGGCCATGTCCAGATCGGCGCTCGGGCCGAGAATCATCGCGTTGTTGCCGCCCAGTTCGAGGATGCTGCGGGCGAAACGTGCGGCCACTTTCGGCGCCACTTCGCGGCCCATGCGCGTGCTGCCGGTGGCGCTGATCAGCGCGACACGTGGATCATCGACCAGCGCTTCGCCGGCATCACGACCACCGATGACCACTTGGCACAGGCTGGCTGGGGCATCGCTGAAATTCTTCACCACGCGATCGAACAACGCCTGACAGGCCAGCGCGGTCAATGGGGTTTTCTCCGACGGCTTCCATACCACCGGGTTGCCGCATACCAGCGCCAGTGTGGTGTTCCATGCCCACACCGCGACCGGGAAGTTGAACGCGCTGATCACCCCGACCACGCCCAGCGGATGCCAGGTTTCGCGCATGTGGTGGCCCGGACGCTCGGAGGCGATGGTCAAACCGTACAACTGGCGCGACAGGCCGACGGCGAAGTCGCAGATATCGATCATCTCCTGCACTTCTCCCAGACCTTCCTGAGTGATCTTGCCGGCCTCCCACGACACCAGCTCACCGAGATCGGCCTTGTACTCGCGCAGCACTTCGCCGAACTGACGCACCAGCTCGCCACGACGCGGAGCCGGCACCTGGCGCCACTGCTCGAATGCATGATCTGCGCGACTGATGTGCTGCTCGACTTCAGCGGCGCCTTCCCAGTTCACCGAGGCAATGCGGCTGCCGTCGATGGGCGAGTGCACCGGCACTTTGCCGTTCTGGTACAGGGCCGGGTTGACTCCCAGACGATCAAGCAATGCGGCAACCATCGGTCTCTCCTCAAGCAAAAACAGAATACGTGCGGCCGTTGTTTTCATGGCCGGGCAGGCCTTTAGTTGTAGCGTCACTGTGGCGAAGCAACAAACGACCTTTACGCCAGATATCATTCCGTTTATTCATGCTGCGTAGAGAAACACAAGAATAAGGACCGGCCATGCTGAACAAACGCCACTTGCCATCGATTACTGCGTTGCAGTGCTTCGAGGCCGTGACCCGGCATCTGAGTTTCACCCGCGCTGCCGAAGAGCTGAACCTGACCCAGAGCGCGGTGAGCAAACAGGTCGCGCAGCTTGAAGAGTTGTTGCAACACTTGTTGTTCCGCCGCGTGCGTCGACGTTTGCAGATGACGCCGGCCGGGGATCTGTACTTGGTCGAGGTCAGAAAAATCCTCACGCAAGTGGAAATGTCGACCCATTACCTGCGTTCCTACGGCGGCGAAACCGAAGTCCTGCGCGTCTCGACGCCTTCGACCTTCGGTGCTCGCTGGCTGGTACCGCGCCTGAAAGGCTGGCGTCTGCGCCATCCGTCGATTCATCTGGATCTGTGCAACGAACAGGAAGCCGATGATCTGCTGCAGGGACGCAGCGACCTGGCGTTCTATTTCGGCCAGGCTTCGCGCCCGGGGACGGAATGCGTGAAATTGTTCGGCGAAGAACTGGTGCCGGTCTGCGCACCGGGCAGCCTGCCTGACACACCTTTCACTGACCCGACGCAACTCACCGAACTGGTGTTGCTGCAAAATGCCTCGCGACCGCAGGCCTGGCACGACTGGTTCGACAGTCAGGGCTACCACACCGAACACAGCTACCACGGGCCGCGTTTCGAAACCTTTTATATGTGCATCCGCGCCGCCCAGGTCGGCTGCGGCGTGGCTTTGCTGCCACGGTTTCTGGTGGCAGAGGAATTGGCCGAGGGCAAACTGGTCATACCCTGGCAGCATGCGATGCCCAGCAGCGATGCCTATTACCTGGCTTATCCCGAGCATGCGGCCGAGGTGCCGAAGGTGCGCGACTTCGTCAAATGGATGCTCGAACAAATCGATAGCCCCTGACTGCCCCCTGTAGGAGCTGTCGAGTGCAACGAGGCTGCGATCTTTTGATCTTGAAAAACAACATCAAAAGATCGCAGCCTTCGGCAGCTCCTACAAAAAATCACTGGCAATCCCCACCGCCGATATGCGCCACTAGCGCCATCGATATAGACCGCGCCAGGCGCGGCGCAACCGGAGACCCTTTTTATGAGCGAGAGTGTGTTTGCCGATCGCATCGTGCAGAACCTGCTCGACACCGACTTCTACAAGCTGACGATGATGCAGGCGGTGCTGCACAACTACCCCAACGTCGAAGTCGAATGGGAGTTCCGCTGCCGCAATGCCGAGGATCTGCGCCCCTATCTTGCCGAGATCCGCCACCAGATCGAACGTCTGGCCGAGCTGAGTCTCAGTGCCGATCAGTTGAGTTTTCTTGAGCGCATCACTTTCCTGAAACCGGACTTCCTGCGCTTTCTCGGCCTGTTCCGCTTCAACCTGCGCTACCTGCACACCGGCATCGAGAACGGCGAGCTGTTCATCCGCCTGCGCGGGCCATGGCTGCATGTGATCCTTTACGAAGTGCCGCTGCTGGCGATCGTCAGTGAAGTGCGCAACCGTTATCGCTACCGCGACACCTCGCTGGAACAGGCCCGCGAGCAGCTTTATCGCAAGTTCGACTGGCTGACAGCCAATGCCTCGGCCGATGAATTGTCGCAGTTGCAGGTCGCCGATTTCGGCACGCGGCGGCGCTTTTCCTTTGGGGTCCAGGCGGAAGTGGTGAACGTGCTCAAGCACGACTTCCCCGGGCGTTTCGTCGGCACCAGCAACGTACATCTATCCCGCGAGCTGGACATGAAACCGCTGGGCACCATGGCCCACGAATGGATCATGGCCCACCAGCAACTCGGCCCGCGCCTGATCGACAGCCAGATTGCCGCGCTCGATTGCTGGGTTCGCGAATACCGCGGCCTGCTCGGCATCGCCCTCACCGACTGCATCACCACCGATGCGTTTCTCAGCGACTTCGATCTGTTCTTCGCCAAGCTCTTCGATGGCCTGCGCCATGACTCCGGGGACCCGGTGGCGTGGGGCGAAAAGTGCATTGCGCACTACCACAAGCTCGGCATCGACCCGATGAGCAAGACCCTGGTGTTTTCCGACAGTCTGACCCTGCCAAAATCGTTGGAGATTTTCCGCGCGCTGCACGGTCGCATCAATGTGAGCTTCGGCATCGGTACCAACCTCACCTGTGACATCCCGGGTGTCGAACCGATGAGCATCGTGCTTAAAATGACCGCCTGCAACGGCCAGCCGGTGGCGAAGATCTCCGACGAGCCTGGCAAGACCCACTGCAAAGACCCGAATTTCGTCGCCTATTTGCGACATGTGTTCCAGGTTCCTGCCGAATCCAGTCTATCTAGCAAGGAGTGAATTCATGCAAGCCGTACAGCGTGAGATTGCTGAGCAGCTCAAGGTGCAACCGCCATTCGCCGACGATCAGGCTCTACAGGCCGAAATCGCCCGCCGCCTGACGTTCATTCAGGATTGTCTGGTCAATTCCGGCCTGAAGACACTGGTGCTGGGCATCAGCGGCGGCGTCGACTCACTGACCGCCGGCCTGCTGGCCCAGCGCGCAGTGCGTGAACTGCGCGAAAAAACCGGCGACGACCGCTACAAATTCATCGCCGTGCGCCTGCCTTACGAAACCCAGTTCGATGAACACGATGCCAAGGCCTCGCTTGACTGCATCGCCCCGGACGAGATTCACACGGTCAATATCGGTCCAGCGGTTAAAGCGCTCGCCGCTCAGGTATCGGCTTTCGAAGGCAAACCGGCGGCGTCGGTGGATTTCGTGTTGGGCAACACCAAGGCGCGGATGCGCATGGTTGCGCAGTACACGATTGCCGGAGTGGCTGGCGGTCTGGTGATCGGCACCGACCACGCGGCGGAAGCGGTGATGGGCTTCTTCACCAAATTCGGCGACGGCGCCTGCGACCTCGCCCCGCTCAGCGGACTGGTAAAAAATCAGGTTCGCGCGATTGCCCGCAGCTTCGGTGCGCCGGAGTCATTGGTCGAGAAAGTACCTACGGCGGATCTGGAAGACCTGTCGCCGGGCAAGCCGGACGAAGCGGCCCACGGCGTGACCTATGCCGAGATCGATGCGTTTCTGCACGGTGAAACGGTGCGGGACGAGGCGGCGAAGATCATCGTCGATACGTACAACAAGACCCATCACAAGCGCGTCATGCCGTTCGCGCCCTGAATCCTGCAAGAGCCTGTAGGAGCCTGTAGGAGCCTGTAGGAGCCTGTAGGAGCCTGTAGGAGCCTGTAGGAGCTGACGAGTGCAACGAGGCTGCGATCTTTGATCTTGCTTTCAAGATCAAGATCAAGATCAAGATCAAGATCAAGATCAAGATCAAGATCAAGATCAAGATCAAGATCAAGATCAAAAGATCGCAGCCTTCGGCAGCTCCTACACACAAAAAAAGCGTCCCGGGGGACGCTTTTTTTGTGCCTGAATCACTTGACGACGATGGTGCCTTTCATCATCGAGATGTGGCCAGGGAACGAGCAGAAGAAGCCGTAGCCACCGTCAGCTACCTTGGCAACGTCGAAAGTCACCGAATCGGTTTCCTTGGCGCCGATGATCTTGGTGTGGGCGATGATGCGCGCGTCGCCATCCTTCAGGTAGTTCTTGTCGATACCGGCGGCCAGACCGTCGGTAGCGATCGGCTGCATGTCCGCTTCTTTGCTGATCACCAGGTTATGGCCCATGACGTTCTTCGGCAGGCTGCCGGAGTGGGTCAGTTCGACGGTGAAGGTCTTGCAGCTCTTGTCGATCACGATTTCCTTGGTGTTGAAGGACATCTGATCGGTGGAGTCAACGGTGGTTTTGCACTCGGCAGCCATCAATTGGCTGCTGGCCAGCGCCAGCAGGGATACCGCAACAACTTTGGAAAACATGGTGAATCTCCAAGGCAGGGTTAACAAAAACACTAGTGGTGGAAAGACTGCCTGAAATCTTCGCAAGTTCATATGACTTGAGTCAAAAATTGTATACAACTTTCAGGCTATGACACTCATCGACACAATCTAACGGCCATTTCACCAGGCCCATCCTATGATCGGCCCATCTACTGAAACGGAGTGCCTGTCATGTTCTTTAACGGTCTGTTGTGCAGCTTGCTTGCCGCCTACGCCTGTGGCGCCAGCGGCACCTTCGAATCCCCCGAACGCGAAGTTTAGTCCTTGGAGCGCGGTGTGCCAGCCATTACCCTGTGAGAATGATCGACTCAGGAGTAACGCATGTCGCTGAAATCCGTTTGTGTGTTTTGCGGTGCCAACGCCGGTACCGTTCCCGCCTATAGCGAAGCCGCCGTCGCGCTTGGCCGGGCGCTGGCCGAGCGCAAGTTGACGCTGGTCTATGGTGGAGGAGCCGTCGGATTGATGGGCATTGTCGCCGACGCTGCCCTCGCGGCTGGCGGCGAAGTGATTGGCATCATCCCGCAAAGCCTGATGGACAAGGAGATTGGCCACAAAAGCCTGACTCGCCTTGAAGTGGTCGACGGCATGCACGCGCGCAAGGCGCGGATGGCCCAACTCAGCGATGCGTTCATCGCCCTGCCCGGCGGCCTCGGCACGCTGGAGGAGTTGTTCGAGGTCTGGACCTGGGGTCAGCTCGGCTACCACGGCAAGCCGCTGGGGCTGCTGGAAGTAAACGGTTTCTACAGCAAACTCACAGCTTTTCTCGATCATATCGTCGGCGAAGGCTTCGTTCGCGCGCCACACCGTGACATGCTGCAAGTGAGCGAATCGCCAGATTCCCTGCTCGACGCCCTCGATCAGTGGCGGCCGACCGTCACGCCCAAGTGGGTTGACCAGAAACCCGGTTAACCCCCCGACACCGATACAGGGCAGAATACGCGCCGCTCAACCTCACCTTCGACCCAAGAGGATCGCCCATGGCCAAACCCAATTACTCCTTCGCCAAACGTCAACGAGACCTGGCAAAGGAACAGAAGAAAGAGGAAAAGCTTCAGCGCAAGAAGCAAACCGCTGAAGAAGCGGCACTGAACCCTGACGGTGAAGTGGCGGCAGATGATGATGTTGATGCACCCGATGCACCGAAAGATCAGACGCCCGGCGTCTGAGCCCCACCGGGTTTGATGATCGAATCAGGCCCTGCGGATTTGTGACGGGGCTGGCAGTTTTGCCGCCGGCCCTCACAACCTCGTTTCCCATGACACACTAAAATCCCCTGTGGGAGCGAGCCTGCTCGCGAAAGCGGTGTATCAGTTTCAAATGAACTGGCTGACCGACGCTTTCGCGAGCAGGCTCGCTCCCACATTTGAAAACTCATCAATTCTGGGGCATCACGGTAACCCGCACCTCCGGGTCGTGATTACCGCCACCGAGAATCACCCCGCGCAACGGCGATACATCGGAAAAATCCCGACCCCACGCCAACGTGATGTGTTCCAGCGCCGGCTGCACGTTATTGGTCGGGTCGAAATCCACCCAACCCAGCACCGGGCAGAACACCGATACCCACGCATGTGAGGCATCAGCTCCGATCAAGCGTGGCTGCCCCGGCGGTGGCTGGGTCAGCAGGTAGCCACTGACGTAACGTGCCGCCAGCCCGCGCGAGCGCACGCAGGCGAGCATCAGATGGGCGAAGTCCTGACAGACGCCGCGCCGACGTTCGAGCACTTCCACCAGCGGCGTCGCCACTTGGGTGGCTTCGGCATCGAAGGTGAATTCGCTGAATATTTTCTGCATCAAGTCCTGCACGCCCAGCAACAGCGGCCGGCCTGCGGGGAAACAGCTGTGGGAAAACTCGACGAAGCGGCGCTTCAAATGCACATAAGGCGACTGGAACCGGTAGCGACAGGCTTCGAGCAAGTCGGCGGACAACGGCTGGCTGCTGTAGGTCAGCGCATCGCGGGTCTGTTCCCACGGCGGCGATTGATTGAAATCCAGCACCGGTCGCGCCAGCACCTCGATCGTCAGCCGTGCGTTGACCTGTAATTGGTCATGGGGCCGTTCGAATGCCAGCCGGGTCAGCGGATTGCCGAACACATCCAGCTCATCGCGGCGCATGGTCGGCACGGGACTGATCAGCAGTTGCTGCTCGGTGCAGCGCTGCCAACCGCACTCACGCGGCCACAAGTGCGCCAGCTGCTGCGCGAGGGAAACCGGGCTGTCGTAGTGATAACAGGTGTCGTGGAATATCTGGTAACGAGCGCTCATCAGACGGACACCGTACGCTGGCTGACATCATCGACATGGGCGAAATGGCGCAGGGCCAGACGATCCGAGACTTGCCCGCTGGCTTCGGCAATCTCCTGCAGCAGATCCGCCAGACCGTCGAGCGCAGCCCGGACGCTGGATTTGCCGAACAATGGGTTTTCCAGACAGCCCAGATCAAACCGCGACAGGCGCTCGACCAGTTGCGGCAGCCCGGTCTCGCGGGGCGCTGCAAAATCGTCGTTCAAGCGTTTCAGGGTGCGAGTGACCAGTTTCAACTGGAACAACACCGCGTGGGGATTCTGCTCATCGAGCAACAGAAGATCGAGCACCGGAATCAATTGCGCCACGGCCAGATACCGCGAGCGATAGGTGATGCTGCTGTTACCCAGCTCCAGCAACCACTCCAGCCCCGCCTGGTCGAACGCACCGGCACCGCGCAGAAACGCAGCCAGACTGCCACTGAGAAATTGCAGGCGCTCGATGCGCCGGCCGATCATCAGAAAGCGCCAGCCTTCGTCGCGGGTCATGTCATCCAGCGCAAATCCTGACAGCGCCGCCAGCGACATCACCAGGCGATTGAGGAAATCCAGCAGTTCGCCGAAATCCGGCTCGTCGACTTCCAGCTCGATCGCTTCGCGCTGCAGCTCGACCAGCGCCTGCCAGTTCTCCCGGGACAGCTTGCCGCGCACTTGCGACGCGGCCCACTGCAAGCGCTGCAAGTTGCAACGCAGGCTGAAAGACCAGTCTTCGCCACGCAGTGCCGCGAGCAGACGCTGCGGCAATTCGCCTTCGTCCGGCAGCAGCGCCAGTCGTTCGCCGAGATCGACCGCGGCGTGCAGCGCTTGTGGATCATCGCCATCGACATAGCGCGCAAGCATGATCCGCAACAGCCGCGCGCTGTCATCACAGCGTTCGCAATAACGGCCGAACCAGAACAGGTTTTCCACCACCCGCGAAGGCAGGTACGGATCGCGCCGCACCAGATCATGCACGCCGAGGTTGCGCTGCGCTTTCCACTGCTCGCCACTCGGCGCACGGTCGCCCAGCACCCAGGTGTCCTTGCTTGCCCCGCCGCGCTGCATCGATACCACTTCGGCGTCGGCATCGGCCGCTACCCGCGTCAGACCACCGGGCAACACACGGTAGCCGTCGTGACTGGCCACCGCGTACATGCGCATGCCGATGGCCCGCGGCTGCAAGTGACCACCCTCGGCTTGCCAGACCGGCGCCTGCGAGAGTTGCGCCAGTTCCTGCGCGACATAGGCATATGGCCGCGCCTGCATGCGTTGCGCCAGCTCCAGACGCTGGCTGTCGCTCAGATCACGACCGAACACAGGCGCGAAGCTTTGCGACGGGAATGCCGGTTTGATCAGTAGCTGCGGAAGTTTTTCCAGCGCCTGCGCCAGCACTGGCGCTTCACCGCACCACCAGGTCGCGATGGACGGCAGGATCAGTTCTTCGTCAAACAGCAATTGATTGATCTTCGGCAGAAACCCCAGCAACCCCGGCGATTCCAGCACACCGCTGCCCAGCGCATTGGCCACCAGCACCCGCCCTTGACGCACCGCTTCGAGCAAGCCGGGGACGCCGAGTGCCGAGTCGGTACGCAACTCCAGCGGGTCGCAGAAATCATCGTCGAGCCGGCGCATGATCGCGTGCACCCGGCGCAGGCCGCTGAGGGTTTTCAGGTACACCGTGGCGTTGCGCACGGTCAGGTCGCCGCCCTCGACCAACGGGTAGCCGAGCTGGCGGGCCAGATACAGATGCTCGAAATAACTTTCGTTGAAACGCCCCGGCGTCAGCAGCACCACCAATGGAGCGTCATCGCCATCGGGCGCCTGGCGCGCCAGGGTTTCCTGCAACGTGCGGAAGAATCCGGCCAGATGCTGCACCTTCAGATCGCGGTACAGCTCGGGGAAAGCCCGGGAGACGATGGTACGGTTTTCCAGCGCATAACCGGCGCCGGACGGCGCCTGGGTACGATCGGCGGTGACCCACCACCGGCCGTCCGGCGTGCGCGCCAGATCGACCGCGTACAGGTGCAGAAAAGTCGACTCCGGTGGCGTGATGCCCTGACAGGGCCAGAGGAAATTGTTGTGCCCGAACACCAGCTCGGCTGGCAGCAGGCCTTCGCGGATCAATCGCTGCGGACCGTACAGATCCGCGAGCACGGCGTTGAGCAAGCGGGCGCGCTGGGCGATGCCGGCCGACAACTGCTGCCATTCATCCGCCGCGATCACATGGGGCAACAAATCCAGTTCCCACGGCCGATCAGCGCCCTTGGGGTCGGCATAGACGTTATAGGTGACGCCGTTTTCCTGAATCTGCCGCGCCAGCAATGCCTGGCGCTGCACCAGTTGTGCCGGGCTGCTGCGCTGCAACTGATCGAACAGTCGCTGCCAATGCAGGCGCACCGCGCCGCTGCCGTCGAGCAGTTCATGATAAGTGCCCGCCGTCAGCGGGTAGCGGTCTAGCAGGTCAGGCATGGAAAACTCGGCAGACAGCAGGGAACGGTCAGACTAACGCAGGCACATGACGCGCGGATATACGAAAAATCCACGTGTCACGCGAGACTCAGAAACGTCGCAAATCAATGGTCATGGGCAGCTCGTCACTGATTTCGACTTTGGGTATCGGAAGTTTCCCCGGTGTATGTCCGAGGCGGAAAAACCGCGCCATGCGCCGACTCTCGGCTTCGTTGGCATTGACCGGCAAGGTCTGGTAATTGCGCCCGCCGGGATGGGCGACGTGATACTGGCAACCGCCCAGCGAACGCTCCATCCAGGTATCGAGCAGGTCGAACACCAGCGGCGCGTGCACCGCGATGGTCGGGTGCAGACAGTTGGCCGGTTGCCAGGCGCGGAAACGCACGCCGGCCACGAACTCGCCCACCCGCCCGGTCGGATGCAACGGCACCGCGACACCATTGCATGTCAGCATGTAACGCTGTGGCGGCAGGCCGTTGAGCTTGACCTGCAACCGTTCCAACGATGAGTCGACGTAGCGCACCGTGCCGCCCGCCGTTCCCTCCTCGCCCAGCACGTGCCACGGTTCGAGGGCCTGGCGCAGTTCCAGCTCGATGCCATTGACCGCGTAATCGCCGATCTTGGGGAAGCGAAACTCCAGATGCGCGGCGAACCACTCCGCGCGCAACGGATAACCAGCGCTGTTGAGTTCGACGATGACGTCGGCAAAATCCTGCTCGATAAAGTGCGGCAGCAGAAAGCGGTCGTGCAGCTCGGTGCCCCAGCGCGCCAGTTTCGCCGGCGCATACGGCTCGCGCCAGAAGCGCGCAACCAACGCCCGCAGCAACAACTGCTGGGCCAGACTCATGCGCGCATGGGGCGGCATTTCGAACGCACGCAACTCGAGCAGACCGAGACGCCCGGTGGCGCCCTCCGGCGAATACAGTTTGTCGATGCACAATTCAGCGCGATGAGTATTGCCGGTGACGTCGATCAGCAGATTGCGCAGCAGTCGATCGATCAGCCACGGGGCGCATTCCTCACCCGGTTCGGGCATCTGCGCGAAAGCGATTTCCAGTTCGTACAAGCTGTCATTGCGCGCCTCGTCGACCCGTGGAGCCTGGGAAGTCGGGCCGATGAACAGCCCGGAAAACAGGTACGACAGCGAAGGATGGTGGTGCCAGTAACTGATCAGGCTGCGCAGCAGATCGGGCCGGCGCAGAAACGGCGAATCCGCCGGCGTCGCGCCGCCAAGGACGAAATGATTGCCGCCGCCGGTGCCGGTGTGGCGCCCGTCAATCATGAATTTCTCGGTGGTCAGGCGCGTCTGCCGCGCCTGTTCATAAAGAAACTCGGTGCGCTCGACCAACTCGTCCCAGGTCGCCGATGGCTGCACGTTGACCTCGATCACGCCCGGGTCCGGAGTGATGCGGAAATTGCTCAGGCGCGGATCACTTGGTGGTTCATAGCCTTCCAGCAGCACCGGGCAATGCAGTTCTTCAGCGGTGGCCTCAATGGCCGAGACCAGTTCCAGATAATCCTCGACCCGCTCCAGCGGTGGCATGAACAGATAGAGCCGTCCTTCACGAGCCTCGGCGCAGAATGCGGTGCGGGTCAGCCAGTCGGCGGACTCATCGATTTTCGGCACCCTCTCATCCAGCGCAGCAGGTTCGCCGTGCACACCGAGCTGCGCCGGATCCGGCAGTTCGGGAAAGTCCTGATTCGGGTCGTTGGGATGGATGAACGGATATTCCGCCGCTTTCACCCACGGCTGCGACGCCAACGGCAAGCGATAGCCCAACGGCGAATCCCCCGGGACGAGCCGGCAGTGCTCATCGCGCAGATACCAGCGCCCGCTCTGCCATCGATCGCCCTTGGCTGTGCGCGCCAGCGGCAGCACCTGGCCGATCACCTTGTTCAGGCCCTGACTGAAGACTTTCCGCAGCCGGGCGCGCTCCAGCGGTTCTTCCAGACGCGAATCTTCGGCGCTGACGTTGCCGGGCAACGCGCCCTCGCGCCACAGATAGTAGAAATGATCCTCATAGGCCGGAAACACGAAGCGCGCAGGCAACTTCAGCCGCTCGGCGACGCTGGCCAGAAAGCGGCCGGCCAGTTCGCCGTCGGCGCCGTAATCCTGTTGTTCGTCGGCAATCAATGCGTCGTTGTGCCAGATCGCCTGACCATCGCGGCGCCAGTAGCAATTGAGCGACCAGCGCGGCAGTGGCTCGCCGGGATACCACTTGCCCTGGCCGAAATGCACCAGCCCCTGCGGCGCGTACTGTTTGCGCAGGCGCTGGAACAGTTCGGCGGACAGCCGACGCTTGTCCGGCCCCAGCGCGGCGGTGTTCCATTCAGCGCCGTCCGGGTCATCGATGGACACGAAGGTCGGCTCGCCGCCCATGGTCAGGCGCACGTCGCCTTCGAGCAGATCGGCGTCGATCTGCCGGCCCAGCGCCTGGATCGCCCGCCACTGTTCATCGGTGTAAGGCTGGGTGACGCGCGGCGCTTCCCAGATTCGTTCGACCGACATTTCATGGCTGAACCGCGTTTCGCACGGCTCGACCAGACCACTGATCGGCGCCGCTGACGACGGATCGGGACTACAGGCCAACGGGATATGCCCTTCACCGGCGAACAACCCGGACGTGGCATCCAGGCCGATCCAGCCGGCGCCGGGCAGATACACCTCGCACCACGCATGCAGGTCGGTGAAATCGACGTCGGTGCCGGTCGGGCCGTCGAGGCTTTTCACGTCGGCGGTCAGTTGAATCAGGTAGCCGGAGACAAACCGCGCCGCCAGGCCCAGATTGCGCAACAGTTGCACCAGCAGCCATGCCGAATCGCGGCAGGAACCGCAGGCGTGCTCAAGGGTGTACTCAGGGGTTTGTACGCCCGGCTCCATGCGGATCAGGTAACCGATGTCTTCGCTGAGACGCTGATTGAGCGCCACCAGAAAATCCACGGCAGGCAGCGGTGTGCGGTCGATGCCGTCGAGGTAGGCCTTGAAGGTTGGGGTCAGCGGCAGGGTTTCAAGGTACGGCGCCAGCTCCTTGCGCTCATCGGCAGCATAGGCAAACGGAATCTTCTCGGCGTACGGTTCGAGGAAGAAGTCGAACGGATTGAAAACGGCCATTTCGGCGAGCAGGTCGACTTCGATGCGCAGCTCTTCGGTTTTCTCCGGGAACACCAGTCGCGCCAGATAATTGCCCTGGGGGTCTTGCTGCCAGTTGATGAAATGCTGCTCGGGCGAGACTTTCAGCGCGTAGGACAGAATCCGCGTGCGACTGTGGGGGGCCGGGCGCAGGCGTACGATCTGCGGGCCGAGTTCGACAGCGCGGTCGTAGCGATAATGCGTGACGTGATGCAATGCGACATGAATCGACACGGCGTGCCTCCTGCGAGCCTGGGCGTAGAGGAAAGCGCGCAAGACTTATGCCATGCACAGGCCAGTGCGCTTTCTCGAAATGCTCAAGGCAGTACAGCACCAAAATCGGGCGCTGCGAGGAAATGCTTTGGCGCAGTTGCACGCAAATGTTGCGGACGCTGATTCTTGCTGTGTGTGATCAGACGCTTTCGCGAGCAGGCTCGCTCCCACATCTGGAATGCGTTCCCCTGTGGGAGCGAGCCTGCTCGCGATGCGGCCAGTCGCCTCAACACGCTTTTTTCTGGTCGACCTGAAACCGGGTGAAGGCTGGAACGCGGAGCGTCCCTGGAGCCGTTCCCAGTTCAGAGCGTGGGAACGATCAGCAAAACGCCAACCCGAAGGTTGGCGTTCTGTTCAGCTCAAGCAGTATTTAGCGCGGCACTACCGGCTTGCGCGCAGGCTTGGGCCCTTTGCCTTTGGCCGCGTCCTTGCGCTCCTTGGCCGCCTGCTGGTTACGGGCGAACGCCGCAGCCTTGGCCTGTTCACGCTTGTCCCACGGGTTACCGCCATCACTTGCACGCGGTGGCAAACCGCTGTGCTGGGTGAGGATCCTGGTGGTCTTCTCTTTGGCGACCTTGTGGCTGCCGGCCGGTGTCGAGTTCTTGCGACGAGCGCTCTGGTAGCTGTCGGTCGCCGGCTGATGCGCCGGGATCAGTTGATCCTTGCCCGACCCGATCAGATCGGCGCGGCCCATGCGCACCAGCGCTTCACGCAGCATCGGCCAGCCTTTCGGGTCGTGATACCGCAAGAACGCCTTGTGCAGACGGCGCTGCTCTTCGCTCTTGACGATAGTCACGCCGTCGCTCTTGTAGGTCACCTTGCGCAGCGGGTTCTTGCCCGAGTGGTACATGGCCGTGGCGGTGGCCATCGGCGACGGGTAGAACGCCTGCACCTGGTCGGCGCGGAAGCCGTTGCCCTTGAGCCACAGGGCCAGGTTCATCATGTCTTCGTCGGTGGTGCCCGGGTGGGCGGCGATGAAGTACGGAATCAGGTACTGCTCTTTGCCCGCTTCCTTGGTGTACTTCTCGAACATGCGCTTGAACTTGTCATAGCTGCCGATGCCCGGTTTCATCATCTGGTTGAGCGGACCTTCCTCGGTGTGTTCCGGGGCGATCTTCAGGTAACCGCCGACGTGGTGAGTCACCAGCTCTTTTACGTACTCCGGCGACTCGACGGCGAGGTCGTAACGCAGCCCGGAGGCGATCAGAATCTTCTTCACACCCGGCAAGGCACGGGCGCTGCGGTACAGCTGAATCAGCGACGAGTGGTCGGTGTTCAGGTTCGGGCAGATGCCGGGGAATACGCAGGACGGCTTGCGGCACGCGGATTCGATTTCCGGGCTCTTGCAGGCGATGCGGTACATGTTCGCGGTCGGGCCGCCGAGGTCGGAGATGACGCCGGTGAAGCCCGGAACCTTGTCGCGGATCTCTTCGATTTCGCGAATGATCGACTCTTCGGAACGGTTCTGGATGATCCGGCCTTCGTGCTCGGTGATCGAGCAGAACGTGCAGCCACCGAAGCAGCCGCGCATGATGTTCACCGAGAACCGGATCATGTCGTACGCCGGGATTTTTTCCTTGCCGTACGCCGGGTGCGGCACACGGGCGTAAGGCATGCCGAACACGTAGTCCATTTCTTCGGTGGTCATCGGAATCGGCGGCGGGTTGAACCAGACGTCGACCTCGCCGTGCTTCTGCACCAGCGCACGAGCGTTGCCCGGGTTGGTTTCCAGGTGCAAAACGCGGTTGGCGTGGGCGTACAGAACCGGGTCGTTACGCACCTTTTCCATGGACGGCAGGCGGATCACGGTCTTGTCGCGGGTCATGCGCGGGCTGGCCAGGATCTGTACGACCCTGGCTTCCTGCGGATCCTCGACCGGCCCCTTTTCCTGTTCGATGGCACAGGCCTGGGTGTCTTGCGTATTGACGTACGGGTTGATGATCTTGTCGACCTTGCCCGGACGGTCGATGCGCGTGGAGTCGACTTCGTACCAGCCCTGCGGTGTGTCGCGACGGATGAAGGCGGTACCGCGCACATCGGTGATGTCTTCGATCCTGTGGCCCCACGACAGGCGCTGGGCGACTTCGACGATGGCTCGCTCGGCGTTGCCGTACAGCAGAATGTCGGCGCTGGCGTCGATCAGGATCGAATTGCGCACACGATCCTGCCAATAGTCGTAATGGGCAATGCGGCGCAGCGAGGCTTCGATGCCGCCGAGCACGATCGGCACGTGCCTGTAGGCTTCCTTGCAGCGTTGGCTGTAGACCAGGCTGGCGCGATCCGGACGCTTGCCGGCCATGCCACCCGGGGTGTAGGCGTCGTCGGAGCGGATTTTCTTGTCGGCGGTGTAGCGGTTGATCATCGAGTCCATGTTGCCCGCCGCGACGCCGAAGAACAGATTCGGCTCGCCGAGCTTCATGAAGTCGTCTTTGGACTGCCAGTTCGGCTGCGCGATGATGCCGACGCGAAAGCCTTGCGACTCCAGCAGTCGGCCGATGATCGCCATGCCGAACGACGGATGATCGACGTAGGCATCTCCCGTAACAATGATGATGTCGCAGGAATCCCAGCCAAGCTGATCCATCTCCTCCCTGCTCATCGGCAGGAATGGCGCTGGCCCGAAACATTCGGCCCAATATTTTGGATAGTCAAATAACGGCTTGGCTGCTTGCATGTCGACGACCGGTGTTGAGATGAAAAATCGCGGGCGCGGAATATAGCACAAAATTTGACCAATTCCGACGGCGGTGGTCGGTTTCTCCATCAAGCTGCCCTGGCCCGCCAACCTGCAGGACATTAGCCGTTTTACATGAACGCACGACGCACGATACGGCAAGGAAGCCGATCACTCAGCGCCATCCCTCCCGGGACGGCGCGGCGAGAAACGTTAAAGGATGACACGCAATGCCAATCAAACCGCCCATCACGGGCATTACCACTGTTTCGGTTCATGTGCCGCGTCCTCGAGACCCGATAACCCGGCCTGGGCAACTGCCCCTTGGCGACGGCGGGCTGGTCAACAGGTTCCCCAACCGGCCAGGAACGGATACGCCGCGCACGGCGACCGATCCTGACCTCAATACCATCACGCCCCTGCCACCGCGGGTATCGGTCAGCGCAACAAGCGATTCCGCGCCAGCACCTGCTGTGGGCGAGCGGACGCTGAAGGACTTCTGGATCACTTCGCTGGCGACGCTCCCGGCACCTGATGCCCAAGGTATTTCAACGTTCAAGGGCCGCCAGTACGGAAAAGTACCGGAGGGCGGCACCGTACAGATGGGTCTGGACCCGGACAGCGGTCATTACCGAGCGACATTGCCCAGCGAACTGAATCCCTCGGGGCCGATCCTGCAGTTCGACGCCAAAAGTCGTCTGTGGCAACCGGTTGAAGATTTCGTGGCATCGACCTACTCATTATCCGACGCTCGGCTGCAGGCCTATCGCACCGATCTGCATTTCGCCACGGTCGATCCGGACAGCGATGGACTGTATCGCTTCAACGGCAAGCTCTATGTCGAGATCGGGCAGTACGCCTATCAGGTTCTGCATGACCTCAACGCCTCCTCACCGCACACCGTTGTGCTGCGGATCGTACGGCCCGGGGATCCGGTCTCGCTGCATGAACACAATATTTACGTGGGGAGCCGCATGGGCAGCTCGCAGCCCATCGTATTCGATACCCGCCACGGCTGGCGGGGCATCAATGTGAAGGGTGCCGCCGGGATGCGGCGACGGGCACAAGCGGGACGATCCGAATTTGAGTTCATGGAAATAAAGCTAAAGATAAAAGAGATCAATCAGACCCTCTTGGCCAATGACCAGAAAAATCGAGACCTGATCTCTGCATGGGAGACGGCGAGGGATTCAGAAGGTGACCCAACGGCAAGAGTCAACCGTGAAAAAAAGGCACTGAGCGCGCGCAAAAAGCACAATAAACAGGAACTGCAAGTTCTTGAAGAAGCCCTCAGCTTTTACGAGGCCGACAAATCAGTAATAAAGCCACTCCTACAGAAAAGCGTCTACAACCAAAAAATCATTGAGCTGAATAAAAGAAAAATGCATGTCTATCAACAATTTGTTGAGTGCAATCTGACACGCCAGGATCTCGACGGCTCTCTGCTTGACCTTCAGCCCCACAGGCTCTCACGGACGGTTACCGTGTTGTCCAAGATCCTCGGTCGCATGAGAGAGCGCCAGCGAATTGCCGATGACCTGGTTAAAAAATGGGGCTTGTCGCCAGACGATGCGAGCCTGACCGCCATTTCACCCATGCATATCCTCGACATCGTTGCCTCGTGGGTCCTGGCCAAAAGCCTGATGCTGAATAATCCCCAATCAAGCGTTGATAGCCCCCGGGCTTCTGATCTGGCAGTCGAGTTCGGGCGGGCAACCTTCATCTATGGAGCACTCGACAGGATCCCGCAGACCTCGCATCCGGCGGTAATGAGCAGCCTGTCCGGGGAGCTTGCCGCTATCCGCGACTGGTACGAACGACTTGACCTGCCAGCCGGACCGGAACACGTCAGCTCACGCGATGAAATCATCGCAGAGCTGAAAATATTCGAGGAAACACTGGCAGCCCGGCTGAATCATTACCACCAACAGACCGAACGTTCAGCGCCGTCGAGTCACGACCAACCGATTGATTTCGAATTCATTCCGCCGCAGGAAAGACGCGGCCGCGAACCCGGACCCAAGCGCATCGTCCGCGTAAAGAAACTCGGTATCTACAAGATCGAAGTCGGCGAATCCCGACGCACCGCGCAAAACGAAGTTGTCATTGATGTGCGAAACCCTCTTGATCCCGAGCGCCGGGTTCAGACCTATGAGCGAAGGGACGGTGAATGGCAGCCAGTCACGCCGACTTCCGACAAGGATTTACCCACGCTGATGGCTGAAGCCGATCAGCATCTGAAGCGAACCGACGCGCACGTGAATGACGCCCTGTACGAAGAGCGGCAAAAATATAACCCGGACAACATCGTCGAGAAACTCGAGGCCAGAGCCCGGAAAATGGACGAAACCGCCGCCCGGCTTGAGCGTTTTGGACTGTCCGATGCCAACCGCAGTGCCCTTGTCGAGCGTCTGAAGCGTGACAGCGCTCGCCTGCGCGCCGAAGGCGAAAACATTCGGATCCGGATCTACAAGGACAAAAATTTTCTGTGCGTCGACCGCCTGCTTTATCTGATCGATAAAGGTCATGTTGGGGCAGTGAAAATCGCTGACCGACTGAAACGAGGCAAGGGCGGCGACAGAGAGTATCTCGACATGTACTCGCTCACCGACGCTGCCAATGCTGCTCCCCTGTGGGAAGCGCATTTTCACTACCCGACTCCCAACGCCGGCCAACTTGATTTCAACGTGCGCGGCGCCCACCTGAAAACCCTTGAGCAAAGCCGCAAGGGCGCTTCATCACAGCGAAGAGAAGAAAGGGCGCACGGGAAACACACTGCCATCTGGCGAGAATATTTCGACGGACGCGCGGCGCAAAGGATTTTCGACCTGGCCACCAAGGGCGCGGCGGCCAGCGAATAAATACGCAATTTTTGTTGTACGGCGATTAACAGGCAATGAAGCCGAACGGCTATTGGCGTCCTTTCCGGGCGCAAATGGCCAACACCACAAGGAAGAAAAAATGTCACCGAGACTGCCTGTCAAAGGCACCACTACAGTCGATGTTCATCCGCGTCCGAATCGACCGGGTGACAGCGGCACACCTCGCTCCGACAGCCTGGGCCGCCAGGTTTTCGACCCTTCGAATCGTGTTGATCAGCCGGATCCGCGAACGCGGCTTTCGGGTGACAGCGACCTGGACACAATGCTGCCAGCACCGACCGTCACCGTTCACCCGGCACCCTCTCCCGTTGAAATCACTGCCGATGTCACGGCGTCGCTGGAGAGTTACAGGATCAGAAGCGTGGCAGCGTTGCCGGACGCCGACAGCGATGGCTTTCGCACATACAACAATCGCCGCTACGTCGACCTGGTCGATGGCGGCACGGTTCTGATCGGTACGGATCCGGATACCGGTCTGTATCGGGCACGACTCTCCAGCGAGTTGCGCCCCTCGGGACCTGCGCTGGCGCGCGACCGCGAGAGCGGGCTCTGGCATCCGCTCGACGACGTTGAAGCAAGCACCGCCCCGCTGACCGAGAAAAGCCTGCAGGCCCTGCGCACGGAGCTGGATTTCAGCGCTGCAGAACCCGACAGCGACGGCGTGTTCCACCACGACGGCAAGCTGTATGTGGTGATTCACAACCACGCCTATCAGGCCATGCACGATCTTGATGCATCGACCCCGACGCGCAAGGTGTGGCGCCTGGTCAATCCCGGGGACCCTGTCGCCAGCGACAGCGCGAATATCTATCGCAGCAGTCGCAGCGGCGAAACCCGCGCCATCACCCGCAACGAGGAAAACGCCTGGGTTTCATTCGCCTCAGGTCTGCGCGGCGGTATGCGGCGCAGAGAGGCAAGGCAAGCCAACCGCACGGCTGTTACGCAGCGCTACGAGCCCATCAGGATTGCCCATGCGGAAATCAGGCTCTCGGCCGCGCAGTTCGACATTCTCTGGAATCGGGCCCGCAGTCTGCCCGAGGGCCCCGCCAGGACAGAGGTGCTGGTTGAGGCTGAAGAGCACCTGCACAGACACCTCCCAAAACTGACTGAATTCGTGCAATCACTGGTAGATAACCGGGACTGGCTGCCCATGATCAAGGCAAACGGGTTATTCAAGCGGGAGCTGCACGCCTTCCGGATCGAACGTGTGGAATACCTCAACATGCTCATGGTCGTCATGGACCTCAGGGTCAGGCCTACCGTGACGGATCTGAGTGAGGCCAGCTGCAGGATCACCCTGCAGCATCTGGACAGGAAACTGAAACTTCTCGAGGAGCGCGAGGTTGTGTTGGCGCAAATCAAAAAGGCCTCTCCCGGCGCGGCTCCGGAAATCGAAGAACTGCGGCGCAAGGTGCCCGATATCGAGCGCGTCAATTTCAACAAGCTGACGCTTTATGTGCATTTGTTTGCCGGCACGCCCGATTATTCGCCAAACAGGACCATGCCTTCGCTCGCGGCCATTGAGCTGATCACCGGAGATTTGCATAACGCACCGCAACGCGAGCATTCAATGGCGCTAATGCTGGCCCTTGACCAGATCAAGGCCGACAAGGCCCGTTTCGAAACACTGCATGCTGCGAATCCCCCCAACGCCGATGACCTTAAGGAAATCATTGCGCTGATCGATCCCATCGAGAACAGGATTGAACAAAAACTCAACGAAACCCTCGATACGTCCGAGTTGCCGAACCTCGATGAAAACATCGACTTCGACTTCATTCCGCCGCAACCCGTCAGCGAGCCTCAGGCTCCAGCGCCGCGTACCAGGAAAGTCTTCCGGACCCGCCAGCACGGCCTTTATCGGGTATTGGCCGGGGAAACCGAAACGGCTGCGGACGGTACCGTGACGGTCAACGTTCCCGATGTGCTGCGCCCCGATTCTCCACCCCGACGCTACAGAAAAGTGGATGACGAATGGCTGCCGGTACTGCCGCCGATTACCAGAGCGCAGCGGCCAGAGCTGATTGCCGAGGCGCAGCGGCTACTGGCCGGAGTCGACGCTCATCTGACCACCGCACAGACACAGGAGGCGCAAAAAATACTGCCCACCCAGATTGTCGAAGACCTCGGCAAGCAGACCGATTTGCTCAACAGACAGGCGCGACAGCTGGAGAATCACGAAACCGATGTCGAAGACCGGATGCTCATCAGTCTGGCCGGCCAGTTGCGCCGCGCCGCCGACTCATTGACCACGCATGGCCAGCAGATTCTGGTGCGGATGTACAAGGACAAGGACGTGCTGGACATCATGCGCCTGAATTTCCTGCTCGATCGCAAGGAGCTTGCGGTGAGCAAAACCGTTGAACGCAAGCAGATGGGCAAAGGCAAGTCCAAATC
>NZ_DATMIV010000037.1:0-154582 GCF_035554175.1 Pseudomonas sp. | reverse complement strand
AGCGACCGTACGACGCAGTCGTACACAGCGAGTGTAGGTGCAGCGAAGCCAACCGGAGCCGCTGCGCCCGGATCGGTCCCGTAACGAAGGTACCCCGAGCCCCAGCGAGCGGGCCGTACGCCGGGGCAAAGCCTTTTTGGTTACTTTTTTGGCGTTTGGAAAAAGTGACCCGCCGTAAGGGCGGAACCCTAAGTAGCCTTCACCGCAGCAACGGATATGCCCCCCCAATCCCAAAAACCAAAAAGCCCCGCATCTCACAATGCGGGGCTCTCTCACAGCTCAAATAAAAAAATCAGAAATCAGCCTTCACCGACATCACAAAATTACGCGGCTCACCGTAGAAGTTACCGAACCCCTCGGTTCCGATGGTCGCGTAATAACGCTTGTCAAACAGGTTATTTCCGTTGAGCGCCACCGACCAGGTGTCATCAATCCGATAACCAATGCGACCATTCCAGACCGCATAACCCGCGCCATCGACATTGTCCCCGCCCAGAGGCGAAACCCGGTAGGTGCCCGTCTGCGCATTGACACCCGCACCAATGGTCACACGATCCAGCGGCCCGCTCAGGCTGTAGTCGCCCCACACGCGCAACAGGTGACGCGGCACGTAAGAGTTGTAGACCGCGCCATCCTGAGTGGCGTCGGCATCTTCCAGCACCTTGGTCTGGGTGTAGGTATAACCGGCCAGCAATTGCAGACGATCAATCACTTCACCACTGACTTCAGCTTCGAAGCCCTGAGCGCGGACCTTGCCCGAGTTGATCTGGCAGGAACTGTCTTCGCAACGCAGGTCATCCTGCGCCGCATCCTTCTGAATGGTGCGGAACAGGTTGAAGGTGCTGTTCAGGCGACCGTCGAACCACTCACCCTTGATCCCCAATTCGTAGCTCTGGCCGATCAGCGGCTTGAGCGTGCTGCCGTCGATGGTTTTATACGAGCCCTGCGGGGTGAAGATGTCGGTGTAGCTGGCGTAGGCGGTCAGGTTGTCGTTGAGGTCGAACAGCAGGCCGGCGAACGGCGTGACCTGGCCGGTTTCGGTGGACTTGGTGTTGACCTCGCTGCCTTCGCCGCGAAAGTACTGCACCGAATCGGTGTCGGATTTGTACCAGCTCACCCGGCTGCCGAGCACCAGGGTCAGCGGGTCGGCCAGTTTCAGGCGGGCGATCGAATAAGCGCCGTATTGCTTGATGTGCATGTCCACCGGGCCGCCACGGGAGGCGTTGGCCAGGTAGTAGCTTTCGTCCGGCTGCGCAATGTGGTGGTTCGGATCGAACACGTTCTGGCGCTGGGGCAGTGCCGCCACCGCGTAGAAGTCGTCCTTGTGCGAACGACTGGCGTTGGCGCCGACGATCAGCTCGTGCTGCTGGCCGAAGGCATCGAATTTGCCATCGACGTAGGCGTCGAAACCGTAGTCGCGCTGGTCGTAGTCATAGGTACTGCCGAGCATCAGCGTATTGGTGGCAGTGGCGCCTAAGGGCACTGTGCCGCTCGGGAAGGAGTATTCCATGTCCTGAGTGTTGCGCGAGTAGACACCGGCGACCTTCAGCGACCAGTCGTCGTTGAACTGGTGTTTGACGTCGGCGAAGTAGGTGGCGCGTTTGCTGCGCTGGTTGTTCCATGCAGTGTTCAGGCAGGTCGAGCGTTTGAGGTGCAGGTCGGAGCCGTCGGCGTAGCGCGGCAGGCCGCCCCAGCATGGTGTGGCGTCGACGTCTTCATAGGCCATGCCCAGGCCCAGAGTGGTGTCGGGGCTGAGGTCGAAGTCGAGCGCGCCGTAGTAGATCTGATCGCGGCGTTCACCCACGTCGTAGAAATACTGCCGGGTCTGCTGGGTGACCACGGCGCGACCACGTACGGTGCCGGCGTCGTTCAGCGGGCCGCCGGTGTCGACCTGGCCACGGTAGTTGTCCCAGGTACCGGCCGACAGCGACAGCTGCGTGTGCGGGGTGTCCTGGCCACGCTTGCGCACGAAGTTGACGCCGCCGGCGGTGCCGCCCGCACCCTTCATCATGCCGGCGGCGCCACGGAGGATTTCCACGCGGTCGTAGATGGCCATGTCGCTGTTGAAGCTGTCGGCCTGGACGTAGCTGCTGCCGATGTCCAGCGGCACGCCGTCGTACTGGTACTGGCCGGTCATGCGGAAACCGCGCGAGTAGAAATATTTGCCGCCCATGGGCGAGTCGTAGACGGTGATGCCCGGGGTCTTCTCCATCACCTGCTCGATGGTGTTGAGGTTCTGGTCATCGAGCATCTTGCGGGTCATCACCGTGACCGACTGCGGCGTTTCCTTCAGCGAGTGCACGCCCTTGCCGATGGTCACGCCGCCGGTGGTGTAGGAGTTGCTGCCTTCGGTGGTGGCGCCGAGGCGGTTGGCGTTGACGTTGGTCGGGGCCAGTTCCATCGCACTGCCGCCGGTGGCCGGGCCGAGCACGGTGACGGTGTTGCCGTCACGCTGATAGCGGATACCGGTGCCGCTCAGCATCGCCTTGAGCGACTCGTCGTCCTGATAGCGCCCGTTGAGTGCGCTGGAGCGCAGGCCTTGCAGGCTTTCCGGGCTGTAGACGATCTGCAGGCTGGTCTGCTGACCGAGGGTCTGCAGGGCCTGGGCCAGTGGTTGGGCAGGAATGTTCAGCGTCCATTCCTGAGCCTGGACATAAGGCGCTGCCGCGAGGGTCAGTGCCAGCCCCAGGCCGCTACCGGCCAGGCGAGTGCGGGTCGCGCCGTGCATCAGCAAGGCTCGAGTCAATGGGCGAAGCATGAAACGGGATGCGGACATGAGGGTAAGACCTTGGCAGGTATAGTTGTTAATGGTTCTTATTCATCTCATTAAGACGAGGAAGCCGCGGCAAACCGGAAAAGTTTTTTCTCCGGCCCGGTCGCGGCTTCTTCGATCAAGCGGTTTGCAGTTCGCTTTTGACCTTGCCGGCCTCCATGCGCACGAGTTGATCGGCAACGTCGAAGTAACGGTCGTCGTGGGAGATCACGATGATGGTCTTGCCCAGGCGCTTGAGGTCGGGCAATAGCTCGGTGTAGAAAATCCGCCGGAACGTCGGATCCTGATCCGCTGCCCACTCGTCGAACACCAGCACCGGCCGTTCTTCGAGCCAGGCGTTGACCAGCGCCAGGCGTTTGCGCTGGCCGGTGGACAGGTCGGTGGTGCTGAAAGCGCCGTCGCGCACGCTGACCTTGTGCGCGATCTCCAGACGTTCGAGGTAGCGGGTGGCGTCCTGCGGGACCTGGCGATCGCCCTGAATCAAGTCATCGAACAGGTAGTAGTCGGCGAAGATGGTGGTGAAGTTCTGCCGGTAATCGTCACGGTTGACGGCGCTGATCGGCTTGTCGTTGACGCGGATTTCGCCCTCGGTCGGCGCGTACAGGCCCAGCAGCAATTTGATCAGGGTGGTTTTGCCGCAGCCGTTCTCACCAACGATGAACACGATGTCGCCCTGTTCGATGCGCAGGTTCACCGGTCCGAGGCGGAACGGTTCGCTGCCTTCCACGGCCGGGAAAGCGTAGCGCACGTTGCGCAGTTCCAGGCTTTCGACGGCGGCGGGCTTGTTGCCCTGATCCTCCAGCAACAGGTGCGGTTCCGGCGAGGAGAACTGTTCGCTCAGTTCGGCAATACGGCGGAAGGCAATCTGCGCGCGGCTGATGATCGGCAGGGTGCTGATCAAATGTTCCAGCGGCCCCTTCATGTACAGCAGCACCAGTACGAAACCGCTCATCACCGCTTTGTCGGCACTCGGCCACAGCGATTGCAGGGCCAGGGCCATGCCGATGACCACGAAGAACAGCATCGAGCCAAACGACTTGGCGATGACGAAGGTGTTGATCGATTTGATCTGGGTGTCGCAGATTTTCTCGGCGGTTTGCTGAATGCCGGCAACGAACATGCGCTGGCGGCGCGGGCGGTGGATGCGCAGTTCCTTGGCGCCTTCGGCGATCGCGTTGTAGTGCTTTTGCAGTTCGTCCTCGCAGTCGCGGGCGGCATAGAAACCGCGCATGCCCTTGGCCCGGGCGATGGCCTGGATGGTGGTGCCGATGGCGATGGCCACCAGCATCATCAGGAACATCGGCCACGACAGCATGGCCAGATAGCCGAGGCAGCCGAGGGTCACGGTCATCGAAATTGCGAGCGGCGCGAAGGCGAAGGCGAAGTCGCTGATGGTGTCGACGTCGTGGGTCAGTACGGGAATCAGTCGATGGCTGCGATAGCGTTCGATCTGGTCGATCGGCGCCGACAGGACTTTCTCCCCCAGCTCTTTGCGCAGCCTGGCGATGATGTGCTGGCCGACGTAGTTGGTGCCGATGTCCGACAGAATCGTGGTCAGCAACGCCAGGGCACACAGGCCGGCGAAGATCATCACCACCGTGCCAGTCAGACCGTCATCGGAATGCAGGGCGTTGTTGATGGTCGCCAGCAGCACGGTGACACTCAGGCCGCCGAGCATGCCGAGCACGATAGAGGCCGAAACGATCAGGCGGAAGGGCTTGAGCAGGGCGAACAATTCGTTGATCGCCCCACGCGTAGGCTTGGTCATGGAGGATTCCTGCTTCGATGCGGTGGGAGTGCCGGTACTTAAGGAAAACGAATGGTCGCGGAGTTTCTTTAAACGAGCGCAGTCGGGCTGCGCTCGTGCGGAGCAGGATCAGAGGTCGCGTACTACGCGAAAGCCCAGCCAGTCACCTTTGCTGGTCGGCCAGCTGCTGTTGCGGTTGCCGGAGCGCGAGAAGATCGGTGCCTCGCCCCAGTCGTTGCCACGCATGACCTGGCGTTCGCAGTTTTCCTGAGTCCATGGGCGCCCGTCGGCAGGTACGCCAGAGTAGTCCGGGTGATAGCAGTCGGCGGTCCACTCGTAGACGTTGCCGTGGGCGTCGAACACACCAAATGCGTTGGCCGGGAAGGTGCCGGCCGGCGAGGTGAAGTTGTAGCCGTCGGCCGCGCCGTAGGTGTTGGCGTGTCTGGAAATCTGGTAATCCTTGCCCTCATCGAAGGGGAACGGGAAAGGCCCGGTGCTGCCGCCCCGGGCAGCGTATTCGCGAATCGATTCGCTTTGCAGGCGATAGGCATGGCCGGTCTTTTTCGACAGCCAGTCGATGTAGCCCTGGGCTTCGGCGACGTTCATGCACACGGCCGGGTCGCGTGGCGTCTGTTTGAATTCGGGCTTGCCGGCGGTGCAGCGCCGGCCGGGGCGGTCATCGAAGTCGTAGGGCTTATTGCCGGTCTCGCGCACATACGCATCCCACTCGCGCACCAGCACCTGAAAGCGGCTGATGGCAAACGGTTTGCTGAAGGTCACCGTGTGCAGCGGGCCTTCATCGGGCTGGCGGCCGACTTCATCGTCCGGCGTGCCCATGGTGAAACTGCCGGTCGGCAGCACCACCATTTCCGGGCAATCCTTGCAGTCCTTGAACCCCTTGCCCGCAGCGGGCGCCGTGGCTGCCAGTGCGTTGCCGGGCAACAGCGCGGCGCACAGGGCGGTCAGCGCCAGCGCGGGCAGGGCTTTGAAGGTGAGTGACGCGTGAGGCATTTTCATGGGTCGTCTCTTTGAAAGGAAAACGGCAGTCGAGGATCAGGCGCGCAGCTTTTTGCCGAGGATGGCCATGAAGCGATCCACTTCGGCTTCGCTGTTGAGCAAGCCCGGCGCGGTACGAATCACCGGCCCGACATCGCGGCTGACCGCATCGCAGATCACCCGGTTTTGCATCAGCCAGGCAGCTACCGCATCGCTGTCCTGGCCCTTGATCCGGAAGAAGGTGAAACCGGCGGAAAACTGCGGATCGAGCGGGGTGACCAGTTCGATATTGCGGTGCTCCTGCAAGCGTTGCTTGAGGTAGCTGTTGAGCTGATGAATGCGCGTCTGCACCTCGGCCTTGCCCAGTTGCAGGTGCAACTTGAAGGCTTCGTCCAGCGCCCAGCGATGTTCGAAGGCGTGGTAGCCGCCCGGGGTCATGATGGTGGAGAAAGCGCTGGCCTCGGAGAACGTCGGCACGCTAGGGCTGACGTATTTCAGTTCTTCAGTGCGGCTGCAGACGATGCCGGTGCCGCGCGGGCCGAACATCCACTTGTGCGTGCCGGCGATGAAGAAGTCGCAGTTCATCTGCGCGAAACTCAGGTCGTCGACGCCGAAACCGTGCACGCCATCGACCACGTAGATCAGCCGATCCTCGTCGCTGCGCTGGCGATTGTGCGCCTCGATCAGTCGCGAAATTTCACTGATCGGCAGCTTCACGCCGCTGCCCGAATGCACCCAGGTCATGCCCAGTACGCGAGTCTCGGGGCGGATATTGCGATTGATAGTGTCGAGCACCTCATCCAGAGAAATGCTCTGCGGGTTTTCGAACAGTGTGAGTTTGCGCACTCGCGTTCCATCGCGACGGCTGCGGAAGTCGAGAATGTTGCGTGTCGAATAGTGCTCGTGAACCGTGGTGAGGATTTCCTGATCCGCGCGCACCTGCACGCTGCCGTAGATCATCGCCAGGCCTTCGGTGGTGCTGCCGGTCAGGGCGATCTGCGTCGGTTTGGCTTGCAGGTACTGGCCGGCCCAGTGGCGCACGTTTTCTTCGCGCTTCTCGGTGACGCCAAGATCCCAATCCATCGCCAGACCCGGATTCAGATCCAGCGCCGCGCGATGGCGCTCGATGGCTTCGCGCACCGGTCTGGGATGCGAGGTGACCAGAAAATTGGCGAAGTGAATCGCCTGGGGATCCTGATCGAACAACTGACGCAACTGCGCCCATTTGTCCCGCGACGCAGTGGGCGGGGCGGCGGTTGCCGCCGGCGCATTCAGGCTGGCGCCCAGGGGCAGGGCGGCGGCGAGCAGGCCGGCCTGTTTCAGAAAGGTGCGACGATCGGTCATGGCCGGGCCAGCTCCTGGCGCGACGCCAGCGCCGGTTTGGCGGCTTTCTGCACCTGATCCCAGACGCGCATGAAGTTGCCACCCCAGAGCTTGGCGATGTCCGCTTCGGAGTAGCCGCGCTGCAGCAGTTCGGCGGTGACGTTGCGGGTCTCGCCGACGTTTTCCCAGCCTTCGATACCGCCGCCATCGTTGAAGTCCGAGGCAATGCCGACGTGGTCGATACCGATTTTGCGCACCGTGTAATCGATGGCATCGCCGAAGTCCTTGAGGGTGGCTTTCGGTTCTTCTTCGAGGATCGTGTAGAGGCCGCTGGCGTACTGGCCGAGCTTCTGTTCCGACCAGGCAGTGATGATCGGGTCGCCCGGCATCAGCGCCATGGCCAGGTTGGGCAGCGGCGGCAGATCGAAGCGCGCACGCAGCGCATTGAGTTTGTCCTGTGTGCCTTGGCTCAACGGTTTCAGGTACTGCGAGAAGGCGACTACCTGAACCACGCCGCCACTGTTCTTGATCAGTTGCAGCTCTTTGTCGCTGAGGTTGCGCGGAATATCCACCGCCGCCCTCGGTGCCGAGTGTGAGGCCACCAGCGGTGTGCGGCTCAGTTCGGCAACCTGCTCGAGGGCCTTGGTCGACATCTGCGAAACGTCGATGATCACCCCCAGATCATTCAAGCGCTGCACCGCTTGTTTGCCGATATCCGAGAGGCCGTCGAGGGCGTCGGGCGAGTCATTGAAAAACGGCAGCGGCCGCGATGAGTCGGCCCAGCTGTTGTTGCCGATATAACTGAAACCGAACATGCGCATGCCGCGCCCGGCCCACAGGTCGAGCTTGCTCAGGTCGTTGCCCAGTGGGTAGGCGTTGAGCATGCTGATGAAAATCGCGAACTTGCCTTCGCCGTGCAGACGGCGCAAATCATCCGGCGTGTAGGCGATACCGGCCTGATTGGGGAAGTCGCGGACGATCCCGGAAATGATCTTGTAGCGCACTTCCTGCTGGTTGCGCGCCTCTTCGACAAAGCCCTCGGTCGGGCGGTGCGGGGCGTTCGGGCCGTTCCACATTTCCGGCCAGCCGAACACTGTCAGCGCCGCGCCGGACAGACGTCCGCGATTGGCCTTGACCAGGTCGAACTGGCCCGAGCCATCCTTGTCGGCTTCGTGGTCGTGGCTGCCGAAACTCAGCGGCACGGTGATATGGCTGTCGAACGACAGCAGGCGATCCTGCAACTCGCTCGCCTGTTTCATCACCTTCACCGGATACCCGGGGTTGTTCCAGTAATCCCAGGCCAGAAATCCTGCGCCGGCGCTGATCGCCAAGGCCAGCGGCAGGCCGATGAATAGAGCCTTTTTCCAACGCGGTTTTGTCATTGTCATCTCATTCTGTTCGCCGTCGAGGTGCAGGCGCAGGGCCTTTGCTATCTGGGAAGAACGAGCGGCAGAACGGGGAATTTAGGCGTGCGTTACAAATGCTCGGCAACGGCGCCGCGATCTTTTGCCGGCGGCGTAAATTTCCCCACCGAGCAAACGTTCTAGCTTGGATAAAGCCTGCTTCATGGCTGACACAGGTAGGGCAATGACGATTTCTCGACGCTGGTTCATGGCGGGCATGGCACTCACGGGCGCCGCGCTGCCTGCCGCTTTTTATGCACATCGTGAGCTGACCCGCGAGGAGTTTCCGATCACCCCGGGCGAGGCCACGGTCGATCTGGCGGATACTGCCGGGCAGCAGTTGGCGGACAACCTGCGCGGCGTCTGGGAGATTCGCTTTACCGGTGCGGCGGCCGGGCTCGATGGCCTGCCGGCGCAAGGCCTGGAGCTGTTTCTCGATATCGCCCACCGTGGTCGTGGCCTGCGCGGTTATCTCGACACCGGGGCGAATTTGCGCGCCGAGGGGCCTGCGCGTTACCAGGTGGTCGGCGATCTGGCGCCGGGCAACGGCGCTGAGATGTATTGGCGTCTGCTGCGCACCGACGCGCCGGCTGAACCGCCGGTTTATGAGTTCAAAGTCAAACTGGATGAAGTCTGGGCGGCGTTCGGCAATGCCGGCAGCGCCACGTTCACCGGGCAGGTCTTGCGTCTGGATCGGCCGTTGGCGTTGCCCGAGCTGGACAATCAGTTCATCGCGATCAAACGGCGTTTTCCGGAAGCCCGCGAACGCACTGGTTTGAATTCGCAACTGTTGGCCTGGCTGGTGGCGCCCGAGCATCGATTGTTCCATCAGCTCTGGCACGCCACCCGCGACAAGTGGCACAAGCTCTCGGAGAAAAAACGCGAGGCGCTGCGCGCAATCGGCTGGCAGCCCGGGCCGCGTGACAAGGAGCGCGATGCCCGTGGGCCAAGCAAGGATCGCAACGGCTCGGGCGTGGATTTTTTCTTTATGCACCGACACATGCTCGGCATCGCCCGCTCGATGCAGGATTTGCCTTCGTGGCCGGCGTTCCCGCAGCCGCAGCCTGAGCTGGAACGTGACCGCCAGGGCTTCGCCCGCTACTTCGACAATCACGACGGCAATTCACTGCCGCCGACCTGGCTGGCCGAGGGCGATGACGAGTACACCAAATGGGTCAGCGACATCAAAGCGGCGGAGACCTTTCAGAGCAATTTTCTGGTCTGGGAATCGCAGTATCGCGATCCGCGCTATTTGTCGAAGCTGACCCTTGGCCAGTTCGGTTCAGAGGTCGAGCTGGGTCTGCACGACTGGCTGCACATGCGCTGGGCCTCGGTGGCGCGCGATCCGTCCAACGACATTCCAGTGCCGATGGCGCGGGATCAGGCGGACTTCGCTGCACGTTGGTATGCGCCGGAAAACGACTTTCTCGGCGACCCGTTTTCCTCCCATGTGAATCCGGTATTCTGGCGTTTCCACGGCTGGATCGACGATCGCCTGGAAGACTGGTTCCGCGCCCACGAGCGCTTTCATCCGGGCGAAGTCAGTCGTCTGCAGGTCAACGGCGTGCCATGGTTTGCACCGGGGCGCTGGGTGGAAGTCGACGATCCATGGCTCGGCCCGGACACCCACGGCTGCAGCACCGTACCCGGCCTGCAAGTCGGGCGCTCGGTGGAGATGGATCCGGAAACCATGAAACTGGCGCTACGCATCACCTTCGGCGCCGAAGACAACATGGCCGACCTGTTCCGCAAGGTGCCGCAGCGCCCATGGTATGCGCGGCATCTGAAGGTCAAAGGGCGACAGCTTTAGGCACACAACGCAATATCCCTGTAGGAGCTGCCGAAGGCTGCGATCTTCTGATCTTGATTCGAAAGCAAGATCAAAAGATCGCAGCCTCGTTGCACTCGTCAGCTCCTACCAGCCACCCCAGCGCTTTGTACAGCGCGAGCGCCGTATTCAATTTGCCCTGGGTTTGCACAGGGTGGACACGATATCCGTGTAGGAGCTGCCGAAGGCTGCGATCTTCTGATCTCGATTCGAAAGCAAGATCAAAAGATCGCAGCCTCGTTGCACTCGTCAGCTCCTACAAGATCACCTGCCAACCACCCCCCAACGCTTTGTACAAGGCAATGCTCGCCTGCAGCCGCGACAGGCGCAGTTGCACGTTCAGGTCCTGCGCGGCGTAGAGGGTGCGCTGGGTTTGCAGTACGGTGAGCAAGTCTTCGGCGCCGGCCTGATAGCGGCTCTGGGCGATGTCGAAGGCGGTTTGTGCCTGGTGCAATTCTTCGCTTTGCCACTGCCGTTGTTCGTCGAGACCGCGAATGCTGTTCAGGGCTTTTTCGACGTCGGCGAACCCGTTGATGATCGCCCCGCGATAGGCCTCCAGCAATTCGTCCTGACGGGCCTTGGCCTTGTCACGTTCGGCGCTGAGGCGGCCGTTGTTGAAGATCGGCGCAGTTAGGCCTGAAGACAGGTTGTAGAACGTGGTGCGCAGCAGGTCGGCGGCCAGATCGGCGCCACTGCCCAGACTGGCCGTCAGGGTGATTTTCGGCAGCATCGCGGCGCGGGCGACGGTGACATCAGCCTGGGCCGCCGCCAGTCTGGCCTCGGCGCTGGCAATGTCCGGACGGCGGCTGAGCAATTCACTGGGCACGCCGCTGGCGATGTCCGGCCAGTGCAATTGGGCGAAGGATTGTTTGGGCAGTGGCAATGCTTGCACCGGTTGGCCGAGCAGGGCGGCGAGGCTGATCAGCGCTTCGCGGGCCTGTTGTTGCACCAGTGGCAGGCGGCGCTGCTGTTCGGCCACCAGGCTTTTTTGCTGAGCCAGTTCCAGCGCGGTGGCGCTGCCGGCATCAAAACGGGTCTGCACCAGATGCAGCACGTTCTGCGCATTGGCCAGATTGAGTTCAGCAATGCGCGCCTGTTCTCGCAGCGCCAAAGCCTGGGTGTAACTGTTGGCGACGCCACTGAGCAATGTCAGTTCGACGGTGGCGCGATCAAACTCGCTGGCCTGTACGCCAAACACGGCACTGTCACGTGCGGCACGATTGCCACCCCAGAAATCGATCTCGTAGCTGGCGCTGAGCTCGGCATCGTAATAGTCCAGCGAGCGATTTTCAGGGCTGACATCCAGTTGGCTGTAACCCTTGCCGTGGATGAGTTTTTGCCGGTTGGCGTTGAGCCCGGTCTTGAGCTCCGGCAGCAGCGGGGCGCCAGCAATTGTCGCACTGGCCTGGGCCTGTCTGACCCGCGCGACTGCCGCAGCGAGGTCGTAGCTGCCCAGCCTGGCCTGTTCCACCAGCTGATCCAGTTCAGGACTGCCGAACTGCGTCCACCATTGTCGATTGCTTTGCAGCGCACCGGGGTGGTCGGCTGATTGCCACGCGCTCGGAGGCTGCACGCCGCTGTCCAGACGCGGCGCCGGGCTACTGCAGGCCGTCAGCAACAGGCTGGCGGCGAGGAACGTCAGTCGCACTTTCATAGGTCGGTCATTCACTGGTAAGGGCCGTGACCGGGTCAAGCCGGGCAGCTTTGCGGGCCGGCATAAAGCCGAAAATGACACCGGTGACCAGCGCACAGGCAAACGCGCCAATCACCGCCAGCGCTTGAAAGGCAATCGCCACGCCGCTGAGCAACAGCACGCCGCCCACCAGCAGCGCCAGGCCGATCCCGGCAATACCGCCGACCACCGAGAGCATCAGCGCTTCGGTGAGAAACTGGCGCAGAATGTCGCGCTGGCGCGCACCGGTGGCCATGCGAATACCGATCTCGCGGGTACGCTCGCGCACGGTCATCAACATGATGTTCATCACGCCGATGCCGCCGACCAGCAGCGAGATCGCCGCAATCGCCCCCAGCATCAACGACAGCGTGCCTTGTGTGCGCGCTTCGGCCTGAATCATTGCGGCGTTGTTGGTCAACTCGAAATCCTTCTTGCCGTGGTGGCGACGCAGCATCGCCTGCTCGATGGCTTGCTCGGCGTCCTTGACCTTGCGCGCATCCTTGGCGGCGATCACCACGTATTGCGGGTTGCGACTGCCGAACAGGCGCATGCTCGCCGCCGAATAAGGCACGGCGATGCGGTTGTCGCTATCGGAGTCGCCAGAGCTGGCGCCTTTTTCGGCGAGCACGCCGAGGATCTGGAACGGCACGTTTTCGATGAGGATGTATTGGCCGATCGGGTCGGCGACATCCTTGAGCAACCTGTCACGAACCTTGGTGCCGATCACCGCGACAGCGGCTGCGCTGTCCTCGTCGGCTTGGGTGAAATAGCTGCCCTGGATCACCGGCCAATTGAAAATCACCGGGAAATTGGTGTCATTGCCGCCGACGTAACTGCTGTGATCGGCATTGCCAAAGCGCACGCCGGCGGTCGAGCCGTTGACCGGCATGATCCGCTCCACCTGAGGCAGGGCGGACAGCTCGGCGACGTCGTCGAGGGTGATGATGCCCTCCGGCGTGCGCGGGTTGGGCGCCGCGCCGCTAAGGTAAATGATGTTGGAGCCGAACGCGCCCATCTGCGCCATGACCTGACGCTTGCTGCCTTCGCCAACGGCAAGCATCACCACCACCGAAGCCACGCCAATGACGATGCCAAGCAACGTCAGCGCGGTGCGAAAGCGGTTGATCCACATCACCCGCCACGCGGCTTGCACGGCGTCGACCAGTTCACCTTTCCAGGCGCCGGTCTTGCTGCTGCCGCTGCTCAGCCGCTGGCGCAGGTCGACCGCTTGCAAGGTGCCGGGATTGGCCGTACGCGGCGATGGGGGCGCGTGCCCGGCGCTGTCACTGATGATCAGGCCGTCGCGGATTTCGATGATGCGCCTGGCTCGTTGCGCCACTTCGCGGTCGTGGGTGATCAGGATCACCACATGGCCTTGATCGGCCAGTTCGTCGAGCAGGGTCATGACCTCGGCACCGCTGTGGCTGTCGAGGGCGCCGGTCGGCTCGTCGGCGAGGATGATGTGGCCGCCGTTCATCAGCGCACGGGCAATCGACACCCGCTGTTGCTGACCGCCGGAGAGTTGATGCGGGCGGTTGCCGGTGCGGCTGCCCAGGCCGAGGCGTTGCAGCAGTGCGAGGGCGCGGGCATGGCGCTCAGCGGCCGGGGTGCCGGCATAGATGGCCGGCATCTCGACGTTTTCCTGCGCCGAGCCGGACGGGATCAGGTGATAGCCCTGAAAGACAAAACCGAATGCTTCGCGGCGCAGCCAGGCCAGTTCATCGCTGTTCAATTGCGCGACGTCTTCGCCGGCGAAGCGGTATTCGCCGCTGGTCGGGCGGTCGAGACAGCCGAGGATGTTCATCAGCGTCGATTTGCCTGAGCCGGAGGCGCCGACGATGGCCACGAACTCACCAGCGTGAATCGACAGATCGATCCCGCGCAGCACTTCCACCAGCGGGCTGTCATCGCCGCCGTAGGCTTTGCGGATCTGCCGCAGGTCGATCAGGGGCGTGTGCATTCAGCCTCCGTGACCGCTGGCCGGCGCGCTGAGAATATGTTCGCCCTCGGCCAGACCTTCCAGCACCTGGGTGCGCAGGCGATCGCTGATGCCGGTGCGTACTTCCCGCGCCTGAATGTCGCCGTTGGCGGCGACGATCTGCGCCCATTGCCACTGCGGGCGCGAACCCGGCTGCAGGGCGGCGCTGGGCACCGTCAGGGTGTCCTGGGCCTGTTGCGCGACGAAGAACACTTGGGCGGTCATGTCGGTCATCAGGCTGTGATCGGCGTTGTCGACATCCAGCAGCACGGTGTACAGCACCACTCGCTCGCTGCCGCTGCGACCGCTGGTGGGGCTGCCGCCCTGATTCTGTTCCAGTGGACGCGGCGGTACCGGGAGGATTTGCCGTACGGTGCTGCTCCAGCGTCGGCTGCCGCCGCTGAGGGTGGTGAAGTAGGCACTCATGCCGGGTTTGACATGGCCGATGTCGGCTTCCGATACCTCGGCCCACACGGTCATCGGCGATAGCCGCGCGATGCGCAGGATCAGTGGGGTTTGTTGTTGCGCGTTGAGCGTCTGGCCTTCTCGCGCACCGACGGCGACCACGGTTCCGCTCATGGGGGCGTAGATGCGCGTGTAACCGAGTTCCGCCTCGTCGCTGCGCAGGCTGGCCTGGGCCTGACGGATCTGCGCCAGGAACATGTCGATGCGCGCCTGCGTCGCGCGGACTTCGGCGCGGGCGGTCTGCACGTCTTCTTCGCGGGTGGCGCCACCGGCGGCAAGTTTCTGCTGGCGCTGGTATTTCTGCTGTGCCAAGTCGTGCTGGGCGCGTTGTTCCTGCAGTTGCGCCTTGAGGTTTTCGATGGAAAAGCGCCCGGCATCGAGCCTGGCTTTTTGCGTCGACGGGTCAATCTCCACCAGTAACTGGCCTTCCTTGACCGTGTCACCAGCCTCGACGTGGATCTTCTGAATCTGCCCGGAGGCTTGCGCGCCGACATCCACGTACCGGCGCGGTTGCAAGGTGCCGAGCGCCGTCACGCTGTTTTCGATATTGCCGCGGCTGACCTGCACGGTTGCTAATGCGTCGCGGCCGGGTGGCAGGACCTGCCAGGCGGCAACGGCGATCACGGGAATCAGGCAGAGGGCGGCGAACAGGGCGCGTCGAGCAGGGCGGGGACGTTTCATGCAGGGTTCCGGCCAGTGGTTGCGGCCCGTCGCAAGGCACGACAGACACGGGGGCTGTCCTGTAGACGAGGCATGTGCCGGGTAATTTAGCCGCAGACACATCGAGTGACCGGTCACTGACGCAGGACTATTTGTCCAGATATGGAATCAGTTCTTTAAATCTATATGAGAATTACTATAAATTACGCTCTTCAAGCTGCCACTATCTTGCTACCGCCTATTGCGCAGCCGGATCAGTGTGCGCAAGGACAGAAACAGCATCGATGTGGTCGGGAGTCATGTTGGAAAACTACTATCGTGAGCTGGTGTGTTTCCTCAACGCCAGATTGGGCAACCGTCAGGTCGCCGAAGATGTGGTGCATGACGCCTATGTACGGGTGCTGGAGCGTTCCAGCGAAGTACCGATCGAACAACCCCGGGCCTTCCTCTATCGCACCGCATTGAACCTGGTCATCGACGATCACCGTCGCAACGCGCTGCGCCAGGTCGAATCGCTGGATGTGCTGGATAACGAAGAGCGCTTCTTCACTCCGTCGCCCCACGGTACTCTCGATCACGGCCAACGCCTGGAGATGCTGCAGCGCGCACTGGCGGAACTGCCGCCGCTGTGCCGTGACAGTTTTCTGCTGCGCAAGATCGAAGGCCTGTCCCATCCGGAAATCGCCCAGACCCTCGGCATTTCCCGGGCGCTGGTGGAAAAACACATCGTCAACGCCATGAAACATTGCCGCTTGCGCATGCAGCAATGGGATGGCCAATGATCCGCGCCGGTTAAATTTCCGTTCATCGTCCTCGTTCCTACTCAACAGACGACCTGCTGACCTGATTCAGGCCGGTCAGGCCACCGAGGCTTTTTCCCCGCGTTGAGGGGTTCATCCAGAGGACACTGGAAATGACACAGGCAATTGCATCGCCCATCGTTCACGACCTGATCGGCGTCGGTTTCGGCCCTTCGAACCTGGCACTGGCGATCGCCCTGCAGGAACGCGGGCAGACCCAGGGCGAACTGGATGTGCTGTTCCTCGACAAGCAGGCCACCTACAGCTGGCACGGCAACACCCTGTCGACCCAAAGCGAATTGCAGATTTCATTTCTCAAGGATCTGGTGACCCTGCGCAACCCGACCAGTGCGTACTCGTTCGTCAATTACCTCAAGCACCATGGGCGGCTGGTCGACTTCATCAACCTCGGCACCTTTTATCCATGCCGCATGGAATACAACGACTACCTGCGCTGGGTCGCCGGGCAGTTCACCGCGCAGAGCCGCTACGGCGAAGAGGTGCAGTTCATCGAACCGGTGCTGCACAACCAGCAGGTTGAAGCGCTGCGGGTGATCTCTCGCGGCAGCGACGGTCAGCAATTTGTGCGCACCACCCGCTCAGTGGTGGTCAGCGCCGGTGGCACGCCGCGTATTCCCGAGGCGTTCAAGACACTGAAGGGCGATCACCGGGTGTTTCACCATTCGCAGTACCTCTCGCAGATGGCCAAACAGCCGTGTGTGAACAATCAACCGATGAGCATCGCGATCATCGGTGGCGGGCAGAGTGCGGCGGAAGCCTTCATCGACCTCAACGATTCGTTCCCTTCGGTGCAGGTCGACATGATCCTGCGCGGCTCGGCCTTGAAACCTGCGGACGATAGCCCGTTCGTCAACGAAGTGTTCTCGCCGGAGTTCACCGACCTGGTGTTCCAGCAGAACAGCGTCGAGCGCGAGCGCCTGGTCAACGAGTACCACAACACCAACTATTCGGTGGTCGACATTGACCTGATCGAACGCATCTACGGCATCTTCTATCGCCAGAAGGTGTCCGGGATTGCCCGTCATGCTTTCCGCACCCTGACCACCGTCGAGAGCGCCACTGCCACGGCAAACGGCATCGAACTGGCAGTGCGCAACAACGCCACCGGCGAGGTCACTGTGCGAATCTATGACGCCGTGGTGCTGGCCACCGGTTACGAGCGGCAAATGCACCGTAAGTTGCTGGCGCCCCTGGAGGAATACCTCGGTGAGTTCGAGGTCGATCGCCACTACAAACTGATCACCGACGAGCGCTGCAAGGCCGGCATTTACATGCAGGGCTTCTGCCAGGCCAGTCATGGTCTGAGCGATACGTTGCTGTCGGTGCTGCCGATTCGCGCTGACGAAATTGCCGGCTCGCTGTATGAGCATGGCAAACAGCGCGGGCACAGCCGCTCGGTGGCGGAGCTGTTGTTGGCCACTGCCAGCTGAATTCTGTTGCGCCGGCCACACCGCCTTCGCGAGCAGGCTCGCTCCCACAATGGTTCTGTGTACGCAGGGCAAAATGTGGGAGCGAGCCTGCTCGCGAAGGCGCCCTTGCCAACACTGAAATGCTGAATTCTGAACCCTTCCTGAACACCCGCCACATTCCCCGCAAACTGCTCTTCCAGCCGTTTTGCTCCCGGCGTAAGCTTCGCGCGTTTTCATCAATTGCGGAGACCCACAGTGGGTACTTGTTCGAGTGACAGTTGTCGGCCGGTCTCGGTAACCGGCAGATTCTCGGCAAGATAACGCGCAGCTTTTCTCTGCCGTTGTCTCGCCGTAACAGCGAGCAGCGGCATCCCGTGCACGGCCATTTCCGGATCGTGTCTCGACGTCCTTCTCATCGACGCTGACCCAGCGTGATTGCGACCTCACCGTCGTCATCGCAGCCTGTCTACACGCCTGTCATTCGTGACCGGCGCGCCACGCCTTGCCGTGCCGGTTGTCCGGGTGTCGAGGCGCGGCGGTACCTGCTTGACGGTTTCCCGGCTGACCACAGGGGACACAGCCATGAAACTCACGCTCAAGGAATTTTTCGCAGGCTTTCTGCGCAGTCGCCACATCGCCCGGCACTTCCGTCGCCTGGCGCTGCTGGATTCGATCAACGACACCACGGTCAGCCGTGAAGTCCCGCCGGCTCTGGCCAACACGCTGGTCACGGCTGCGCATGACGACAGCGCGGCGTTGCTGGCTTCACTGGGCACGCATGGCGAGGGTCTGAATGACGCCGAAGCCGATGCACTGCGCGCCCGGCACGGACTCAATGAAGTCGAGCACGAGCAACCGCTGTCGTGGTCGACCCATCTCTGGCACTGCTACAAAAACCCGTTCAACCTGCTGCTGACATTGCTCGCGGTCATCTCCTGGCTGACCGAAGACCTCAAGGCTGCCACGGTGATTTTCGCCATGGTGGTGCTGTCGACGCTGCTGCGCTTCTGGCAGGAAAGCAAATCCAACCAGGCTGCCGACGCGCTCAAGGCCATGGTCAGCAATACCGCTACGGTGCTGCGCCGGGATGCGCCGCGCCGGGAGATGCCGATCAAGCAACTGGTGCCCGGCGATCTGATCGTGCTCTCGGCCGGTGACATGATTCCCGCCGATTGCCGCGTGCTCAGCGCCAAGGATCTGTTCGTCAGTCAAGCGGCGATGACCGGCGAATCGATGCCGGTAGAGAAGTTTGCCCAGCAGGCCGATCGCGACGCCCGTAGCCCGCTGGAGCTGGACAACATCCTGTTCATGGGCACCAACGTGGTGTCCGGCACCGCGATTGCGCTGATTCTCACCACCGGCAACAGCACCTTGTTCGGTGCGCTGGCGCAACGGGTCGGCGCGACGGATCGGGCGGTGACGTCATTCCAGCAGGGCGTCAACAAGGTCAGTTGGCTGCTGATCCGCTTCATGTTCGTCATGGCCCCGCTGGTGCTGTTCATCAATGGTTTCACCAAGGGCGACTGGACCGAAGCGCTGCTGTTCGCGCTGTCGATTGCCGTCGGCCTGACCCCGGAAATGCTGCCGATGATTGTCACCTCGACGCTGGCCAAAGGTGCGGTGTTTCTGTCGCGCAAGAAGGTCATCGTCAAACGTCTCGATGCGATCCAGAACTTCGGCGCCATGGACGTGCTGTGCACCGACAAGACCGGCACCCTGACCCAGGACAGGATTTTTCTCGCGCGCAATGTCGATGTCTGGGGCGAAGACTGCGATGACGTGCTGGAACTGGCCTACCTGAACAGCTACTACCAGACCGGCCTGAAAAACCTGCTGGATGTCGCGGTGCTCGAACACGTGGAAATTCATCGCGAACTGAAAGTCGGCAGCGCCTATCGCAAGGTCGATGAGATCCCGTTTGACTTCACTCGCCGGCGTATGTCGGTGGTGGTCGAGGGGCGTGGCCAGGCGCATCAACTGATCTGCAAAGGTGCGGTAGAGGAGGTGCTGGCGGTGTGCAGCCGTGTGCGTCACGGCGATGTCGATGAGGCGCTGAGCGACGGACTGCTGGCGCGGATTCGTCAGGTCACCGCCGCTTTCAACGCCGAGGGTTTGCGGGTAGTCGCAGTCGCCGCACGTTCGATGCCAGAGGGTCGTGAAATCTACAGCTTGGCGGATGAGCAAGAGCTGACGCTGATCGGTTACGTGGCATTCCTCGATCCACCGAAGGAAAGCACGGCGCCGGCACTCAGGGCCTTGGCCGAGCACGGTGTGGCGGTGAAAGTACTGACCGGTGACAACGAGCGGGTGACAGCGAAGATCTGCCGCGAAGTGGGCCTCGCCCAACAGGGCTCACTGCTGGGCCATGACATTGAACGCATAAGCGATGCCGAACTGGCCGTTGCCGTGGAAAACAACAATGTTTTCGCCAGACTGACGCCCTCGCACAAGGAGCGCATCGTGCGTCTGCTCAAGGGCAACGGCCATGTGGTCGGCTTCATGGGTGACGGCATCAACGACGCGCCGGCGCTGCGCACGGCTGACATCGGTATTTCCGTGGACAGCGCGGTGGACATCGCCAAGGAGGCGGCGGACATCATTCTTCTGGAAAAAAGCCTGATGGTGCTGGAGGAGGGTGTACTCGAAGGTCGGCGCACGTTTGCCAACATGCTCAAGTACATCAAGATGACCGCCAGTTCCAACTTCGGCAACGTGTTCTCGGTGCTGGTCGCCAGTGCGTTCATTCCATTTCTGCCGATGCTGCCGATGCACCTGCTGGTGCAGAATCTGCTCTACGACATTTCGCAGATCGCCATCCCGTTCGATAACGTCGATGAGCAGCTGCTGAAACAACCGCAACGCTGGCAACCGAGCGATGTCGGACGCTTCATGCTGTTCTTCGGCCCGATCAGTTCGATTTTCGACATCACCACCTTTGCCCTGATGTGGTACGTGTTCGACGCCTGCACCCCGGATCACCAGACACTGTTTCAGTCCGGCTGGTTCGTGGTGGGGCTGCTCACCCAGACGCTGATCGTGCATATGATCCGCACGCCGAAAATCCCGTTCCTGCAAAGCCGTGCAGCCCTGCCGCTGCTGCTGATGACCGGGATCATCATGGCGGTGGGCATCTTCCTGCCGATGGGGCCGCTGGCGCACTACTTCAAATTGCAGGCATTGCCATCGCTGTACTTCGTGTTCCTGCCGCTGATTCTTTTGGCGTACATGGCGCTGACTCAAGCGGTGAAAGGGTTCTACATTCGCCGATTTGGCTGGCAATAACGGCCCTGGAAGGCTTTCCCCGGTGGGAGCGAGCCTGCTCGCGAAAGCATCGTGTCAGTCAATACAACCTTTGACTGGAGCACCGCCCTCGCGAGCAGGCTCGCTCCCACAGGGGATATTGATGCGTAGCGCAGCCGGATGAATAACCGGTTTTTTAGGAAAAGTCCTACAGAGTCATCCCTGGCGCATGCGTAGTCTTGCGCCACCCAGACACCTCACTACCGGGAGCCAGACCATGATCAACAAAACATTGCGCATCCTGATCGCCGACCCGCAACATTTTCATCGAATGAAAATCGAGCGGCTGTTCAATGCTCTCGACTACTACCGGGTGGCTCCGGTGCAGGATCTCGGCGAACTGTTGACGCTGGTGGATTACGGCTGCGAACCGTTCGATGTGCTGACGATCAACGCTGACCTGGCGGCGGAGTCGCTGGACCTGCAGGCTTTTTTGCTCGACAACCCGCAGGTTCGCCACACCCTGATCTACAACGAACCTTCGGCGCCGCTCCAGGCAATCGCCTGGTATGCCCAGGAAAACGTGCTGATCAGCCATGCGCCGTTGCCCAGTTGCCAAGCCGTCCGGCAGTTGATGGCGCAGGTTGATGCCACCGGCAACGGCCTGGCAGCACCTGACTGGCAACCTGCTCAGGCATTGTTGCGCCGCTTCCATGCATAAAAAATCTCATAGCGCAACTGTCAGACTTGACAGGTGATTCCCATGGCCGTTCGTGTAACAGTGCCTGCGCAGCCACCGAGTCTGAACCAGACTGTTGCGGTGTCTTTCACGATTGTGCAGGAGTGCAAATGAAGTCAGCGCTGATCGTCGATGATCATCCGGTGGTGCGCGCGGCCATTCGAATCGTCCTGCAAGCTCAAGGTTTCAGCGAAATTCATGAGGCGTCCAATGGCAACGAGGTCGTGCCGTTGATTTGCGCACATGACCCGCACCTCGTGGTGCTCGATCTCGGGCTGGGCTCCATGGACGGGCTGGAGGTGTTGACGCGGATCCAGATCAAGGCTCCGACGGCGCGGTGTCGGGTTCTGGTGTTCAGCATGCATGAGCCGACACATTATCAAGAGCGTTGCCTGCGTGCGGGCGCCAGAGGCTACGTAACCAAGAGCAACCAGCTGACGCTGCTGCACGAGGCCATCAAAGCACTGATGTCCGGGCACACTTATTTTTCTGCGTTGCCGAACAACAATGCTCTGTTCAACGCCGCGCAACGGACTGAAAAGGAAATGATCGATCAGCTTTCCGATCGTGAGTTGTGTATTTTCGTGCAATTGGCGCTGGGCAAGTCGAACAAGGCGATTGCCCAAGAGATGCACCTGAGTCACAAGACCGTCAGCACCTACAAGACCCGAATGATGGCAAAACTTTGTCTGGGCTCATTGGTGCTCGTGCGCGAATTTGCCATACGCCATAACCTGATCTGAGTGCCTGACATGACGCAGGGACTGCGGATTCTATGGCTGTGGCTGGGACTTGCAGCGTCGGTCTGCGCCGGTACCCAGCCGCAAACCCTGGAGGTGCTGGCCCGCCTCGAACCGGGCAATGTCCAGGTTCGCCTCGATGACCGGGAGCGCCAATGGCTGCGTGAACATCCGGTGTTGCGCATGGGCATCTCCGGGCCGGATTACCCGCCATTCGAGATCACCCGCAACCAGCACGAGCTGGAAGGTCTGACGGCCGATTATGCCGATCTGCTGGCGCAACTGCTGGGCATCAGAATCGAAGTGCGCCGGTTCGCCGACCGTCCTGCGCTAATGGCCGCACTCAAGCGTGGCGATGTCGATCTGCTGGGCACGTCCAACAGTTTTGAAGCGGCTGACCCGGCTTTTATCCTGTCGCGGCCGTACGCTGAAGATCAGCCGATGCTGGTAACCCGTCATGACGAAAGACTGCCCGCTGAGCTGACCGGCAAACGCATCTCGATGGTCGAGGACTACCTGCCGCTGGCCCAGGTTCAGGCGTTTTACCCCGATGCCCATGTGCAGCGATATGCCTCGGCGATGGATGCACTCGGCGCGGTCGCATTCGGTGCCGACGATGTCTACCTGGGCGATTTCATCAGCGCCAACTATCTGATCAACACCAATTATCGCAACGACCTGCAGCTGGCCGGGCCGTCGGGTCTTGACGCCAATCCGTTCGCGTTTGCGCTGTTGCGCAGTGAGCTGCGCCTCAAAAGCATTATCGACAAGACGCTGGCGGCGGTGCCCATGGCGCGTCGACATCTGATCGAGCAACGCTGGAGTGCCGGCCTGGCCGAGATGGCCGAACAGTCAAGGGTGCAATTAAGTGCCGCCGAGCAGCAATGGCTGGATCAACACCCGCTGGTGCGGGTAGGCGCTGTCGAAGACTTCGCGCCGCTGGCGTTTTTCGATGCCGAGGGGCGTTTCAACGGGTTGGCGGCGCAGTTGTTGAGCCTGATTGCGCAACGCAGCGGCCTGAATTTCCAGATCGTGCGCGGGACGTCCCTCAACGATCAGTTCGAACAGCTGCAGGCCGGCAAACTCGATCTCTTGCCGGTGGTGACGCCGAGCACCGAGCGCGAAGCGCAGTTGCAATTCACCCGGGCCTATCTGAACAACCCGTTCGTGCTGGTCAGCGCGGCGAACGGCCAGAGTCCACTGCCGCTCGACGATCTGGCGGGCAAACGCCTGGCGATTTATCGCGGCCACCCGTTGCACGATTATTTGCTGCAGCGGGTGCCGGGCCTGCGCCTTGTCGAAGTGAAAAGCCCCGCCGAAGGTATGGCGCTGATTGCCAGAGGTCAGGCTGATGTGACGGTGAGTTCATTGCTGGTGGCGCGTTTTCTGATTGCCCGGCAGTACCGTGAGCGCCTGCGCATCACCGGCACAGTGGGCGACCAACCCGCGCGCATTGCCTTGGCCACAGCGCCGCAATCGGCCCTGCTGCATTCGATCCTGAACAAGGCGTTGCTGAGCATCGCGCCGCAGCAAATGGACGAACTGGTCAAGCGCTGGAGCCACGACGTGGTGGTGGAGGAAAGCTATTGGTTGCGCCACCGCCATGAAATTCTGCTCGGTTTCGCCGCTGCGGCGGGCTTGCTGCTGCTGGCGTTGCTCTGGATCGGCTGGCAGCGCCGGCAGATCCGCCAGCGTCAGCAATGGTTGTTGCAACTGCAGCAGGCCAAGGACGCGGCGGACGAGGCCAATCGGGCCAAGAGCACCTTTCTGGCGACCATGAGCCATGAGATCCGCACGCCGATGAACGCCTTGATCGGCATGCTCGAACTGGCCCTCAAGCGAGCAGAGGAGGGTGTGACCGATCGTCTGGCGATTCAAGTGGCGTCGAATGCCGGCCAGCAATTACTGGCACTGATCGGCGATATTCTCGACATTGCCCGCATCGAGTCGGGGCATTTGTCCCTGGCGCCCGAACGGGTCAACCTGCGTGAAACGGTGTTCTCGGTGTGCAGGGTGTTCGAAGGGCTGGCGCGGCAAAAGCACCTGTTGTGGCGCATCGAGCTCGACGCATGCAGCGACATCGATGTTCTGCTCGACCCCACGCGCTTCAAGCAGGTGCTGTCGAATCTGTTGAGCAACGCGATCAAATTCACCGAAGCGGGCGAGGTGAGCCTGCGCCTGCAGACCATCGAGATATCGGGCGAGCAAGTGAATGCGCGAGTGCTGATCGAAGACAGCGGCATCGGCATCAGTGTCGAGGATCGCCAGCGTCTGTTCAGCCCGTTCGTGCAAGCGAGCCATAATCCGCAAGCGGCGCGCAGCGGTTCCGGTCTGGGGCTGGTGATCAGTCGCAACCTTTGCGAAATGATGGGCGGCACGCTGCAACTGGACAGTGAGCCCGGGCAAGGCACACGGGTAGAAATAAACCTGCCGTTGCCGCTGCTGAGCGCTGCGCTTGAAACGCCGCCGATCCCCGCCATGGAGCACGCCCCCCGTGTATTGAACGTGCTGGTGGTGGACGATCACCCGGTCAATCGTCTGCTGATGTGCTGGCAACTGAGCGAGCTGGGGCATCGCACCGTCGATGTCGGCGACGGGGATCAGGGGCTCGAACGCTGGCGAACGCAGGCCTTCGACGTGGTGATTACCGACTGCAACATGCCGCGACGTAACGGTTATGACCTCGCGCGAGGGATTCGCGGCGAAGAAGCCGCCAGCGCCAGAAAGCCTTGTCTGATCCTCGGTTTTACTGCCAACGCGCAGGTCGAGGAGCGCCTGCGCTGTCTTGATGCCGGCATGGACGGCTGCCTGTTCAAGCCGATCCGTCTGCACGATCTGGCTGAGGCACTGAACGCGGCAGATTCTCGCGAGCCGCACGAAGATCAGCAGCCAGCCGCCGCGCCGGTCGAGATTGACTTGAGTGCTCTGCAACAGATGGCCGGCGCCGATCGGTCATTGATCGAGCGATTGCGCAAGGAGGTCGGCAACAGTCTGCGGGATGACCTGCAATCGCTGGATAACTTGCACTCTGACGACCTTCACGCCTTGCGCGCTTTGGCCCATCACATCAAGGGCGGCGCGCAGATGGTCGGAGCTGCGCGCGTGATTGCGGCGTGTAGCGATCTTGACAAGGCTTGTTGCGAAGACCAGCTCGAGGCTGTTGAAAGCGCAATCGACGCGTTGCGCGAAGCCATGCTCGGCCTCGCGCAACGGCTGGAGGCCTGACCGCTTTCAGTCCCACTCGGGCGCAAGGCCCTTCGGGCTGGTCAGACGATGGCCACGATCGAGTCCGGCGATTTGCGCCATGTCGTCGTCACTCAGATTCAGCGCGCTGGCGCCCAGGTTGCTCTGCAGGTTGGCGCGTTTGGTCGAAGACGGAATGACTGCGTACCCTGACTGCATCGCCCACGCCAGCGTCACCTGTGCCGGGGTGGCTCGCAGGCGTTCAGCGATTTGCTCGATCAACGGATCCTTCAACACCTCGCCATACGCCAGAGTCATGTACGAGGTGATGTGAATACCCTGGCTGCGGGCAAACTCGACGACCTTGCGATTTTGCAGATACGGATGCAGTTCGATCTGGTTGGTGGCGATGTTGTCTGCGCCCACCGTGGCAATCGCTTGTTTCATCAGGTCGACAGTGAAATTGGACACACCGATCTGCCGGGTCAGGCCCATGCGTTTGGCCTCCAGCAGCGCACTCATGAACTCTTCCACCGGCACTTGGTTTTCAGGTGATGGCCAGTGAATCAGTGTGAGATCCAGGTAGTCGGTCTGCAGTTTTTCCAGGCTTTGCTTCAGACTTTCAATCAAGCGATCGCCAGCGAAGTTGGCCACCCAGATCTTGCTGGTGATGAACAGCTCCTCTCGTGGAAGGCCGCTGGCGGCGATGGCCTGGCCGACCTCGGCTTCGTTTTCGTAGATTTGCGCGGTATCGATGGCCCGATAGCCAAGCTCGAGTGCGGTGCTGACCGAGTCGATGACAACCTGGCCCTGCAGGCGAAAGGTACCGAGACCGAAGGCGGGAACAGACATGGATGACTCCTGGGTTGCAATGGGTATGGTCAGGAGTATCAGGGTTGGGAGGTTTGGGAAAAACCGTCGACGGGACAAAGCACTGTTGAGTAGAAGTCATGAATCACGTGTGGGTGGGTGCTGTGCGCAGGTCGGTTCGAGCTTATTGAATTGTTCCGCGTGTAGAACACTGAAGCCGGTTTTCAGCGGCTAGTCGGATATTCGCGATGCCTTTAGGATTAATTCCATGCAAATCCTCTTGGAGACCCCATGAAAAACATCATCGGCATCTACACCAGCCCGCGCGGCCATTGGGTCGGCGATGGGTTCCCGGTACGCACGCTGTTTTCCTATGACAACCTGGGCGAGCACATCAGTCCTTTCCTGTTGCTCGATCACGCCGGGCCTGCCGAATTCACCCCCACCACTGAACAGCGTGGCGTCGGCCAGCACCCGCACCGAGGGTTCGAAACCGTCACCATCGTCTACGACGGCGAAGTGCAGCACCGTGACTCCACCGGCAGTGGCGGCACCATCGGCCCGGGTGATGTGCAATGGATGACGGCGGCGTCCGGCATCCTGCACGAGGAGTTTCATTCGGAGAACTTCGCCAGGACCGGCGGCAAACTGGAAATGGTGCAACTGTGGGTCAATCTGCCGGCCAAGGACAAAATGGCCGCGCCGGGTTACCAGACCATTCTCGATCGTGACATTCCGAACCTTGCGCTCAAGAACGACGCCGGCAGCCTGCGTCTGATCGCCGGTGAATTCGACGGGCACACCGGCCCTTCGCGGACTTTCACGCCCATCGACGTCTGGGATCTGCGCCTCAACGCTGGCAAGTTGCTGACCCTTGATCTGCATGAAGGCCGCAACACTGCACTGGTGGTGTTGAAGGGGGCGGTGCAGGTCAACGGCGCGGCATCGGTGGGGGTAGGGCAGTTGGCGTTGTTCGAGCGCGATGGTGATCAACTCACCCTCCGTGCCGGCGAAGACGCGGTGGTCTTGCTGCTCAGCGGCGAGCCGATCGACGAGCCGATTGTCGGCCACGGCCCGTTCGTGATGAACACCGAGCGGGAAATCCACCAGGCGTTTGCCGACTTCCAGTCCGGACGCTTTGGCCGGATGCACGGGTAGCACACAAATCCCCCTGTAGGAGCTGCCGAAGGCTGCGATCTTTTGATCTTGTTGTTCACAATCAGAAGATCGCAGCCTTCGGCAGCTCCTATAGGGTTTTTCAACGTTTTCAAGCGGCGGTTCATCCGCTGAAATCAATTGCTCCTACACTGTGCCAATCTGTGCGATCTTCTCGCGATTGGCCTTTGTCGGAGTTGTTTGATGCTGTCTCTGCTGACCGAACACCCGTTGTTTTGCGCATTGATCCTGATTCTGCTCGATCTTGGCCTGTGGCGGCTGATCAGCGCTCGCGGCAGCGAATGGAAGCTGCTGGTGCGGGTGCTGATTTTCGCCCTGTTCAGCATTGTTCTGTTCAACGAAGGCTTGAACCCGATGGAGCCGGCGCCGTGGGCCGACAACGTGCCGCTGCATCTGGCGGCGACCGGGTTACAGATCGGTTGGTGGCTGTTCGGCGCACGCACCCTGACGGTGTTGATCGGCGCGGTGATGATGCAGCGAGTCGGCCACACAGGGCGGTTGTTGCAGGACTTGCTCGGGGCGGTGATTTTTCTCATCGCGATCATCGCGGCACTGGCCTATGTGCTGGATCTGCCGGTCAAAGGCGTGCTGGCGACCTCCGGAGCGCTGGCGATCATCGTCGGTCTGGCCTTGCAGAGCACGTTGAGCGACGTGTTCTCCGGGATCGTCCTCAACACCACCAAGCCCTATCAACTCGATGACTGGATCTCCATTGATGGCACCGAGGGTCGGGTCACCGATATCGACTGGCGCGCCACGCGTTTGCAGACCAGTCAGGGCAGCATGGCGGTGATTCCCAACTCGCTGGCCGCCAAGGCGAAAATCATCAATTTCAGTCGACCGAGCAATATGTTCGGTGTTTCGGTCAGTGTGCCTGTCAGCCCCCATGCCCGGCCCAGCTCGGTGATCGAGGCGCTGGAGCGGGCGATGCAGGGCTGCCGGCAACTGCTCGACACGCCGGCGCCCAGCGTAGCGCTGAAAAACTCCGCCAGCGGCGGCGCGGAATACGAGATCAGCGGGTTTGTCGCTTCGATGGGCGAGAAACGAGTGGTGCGCAATCAGTTGTTCGACCTGGCCTACCGACATCTGCAGGCCTCCGGGGTCAATCTGCTGTCGAGCAACGAAACCAGCGTCACGCCGCAATTGTCGCGGCCACGGGCATTGCTGGAAAGCTCGCCAATTTTTTCGACCCTGCGCGCGGAAGAAAAAGACACCTTCAGCCAGAACATGACCCTGCAAACCTTTCGCGCCGGTGAGACCATTCTGGCGGGCGGGGAGGTCAGCGATCATTTGTTCATCATCGAGTCTGGTGTGGTTTCGGTGACCTTGAAGCGTCATGGCGTGCCATTGGAGTCCGGGCGCATGGGGCCGGGCGAGGTGATCGGCGAGGCCGGGATTCTGTCCGACACGGCCTTGCCGGCAGACTTTTCGGCGAAAACCTTCTGCGCGCTGTATCGCATCGAGAAGTCGTACCTGAAACCGTGCCTGGACGCGCGCCATGACATTCATGATGCGATGCAGGCTTTGCTCGACTTCCGTTTGCACAAGGCGCACTCGCTGACCGAGGAAACCCCGGTGGTTGCGCCGAAAAGAGGCTTCCTGCAATGGCTGCGTAATCGCGTCTGAACTGGCCGGCCTTTATCGGATGCAACCTGTGCGGCGCTCCCGGGGTCACAACTTGCAATCCCACCGGGCAGGAGTTGCGGACGATGAAAAACCTGCGAATCGCCACTTATAACGTCAACGGTCTGCGCGCGCGGCTGCCGAATCTGCTGGAATGGCTCAGGCGCGAGCAGCCGGACATCGCTTGTCTGCAAGAACTGAAATCGGTGGACAGCGCATTCCCCGCCGCTGAACTGGAAGCGGCCGGCTACGGCGCTATCTGGCAGGGCCAGGCGTCGTGGAACGGCGTGGCGATTCTGGCGCGTGACGCGCAACCGCTGGAGAGTCGGCGCGGGTTGCCCGGCGATCCCGATGATACCCACAGTCGCTATATCGAAGCGGCGGTGCACGGTGTGCTGGTCGGTTGTCTGTATCTGCCCAACGGCAACCCGCAGCCGGGGCCGAAATTCGATTACAAACTCGCCTGGTTCGAACGCCTGATCAGCTACGCCAAAGACCTGCAGAGCAGCGATCACCCGGTGGTGCTGGCCGGTGATTACAACGTCATACCCACCGATATGGACATCTACAACACCCGCTCATGGCTCAAGGACGCGTTGCTGCAACCCGAGAGTCGCGAGTGCTACCAACGGTTGCTGGATCAGGGCTGGACCGACTCCCTGCGTCATGTCTATCCCGAAGAACGCATCTACACTTTCTGGGATTATTTCCGCCAGCACTGGCAAACCAACTCTGGTCTGCGCATCGATCATCTGTTGCTCAACCCGGCATTGAGCCCATATCTGCACGATGCCGGCGTAGACGCCTGGGTTCGCAATGAGCCGCATGCCAGTGATCACGCGCCGACGTGGATTCGTATCGGTTCGCGGAAAAAACGCTGACCGGGCGATTGGCGAAATCAATTGTCGTAAGCGACAGCCGATCCCGTATACAGGGCAACATCTACGCAGTGTTCTGTAGCCACATGCATAAGGATCGAGCAATGAGTGCGCCACGCCTGACCGATACCCGGCTTTACCTGCAACGCTTGGGATTTGACGCACCGCCGCCACCGACGCTGGACACCCTGCGTCAGTTGCAGCGGCGCCATACCGCTGAGTTTGTTTTCGAGAACCTCGCAACGATCAGTGGCGCCCCCGTGTTGATCGACCTGGCATCCATTGAAGAGAAAGTCTTGCATCAGGGCCGTGGCGGCTACTGCTACGAGCTCAACCATCTGTTTTATGCCTTGCTGCTTGAACTGGGTTTTCAAGTGCGCGGCATCAGCGGTCGGGTGGTGATGAATCAACCGGAGGGCAGTTGGACGGCGCGTACCCATCGCTTGAGTCTGGTTACCCTCGACGGCGTGCGCTACATCACTGACGTCGGCTTCGGCGGCATGGTGCCGACCGCACCGTTGCTCCTCGACAGCGAGGATGAGCAACCAACCCCGCACGAACCCTACCGCATCGAACAGCAAGCCGATGGCTATCTGCTGCGCGCCAGGGTCGCGGGCGAGTGGCGGCCGATGTACCTGTTCGATCTGCAACGTCAGGAGGATATCGATTACAGCGTCGGCAACTGGTATGTCTCCACTCATCCCGAATCACCTTTTGCGCAACGCCTGATGGTCGCACGCACCGGTGATGGCTGGCGCAAGACCCTGAATAACGGCAGTTTTGCCATTCATCACATAGGCGCTGACAGTCAGCGGCGCGAGGTGACGGATATCGATGAGCTGACTGGCCTGCTCAAGCGTGAGTTCGACCTTCAGTGGCCTGACTCACTCCATGTGCGGCAAGCACTGACGCGGCTTATCACACTGGTCTCTGCCTAGGGTTTGACGTCCGGTTCGAGCACGCGACGGATTTCCCCGATGGCGGCCGACAGCTTTCGCTCGAGACTCTTGAGGTCGGTGGCCGTAATGCCTTTCTTGAACTGCCCCGACAGGCCCGAATCATCGGCGCGCCTGCACCGTCGGTCGCCGTGAACACTTCAGCCTGATGGGCACAGGCGCAGACGCAGCGGGGTTGTGTTGCCGGATTTGTGGGGGCGAAAGCCGCAGGCTAGAAGGCTGGATGGCTATCCAACCATTATGTGACTGATAAGTTGTATACAACTCTATGGACATTTGTCCTGCGTATTGAATACAGTGTGCGCATAACAAAAACCAGGGAACCCCCCACCATGAAAACGCCCCATGTTTCACACCAACGGCCCGAGGACGAAAACCTCGGGGTCGGCGCGAATATGGCTTACGGCCTGCAGCATGTTCTGACCATGTACGGCGGTATCGTTGCGGTGCCACTGATCATTGGCCAGGCGGCCGGTCTGTCGCCGGCGGACATCGGTCTGTTGATTGCTGCTTCATTATTTGCGGGGGGGCTGGCGACACTGCTGCAAACCCTGGGTCTGCCGTTTTTTGGCTGTCAGCTGCCGCTGGTTCAGGGCGTATCGTTCTCCGGCGTGGCGACCATGGTCGCGATCGTCGGCAGCGGCGGGGAGGGCGGTTTCCAGTCGGTGTTGGGTGCGGTGATTGCCGCCTCGTTGATCGGCTTGCTGATCACGCCCGTGTTCTCGCGCATCACCAAGTTTTTTCCGCCGCTGGTCACCGGTATCGTGATCACCACCATCGGCCTGACGCTGATGCCAGTCGCCGCACGCTGGGCGATGGGCGGCAACAGTCATGCGCCGGACTTCGGCAGCATGCAGAACATCGGTCTGGCGGCAGTCACCCTGGTGCTGGTGTTGTTGCTGAGCAAGGTCGGCAGCGCGACCATCTCACGGCTGTCGATTCTGCTGGCAATGGTCATCGGCACAGTGCTGGCGGTGTTCCTCGGCATGGCGGATTTCTCGGCTGTCACCACAGGTCCCATGTTTGGCTTCCCGACGCCGTTCCATTTCGGCATGCCGAGCTTCCACTTCGCCGCGATTCTGTCGATGTGCATCGTGGTCATGGTGACCCTGGTGGAAACCTCGGCGGACATCCTTGCGGTGGGCGAGATCATCGGCACCAAGGTGGATTCCAAACGCTTGGGTAACGGCCTGCGCGCCGACATGCTATCGAGCATGTTTGCGCCGATCTTCGGTTCGTTTACCCAGAGCGCCTTCGCGCAGAACGTCGGGCTGGTGGCGGTGACCGGGATCAAGAGCCGTTTTGTGGTCGCCACCGGCGGTGTGTTCCTGGTGGTCCTCGGGTTGCTGCCATTCATGGGCCGGGTGATTGCCGCTGTGCCGACGTCGGTGCTTGGCGGCGCGGGAATCGTGCTGTTCGGTACGGTGGCCGCGAGCGGCATCCGCACGCTGTCGAAAGTCGATTACCGCAACAACGTCAACCTGATCATCGTTGCCACTTCGATCGGTTTCGGCATGATCCCGATCGCCGCGCCAAATTTCTACGATCATTTCCCGAGCTGGTTTGCGACGATTTTCCATTCGGGCATCAGTTCGTCGGCAATCATGGCGATCCTGCTCAACCTGGCCTTCAACCATTTCACAGCCGGCAATTCGGATCAGCAGTCGGTGTTCGCCGCAGCGGAAGAGCGCACCTTGCGTTATCGCGATCTGGCCGCGCTGCGCGAAGGTGACTATTTCAGCGACGGCAAGCTGCATGATTGCGATGGCAAGGAGGTGCCGGTGATCGAGCCGGATGAGCACGACCATGGGCATGGCGCGCCGAAGGTGCAGTTGAAAAGCAGCGAACATGTCTGACTGCTGCTGAAGACAGAAGGGCCGATCTGGTTGTACAGATCGGCCTTTTCGTTTGCAGATTAAAAGATCGCAGCCTTCGGCAGCTCCTACATCGGGATCAGCGTTTCCCTGTAGGAGCCGCCGAAGGCTGCGATCTTTTGATCTTTTCAGGCGCCCACAAAAAAGCCCCTGAACCTTGCGATTCAGGGGCTTTGCTATTTGGCTCCACAACCTGGACTCGAACCAGGGACCCAGTGATTAACAGTCACTTGCTCTACCAACTGAGCTATTGCGGAATTGGTGCGTATGTTACTGATTCAAAAAGAGAAGTCAAGCATCGGCTGGCAACTTTTGCGATTCGAGGGGACGAGCGGCATTTTGTCAGCGATTGGCGGTTACCGAAAAGGTCTCAGCGGTCTACCATGGCAGCCCGGAAGTGGTCACACGCGCTGCCGGCCATTCGCCGCAAAGGTACGCGCCATGAATCGAATCATTCGCAACATCGAGGTGTTCGCATGAGCACTGCACAGATCAGCCTGCCCAAGGGAATCGGCGCACACGCCGAGAAACTCTTTGATGCAATCACCCAGGCCGGCACCGCCGAAGAATTGAACCGCGCCGGCGGGAAGGCCGAAGGTTTTGTCCTGGGACTGGAAAGCAGCAAGGCCATCAAGAGCCAGATCGCCGAATCGCTGTATGTGATTTACGACGATGCCGCCACCCAGCGCTCAGCCGAACTGGCTTAACTGCCAAAGGTGATCGTGCCGAGCATCAGCTTGGCATAGGCCGCCGTTGCCGCAAGCTGCACCAGCCACAGGGCCAGGCCGCCGAGGAAAACTCCGGTGGCGACTTGCAGCACCAGGCTTTTTTCGCGCTTGGCCGGGGCGCGTGGGATGAAGTCATCCAGATCGTCACGGTCGGCGCGCAGTTTGTCGTTTTTCATTTGGGGTCTCTTCAAAAGTCTCGGATGTACACAAAATCTGTAGGCGCTGCGGAACGCTGCGATCTTTTGATCTTGATCTTAAAAACAAGATCAAAAGATCGCAGCCTCGTTTTACTCGTCAGCTCCTACCAGCTCCTATGGTTCTGATTTGTGTGCAGTCTAGAGGTTGCAAGGCGTTTCCAGAGACAAATAAAAAACGGGAAGCTCTCAAGGCTTCCCGTTTTTCATCACACGCCGAATTCAGATGACCTGAACGATCGCGTCCGTCACAGCCTTGATGTTGCTCTGGTTCAGCGCGGCCACGCAGATGCGGCCGGTGTCCAGGGCGTAGATGCCGAACTCGTTGCGCAGGCGATGTACTTGTTCGGTGGTCAGGCCGGAGTAGGAGAACATGCCGCGCTGACGACCGACGAAGCTGAAGTCGCGCCCCGGTGCTTTCTCTGCCAGCAGGGCAACCATCTGCTCACGCATGCCGCGAATGCGCAGACGCATCTCGGCCAGCTCGGCTTCCCACTGCGCACGCAGTTCCGGGCTGTTCAGTACAGCCGCAACGATGCTGGCACCGTGGGTCGGCGGGTTGGAGTAGTTGGTGCGGATCACGCGTTTGACCTGCGACAGCACGCGCGCGCTTTCTTCTTTCGATTCGCTGATGATCGACAGCGCGCCTACGCGCTCGCCGTACAGCGAAAACGACTTGGAGAACGAGCTGGAAACGAAGAAGGTCAGGCCGGATTCGGCAAACAGGCGCACGGCAGCGGCGTCTTCATCGATACCGTCGCCAAAGCCCTGGTAAGCCATGTCGAGGTACGGTACGTGTCCCTTGGTCTTGACCACTTCCAGCACGTTTTTCCAGTCCGTTGGGGTCAGGTCGACGCCGGTCGGGTTGTGGCAGCAAGCGTGCAGGACAACGATCGAACCGTTCGGCAGGGCGTTGAGATCGTCGAGCATGCCGGCACGATTTACGTCGTGGGTGGCTGCATCGTAATAACGGTAGTTCTGCACCGGGAAACCGGCAGTTTCGAACAGAGCGCGGTGGTTTTCCCAGCTCGGGTCGCTGATCGCCACGACGGCGTTCGGCAGCAGTTGCTTGAGGAAGTCGGCACCGATTTTCAGGGCGCCGGTTCCGCCGACGGCCTGAGTGGTGATGACGCGACCGGCGCTGATCAGCGGCGAATCGTTGCCGAACAGCAGCTTTTGCACGGCCTGGTCGTAGGCAGCGATGCCATCGATCGGCAGGTAACCGCGGGAAGCATGTTGAGCGACGCGAATCGTCTCGGCTTCGATCACCGCGCGCAGCAGTGGAATTCGCCCCTCTTCGTTGCAGTACACGCCCACGCCCAGATTGACCTTGGTGGTCCGGGTATCGGCGTTGAATGCTTCGTTGAGGCCCAGGATTGGATCGCGGGGTGCCATTTCGACAGCGGAGAACAGGCTCATTATTACGGCGGCTCTGAATGGGGAGTGGAGGGACGTGTCGCGCTCCAGCCGAATGCACTAGAGCGGTGCACAAACGGGGAGCTAGTATAGAGGCCATCACCGCGCAATGGCGACAGGCGAATCGGCATTTACGGTAAGTTTTTCCGATTATTTCTTGACCGTTAGTCGATTGACTTTGTCAGAGTCTTTACCGGTTGTAGGACATTTGCCTTGAAAGCTCGGGCAATCGCCACAACATTAAGCACAATCCAGGTTTTTTCTTGCGCGACATCGGTCGTTTGCGGTCGTCCTCGTGGTGCTCCGTCTGATGCGGATCGCCGCGATTCCAGAGGTGTGTATGTCGGAATTCCAGCTAGTCACCCGCTTCGAGCCCGCTGGCGATCAGCCGGCAGCCATTCGCCAGTTGGTTGAGGGCATTGACGCCGGGCTGGCGCACCAGACACTGCTCGGTGTGACCGGTTCGGGCAAGACCTTCAGCATCGCCAACGTTATTGCCCAAGTGCAGCGGCCGACCCTGGTGCTGGCGCCGAACAAGACCCTGGCGGCGCAGTTGTACGGTGAGTTCAAGGCCTTCTTCCCGAACAACGCGGTGGAATACTTCGTTTCGTATTACGACTACTACCAGCCAGAAGCTTATGTGCCGTCGTCCGACACCTTCATCGAGAAGGATGCGTCGATCAACGACCACATCGAGCAGATGCGTCTGTCCGCCACCAAAGCCTTGCTGGAGCGCAAGGACGCGATCATTGTCACCACGGTGTCGTGCATCTATGGTCTTGGCAGTCCCGAAACCTATCTGAAAATGGTGCTGCACGTCGATCGCGGCGACAAGCTCGATCAGCGTGCGCTGCTGCGGCGCCTGGCCGACCTGCAATACACCCGCAACGACATGGATTTTGCCCGGGCGACGTTCCGCGTGCGTGGCGACGTGATCGATATCTTCCCGGCGGAATCGGATCTTGAGGCGATCCGCATCGAGCTGTTCGATGACGAGGTCGAGAGCATTTCGGCGTTCGATCCGCTGACCGGCGAAGTCATTCGCAAGATGCCGCGCTTCACCTTCTATCCCAAGAGTCACTACGTGACGCCTCGGGAAACCCTGCTCGACGCCATCGAAGGCATCAAGGTCGAGTTGCAGGAGCGCCTCGAATACCTGCGCAGCAACAACAAGCTGGTGGAAGCCCAGCGTCTGGAGCAGCGCACCCGTTTCGATCTGGAGATGATCCTTGAGCTGGGCTACTGCAACGGCATCGAAAACTACTCGCGCTACTTGTCCGGGCGTCCGGCCGGAGCGGCGCCGCCAACGCTTTACGATTACTTGCCAGCTGATGCGCTACTGGTGATCGACGAATCCCATGTCAGCGTGCCGCAGGTCGGCGCGATGTATAAGGGCGACCGTTCTCGTAAGGAAACCCTGGTTGAGTACGGCTTCCGCCTGCCCTCGGCGCTGGACAACCGGCCTATGCGTTTTGACGAGTGGGAAGGGGTCAGCCCGCAGACCATTTTCGTCTCGGCGACGCCGGGCAACTACGAAGCCGAACACGCCGGGCGGGTGGTTGAGCAAGTAGTGCGGCCGACCGGCCTGGTCGACCCGCAGGTCGAAGTGCGGCCGGCGCTGACTCAGGTTGATGACTTGCTCTCGGAAATCACCAAGCGCGTGGCGATCGAAGAGCGAGTGCTGGTCACTACGTTGACCAAGCGCATGGCCGAAGACTTGACCGATTACCTCGCCGACCACGGTGTGCGCGTGCGTTACCTGCACTCGGACATCGACACGGTCGAGCGCGTCGAGATCATCCGCGATTTGCGTCTTGGCGTGTTCGATGTACTGGTCGGGATCAACCTGCTGCGTGAAGGTCTGGACATGCCCGAGGTGTCGCTGGTGGCGATCCTCGACGCCGACAAGGAAGGCTTCCTGCGTTCCGAGCGCTCGCTGATCCAGACCATCGGCCGCGCGGCCCGTAACCTCAATGGCCGGGCCATTCTGTATGCCGATCGGATGACCGGCTCGATGGAGCGGGCGATTGGCGAGACCGAGCGGCGTCGCGAGAAGCAGATCGCTTTCAACCTCGAGCACGGCATCACCCCGAAAGGCGTGATCAAAGACGTCGCCGACATCATGGAAGGCGCCACCGTACCAGGTTCGCGCAGCAAGAAGCGCAAAGGCATGGCCAAGGCCGCCGAAGAAAACGCCAAATACGAAGCCGAACTGCGCTCGCCGAGCGAAATCACCAAACGCATCCGCGCGCTGGAAGAAAAGATGTATCAACTGGCGCGGGATCTGGAGTTCGAAGCCGCGGCGCAGATGCGCGACGAGATTGCCAAACTGCGCGAACGACTTTTGACTGTTTGATCTTCGTCGTCTGGCCGGGCCTCTTCGCGAGCAGGCTCGCTCCCACATAGCGATTGTGTATCCCTGTGGGAGCGAGCCTGCTCGCGAATGGTCTTCACACAATCGCAAGGCCTCGCGACACACAATCCGGCTTAAATCCCCTGCCCGCTGGAGCGGGGCGGGTGTCGCCTGTTACCATTCGCCGCTTGATTGTTCTGCTTTTCATTCTTTTCGAGACATGCCATGACCACCGTTCGCACTCGCATCGCGCCATCGCCTACCGGGGATCCCCACGTAGGTACCGCTTACATCGCATTGTTCAACTACTGCTTTGCCAAGCAGCACGGCGGTGAGTTCATCCTGCGCATCGAAGACACCGATCAGTTGCGTTCGACCCGCGAGTCCGAACAGCAGATCTTCGACGCCTTGCGCTGGCTCGGCATCGACTGGAGCGAGGGCCCGGACGTCGGCGGCCCGCACGGCCCGTACCGGCAGAGCGAGCGCGGCGACATCTATCAGAAATACTGCCAGCAACTGGTCGACATGGGGCACGCGTTCCCATGCTTCTGCACCGCGGAAGAACTGGATCAGATGCGCGCCGAGCAAATGGCCCGCGGCGAAACCCCGCGCTACGACGGCCGTGCGCTGCTGCTGTCGAAGGAAGAAGTCGCCGCCCGTCTGGCCGCTGGCGAACCGCACGTGATCCGCATGAAAGTGCCGAGCGAAGGCGTCTGCGTGGTGCCGGACATGCTGCGTGGCGATGTCGAGATCCCTTGGGATCGCATGGACATGCAAGTGTTGATGAAGACCGACGGCTTGCCGACGTATTTCCTCGCCAATGTCGTCGACGACCACCTGATGGGCATCACCCATGTCCTGCGTGGTGAAGAATGGCTGCCATCGGCGCCGAAACTGATCCTGCTCTACGAATACTTCGGCTGGGAACAACCGCAGCTGTGCTACATGCCGCTGCTGCGTAACCCGGACAAAAGCAAGCTGTCCAAACGCAAGAACCCGACCTCGGTAACGTTCTACGAGCGCATGGGGTTCATGCCGGAAGCGATGCTCAACTACCTCGGGCGCATGGGCTGGTCGATGCCGGACGAGCGCGAGAAGTTCTCGTTGCAGGAAATGGTCGACAACTTCGACCTCAAGCGTGTGTCCCTCGGCGGGCCGATCTTCGATATCGAGAAGCTGTCGTGGCTCAACGGCCAGTGGCTGCGCGATCTGCCGGTGGAAGAGTTTGCCGCGCGCGTGCAGAAGTGGGCGTTCAATGCCGATTACATGATGAAGATCGCTCCGCACGTGCAGGGTCGCGTCGAGACGTTCAGCCAGGTCGCACCGCTGGCGGGTTTCTTCTTTGCCGGTGGCGTCAATCCGGACGCAAAGCTGTTTGAGTCGAAAAAGCTGTCCGGCGACCAGGTTCGCCAGTTGATGCAGCTGATCCTGTGGAAGCTGGAAAGTCTGCGTCAGTGGGAGAAGGACAGCATCACCGCGACGATCCAGGCGGTGGTCGAATCCCTGCAGCTGAAACTGCGTGACGCGATGCCGCTGATGTTTGCGGCGATCACCGGGCAGGCCAGTTCGGTGTCGGTGCTCGATGCGATGGAAATCCTCGGCCCGGACCTGACCCGTTTCCGCTTGCGTCAAGCGATTGACCTGCTGGGCGGGGTGTCGAAGAAAGAAAACAAGGAGTGGGAAAAGCTCCTGGGCGCCATCGCCTGAATGCTATTGCTTCTTTGTAGGAGCTGCCGGAGGCTGCGATCTTTTGATCTTGTTTTCAAAAGGTAAAGTCAAAAGATCGCAGGCTGCGCCAGCTCCTACAGGTCTGCCCGCGTTGCAAATCTCCCGAATTTACGGGGGAGGGCGGTAAGTGATTGTTATCCCGACAAAAAATTTTGAAATTTTTCAAAAATAAGTTTGACAGGCTTTCGATACGCCCTTAAGATTCGCCCCGTCCTCAGCGATGAGGGGCTATAGCTCAGCTGGGAGAGCGCTTGCATGGCATGCAAGAGGTCGACGGTTCGATCCCGTCTAGCTCCACCAATTTACACTTCAAGGTCTGGCCACACCGGCCTTGGAGCGATCAACACTCAGCGTTGATCAGTTGTATGGAAGGGTTTGCGTCCCCTTCGTCTAGTGGCCTAGGACACCGCCCTTTCACGGCGGTAACAGGGGTTCGAGTCCCCTAGGGGACGCCAGTTTCACAGAAGTGATGTTGCAAGAGATCACTCCGCCGAGAGGCGAAAAATCCGGGGCTATAGCTCAGCTGGGAGAGCGCCTGCATGGCATGCAGGAGGTCAGCGGTTCGATCCCGCTTAGCTCCACCAATTTACAGTTCAAGGTCTGGCCACACCGGCCTTGAATCGATCAGCTCTCAGCACTGATCAGTTGTATAGAAGGGTTTGTGTCCCCTTCGTCTAGTGGCCTAGGACACCGCCCTTTCACGGCGGTAACAGGGGTTCGAGTCCCCTAGGGGACGCCACGATTACCCGCTCTGCGGGATTTATAAGGGTCATTCAATTATTGAATGGCCCTTTTGTTTGTCTGGCGTTTGGCCAACTCTCCTTTTTCCTTTGACTGTGCTTCAGACCAGCGGTCATATTCATGACTTGCGGAATATTATTATGTGAATAATATTCTAGTCGTAATATTCGGAGTCGACGATGAACGATAAAAAAGCTCAAACCCGCGAACGCATCCTCAAGGCTGCCAGCGCTGCACTGATCCAGCGTGGCCCGGCCGACCCGAGCGTGGGCGAAGTGATGGGCGCGGCCGGCCTGACCGTCGGCGGCTTCTACGCACACTTTGAAAGCAAGGACGCGATGATGCTCGAAGCGTTCAAGCAACTGCTGGGGCGCCGGCGTGACCTGATAGCCGACATGGATGCCGATCTGACCGGTGAAGAACGCCGCGCTCTGGTGGCTGCGTTCTACCTGTCACGCAAGCATCGTGATTCCAGCGAAGCGGCGTGCCCGATCCCGGCCTCGATCGGCGAGCTGGGGCGTTTGCCGGAGTCGTTCCGCATTGCGCTGAACGAGCATCTGGAATTGATGGTCGCGCAACTGGCGGCCAGCCCCGAAGACACCGACAAGGCCTTGGCCGATGTCGCGCTGATGGTGGGCGGCCTGGCGCTGGCAAGAGCGCTGGGGCCGGGAGAGTTATCCGATCGATTGCTGCGCGCCGCCAAGTCGGCGGTGCGTTGACCTGAAGGCGACACGCCTGAGGAGAGAGCGATGAACACGTTGAAGTGGGTTCGTGGCGTGAACGGTACCTTGGGCTGGTTTGCACCGAAGCTGGTGGCGAGCAAAATGCGTCTGGCGTTCATGACGCCGCGCGCGCTGCCGCTGCGGGACTGGGAGCTGCCGCTGCTGGCCAGTTCCGAGCGCATCACCTTGCGTTTCGGCCTGTCGGCGCTGCGTTGGGGCCAGGGTCCCACGGTGCTGCTGATGCACGGTTGGGAAGGGCGGCCGACTCAATTTGCTTCGCTGATCAACGCGCTGGTCGATGCCGGCTATACCGTTGTCGCGCTCGACGGCCCAGCCCATGGCCGTTCGCCCGGGCGAGAAGCCAATGTGGTGCTGTTCGCCCGCGCCATGCTCGAAGCCGCTGCCGAGCTGCCGCCGCTGCAAGCGGTCATCGGCCACTCCATGGGCGGCGCCAGCGCGATGCTCGCCGTGCAATTGGGCCTGCGCACGGAGACCCTTGTCAGCATCGCCGCACCGTCGCGAATTCTCGGCGTGCTGCGCGGGTTTGCCCGATACGTCGGCCTGCCTGCCAGAGCGCGTTCGGCCTTTATCCGTCAGGTCGAGCAGGATGTCGGCATGCGCGCGGCGACGCTGGACGTTGCGCACTATCAACTGGATATGCCCGGCCTGATCGTGCACGCCGAGGACGACAATTTTGTCTCGGTCAAAGAATCGCAATTGATTCACGAAGCGTGGTTCGACAGCCGCTTGCTGCGTCTGGAAAGTGGTGGCCATCAACGCGTGCTGGCTGACCCTCGGGTGATTGATGGCGTGTTATCACTGCTCGCCGGTCGCAGCCTTCAGGCGCGCCAATCGGCCTGAGCTTCGTTACACTGCCCCGGTTGAAAACTTTGACCGGGAGTGGGGCATGGGCTGGGATCGGGCAACGCCGTTTACCATTGATCTGCAAGTAGGCGCCGAGGACATCGACGGGCTCGGGCACGCCAATAACGCGGTGTACGTGACATGGCTCGAACGCTGCGCCTGGCGCCACTCGCAGCGTCTTGGCCTGGATCTGGTCGAATACCGCCGCCTCGATCGCGCGATGGCGGTGGTGCGTCATGAAATCGATTACCTGGCCGCTGCCTACGAAGGCGATGAGCTGCAACTGGCGACCTGGATCGTCGATTGGGATCAGCGCCTGAAAATGACCCGGCATTTTCAGCTCAAACGCCCCAGCGATAACGCCACTCTGTTGCGCGCGCAGACGACGTTCGTCTGTATCGAACTTTCGACCGGCAAACCCAAGCGCATGCCTGCCGAGTTTATCGAAGGCTATGGCCCGGCGATCCTGACTCCAGCCTGACCCGGTCCGGTAGGAGCTGCCGAAGGCTGCGATCTTTTGATTTTGCTTTTTGCAGATCAAGATCAAAAGATCGCAGCCTTCGGCAGCTCCTCCAAGGGATCTGCGGTTTTCCTCGATATCCAGTAAACTGCCGCACGTTTTTTCTTCAAGTAGTGTTTCCCATGCAAATTGCTCTGGCGCCCATGGAGGGGTTGGTCGACGACATCCTGCGCGACGTGCTGACCCGTGTTGGCGGTATCGACTGGTGCGTGACCGAATTCATTCGGGTCAATGACCAGTTGCTCACCCCGGCGTACTTCCACAAGTTCGGCCCGGAGCTGCTCAACGGTGCCCGTACCGCGGCTGGCGTGCCGTTGCGCGTGCAGTTGCTAGGTTCTGACCCGGTGTGCCTGGCGGAAAACGCCGCGCTGGCCTGCGAACTCGGTTCTGAAGTGATCGACCTCAACTTCGGCTGTCCGGCCAAGACCGTGAACAAATCCCGGGGCGGTGCAGTGCTGCTGAAAGAGCCTGAGCTGCTCAACCAGATTGTCGAGCACGTCCGCCGCGCCGTGCCGGCACATATTCCCGTCACCGCAAAAATGCGCCTGGGTTTCGACAGCCCCGACGGTTCGCTGGTTTGCGCCACGGCGCTGGCCGAAGGCGGGGCCGAGCACATCGTTGTGCATGCGCGGACGAAAATGGATGGCTACAAACCGCCGGCGCATTGGGAGTGGATCCCGCGCGTGCAGGACGTGGTCAAAGTGCCGGTGTTCGCCAACGGCGACATCTGGAGTGTCGAAGACTGGCGTCGTTGTCGGGAAATCAGCGGCGTGGAAGACATCATGCTCGGTCGTGGCCTGGTGTCCCGCCCGGATCTGGCCCGGCAGATCGCTGCCGCCCGCGCCGGCGAAGAGGTCGTTGAGATGACCTGGGCCGAGCTGATGCCGCTGGTTCAGGACTTCTGGCTGCAGGCCAAAGCGCAGATGACCGCGCGTCAATCGCCAGGCCGGCTGAAGCAATGGCTGGCCATGCTGACGCGCAATTACCCCGAGGCGGCAGAACTTTTCACTGTTCTACGCCGCGAAACCGAGCCCGATCAGGTCTCGCGCTTGCTCGGATTGCCGCTCGTCGAGGCCGCATAAAAAAACTGAAAATAATCTCTTGAAATCAAAACAGCGGTCCCTATCTAAGGGTTACGCGATGCCGAATTCGGGTCGCGGAGACACAAAACCTTGCTGATTGTTTTCAGGAGATTTGAATCATGAGTACTGCATTTTCCCTCGCGCCACTGTTCCGTTCCTCGGTAGGTTTCGACCGTTTCAACGACCTGTTCGAAACCGCGCTGCGCAACGAGCCAGGCAGCAGCTACCCACCCTACAACGTCGAGAAACACGGTGATGATCAATACCGTATCGTCGTTGCGGCCGCCGGTTTCCAGGAAGAAGACCTGGACCTGCAAGTCGAGAAGGGTGTGCTGACCATCAGTGGCGGCAAGCGTGACACCGACGAGAGCGTGACGTTCTTGCACCAGGGCATCGCTCAGCGAGCCTTCAAGCTGTCGTTCCGTCTGGCCGATCACATCGAAATCAAGGACGCCGCTCTGCGCAACGGCCTGCTGAGCATCGACCTGCTCCGTGTGATCCCGGAAGAAGCGAAAGCCAAGCGCATCCCGATCAATGGAGCGCAGCAGCCCGTCCTGCAATAACGCCGGGCAACAAGAAGGGCGCCAGAGATGGCGCCCTTTTTTGTGCCCGCTATTCGAGGAGAATTTTCAGATCCTCCAGCGCCACCGGCCGGCTGTGCAGATAGCCCTGATACAAATGGCAGCCCAGGCCTTGGAGAAACGCCAGCTGTTCCGGCGTCTCTACCCCTTCGGCAATCACTTCCAGCTCAAGGCTGCGCGCCATCGCCACAATCGCGCGGATGATCTCGGCATCGTTCGGATCGGTGGTCGCATCGCGGATAAACGATTGGTCGATTTTCAGTGTGTCCACCGGCAGCCGTTTCAGATAAGTCAGCGATGAGTAACCGGTGCCGAAATCGTCCATGGCGAAACTCACGCCGAGCTTCTTCAGGCGGCGCATTTTGCTGATGGTGTCCTCCAGGTTCTGGATGACGATGCCTTCGGTGATCTCCAGTTTCAGCAGCGAGCAGGGCAGGCCGTGGCTGCTCATGCTGTGTTCGATGCGTTCGACGAAATCGTTCTGGCGGAACTGCCGAGGGCTGATGTTCACGCACAGGCTGAAGTTGAGCGGGTCGACCCGTTTCAGCGCGATCAATTGTTTGAACGCATTACAGGCTTCATCGAGGATCCACGTGCCGACTTCGAGAATCAGGCCGCTGTCTTCCAGCACCTTGATGAACTCGGTGGGTGATTGCGCGCCGAGTTCCGGGTGGTTCCAGCGCACCAGCGCTTCAGCGCCGATGATGCGGTTGTCGCGGGCGTCGACCTGCGGCTGGAAATGCACGTTGAACTCGCCGCGTGACAACGCCAGACGCAAGTCGGTCTCCATGCGCAGGCGTTCGCTGGCCGCTTTCTGCATGGTGTTGTGGTACATCTGCGTGGTGTTGCGCCCGGAATCCTTGGCCCGGTACAGGGCGATGTCCGCGCGTTTGAGCAGGTCGGTCGGGGTCGAGCCGTGATCGGGAATCAATGCCACGCCGATACTTGGCGTCACCTGCAGGCGCTGGCCATCGAGGAACATCGGCTCCGAAAGCAATTCGCGAATGGTGTCGGCCAGCGCGCGCACTTGCTCACTGACTTCACTGCGCGAACCTTCAAGGCCGCTGAGCAACACCACGAACTCGTCGCCCCCGAGGCGCGCCACCGTGTCTTCCATGCGCACGCTGGCTTCCAGGCGTGCGGTGATGATCTTCAACACGGTGTCGCCGACCGGATGTCCGAGCGAGTCGTTGATGTGCTTGAAGTGATCAAGATCGAGAAACAGCAGCGCCCCGCGCAAATTGTGGCGCTTGAGCAGGGCGATCTGCTGACTGAGGCGATCCATCAGCAGGGCGCGGTTGGGCAGGTTGGTCAGCGGGTCGTGATAGGCCAGGTGGCGAATCTGCGCTTCGGCGTTTTTCAACAGACTGACATCGCGGGCGGTGAGCAACAGGCACGCGGTTTCGTTGAGGGTGATCGGCTCGACCGAGACTTCCACTGTGAGCAATTCCCCGCGCTTGTTGCGCCCGAGCATTTCCTGATGATGCACGCGGCCCTTGATCTGCAATTCGGCGAGCAGCGTGGAGCGCTGTTTCTCTTCGGCCCAGATCCCCACTTGGTAAACGGTTTTGCCCACCACTTCGTCGGCGCGATAGCCAGTCAGGCGACAGAAGCCGTCGTTGACCTCCAGATAACGTCCGGTGTCGCGCTCGGTGATGGTGATGGCATCGGGGCTGGAGTGGAACGCCTTGGCGAATTTTTCTTCGCTGGCCTTCAGCGCCGCTTCCGAACGCTGCTGCTGGGTGATGTCACGGAGGGTGGTGACGATGCAAGGCTGGTCGCCGACGCTGATCTGGCGGCTGGAAATCACACAGGTCAACGACTTTCCGTCTTTGTGCTGAACGAGAATGGCGACGTTGCTCAGGCCTTGTTCGCGAATCACCCGTTCGATGCGTTGCAGGCTTTTTGCCGAGGCGTCCCATAGGCCGATTTCTTCGGCGGTGTGGCCAATCACATCGGCGGCGCTCCAGCCAAAGGTCTGGCTGAAGCTTGAGTTGATCTCGATGAACTCCCCGGTTTCCTGGCGCGTGACGCAAATCGGGTCGGGGCTGACCTGGAACAGCGTGGCGAATTTCTCTTCCGACGCCACCAGGCGCTGCTCGCGCTCGACCTGATCGGTGATGTCCAGCAGCGTACCGGCCATGCGCAGCGGCGCACCGTTGTCGTCACGATAAAGACGGGCGCGGCTTTCCAGGTAACGCGAGCTGCCGTCGGGCAGCTGCACGCGATAAGTCAGTTGGTAATTGCCCGCCGGTCCTTCACGCAGGCTGCGGTAGGCGTCGCGCATGGTGTCGCGTTCCTCGCCCGGCACCCCTTCGAAAAACTCCTCGAACGATTCATGGAATGGAATCGGCTCCAGCCCGTGCAATTGCGCGGCGCGTGCCGAACCGTAGAGCATGCCGCTGGGTATATGCCAGTCCCAGGTGCCCAGTTGCGCCGAGTCCAGCGCCAGGTCGAGGCGTTCCTGGCTGTCCTTCAAGGCATGTTCAGCGGCTTTGCGTTCGGTGGTGTCAAGAAAGGTGCTGAGCAGGTAGGGCTGACCTTCGAGCTCGACCTTTTGCGCGCTGAGGATGCCGTCGTGCACCTGACCATTGCTGGCACGAAATTGCACTTCCATGCTGACCAGTTCGCCCTTGGCCTTGGTTTTCTTCACCAGTTCCGCGCGTTGCTCGGGATGTACCCACAGGCCCAGTTCCAGGGTGGTGCGGCCGATTGCGCTTTGTACCGGCCAGCCAAACAGACTTTCGAAATACTGATTGGCTTCGGTGATCAGGCCGTCCTCCTGACGGGTCAGCAAAACCATGTTCGGACACAGGTGGAAAAGTGTAGCGAAACGTTTCTCCGAGCTGCTCAGGGCCTGCTCGCGCTGACGCTGGTGGGTGATTTCGCGAATCACCCCGATCATTCGGGGCCGGCCGTTTTTGTCCGGCAGCAGGCTGCCACTGATTTCCAGCCAGTGCAGGCTGCCGTCGGGCCAGCGGATGCGATGGTGCATCGCCTGTTCCAGCGGAGCGCCGGCGATCACGGCGTGGAAGGCGCGAACGGTCTTGGCGCGGTCTTCGGGCGGCAGCAGGTCGAGGTATTCCAGATCGGCGGGTAATGGTTGCCGGGGATCGAAGCCGAATAACGCCTGCGTGCCCCGCGACCAACTGATCTGCCCGCGCTCGATGTCCCAATACCAGGCGCCGAGGCGCGCGCCGTTGAGCGCGGCGAGCAATTGCGGCGCGCTTTCCCAGCTCTGCTCGGAGTGTCGCGGATCAACAGCCTGGATGCGCGGCATCGGCGGAATTCGGTCAACGGATTTCGGCATTGTCAGCGGGCCTTGAGCGGAAAGTGGCATTAGGCACAGGGGTGGCGGTTCTATAGGAGTAGCACAAGTCAGGCCGGAATCCCTGGCCGATCGATTTGTGCATCCAGCAAGGCCATGAAAGCTCTTGCTGCATTCGATAGCGTCCGTTCGGTGTGCAAGATATAGCCTAGCTGGCGAGTGAGCTGTATGCCCGGCAATGCGATGCTTGCCACCTGCTCATCGAGCATGGTGCGCGGCAGCACGCTCCACGCAAGACCGATGGAAACCATCATCTTGATGGTTTCCAGGTAATTGGTGCTCATGGCGATGTTCGGCGTCAGACCCTGGGCTTCGAACAAGCGCTGGACGATGTGGTGGGTAAAGGTGTTGCCGCCGGGGAAAACCGCGGGGTGGCCGGCAATATCTGCCAGCGTGACGGCGCCGTTGTTGATCAGCAAATGCTCCGGGGCGACCACGAAATCCAGCGGGTCGTCCCACACCGGCGTGGCTTTGACCAGGGCGTGAGGCTCTGGCGCCAATGTAATGACCGCCAGTTCTGCGCGACCGTGGAGAATTTCTTCGTAGGCCACTTCCGAATCGAGGAACTGAATATCCAGCGCTACCTTTGGATAACGCCGGGTGAACTCTCTTAATAAGGGTGGCAAACGGTGCAGGCCAATGTGGTGACTGGTAGCCAGAGTCAGGCGGCCGCCGACTTCCCCGGTCAGATTGGTCAGGGCACGGCGAGTGTCATCGAGCACATTGAGAATCTGATAGGCCCGTGGCAGCAGGGCGCGACCGGCCTCGGTCAGACTGACTTCACGACCCAGTCGGTCAAACAGGCGCACCTTCAATTGTTGCTCCAGCCCAGCGATGCGCTTGCTGATCGCCGGTTGCGTCAGGTGCAGGCGTTCGCCGGCGCCGGAGAAGCTGCCGGTCTCGGCGATGGCAATAAAAGCGTTGAGGTTAGCCAGGTCCATGTCGCATTCCAGTTGGTTATCCAAAGCATGAAAAATATGAATTTGAGTTATTTAATCTAACCCCATAGGATCGGCCTCACAAGCCAAAGGGTTATTGATAAGCCCAGGGCATAGAAACAAGCTGATGAGGAACCGTCTGATGGCCGGCAAAACGCTCTACGACAAGCTCTGGGATTCGCATTTGGTCAAGCAGCGCGACGATGGCTCGGCGCTGATCTACATCGACCGTCACATCATTCATGAAGTGACCTCGCCGCAAGCGTTTGAAGGTCTGCGTCTGGCCGGGCGCAAGCCTTGGCGCATCGATGCCAACATTGCGACCCCGGATCACAACGTACCGACCACCCCTGAGCGCAAGGGTGGCATCGAAGCCATTGCCGACCAGGTCTCGCGTTTGCAGGTCCAGACCCTCGACGACAATTGCGATGAGTACGGCATCGTCGAGTTCAAGATGAACGACGTCCGCCAGGGCATCGTCCACGTCATCAGTCCGGAGCAGGGCGCGACTTTGCCGGGCATGACCGTGGTTTGCGGCGACTCGCACACCTCGACCCATGGCGCGTTCGGCGCATTGGCTCACGGTATCGGCACTTCCGAGGTCGAGCACGTGCTCGCCACTCAGTGCCTGGTGGCCAAGAAAATGAAAAACATGCTGGTGCGCGTCGAAGGCCAATTGCCGTTCGGCGTGACCGCCAAGGACATCGTCCTCGCGGTGATCGGCAAAATCGGCACCGCCGGTGGTAATGGCCATGCCATCGAGTTCGCCGGCAGCGCGATCCGCGATCTGTCCGTCGAAGGCCGCATGACCATCTGCAACATGTCCATCGAAGCCGGCGCACGTGTGGGCCTGGTGGCGGCGGACCAAAAGACCATCGACTACGTCAAGGGGCGTCCATTCGCGCCGAAAGGCGAGCAGTGGGACATGGCCGTCGAAGCCTGGAAGGATCTGGTTTCCGACGCTGATGCTGAATTCGACACAGTGGTTGAGCTGGACGCCGCGCAGATCAAGCCGCAAGTCAGCTGGGGTACGTCGCCCGAGATGGTGCTGGCGGTTGACCAGAATGTGCCGGATCCGGCCAGGGAAATGGACCTGGTCAAACGCGATTCGATCGTCCGTGCCTTGAAATACATGGGTTTGACCGCCAATCAGGCGATCACCGACATTCAGCTCGATCGGGTATTCATCGGTTCCTGCACCAACTCGCGCATCGAAGATTTGCGCGCCGCTGCGGTGATCGCCAAGGGCCGCAAGGTTGCCTCGACCATCAAACAAGCGATCGTCGTGCCGGGCTCGGGTCTGGTCAAGGCGCAGGCTGAAGCCGAAGGCCTCGACAAGATTTTCCTTGAAGCCGGTTTCGAATGGCGCGAGCCGGGCTGCTCGATGTGCCTGGCGATGAACCCGGATCGTTTGGAATCCGGCGAGCATTGCGCGTCGACTTCCAACCGTAACTTCGAAGGCCGTCAGGGCGCCGGTGGCCGTACCCACCTCGTCAGTCCGGCCATGGCGGCGGCGGCCGCGGTGAACGGCCGTTTCGTAGACGTTCGTGAATTGATCTGAAAGGAGCGCAGCATGAAAGCTTTTACCCAGCACACTGGTCTTGTCGCGCCTCTGGATCGTGCCAACGTAGACACCGACCAGATCATTCCCAAGCAGTTTTTGAAGTCGATCAAGCGCACCGGTTTCGGTCCCAATCTGTTCGACGAGTGGCGTTATCTGGATGTCGGCCAGCCGTATCAGGACAACTCAAAACGTCCGTTGAACAAGGACTTCGTCCTCAACGCCGAGCGTTATCAGGGTGCCAGCGTGTTGCTCGCTCGCGAGAACTTCGGCTGCGGTTCGAGCCGTGAACACGCGCCGTGGGCCTTGGAAGAGTACGGTTTCCGCAGCATCATCGCGCCGAGCTATGCCGACATCTTTTTCAACAACAGTTTCAAGAACGGCCTGCTGCCAATCATCCTCAGCGACGCAGAAGTTGATGAACTGTTCAAGCAGGTTGAAGCCGAGCCGGGTTATCAATTGCAGATCGACCTGCAAGCACAGACCGTGACCCGCCCGGATGGCAAGGTGTACAGCTTCGAGATCGACGCGTTTCGCAAGCACTGCCTGCTCAATGGCCTGGACGATATCGGCCTGACCCTGCAGGACGGCGATGCGATTGCGGCGTTCGAGGCCAAACATCGTGTGAGCCAGCCGTGGTTGTTTCGCGACGCGTAAGCAGGTTTTGAATTGATGTGGTTCAGGCTGGCCTCTTCGCGAGCAAGCTCGCTCCCACAGGGGAATGCATTTCAAATGTGGGAGCGAGCTTGCTCGCGAAGACGGTAGTCCAGGCAATACAAGGCTAAAACCCAGAAGGAAGTGTCCATGACCAGCACCGCCCAGCACACCCAGGTCGTCCAGAAGCAATTCGGCGAACAGGCCGCCGCTTACCTGAGCAGCGCCGTTCACGCCCAAGGCAGTGAATTCGCACTGCTGCAGGCTGAGCTGGCCGGGCAGGGCGCGGCGCGGCTGCTGGATCTGGGTTGTGGCGCCGGGCACGTCAGTTTCCATGTCGCACCGCTGGTCAGGGAAGTGGTGGCTTACGACCTGTCGCAGCAAATGCTCGATGTCGTCGCCAGCGCTGCCGCCGATCGCGGCTTGAGCAACGTCGTCACCGTCAACGGTGCTGCGGAGCGTTTGCCGTTCGCCGATGGCGAGTTCGATTTTGTGTTCAGCCGTTATTCGGCGCATCACTGGAGCGACCTCGGCCTGGCCTTGCGCGAAGTGCGCCGGGTGCTGAAGCCGGGCGGGGTGGCGGCGTTCGTTGATGTGTTGTCACCGGGCAGTCCGTTGTTCGACACTTACCTGCAAAGCGTTGAAGTGCTGCGCGACACCAGTCATGTGCGCAACTACTCCGCCGCCGAGTGGCTGCGCCAGGTCAGCGAGGCCGGTCTGCATGTACGCAGCACCGCCCGTCAGCGCCTGCGTCTGGAGTACAACAGTTGGGTCGAGCGCATGCGCACGCCTGAAGTGCTGCGCGCGGCGATCCGCCAGTTGCAGCAGTCGATGGGCGACGAAGTGCGTGAATATTTTGAGATTGATGCCGACGGCTCGTTCAGTACCGATGTAATCGTCCTGATGGCTGAGCGATAAAAATTTTTCCGGGCGCGCCGTTCAGTGGCGCACCGCTTGAAGACACGAGGAAAGCATGAGCAAGCAGATTCTGATTCTCCCGGGTGACGGTATTGGCCCGGAAATCATGGCCGAAGCGGTCAAGGTTCTTACACTTGCCAACGACAAGTACAGCCTGGGCTTCGAGTTGAGCCACGACGTGATCGGTGGCGCGGCCATCGACAAACACGGCGTGCCGCTGGCCGATGAAACCCTGGAGCGTGCCCGCGCTGCCGATGCCGTGCTGCTGGGCGCTGTCGGTGGCCCGAAATGGGACACCATCGAGCGTGACATTCGCCCAGAGCGCGGCCTGCTGAAAATCCGTGCGCAGCTGGGCCTGTTCGGCAACCTGCGGCCGGCGATTCTTTATCCGCAACTGGCCGATGCGTCGAGCCTGAAGCCGGAAATCGTTGCCGGTCTGGACATTCTCATCGTCCGTGAGCTGACCGGCGGCATCTACTTCGGCGCGCCGCGTGGCACCCGGACGCTGGACAACGGCGAGCGGCAGTCCTACGACACCCTGCCGTACAGCGAAAGCGAAATCCGCCGTATCGCCCGCGTAGGTTTCGACATGGCCATGGTGCGGGGCAAGAAACTCTGCTCGGTGGACAAGGCCAACGTGCTGGCCTCCAGCCAGCTGTGGCGGGAAGTGGTTGAGCAGGTGGCCAAGGATTATCCGCAAGTCGAACTGAGCCACATGTACGTCGACAACGCCGCCATGCAGCTGGTGCGCGCGCCCAAGCAGTTCGACGTGATCGTCACCGACAACATGTTCGGCGACATCCTCTCCGACGAAGCGTCGATGCTCACCGGTTCCATCGGCATGCTGCCGTCGGCTTCGCTGGATTCCAACAACAAAGGCATGTACGAGCCTTGCCACGGTTCGGCACCTGACATTGCCGGCAAGGGCATTGCCAACCCGCTGGCAACAATTCTGTCGGTGTCGATGATGCTGCGTTACAGCTTCAATCTGCACGATGCTGCCGATGCCATCGAAAAAGCCGTCAGCGTCGTGCTCGATCAGGGCTTGCGTACCGGCGACATTTACTCGGCCGGTTGTACCAAAGTCGGTACGCAGGAAATGGGCGACGCAGTAGTCGCCGCGCTGCGGAATCTGTAATCTCTCGGGCCCGCTGCGAAATTCAATACAAAGCAGCGGCCCACTTTTCAAGAAGGTGTAGTTGCGATGAAACGTGTAGGTCTGATCGGTTGGCGCGGGATGGTCGGTTCCGTGCTCATGCAGCGGATGCTGGAAGAGCAGGATTTCGATCTTATCGAGCCGGTGTTTTTCACCACGTCCAATGTCGGTGGCCAAGGCCCGTCCGTGGGCAAGGACATTGCTCCGCTCAAGGACGCTTACAGCATTGACGAGCTGAAGACCCTCGACGTGATCCTGACCTGCCAGGGCGGCGACTACACCAGCGAAGTGTTCCCGAAGCTGCGCGAAGCCGGCTGGCAGGGTTACTGGATCGACGCCGCGTCGAGCCTGCGCATGAACGATGACGCAGTGATCATTCTCGACCCGGTCAACCGCAAGGTCATCGATCAGCAGCTGGATGCGGGCACCAAAAACTACATCGGTGGCAATTGCACCGTCAGCCTGATGCTGATGGGCCTGGGCGGTCTGTTCGAAGCCGGTCTGGTGGAGTGGATGAGCGCCATGACCTATCAGGCGGCCTCCGGTGCCGGCGCGCAGAACATGCGTGAGCTGATCAAGCAGATGGGCGCGACCCACGCCGCTGTTGCCGATCAACTGGCCGATCCGGCCAGCGCGATCCTCGACATCGACCGTCGGGTAGCCGAGGCCATGCGCAGCGAAGCGTACCCGACCGAAAACTTCGGCGTACCGCTGGCTGGCAGCCTCATCCCCTGGATCGACAAGGAACTGCCGAACGGCCAGAGCCGCGAAGAGTGGAAGGCCCAGGCCGAGACCAACAAGATCCTCGGTCGCTTCAAGAGCCCGATCCCGGTCGACGGCATCTGCGTGCGCATCGGTGCCATGCGCTGCCATAGCCAGGCGCTGACCATCAAACTGAACAAAGACGTACCGATTGCCGATATCGAAGGGCTGATCAGCCAGCACAACCCTTGGGTCAAACTGGTGCCGAACAACCGCGACATCAGCATGCAGGAGCTGAGCCCGACCAAAGTCACCGGCACCCTGAATGTACCGGTCGGTCGTCTGCGCAAACTGAACATGGGTTCGCAATTCGTCGGCGCCTTTACCGTCGGCGACCAGCTGCTGTGGGGCGCGGCCGAGCCGCTGCGCCGCATGCTGCGGATTCTGCTGGAGCGTTGATCGTTTGCAGTAATGAAGAAGCCCGTACCTTGCCAAAGGTGCGGGTTTTTTTTTATGCCTTGAAATGCATTCCCTTGTGGGAGCGAGCCTGCTCGCGAAGGGGCCGGCACTGACATCGCAAATCCCGCAGAAATTGCCTGTGCGCCACCCACCCGGTAAAGTGCCGCTCCCCCCGTTTTGCCAGAGGTAGTTCCATGACCCAGACTTTCGATATCGCCGTTATCGGCGCCACCGGTACTGTCGGCGAAACCCTCGTACAGATTCTCGAAGAGCGCGACTTCCCGGTCGGTAACCTGCACCTGCTGGCCAGCAGTGAATCGGCCGGCAGCTCGGTGCTTTTCCGCAACAAAAACGTACGCGTGCGTGAGGTCGACGAGTTCGATTTCAGCAAGGTCAGACTTGTGTTCTTTGCCGCCGGCGCTGCGGTGTCCCTGAGCTATGCGGCCCGGGCGCATGCCGCCGGTTGCTCGCTGATCGATCTGTCCGGCGCCTTGCCGGCCGATCAGGCGCCCCAGGTGGTGCCGGAGGCCAACGCCGAGGTCCTCACCACTCTGAAAACCCCATTTCAGGTCAGCAGCCCGAGCCCATCGGCCACCGCGCTCGCCGTAGTGCTCGCGCCGTTGCTCGATCTGGTTGACCTGCAATACGTCAACGTCACTGCCAATCTGGCCGTTTCGGCGCAGGGGCGCGAGGCGGTAACCGAACTCGCGCGTCAGACCGCCGAGCTGCTGAACATGCGGCCGCTGGAGCCGACGTTCTTCGACCGGCAGATGGCATTCAACCTGCTGGCCCAGGTCGGTACGCCCGATGCGCAAGGCCACACGCTGCTGGAAAAACGCCTGGTACGTGAGTTGCGGCAGGTGCTGGCGAAACCTTTATTGAAGATTTCCGCCACTTGCGTTCAAGCCCCGGTGTTTTTTGGCGATAGCTTTAGCGTGACCTTGCAGTCAGGCAGCGCTGTTGACCTGGAAAAGGTCAACGCAGTGCTCGAGGCCGCACCTGGCATCGAGCTGGTCGAGGCCGGCGATTATCCGACGGCTGTCGGTGATGCAGTGGGGCAGGACGTGGTCTACGTCGGTCGAGTACGCAGTGGAGTCGACGACCCGGCGGAACTAAATCTTTGGCTGACGTCAGATAACGTACGCAAAGGCGCGGCCCTCAACGCCGTGCAACTGGCTGAGTTGTTGATAAAAGACCTGCTGTAAAAGATACTTGGCAACAATTTGTCGACTGATTCTAGGTGAGCGCTATGCTTGCCCGAAGTGATCGATGACGTGTCACCCTCCGGGACTTTCCGGGGCATCAAAGAAATGATCGCGCGCGGCGGCTCTCGTCGTTGCGCGCAATGCCTTACGGCAGCGCTATTCAAAAGCTTCTCGCTGGCCGAGGAACGTTCAAACAAAGGATGAGGCTATGGTTCAAGTTCGCAAACTGGTGTTAGCAATAGCGGCCGCCTCGGCGCTGTCCTCCGGTATGGCGCATGCCCTCGGGCTCGGGGAGCTGACCCTGAAGTCGACCCTGAACCAGCCGCTGGTGGCTGAAATCGAGCTGCTCGACGTCAAGGATCTCACCGCCGCCGAAGTGGTGCCGAGCCTGGCTTCACCCGAAGATTTCGCCAAGGTCGGCGTCGATCGCCAGGCCTTTCTCAATGATCTGACGTTCACCCCGGTGCTCAACGCCAACGGCAAAAGCGTGTTGCGCGTGACGTCGAGTCAGCCGCTGTCGGAACCGATGGTCAAGTTCCTTGTGCAAGTGATGTGGCCCAATGGCCGCCTGCTGCGCGATTACAGCGTATTGCTGGATCCTTCGAAGTTCTCGCCGCAGACCGCTGATGCCGCCGCGCAACCGGCACCGTCGCAGACCATCGCCGCGCCAACCACTGGCGCCACCCATCGCAATCAATACACCACCACGCCGCGCGACACCCTGTGGGAAATCGCCGCGAAGGCACGCAACGGCGGCTCGGTACAGCAGACCATGCTGGCGATTCAGGCGCTCAATCCGAACGCATTCATCGACGGCAATATCAACCGCCTGAAAACCGGGCAGGTCCTGCGTCTGCCGGACTCGGTGCAAAGCACCGCACTGCCGCAATCGGCAGCCATTGCCGAAGTGGCGGCGCAGAACGAAGCGTGGCGTCAGGGCCGTCGCTACGTGGCCAAGCCTGGCACCGGTCAGCAGCAACTCGACGCGACCAATCGCGGTCGCGGCAATGCCGCTGCGGCGCCCAACACTCAGGACAATCTGAGTCTGGTCTCGGCCGAAAGCGCCAAGCCCGGCGCGAAGGGGCCGGCGGGCGACGCCAAGGCGCTGAGCAACAAACTGGCAATCACTCAGGAAAACCTCGACACGACCCGTCGTGACAACGAGGAACTGAAAAGCCGTATGGCTGATCTGCAAAGCCAACTGGACAAGCTGCAAAAGCTGATCGAGCTGAAGAACAATCAGCTGGCGAAGATGCAGGCCGATGGCGCCGGTGCCGCGCCTGGCGCCAACGGTGCTGTGCCGCCAGTGCCGGCAATTACCGCCGAACTGGCCGCGACACCGCCCGCCACCCCGGCGGACGCCGCAGCCGCTTCACCCACCCCGGAGTCAGCCATTGCGCCACCAGCGGAAACACCGGTTGAGCCGGTGGTCGAGCCGGTGGTCGAAACCACGCCGGCTGCTGCTGACGATGACAAAGCTTTCAACGAACTGCTGACCAATCCGATCCTGCTCGGCCTGATCGGCGGCGGTGCGGTGGTTCTGCTGCTTCTGCTATTGCTTCTGGCGCGTCGTCGCAAAGCTCAGCAGGAAGCGGAAAAGCACCTGCGCATGGCCCGCGCCCTGGCTGAAGAGCAAGAGTTCTCCGCCGAGCACGATCTGCCGGAGAGCAGCTTCGCTGGCCTGGAAACTCCGGCGGCCAGCGTCAAGCTCAACACGCCTGCTTCAGCGCCTGCGCCAACCCCTGCGCCGGTCGTCGCTCCGGTGGTGATGGCCGCGCCGATCGCCGCGCCTCTGGTGGCCCCGTCCGGCGAGCGCTCGGATGACGTGCTCGACAAGGCGCAATCGCACATCAATGCCGGTCGCCTGAACCAGGCCGCCGCCCTGCTGGAAGAGGGCGTCAGCCTTGAGCCGGAGCGCAGTGATCTGCGTCTGAAACTGATGGAAGTCTACGGCCAGCAGGGCGACCGCGACGCGTTCGTCGCGCAGGAACGACAACTGGTGGCCAATGGCGACAACTTTGCCAAGGTCGAGGCATTGAAAAGCCGCTTCCCGGCAATGGCTGTGGTTGCTGCCGGTGGGCTGGCGGCCGCCGCCGTCGCCGCGGAACTGGACGCGCAATACGTCAAGGATCTGCTGCAGGACGAGCCGCAAACGCCTGAGCCTGCGACTGACGACCTGGACACGGCGTTCGATTTGAGCCTGGACGACCTCGACAACATCACCCCCGTAGATCCTGCGCCAGTGGCCGAGCCAGAAGCGCCGGTCGAGCTGGACGCATTTCCGGCTGAAGACGATCTGAGTTTCGCATCGGTGCTGCAAGAGCAGACCGAGATGAAAGACAATCTCGACGATCTGTCGGACTTCGATCTGGACATGGATCTGGGCGCCGAACCATCACCAACTACTCTGGCTGAAGATGACTTCCTGCTGGATCTGGATGATGGCGTGAAAGATCTGCCACCGGTCGAGACACCGGCAGTTGCTGACGTGCCCCAGGACGATCTGGAGTTGCCAGCCGATTTCGACCTGTCACTGGCGGACGAAATGGACACCAATCCCGCCGCCGAGCGGGACGCCTTCGGAGCCGAGCTGGACGACGTCAACGCCGAGCTGGATCGTTTGTCGCAAAGCATGGCCGAGCCAACCTTCACCGAAGCGGACGCTGCGTTGGGCGACGATCTGGGTGAAGATGATTTCGACTTCCTTGCCGGCACTGATGAAGCGGCGACCAAACTGGATCTGGCCCAGGCTTATATCGACATGGGCGACGCCGACGGTGCGCGTGACATCCTCAACGAAGTGTTGACCGAGGGTGACGAGAAGCAGCGGGGCGAGGCCAAGGAAATGCTTTCCAATCTGGTGTAAGTTCAGCAACAAACAAAAACGGCAGCCCGGTGGGGCTGCCGTTTTTGTTTGTGCCGGGTTCGGCGGTGTTTGATCGATTGCTTTCGCGAGCAGGCTCGCTCCCACAGGGGAATGCGTTGCAAATGTGGGAGCGAGCCTGCTCGCGAAGAGGTCGGAACTGGCGACAGAGAACTCTGGCATCCCCGGCCCGCCGCCTTATAATGCCCGCCTTTGCAAATCAGCAGGCTGTCCCACCTTGGCAAACATAGATAACCCGGTCGCCGAAATGGCGCCCGACGGCTTTTACCGCGTCGCGCTGGGCGTTGAGTACAAAGGCTCGCGCTACAGCGGCTGGCAGCGTCAGCTGACTGGCGTGGCAACGGTGCAGGAAGAACTCGAAAAAGCCTTGTCGAAGGTCGCCGATTCGCCGGTTTCCCTGCAGTGCGCCGGGCGTACCGACGCCGGTGTGCATGCCTGCGGACAAGTGGTGCACTTCGACACACAGGTCGATCGGTCGCTGAAAGCCTGGGTCATGGGCGCCAACATCAATCTGCCCCACGACATCAGCGTCAGTTGGGCGAGGGTGATGCCTGCGCATTTTCACGCCCGGTTCAAAGCCATCGCCCGGCGTTATCGCTATGTGATCTACAACGATCAGATCCGTCCGGCGCATCTCAACGAAGAAATCACCTGGAATCACCGTCCGCTCGACGTCGAGCGCATGGCTGAGGCCGCGCAATGCCTGATCGGCACTCATGACTTCAGCGCGTTCCGGGCTGGTCAATGCCAGGCCAAGTCGCCGATCAAGAAAATGCACCACCTGCGCGTGACCCGGCACGGCAAGATGATCGTGCTTGATATACGTGCCAATGCGTTCCTGCATCACATGGTGCGCAATATTGCCGGCGTGCTGATGACCATTGGCGCCGGTGAGCGTCCGGTGGAATGGATGAAGGAAGTGCTGGAAAGTCGTGAGCGCCGTTCCGGCGGAGTGACAGCGCATCCGTACGGTTTGTATCTGGTGCAGGTCGAGTACCACGACGAATTCCCGTTGCCCGAGCGTTTTATCGGGCCACATTTCCTTACGGGTTTCTCCGAACTTGACGGCTGACGCCCTCGAACGCTTTTGTTACCATCCGGGACGTTTTCGGATTTTGCCTTGAGGTTTTCCTGACATGTCAGCCGTTCGCAGCAAGATCTGCGGCATTACCCGCGTAGAAGATGCACTGGCCGCCGTCGAAGCCGGTGCCGATGCGATCGGTCTGGTGTTTTACGCCAGGAGCCCGCGTGCGGTGAACGTGCAGCAGGCGCGGGCGATCATCAAGGCATTGCCGCCGTTCGTCACCACCGTGGGGCTGTTCGTCAATGCCAGCCGTTGCGAGCTGGGGGAAATCCTCGATGCGGTGCCCCTGGATCTGTTGCAGTTCCATGGCGATGAAAGCGCTGAGCAATGCGAGGGCTGGCACCGTCCGTACATCAAGGCGCTGCGGGTCAAGGCCGGTGATGACATCGCCGCTGCCTGCGATGCCTATCCCGGCGCCAGTGGCGTGCTGCTCGACACGTACGTCGAAGGCGTGCCCGGCGGAACCGGCGAGGTGTTTGACTGGTCACTGATTCCGCGGCGCTTGAGCAAGCCGTTGATTCTGGCCGGTGGCCTGACGCCGGAGAACGTTGCCGACGCTGTGGCACGAGTCAAACCGTATGCCGTGGATGTCAGCGGCGGGGTCGAGGCGAGCAAAGGCATCAAGGATCACCACAGGATTCGCGCATTCATCGATGCGGTGCGCGGCAATACATTGCGGATGTGACGGCTGGCAGTCTGCCGCCGTCCACCAATGCACCTGCACAAAGCAGGCGCGGCTGAGGGTTTCTGAATCGTGCGCAGGTCATGTTTCGCGCTGACCGCGACCCTTCACCAACCATCGCCACACACATGAATTTAGCTCAAGGGCATACGCGGGGCTGCGAACCAGAGCGTTCGGGCCGCCGGTACTGGAGAAAGAAAGCATGAGCAACTGGTTAGTAGACAAACTGATCCCTTCGATCATGCGCTCGGAGGTCAAGAAGAGCTCGGTGCCTGAAGGTCTTTGGCACAAATGCCCATCCTGCGAGGCGGTTCTGTACCGTCCGGAGCTGGAAAAGACCCTGGACGTTTGCCCCAAGTGCAATCACCACATGCGCATCGGCGCACGTGCGCGCATCGACATCTTCCTCGATCCTGAAGGTCGCAACGAACTGGGCGCCGATCTGGAGCCGGTTGACCGTCTGAAGTTTCGCGACGGCAAGAAGTACAAGGACCGTCTGACTGCTGCACAGAAGCAGACCGGTGAAAAGGACGCGCTGATCTCTGTCAGCGGTACCTTGCTGGGAATGCCGGTGGTGGTTTCGGCGTTCGAATTCAACTTCATGGGTGGTTCCATGGGCGCCATCGTCGGTGAGCGTTTCGTTCGCGCTGCCAACTACGCGCTGGAAAACCGTTGCCCGATGATCTGTTTTGCTGCCTCCGGCGGAGCGCGCATGCAGGAGGCGTTGATCTCGCTGATGCAAATGGCCAAGACCTCGGCCGTTCTGGCGCGTCTGCGCGAAGAAGGCATTCCGTTCATCTCCGTGCTGACCGATCCGGTCTACGGCGGTGTTTCCGCCAGTCTGGCGATGCTGGGCGACGTGATTGTCGGCGAGCCGAAAGCCTTGATCGGTTTTGCCGGCCCGCGTGTAATCGAGCAGACCGTGCGCGAAAAACTCCCTGAAGGCTTCCAGCGCAGCGAGTTCCTGCTTGAGCACGGTGCCATCGACATGATCATTCATCGTCAGGAACTGCGTCCGCGTCTGGGCAACCTGCTGGCGCAAATGACCGGCAAGCCGACGCCGAAATTCGTCGCCGCGCCGATCGAGCCGATCGTGGTTCCGCCGGTGCCTGCCAACGTATGACCCAGCGCACCCTTGGTGAATGGCTCGCCTACCTCGAGCAGTTGCATCCGTCGGCCATCGACATGGGCCTGGAACGCTCGCAGCAGGTAGCGTCCCGCATGGGGCTGGGCCAGCCGGCGCCTCGGGTGATCACGGTCACCGGCACCAACGGCAAGGGTTCAACCTGCGCATTCGTGGCTTCATTGCTGCGCGCGCAGGGCCTGAGCGTTGGCGTCTACAATTCTCCGCACCTGCTGCGTTACAGCGAGCGGGTGCAGCTCAATGGCGTCGAAGCCACTGACGCCCAGCTGTGCGAGGCCTTTGCGGCAGTCGAGGCCGGCCGTGGCGACACTTCCCTGACTTATTTCGAGATGGGCACCCTGGCGGCGTTCTGGCTGTTTCAACGGTCGGCGCTTGATGCCGTGGTGCTCGAGGTCGGGCTGGGCGGACGCCTGGATACGGTCAACGTGGTTGATGCCGATATCGCGCTGGTCACCAGCATTGGCGTGGATCACGCTGATTATCTGGGCGATACCCGCGAATCCGTAGCCTTCGAAAAGGCCGGAATCTTCCGTCAGGGCAAGCCTGCCTTGTGTGGCGATCTGAATCCTCCGCAACCGCTGCTCGACAAGGCGCGCGAACTGGCTTGCCCGTTTTCCCTGCGTGGCCGCGATTTCGATCTCGCTGTCACCAAACAGCATTGGCAATGGCGCGGTACCGATGCCCAAGGCCAAGCGGTCGAGTTGCACAACTTGCCGCTGCTCGATCTGCCGATGGAAAACGCCGCGCTGGCGTTGCAGGCTTATCTGCTGACGGGGTTGCCATGGGTTGCCGAGCAGATTGTCGCGGCCTTGCAGGCCACTCGTGTGGTCGGGCGCCTGGACCGTCGCTCGTTCGAATGGAATGGCAAGCGTCTGAATCTGTTGCTGGATGTCGGTCACAATCCCCATGCCGCTGAATATCTGGCTGGTCGTCTGGCTGCGCGTGCGCCGGTGGGCAAGCGCCTAGCGGTGTTCGGCCTGCTCGCAGACAAGGATCTGGATGGTGTTGTGGGCGAATTGAATGCTAGTGTCGCGCACTGGGCTGTAGCGCCTCTGGACTCCCCGCGCGCCCGTCCGGTGGCTGAGTTGCAGGCAGCGCTGCAGAACCTTGGTGCTTCGGTCACGTCTTACGACAGCGTGGCGGCCGCTCTGGAAGGGCAGTGCGCTGTAGCGACCGGCGACGACGAGATTCTGTTGTTCGGATCATTTTATTGTGTCGCCGAGGCCCTTGAATGGCTGGCCCGGCGCTCCACGGAGGAAGCGGCAAATGGCTTTGCTCGATAAAGCGTACAAGCAGCGCATGGTCGGCGCGTTGGTGTTGGTGGCGCTGGCAGTTATTTTCCTGCCGATGCTGTTTTCGCGTCAGGATGAGCAGCGTCAGGTGGCCGTCGAGGCCCCGGCTGCGCCTCAACCTTCAGCCCTGCCGCAAGTGCAAATGGACCCGGTCGCCGTGCCTGAGCCGCAAGCCCTGCCGCAAGAGCCAGTGCCGACGGACGAAGAAGTCGCTGAAGAAGCAGCGCCTGCTGCTCCGGCCGCTCCGGCTCCGACCATCCCTGCGCAGATTGCCCGCCCAGCAACGCCGCCACCGGTAGTCAAGCCGATTCCGGCGCCGGCCCAGCCGATTACCTCGGCAACAAGCAAGCCTGACACCACCCAGAGCCGCGTCGATGCCAACGGCGTATCGGTGAGCTGGTCCGTGCAACTGGCGAGTCTGTCGAGTCGTGCCAGCGCTGAAAGCCTGCAGAAAAACCTGCGCAGCCAGGGTTATAACGCCTACATTCGTTCGGCCGATGGCAAGAATCGGGTGTTCGTCGGTCCGCTGATTGAGCGTGCCGAAGCCGATCGTCTGCGCGATCTGTTGAGTCGCCAGCAGAACCTCAAGGGCTTCGTTGTCCGTTTCCAGCCTGAACGTGGCTGAAATCTATCACCTCGATTGAAAAGCACTGACAATCGCAGCTTACCGACAGCCATGCGCTCTGCTAAAATGCGCCGCCTTATCCGTCTGTAGGCTGCACTGTGCCATTTACCTGGGTTGACTGGGCGATCGTTGCAATCATCGCCATCTCCGCTTTGATCAGTCTGAGCCGCGGCTTCGTCAAGGAAGCCTTATCGCTGCTGACCTGGATCATCGCAGGAGCGGTTGCCTGGATGTTTGGTGGCTCACTGTCCGAGTACCTCGCCGGATACATCGAAACCCCATCGGCTCGCGTGATCGCGGGCTGTGCCATCATGTTTGTCGCCACACTGATCGTCGGCGCAATGATCAATTATCTTATCGGCGAGTTGGTTCGCGTCACCGGGTTGTCCGGGACCGATCGATTCCTCGGCATGGCCTTCGGCGCTGCGCGTGGCGTGTTGCTGGTGGTCGTGGCGGTCGGGCTGTTGAGCCTGGGGCCGGTACAGCAGGACGGGTGGTGGAAAGAATCACAGCTCGTGCCGAAGTTTCTATTGGTCGCCGACTGGTCCAAAAACCTGATACTCGGGTGGAGCAGTCAGTGGCTTGCCAGCGGAATCAGCGTACCCGCTGAGATTCCGTTCAAGGAGCAGCTCTTGCCGGCGGCGAAAACGCCTCAGTGAGTGTTGTTCAGTTCAGATCCATTAAGTAGGGGTTGCGTCGCATGTGTGGCATCGTCGGTATCGTCGGTAAGTCGAACGTCAATCAGGCGCTGTATGACGCGCTAACCGTGCTCCAGCACCGCGGCCAGGATGCTGCCGGTATCGTGACCAGCCATGATGGCCGGTTGTTCCTGCGCAAGGATAACGGCCTGGTGCGTGACGTGTTCCAGCAGCGTCACATGCAGCGTCTGGTCGGGCACATGGGTATCGGTCACGTCCGTTACCCGACTGCCGGCAGCTCGACGTCGGCCGAAGCCCAGCCGTTTTACGTCAACTCGCCGTACGGCATCACCCTGGCGCACAACGGTAACCTGACCAACGTTGAACAGTTGGCCAAGGAGATCTACGAATCCGATCTGCGTCACGTCAACACCAGTTCCGATTCGGAAGTGCTGCTTAACGTGTTCGCCCACGAGCTGGCCCAGCGCGGCAAGCTGCAGCCGACCGAAGAAGATGTCTTCGCCGCCGTGACCGACGTACACAACCGCTGCGTTGGTGGTTACGCCGTTGTGGCGATGGTCACCGGTTACGGCATCGTCGGTTTTCGCGATCCGCACGGCATTCGCCCGATCGTGTTCGGCCAGCGTCACACGGACGAAGGCGTTGAGTACATGATCGCCTCGGAAAGCGTGTCGCTGGACGTGCTCGGTTTCACCCTGATTCGCGACCTCGCCCCGGGCGAAGCGGTGTACATCACTGAGGACGGCAAGCTGCACACCCGTCAGTGCGCGACCAACCCGTCGCTGACCCCGTGCATTTTCGAACACGTCTACCTGGCGCGTCCGGACTCGATCATCGATGGCGTGTCGGTCTACAAGGCTCGCCTGCGCATGGGCGAGAAGCTCGCCGAGAAAATCCTGCGCGAGCGCCCTGAGCACGATATCGACGTGGTCATCCCGATTCCGGACACCAGCCGCACGGCAGCGCTGGAACTGGCCAATCACCTGGGCGTGAAATTCCGCGAAGGCTTCGTCAAGAACCGCTACATCGGCCGGACCTTCATCATGCCGGGCCAAGCCGCGCGCAAGAAGTCGGTACGCCAGAAGCTCAATGCCATCGAGCTGGAATTTCGCGGCAAGAACGTCATGCTGGTCGATGACTCGATCGTGCGCGGCACCACTTGCAAGCAGATCATCCAGATGGCGCGCGAAGCCGGCGCGAAAAACGTCTACTTCTGCTCGGCGGCACCAGCGGTGCGTTTCCCGAACGTCTACGGTATCGACATGCCGAGCGCCCACGAACTGATCGCGCACAATCGTTCGACCCAGGACGTGGCCGACCTGATCGGTGCTGACTGGCTGATCTATCAGGACCTGCCTGACTTGATCGAAGCGGTCGGCGGCGGCAAGATCAAGATCGAAAACTTCGATTGCGCCGTGTTCGATGGCAAGTACGTGACCGGTGACGTCGACGAGGCTTACCTGAACAAGATCGAACAGGCACGCAACGATGCCTCGAAGGTCAAGACCCAGGCCGTCAGTGCAATCATCGATCTGTACAACAACTGAGTTTCCACCGGCCCTGAGGGGCCGGTTTTGTATCTGATATTCATTGTTCGAGAACTGCAAGGAGAGACAGCATGAGTCAGGAATGGGATGCCGGTCGGCTGGACAGCGACCTCGAAGGCGTAGCGTTCGATACCCTGGCTGTGCGTGCCGGTCAGCACCGCACGCCGGAAGGCGAACACGGTGATCCGATGTTCTTCACCTCCAGCTACGTGTTCCGTACCGCTGCCGACGCAGCGGCGCGCTTTGCCGGCGAAGTGCCGGGCAACGTCTATTCGCGCTACACCAACCCGACCGTGCGTGCCTTCGAAGAGCGCATTGCCGCGCTGGAAGGCGCCGAGCAAGCCGTCGCCACGGCAACCGGCATGGCCGCGATCATGGCGGTGGTGATGAGCCTGTGCAGTGCTGGCGATCATGTGCTGGTGTCGCGCAGTGTATTTGGTTCGACCATCAGCCTGTTCGAAAAGTATTTCAAGCGCTTCGGCGTCGAAGTCGATTACGTGCCGCTGGCCGATCTGTCCGGCTGGGACACGGCGATCAAGTCCAATACCAAACTGCTTTTTGTCGAGTCACCGTCCAATCCTTTGGCCGAGCTGGTGGATATCGCCGCGCTGGCGGAAATTGCCCACGCCAAGGGTGCGATGCTGGTGGTCGACAACTGCTTCTGCACCCCGGCGTTGCAGCAGCCGCTAAAGCTCGGTGCGGATGTTGTCGTGCACTCGGCGACCAAGTTCATCGACGGCCAGGGCCGTTGCATGGGTGGCGTTGTCGCCGGTCGTGGCGAGCAGATGAAAGAGGTGGTCGGTTTCCTGCGTACCGCCGGGCCGACTCTGAGTCCGTTCAACGCGTGGATCTTCCTCAAAGGTCTGGAAACCCTCAACCTGCGCATGAAGGCTCATTGCGCCAACGCTCAGGCGCTGGCCGAATGGCTGGAGCAGCAGGATGGCGTCGAGAAGGTCCATTACGCAGGTCTCAAAAGCCATCCGCAGCACGAATTGGCTCAACGCCAGCAGAAAGGCTTCGGTGCCGTGGTCAGTTTCGAGGTCAAGGGCGGCAAAGAGGGCGCCTGGCGCTTTATCGATGCCACGCGGTTGATTTCGATCACTGCCAACCTCGGCGACAGCAAAACCACCATCACCCATCCGAGCACCACGTCCCACGGCCGTCTGGCGCCCCAAGAGCGTGAAGCGGCGGGCATTCGTGACAGCCTGATCCGGGTCGCGGTCGGTCTGGAAGATGTGGCAGACCTGCAAGCCGATCTGGCGCGCGGTCTGGCGGCGTTGTGATCGAATTGTCGACACCGGCGGCCAATACCCATGGCCGCGTGGCGCTGGTCACCGGTGCCGCACGCGGCATCGGACTGGGCATCGCTGCATGGCTGATCAGCGAAGGCTGGCAAGTAGTGCTGACTGATCTGGATCGGGCGCGTGGTTCAAAGGTGGCGAAGGTACTGGGCGAAAACGCCTGGTTTATCGCTATGGACGTCGCCGATGAAAATCAGGTCGCGCTGGGTGTGGCCGAGGTGTTGGGGCAGTTTGGTCGCCTTGATGCTCTGGTCTGTAATGCAGCGGTAGCCGAGCCGCACAACATCACCCTGGAAAGCCTTGATCTGGCGTATTGGAACCGAGTGTTGGCGGTCAATCTGAGCGGGCCGATGTTGCTGGCCAAGCACTGTGCGCCGTATCTACGCGCGCACAACGGTTCGATCGTCAACCTGGCCTCGACCCGTGCCAGGCAGTCGGAACCGGACACCGAGGCGTACGCCGCGAGCAAGGGCGGATTGTTGGCGTTGACCCATGCGCTGGCCATCAGCCTCGGCCCGGAAATCCGCGTAAACGCGGTGAGTCCTGGCTGGATTGACGCGCGTGATCCCTCGGTACGTCGCGCCGAACCTCTGGCCGATGCCGATCATGCCCAGCATCCAGCGGGCAGGGTAGGGACGGTCGAAGATGTGGCGGCGATGGTGGCATGGTTGCTGTCGCGCAACGCCGGGTTTGTCACCGGACAGGAATTCGTCGTCGATGGCGGCATGACCAAGAAGATGATTTACGAGCAGTGAAGGGCAGCTTCGAGCTGCAAGCTGCAAGCTAAAGCAAGACTCTGGTGTACCTGCTTTAGGTGCTCCTGCTTTTTCTTGAAGCTTGAAGCTAAAAGCTGTTTTTGAAAAAAACTCCAATCCTGCTATTGACTTAGCTTCGCCACCTGCGTAAATTTCGCGGCCTCGGAGATGCAAACGGGTGATTAGCTCAGCTGGGAGAGCGTCTGCCTTACAAGCAGAATGTCGGCGGTTCGATCCCGTCATCACCCACCACTCCCGAGATACTTGTGTAAGCAAGAGCGTAGGCTGAAAGTGCCTGCACCGACGCGCAGCGGTAGTTCAGTCGGTTAGAATACCGGCCTGTCACGCCGGGGGTCGCGGGTTCGAGTCCCGTCCGCTGCGCCATATTTTACGAGTCAGATTCATCTGGTTCGCGATTGCGAGGCACCGAAGCCTGCAGTCAAAACGAGTTACTTGAGCGCAAGCTCAAAGCGATACGCAGCGGTAGTTCAGTCGGTTAGAATACCGGCCTGTCACGCCGGGGGTCGCGGGTTCGAGTCCCGTCCGCTGCGCCATATCTGTTTCAAGGAGCACTGAACGCCTTGAAACACCGAAATCAGCTGCTGGCTGAGTCGGATCGATAGCAAAGACCCTGGTCGAAAGACCGGGGTTTTTTGTGTCTGAAATTTGGCTATTCCTCTCTTGAACGCCTGCACGAATCCCCCTGTAGGCGCTGCGGCACGCTGCGATCTTTTGCTCTTGATCATCAAAACAAGATCAAAAGATCGCAGCCTCGTTTCACTCGACAGCTCCTACAAGAATCTCCGCAAGCCTCCTGCGATACCACGTCGCATTGATTTTTTTGATTATTTAGTCAGGTTTTTGTAACTGGTTGTTTGCCGCGGACGCAGAAACCTTTAAAGTTAACCTTTCGGTCAGCTTTGCACTGTCAACACAGCTCTTTGCTTCGTCAGAAAGAGCTTCTGCACGACTCGAGATCCCCTGTAGATAACCACAAGGGCGGACCTATAACCGCCCAGAGGATGATCCATGTCCAACCGTGAAATATCCCGGCGCTCGTTCCTCCAGGGCGGGCTGGTGGCGGGTGTGAGCGTTACGCTCACGCCGCTCAGTAGTCAGGCGCTGGCTGCCTTGATGGAAACCAGCGTCACCGTCCCGTCCGAGAAATGGCTCGGCAACAACGGCAAGGCGCGTCAACGCAACGATGCCCTGTCCAAGGTTTGTGGCAGCAAAGTCTTCGCTCGCGACATCCGCGCCAAGGACATGCCAGGCTGGCCTGAGCAACAAGGCCACGCCATGCTGCTCAAAACCATCAAGGCCGACCGTATCTACGCAGGCTACGACCTGTCGTGGCTCGGCGCCGATCTGCAGCCGGACCGTATCGTCACCGCTGCCGATCTGGATAAGGACGGTATCCACTTCCCCGAAGAGCACGCGCCCGATCCATTGCTGCCAGAAGGCAAGGTGCCGATGTTCATCGGTCACCCGGTGGCGATCCTGATCTGGAACGACTTCGAGCGCTTCCGTCAGGCCAAGAACCAACTCAAATTCAATGACAAAGCGATTCGTTACGGTGCCAAAGTGCCGTTCTACGAAGGCGATCCCTATGGCAGCTTCCGCTACGTGCGCGTTGGCGGCGCGACCTCGGCGGACGAAGATGAGTTCGCCAGTCTCAAGGATTCGATCCTCTTCCCGATGCTGAAAAACCGTCGCCCGGTGTGGAATTCCCAGCCAAACCTGCACGGCAACCTCACCGAGCGCGGCCTGTTCTACGCCGACCGCATGAAACAGCAAATCGACACGCCGCCGGACAACTGGCTGGTGTTCGATGAGCGCTACAAAACCCCGTCGATCGAACCGGCCGCCCTTGAGCCGGACAACGGCAACGGCTGGTACGACCCGAAAACCAAAACCCTGCATTTCGTCGTAGCGACGCAGTGCCCGCTGGAAGTCGCGACCGAGACTGCGAAGATGATCGGGCCGTCGCGTTTCGGCCTGGCCAATCTGAACATGCACCCGGGCTATACAGTCGGCTATGGCTCCAAAGACCACAACATTTTCGTCTACTACGCAGCCTTGGCCGCGCTTTACGGCGCCGGTGTTCCGGTGCGTCTGGCCAACGACCGCTACGAGCAATTCCAGAGCGGCATCAAGCGTCACCCGTTCGACATCCGCTACCAGTTGGCCGTGGACAAGAACGATTACTCCTTCAAGATTTTCCGCGCTGAAATGAGTGTCGACGGTGGCGGCCGGGTCAATTACAGCCCTTCGGTGGCGGCAGTTGGCGCTACGGCAGCGCAATCGATCTACTACATGCCGCAGAACGATCTGCAGGTCACGGCGTATCACTCGCGTGCGGTCGAAGCAGGTTCGATGCGCGGTTACGGCACTCTGCAGAGCATGGCGGCGACTGAAATGATGGTCGACGAAATCGCCAACCGCCTGGGTGTGGACGCGATCGATTTGCGCCGCAGGAACGCCCTGCGTTCCGGTATGAAAAACACTCAGGGCGCGATTCCCGCGGGTGCGCTGCGTCTGCACGAAATCCTCGACAAGGCGTCGGTGCACGAAGTCTGGAAAAACCGCGACGCGATCAAGCAACAGCGTGAAGCGGCAGATGCGGATAACTGGTACGGCGTCGGTTTCGCTATTTGCCAGAAGGACTTCGGCACCGGCTCCGAAGCGCCGATGGCCAGCATCGAATTCACCGCTGACGGCCGCATTACCTTGCGCCACATCGGTATCGAAATCGGCACCGGCATGTCCACTTCGCAAGCGTTGGTTGTCGCAGATTTCCTCGGCAGCCCGGCGCACGATGTAAAAACCGGCGAAACCGAATGGCAGGAAATGCAGCTGATCACCAGCGGCAACCCTTACATCATGAGTCAGGCCGAGCAGGACGCTCTGCTGCGCAACCCGCGCTGGGTCGGCAAGCTGGCCTCAGCCTCCTCGGCGACCAACTCCGCCTATTACTTCAGCCATGCCACCCGTGAAGCGGCGCGCGTGCTGTTCAACCACGGCTTGTGGCCGGCGGCACTGGAGATCTGGCGTCAGGGCCCCTATGGCGGCCAGGCCAACCCTTACATGGTGCGCCGCGAAGATGCGCATTGGGTCGACGGCAAGTTGACTGCCAACGGCATGCAACCGCTGAGCTTCGAAGAGTTGGCCAAGCGCGCCCACGAACGCGGGCTGGTGACGGGCGCCACGGTCCACGGTTTCAACCGTTGGAGTTGGGCCGAGGCCGAGTACAGCATCGACGGCGTGCGCGAGCGCCTGCCGCTCGACGGTCTGGCGGTGAAATACGGCGATGGCGCGCCGCAAGCGAAGAAGGCGCAAATGAACAGCGCCGGTTTCCACTTGCTCGATCGGCAGAACGTCAACTACCCGGTGGTGCAACTGAACAACGCTGCCGTGACCTACTACAGTCCGGTCGCCACGTTGGTCGAGCTGAAGGTCAACAAAGGCTCCGCGGAGGTCCAGGTGCTCAACCACCATTCGTGGGTCGAGTGCGGTCGCGTGCTGGTTGAGGAGTTGGTCAAAGGGCAGCTCGAAGGTGGCATCGCCATGGGTATTGGCCATGCGCTGATGGAAGAGATGCCGCTGTACGAAGGCGGGCCGGGGGAGGGCGACTGGAACTTCAACCGTTACCGTCTGCCGATGGCGCGTCATGTTGCGGTGTGGAAGCAGACCGCTGAAATCCTGCCGCCGCTGTCGCCAAGCGACCCGTCCAAAGGCATCGCCGAAGTGGTGATGATTCCGATTGTCGGTGCCATCGGTAACGCCGTGGCGCACGCCATCGGTAAACGTGTTCGCGACCTGCCCATCACTGCTGCGCGTATCAAGGAGGCCCTCCATGGCTAACCGTCCGCTTCAACTGACCCTCAACGGTCAATCCGTCGGCCCGGTGGACATCCCTGATGATCTGCCGATGATCGACTACCTGCACGAATACAAAAACCTCACCGGCTCGCGTCTGGGCTGCGGTCAGGGGATCTGCCACGCCTGCGTGGTGATCGTCGACAACCCCGACGGCACCAGCGAAGAAGTGCGCACCTGCATCACCGGTGCGCATTACTTCGAGGGCAAAAAAGTCCGCACGATCGAAGGCCACGCCATTCGCGACGAGCAGGGTCAGGTCACCGAGCTCAATCCGATCCAGCAACGCTTCGTCGACGAGTTCGCCTTCCAGTGCAGCTACTGCGCGCCGGGTTTCGTCAACGCTGCCACCGTGCTGGTCGAGAAGCTGCAACGCCAGCCAACCGTACACAGCAAGCTGGAACAGGTGATCGAGGACAGCCTCGGCCATCACGTCTGCCGCTGCACTGGTTACGTGCGTTATTACAACGCCACGCGCAACGTGCTGACCGATCTCGGCCTGGTCAAGGAGGGGTGAGCATGAAACGTTTATTGACTCGCCTGACTTTTGCGGTCGGACTGGCTGCGCCGCTGTTGGCTGCCCACGCCGACGATCAGATCAAGCGCGGCGAATATCTCGCCCGCGCCGCCGATTGCATGGCCTGCCACACTGCACCGGGTGGCGCGCCTTATGCCGGCGGCCTGCCGATCGTCTCGCCTTTCGGCACGATCTACGGCACCAACATCACGCCGAGCAAGGAACACGGCATCGGTCTGTACAACGATGACGAGTTCTTCGCTGCGTTGACCGAGGGCAAGCGTCGCGACGGTGCGAATCTGTATCCAGCGATGCCGTACACCTCGTATCACCTGATGCCGCGCGCCGATTCCGATGCTATTCACGCGTATCTGAAAACCATCGAGCCAATTGAGCGCGCCGCACCGGTAACCAACCTGAGCTTTCCGTTCAACGTCCGTTTGGGCCTGACGGGCTGGAACATGCTGTACGGCAAAGACGTCAAGCTGGAGCCGGCCGACGGCAAAAGTGAGGCGTGGAAGCGTGGCCAATACATGGTCGACGTTCTCGGTCACTGCGGTGAATGTCACACGCCACGCGGCCTGCCGGGCGCGATGCAGATGGACAAGCGCATGACCGGCGGCATCCTCAATGGTTATCTGGCGCCGAGCCTGCTGGCTACCGACCTGGCTGCGCGCGGCTGGAATCAGCAGGATCTGAGCACGTTTCTTAAACATGGCATGAGCGCGCAAGGGACCATGTTCAACGAAATGTTCCCGGTATTCCACAACAGCACGCAGGGTTTGAGCGATGCGGATCTGGCGGCGATGGCGATATTCCTGCTGGGCGAGCAGCCGGCGGCAGCCAGGGAACTGGTCGAGGTGCCGCTGGATAAGCTCAGCCCGAGTGCCCAACGCGGCCGTCAGGAATACTTGAACGTCTGCGCCGGATGCCATGCGGCTGGCGGTGAAGGTAAACCGCACATTGCGGTAGCGATGCGCGGCAACACCACCTTGCGCCTCGAAGACCCGCGTAACCTGCTGCGGGTGATCGAGGATGGCATCGGCGAGCAGAAGTTCTCCGGGTTCGAACACATGCAGCCGATGCCGGGTTTCGCCGACAAGTTAAATCCTGAGCAATTGACCGATCTGCTCAACTATCTGCGTCAGGGCTGGGGCGGGCAGAGCGCAGAGCTGGTGGTGAGCGAAGTGCAGAAGCTGCAAGCCGACGCGCCGGCCCTTGAGCACAACGTCCACTAAGATGCAGTCTCTCGGTCTGCAAGTGGCGCGACGGGCGCCGGAGGGGACGGCGGCAGTGCGCACTGAAGCGTTTATCCAGGCGTGACGAGCTCACTGCAGGCTCTTGCGGATTCGCGGCGCAATTGCAGGGGTCAGCTCTGAGGCTGGTGCGCAAATGAAGAGGGCCGCAGTAAGCGGCCCTTTTTTTACATCCCGAATTTGTCGCGCAACCCGTAATACCAAGCGCCCAGCGCAGCAAACGGTGTACGCAGCAATTGCCCGCCCGGAAACGGATAGTGCGGCAGATCGGCAAATGCGTCGAAACGCTCAGCCTGACCGCGCAGCGCTTCAGCCAGAACTTTGCCTGCCAGGTGCGTATAGGTGACGCCGTGTCCGCTGCAACCCTGCGAGTAATAAATGTTGTCGCCCAAACGTCCGACCTGGGGCAAGCGCGACAGCGTCAACAGGAAGTTGCCGGTCCAGGCGTAATCGATCTTTACATCCTTGAGCTGCGGGAAGGCCTTGAGCATCTTCGGGCGGATGATCGCTTCAATGTTCGCCGGATCCCGCGCGCCGTAAACCACGCCGCCGCCGAAGATCAGGCGCTTGTCGCTGGTCAGTCGGTAGTAGTCGAGCAGGTAGTTGCAGTCTTCCACACAGTAATCCTGCGGCAGCAGCGCTTTCGCCAACTCGTCACCCAGTGGCTCGGTGGTGATCACCTGCGTGCCACAGGGCATCGATTTGGCTGCCAGTTCCGGCACCAGATTGCCCAGATAGGCATTGCCGGCGACGATGATGAATTTGGCCCTGACCTTGCCTTGCGGCGTATGCACGACAGGGGTGGCGCCGCGCTCGATGCGCACGGCAGGAGACTGTTCGTAGATCGTGCCGCCCAGTGACTCGACTGCCGCCGCTTCGCCGAGTGCGAGGTTGAGCGGGTGAATATGGCCGCCGCTCATATCAAGCATGCCGCCCACGTATCGATCGCAACCGACCACTTCGCGAATGCGGCGTTGGTCGAGCAACTCGAGTTGTGAATGACCGAAGCGCTCCCACAGGCGCTTTTGTGATTCGAGATGGCCCATCTGTTTAGTGGAGAGGGCGGCGAACACACCGCCGTCCTTCAAGTCGCACTGGATGTTGTATTTGGCCACACGCTCACGAATGATCCGGGCGCCTTCAAAGGCCATCTGCCCTAGCAGTTGTGCTTGCTTGGGGCCAACCGTGCGTTCGATGACATCAATGTCGCGGCTGTAGCTGTTGACGATCTGCCCGCCGTTGCGCCCCGAAGCACCAAAACCGACCTTCGCGGCTTCGAGAACCGTCACGCGAAAACCGTTCTCCAATAGAAATAAAGCGGAGGACAATCCGGTATACCCGGCACCGATTACACAGACGTCTGTCTCTACAGCATCCTGCAGCGCAGGACGGGCCGGCACGGCATTGGCCGACGCAGCGTAGTAAGAATCCGGGTATTGGTTGTTTGCCATCCTGCCGCCTCTGTTTAATATATTTTACGAGTGCGTCGATCCTACCCGAGTTGAAAATCCTCCGCCAGCCACCGGAAAATCTTCTTCCCTGAGCAGAAATTAAATATTTTGCATATTCATAGGGTTAGGTGAAAAAAAGGTGTTGACACCCCTCCGGAATTCCGTAGAATGCCGCCTCACAGCAGGCACGTAGCTCAGTTGGTTAGAGCACCACCTTGACATGGTGGGGGTCGTTGGTTCGAGTCCAATCGCGCCTACCAAACAAAATCCGCTCTGCTGGGCGGTCTGGAAGGGCTCACCGAAAGGTGGGCCCTTTTTTGTTGTCTGGGATTTGCATAACTTTTTCATAATCCCCTCGCATTAGTACGCGTAGACGAACCAGTCGAGGGCGATCATGGCGCGCCCTATGCCCGAGTTCGCAGGATTTGAAATCTGGAACTGCCGGCCCCAAGCTGATGCCCAAATAGCAACGATAATGAGGGCAGCGCAATGACTGACGATAAAACGCAAGTGCCAGAGGAAGACCTGCCTGAGCAAACGACGCCTGCGCATTCCACAGAGGAAGAGCGGGAGCGCTTAAAGGACTTCAATAAGGATGGAATTCCGCCTGGCTCATGCTGATCTGCTTGCCATTTGAGCTAATAACCGCCGTATCAGCGAAGCAGGTAGCGCTGAGTGGAATTGATCCAGGCGAATGAAAGCCCGGACCTTGCCGGGCTTGTGCGGAAGTGAGTCAGCGCGAATCGACTTTTCGCGCGTGACTGGCGTTCGCTCTTTCACTCCGTCTGCGAAGCCAGGAAATAAGCGCGTGCAACGGATGAAGGGCGGCAGCCAGGGCGCCGAGCAGAAGAATGATGAAAAAGATGATAAGCGGAATGCTTTCGTGCGAGAACATGGTGGGTTACTCCTGTAGTCACTATGTCGGAACCCGCAGACTAGACGCTTGCAATGATGATTTGGATGAACGTATGTTCACGCGCCGGCGCCTCGATTGTGCTACGGCAAAGCACACCGGGTTGGCTGATCTGAACATCAGTGAGAAACACTTTCCTGGCGAAATGTTCTGGGGCAGGTAATCCTCCGTCCTCCCAAAAAGCGCTGGCTCCATTTTGGTGCGTCAAATTCTCCTGGTGGTATAAAAAACACTCGGATATTTAAAGGCTTACGGCTTTTTCTCTCCAACCGGTTATCGAAAAAGCCTTGTTGGAGGTTGTGAATTTAAGTAACATCCGTCCCGCGTTCACCACCACGGTTTATGCATTTTTAAATCCCAAGCTTCCATCAGCTGCTTGGGATTTTTTTTGCCTGCGATTTGTGGCACCGCACGTCCTTCGTGGCATCGCTTCACGCGCGTCTGTTTTTTCGTCTACTACTGACTGGCCGATTTTCGACTCTTTAGATGGGGAGTGTGTCGATGTTGAGTCAGTGGATTCTTGCAGCTATTCATCTTTTCGCGTTTGTCTTGGCTTTCTGGGCGGTGCTCACTCGCGGCAGGGCGTTCAGCCAGCTGACTGCCAATATGGCTCAGGTCAAGCGTGTTTTGCTCGCGGATAACCTCTGGGGGCTTTCGGCGTTGACGCTGCTGGTCACGGGTGGGATGCGTGCACTTGGCGGTTATGAGAAGGGCGCTGACTATTATCTGCATCAGCCGCTGTTCCATCTGAAAATGACGCTGTTTTTGCTGATTCTCCTGATCGAGCTTGCACCGATGATCACGCTGATCAAATGGCGTGTCGCATCATCGCGCGGGGTGGTGATCGATACGGGACGTGCGAAGTTGTATGCGCGAATCAGTCACGTCGAAGCGCTGCTCTTGACCTTGATGATGGTGGCGGCCACCGGCATGGCGCGTGGTGTGATATTCACTTAGAAGGCGAGATTCTCCGCGCTCTATCGGAAACGTCCGACAGCCAGCTCCAGAAGTGAAAGGTAAGATCGGCGGCAGAAAGCAGGGAGGCAAGTGAGGGGGGGCTGTATGCTTCAGGCGCCGTGCCTGGCGGGGTGAAATGCGGATGGCTAAACGGCGCGTGAATCTTTAGCCAGTCTTGCACGGCGGCAAAAGGACTGGCTACGTAAGACAGCGTGACTCAGGGTGTTTGCGGCTTGTCCGGAGCGGTCAGGCCGGCCTGGATGCGTTGGTAAATTTCTTCACGGTGCACTGCCACGTTTTTCGGAGCATTGATGCCGATGCGAACCTGTTGGCCGCTGACTCCGAGGATGGTGATCGTGATGTCATCACCAATGTTTATGCTTTCACCGACTTTGCGGGTGAGTATCAGCATGGTCTTCTCCTTGATTGCTTTGTAGGGCACCTGATTCAGACAGTGCAGAGGTCGGTGGTATCTATAGATTAGTGCGAAGTCTCACGGTTTGGGTGCCTCTTTCTGACGCGCAGATGCGGCATTAATTCCCAGGGCGTAACTATACAGAGGCTGCATTCATGATTCTCGTTGTTTCGTGCCCATTTTGCGGGCCTCGCGAAGTATTTATGAATGATAAGATCGCCGCTTTACGAATTCCGAGGAAAGCGTTGTGCGCAAATTGGTTTGGCTGATAGCGACACTGGCATTGGCAGGCTGCGGTGAAGGCAAAAATGTGAATGCACCGAAGCCCGAGACGAAGGTTGCGGCAGCGCCGGCGGTGGCTTCTGCACCCCAATGGGATCTGGAGGTGCGTGGTGAAACCCCTCAGGCAGTCAGTGACCTGAGCGGCTGGTTGATCGAGCATGCTTTTGTGCCGACGGTGGTCAAGGACAGCAGCGGTAACACACGCATTCTGATCGGTCCGTTCAATTCCCGGGCTGATGCTGAGGCGCGCAAGGTGCAGGTTGATGCGGCGTTGGTAAAAGCCAAGAAGCAGAATATTGAATCGGTGGTGATCGAGCACCCGCTCACGCCATAAACGAAGCGCCAAATGAGAAAGGCCTCGAGCGTAGCGCTCGAGGCCTTTTTTACGCGCTGCGCTCAGCCGCAGGCTTTCAGATTGACCGAGCCGACGAACTCATTGCCGCGCCCCATCACGCACGCCACGCTTTGGTTGCGCTGACGTTCCCAATCCTGCACCGGATAAGTCTTGTCCCACGCCTCGTACAGCTGCCGATCCTGCTTCGACAGACGCAGACCGTATTGTTTGCTCATATAAAAATACGTGCGGGCTATCATGCCGCGGATCGAAGGACGGGGCATGACCTTCTTCGCCTTGAAGTCGACTTGAGTCAGGCAGGAGCCGTACTGGCCGGATTGCACGGGCAGCCAGCCGTAGCTGAAGTTGCTGCGGTCACCATTGACCTCGCCAATGCTCGGCACCAGGTTGTGCAAATCGGCTTCAGCCTTTTGATAAACCGGATCGTAGCGTGTGCAATTCTTGCGTCCGCCTGCTTGCCAGCATTGTCGCTGATGGCCGATCTGCCACGCCGGCACGATGTGCTCCCACTCTATTCGCGAAGCGCGCTTGGCATTCTTGCGTGGCACATAACCGCAAGCCTTCAGGTCGACCTTGTTCCCGGTGTACTTGCAGCCGCAATAAAACTCGGTGGACTGGGGTGCATAAAGTTTCCACGCGGCTTTCTTGGCTTCCGAAAATGTTCGAGGGGCACCCGCCTGGGCGCTCATGGCGAAAAATAACAACAGTACAGCAACACAGCGGACACTCATTGAATCAATCTTCCTTCGGCACAACCCAAAAAATCTGCACGCCACCGTCATCGCGGTAGGCAAGGGTAACGTTGTCGTTCTCGTCGATTTCCTCGAGCAAGCGTTCCCAGTCATCCATCGGCTCATCCGGCAAACGGAAAATCAGTGCAGCTTTGGCTTTCTGTGCGGTAGGGGAGTTGATGATTTTCTGAACGCGCATACCCATGCGTTCATAAGCGTCAGGAGCAGCAAGAGAGGTGGCCACGAGGTTATCCTTATTAAGCTGTACGTGCATACAGTATTTAACTGTAAGCATTTTCGCAACTGCTTAAAATTCAAGAAAATCCTCTGACAGCGGTTTTCCGATTTTGGTGTAGGGGCGTAGAGTTTTTTGTGGGAAAAATGCTTAAGAGGGGAGCGAGGCACCACCCGCCAGGATGGCAGGTGGTGAGCTGACGCCCGATCGAGAGTTGATCAGGCGAAGGTTAGTCAATATTCCCAGAACATCCGTTGCAGCTCTTTGCTGTCATTGGTTTTGGTCAGGGCGACCATGGCCAGGATGCGGGCCTTTTGCGGGTTCAAGTCGTGAGCGACAACCCAGTCATATTTGTCGTCGGGCTGCTCAGCATTACGCAGGACAAAACCGCCGGCATTGACGTGCGACGAACGAATGATCTGTACGCCATCCTTGCGCAGAGCTTGCAAGGACGGAACCACGCGGGAGGAAACCGAACCGTTGCCAGTACCGGCGTGGATGATGGCTTTGGCGCCGGATTGCGCCAGTGCCTTGTAGGCGGTATCGCTGACGTTGCCGTAGGAATAAGCGATTTCTACGTCAGGCAGGCTCTTGATGTTTTTGATGTCGAATTCCGAATCCATGGTGTGACGCTTGGCCGGCAGGCGGAACCAGTAGGACTTGCCTTCGACCACCATACCCAGCGGACCCCAGGCGCTTTTGAACGCTTCGGTCTTGATGTTGATCATTTTGCTGACGTCGCGACCAGACTGGATCTCGTCGTTCATGGTCACGAGGACACCTTTGCCGCGGGCCTCTTTGCTGCTGGCCACGGCCACGGCGTTGTACAGGTTAAGCATGCCGTCTGCCGACATGGCGGTGCCCGGGCGCATCGAGCCAACGACGATGATTGGCTTGTCGGTCTTCTCGACCAGGTTCAGGAAGTAAGCGGTTTCTTCCAGGGTGTCGGTGCCGTGAGTGATAACGATACCGTCGACGTCCTTGCTGTCAGCCAGCTCGGAAACGCGACGGCCCAACTGCAGCAGGTTTTCATTGGTGATGCTTTCCGAAGCAATCTGCATGACTTGTTCGCCACGCACGTTGGCCAGTTTGCTCAACTCGGGAATGCCGGCAACCAATTGCTCGACACCGACTTTCGCTGCCTGATAGGTCGCGCTGTTGGCGGCGCTGGCACCGGCGCCCGCGATGGTGCCGCCCGTGGCAAGTACAACCACATTGGCCAGTTTGGTCTGGGCTTCGACTTCTTTTGCCTGAAGGGCGGTGGGCAGGAGCAGGAGGAGGGCCAATGCGCCCGGAACCAAGGTATTGAAAGCAGATTTCATTATTTTTCTCTCTAGTCGTGAGACGGTGCGGATGCAGGTTCATCTAGATGCGCCTCGAGCCGATCTGAATGCCCGAGGTGCGAGGAGGGGAGCAGAATTCATACCATGTGTAATGTATCTGTGGAAAATGTCTAACCTGATGATTTAAATCAACATTAAGTACGTATCTGAATATTCTGTCGGATCTGACCATCCGGGATTCCGAACGTCAGCCGGCCTCGTGTTCGGCTCTCCGATAGCCCCTGCTCAATGGATGATATATGCCGACTAAAGAATTGCGCCTTCATGCCGATGCGTCTTCAAGGAAACCAAATTTAGGAGTTCACATGTCACTGACGGTCGGTTTTGCCAATCCCGCTGCTGTCACCATCGGCGGTAAAACTGCGGCGACGATCAACACCCTGAACGACGCGACCAATGAAGCGTCAACCCAGGCGCTGGGCACTGAGAAAACTGAAAAAAATGAGGTAAGAACCGGCGGTGGTCCTGTTCAGGAGAATAGTGAAACCGAGGCCGGGAGCAATCTGAGCGTCACCGTCAAGACCTTGCTCAAGCGGATGAAAGAACTGCAGAAGCAGCTCCAGGAGCAGCAGCAGCAGCTGGCTGCCGCGCAGGCTGCAAGCTATCCGACGCCGGAGGCAAAATCCCAGGCAGTCATGTCTATTCAGGGTCAGATTGCACAAACCAGCGCTGCGCTAGCGGAAGTAGCGGGTGCGCTGGTCAAGGAAATGTCCAAGACTGCCACCAGCGGGGGATTGGTCAACACTACCGCTTGAATGTCGGAAGGGCGTGACAGCGATTCGCCCTACAACTTATTGCGATTTCTGATTGTTGACAAATGGCGGCGGGATTCTCATAGTTCGGTCTACGCAAACGTTTGCGCGGCGTTAATGGGGCATTTGCTCGTGAAGCTGTTCGCGCAACGTTGCTTACAATAATCATAAGATCGGAGTGAACCCATGAAGCTGCCATTCGCTGCACGTCTTCTTGCTGTCGCTATGCTGGCTGTCACAGCCGCCGCATTACCTGTCTCATCGGCATTTGCCGAGTCCCCGGAAAAACCCAAAGTCGCGTTGGTCATGAAGTCTCTCGCCAACGAGTTCTTCCTGACCATGGAAGATGGCGCGAAAGCGTACCAGAAAGAACACTCCGCCGATTTCGATCTGATCTCCAACGGCATCAAGGATGAAACCGACACCGCCGGCCAGACCCGCATCGTCGAACAGATGATCCTGGCCAAGGTCGACGCACTGGTGATCGCGCCCGCTGATTCCAAGGCGATGGTGCCAGTGATCAAGAAAGCTGTTGATGCCGGCATCACCGTCATCAATATCGACAACCAGCTCGATCCCGCCGTGGTCAAAAGCAAAAACATCAACGTCCCTTTCGTAGGGCCGGACAACCGCAAAGGTGCGCGTCTGGTCGGCGAGTACCTGGCCAAGCAACTGAAGGCGGGCGACGAAGTCGGCATCATCGAAGGCGTTTCCACCACCACCAACGCGCAAGCGCGTACGGCTGGTTTCAAGGATGCCATGGAAGCTGCGCAGATCAAGGTAGTCTCGCTGCAGTCCGGTGATTGGGAAATCGACAAGGGCAACAAGGTCGCCGCTTCGATCCTCAGCGAATATCCGGACGTTAAAGCGCTGCTGGCCGGTAACGACAGCATGGCGGTCGGCGCGGTGTCTGCAGTTCGTGCTGCCGGCAAGGCCGGGCAGGTGAAAGTCGTCGGTTACGACAACATCAATGCCATCAAGCCGATGCTCAAGGACGGCCGCGTGCTGGCCACGGCTGACCAGTTTGCTGCCAGGCAAGCAGTGTTCGGCATCGAAACCGCATTGAAGATCATCAAAGGCGAGAAAGTCGACAGCGGCACCAACGGTGTGATTGAAACACCGGTCGAGCTGGTCACTCAATAAGTCATCCGGCGACACAACGGCGCTCGTCCGTCCGGGCGAGCGCATGGAGATTTCTATGTCAGTTTCCGCCCCGAACGCTGTCCTCTCGGTCAGCGGTATCGGCAAGACCTATGCGCAACCGGTGCTCACCGGCATCGATCTGACGCTGATGCGCGGTGAAGTACTGGCGCTGACCGGCGAGAATGGCGCCGGTAAAAGTACCCTGTCGAAGATCATCGGTGGTCTGGTCACGCCAACCACAGGTCATATGCAGTTCCACGGCAAGGACTACCGTCCGGGCAGTCGTACCCAGGCAGAAGAGCTTGGCGTACGCATGGTCATGCAAGAGCTCAACCTGTTGCCGACGCTGTCGGTGGCGGAGAATCTGTTTCTGGATAATTTGCCGAGCAGCGCTGGCTGGATCAGTCGCAAGCAACTGCGCAAGGCAGCGATCGAAGCCATGGCCCAGGTCGGCCTTGACGCGATCGATCCGGACACGCTGGTCGGCGAGCTGGGGATCGGTCATCAGCAGATGGTCGAAATCGCACGCAACCTGATCGGTGATTGTCACGTGCTGATCCTCGATGAGCCGACCGCGATGCTCACGGCTCGCGAAGTCGAAATGCTCTTCGAGCAGATCACACGATTGCAGGCTCGGGGTGTTGCCATCATTTATATTTCTCATCGTCTCGAAGAACTGGCGCGGGTTGCGCAGCGGATTGCCGTGCTGCGTGACGGCAATCTGGTCTGCGTCGAGCCGATGGCCAACTACAACAGCGAGCAACTGGTCACATTGATGGTCGGTCGCGAACTGGGCGAACACATCGACATGGGTCCGCGCAATATCGGCGCGCCAGCGTTGACGGTCAAAGGCCTGACCCGCTCGGACAAGGTTCGTGATGTTTCCTTCGAGGTGCGTGCCGGGGAAATCTTCGGAATCTCCGGGCTGATCGGGGCAGGGCGCACGGAGTTGCTGCGGCTGATTTTCGGTGCTGACGTGGCTGACAGCGGCAGCATTGCCCTGGGCTCGCCAGCGAAGGTTGTGAGCGTGCGCTCGCCGGTCGATGCCGTACGCAATGGCATTGCCCTGATCACCGAAGATCGCAAGGGCGAAGGGCTGCTGCTAAGCCAGTCGATCTGCGCCAACATTGCCTTGGGCAACATGCCGGAAATCTCCAGTGGTGGTTTCGTCAACAATGGCGACGAGATCTCCCTGGCGCAGCGTCAGATCGAGGCCATGCGCATCCGCAGTTCGAGTCCGACGCAGTTGGTGTCGGAGCTGTCCGGCGGCAATCAGCAGAAAGTCGTGATCGGGCGCTGGCTGGAGCGCGACTGTTCAGTGCTGCTGTTCGACGAACCCACCCGCGGTATCGACGTCGGCGCCAAGTTCGACATTTACGGTTTGCTTGGCGAATTGACCCGTCAGGGCAAGGCGTTGGTCGTGGTGTCCAGTGACTTGCGCGAACTGATGCTGATCTGCGACCGGATCGGCGTGCTGTCGGCGGGGCGCTTGATCGATACCTTCGAGCGCGACAGCTGGACCCAGGATGATTTGCTTGCCGCCGCATTTGCCGGCTACCAAAAACGTGATGCGTTGCTCAACGAAGCGGCGCCTAGGGATCTCCCATGAAAACTGCATCTTCTGCCAATCAGCGTAGTGGCAACTTCTACGGCCTGGGGACTTACCTGGGTCTGGCCGGTGCCTTGCTGGCGATGATCGCGCTGTTCTCGGTCTTGAGCAGTCATTTCCTCTCGTACAACACCTTCAGCACGCTGGCCAACCAGATTCCTGATCTGATGGTTCTGGCAGTGGGCATGACGTTCGTGCTGATCATCGGCGGCATCGATCTGTCCGTCGGCTCGGTACTGGCGCTGGCAGCGTCGACCGTCAGCGTTGCGATTCTGGGCTGGGGCTGGAGCGTGCTGCCGGCAGCGTTGCTCGGCATGGCAGTGGCGGCTTTGGCCGGTACCATCACTGGCTCGATCACCGTGGCCTGGCGGATTCCTTCGTTCATTGTCTCCTTGGGCGTGCTGGAAATGGCTCGCGGTCTGGCTTACCAGATGACCGGTTCGCGTACTGCGTACATCGGCGATGCGTTCGCGTGGCTGTCGAACCCGATCGCGTTTGGCATTTCTCCCTCGTTCATCATTGCCCTGCTGGTGATATTCATTGCGCAGGCAGTTTTGACCCGCACCGTTTTCGGCCGTTACCTGATCGGCATCGGCACCAACGAAGAGGCGGTGCGCCTGGCCGGGATCAATCCAAAGCCTTACAAGATTCTGGTGTTCAGCCTGATGGGTTTGCTGGCGGGCATCGCTGCGCTGTTTCAGATTTCGCGTCTGGAAGCGGCAGACCCGAACGCAGGTTCGGGTCTGGAATTGCAGGTGATCGCAGCGGTGGTTATCGGCGGTACCAGCCTGATGGGCGGTCGCGGTTCGGTGATCAGCACTTTCTTTGGTGTGTTGATTATCTCAGTGCTGGCCGCCGGTCTCGCACAAATTGGTGCGACCGAACCGACCAAGCGCATCATCACCGGTGCGGTAATTGTTATCGCCGTGGTGCTCGACACCTATCGCAGTCAACGCGCCACGCGCCGGGGCTGAACCATGGCAACGATCAAGGATGTAGCGGCGCTCGCGGGCATTTCCTACACGACGGTGTCGCATGTGGTGAACAACACCCGGCCGGTCAGTCAGGAAGTGCGGCTGAAAGTGGAGGCGGCGATCAAGAGTCTCGACTACGTGCCCAGCGCCGTGGCGCGCTCGCTGAAAGCCAAGACCACCGCAACCATTGGCTTGCTGGTGCCTAACAGCCTCAACCCGTATTTCGCTGAATTGGCCCGAGGAATCGAAGACTACTGCGAGCGTAACGGCTATTGCGTGATCCTCTGCAACTCCGACGACAATCCGGAAAAACAGCGTAGCTATTTGCGCGTCCTGCTGGAAAAGCGCATCGACGGTTTGATCGTCGCCTCTGCTGGCGGCGACAGTGGTCTGGCCGAAGGGCTGGCGGGAGTGAAGACGCCGATGGTGATCGTCGACCGGGATCTGGAAGGCGTGAGTGCCGATCTGGTGCGCATCGACCATGAGTACGGCGCTTATCTGGCGACACGTCATCTGCTTGACCTGGGGCATCGCGACATCGCCACTATTGGCGGCCCGGCGAGTACCAGCGTCGCGCAGATGCGTCAGGCCGGCTATTGCCGAGCGCTGCAGGAAGCAGGGGTCGAGGTGCGCGAAGAGCGCATGCTGGAAAGTGATTTCACCAGCACTGGCGGTTACAACGCCGCCACACGGCTGCTCGAAAGCAATCGGCCCAGCGCGATTTTTGCCGGTAACGACATGATTGGCATCGGCGTGCTGCGCGCAGCGGCCGAACGTAACGTACGGGTACCGGCCGAGCTGTCAGTGATCGGCTTCGACGACATTCAGATGAGTCGCTATGTGTACCCGGCGCTGACCACGGTCGGCCAGTCGATCCTGCAACTGGGCGAGATGGCTGCCGAAGTGCTGTTGCGAAGGATTTCTGCTCCGGACTCCGGCACCGGTCAACGCATCGTGACCCCGAGTATCGTCCTGCGCGAATCGACTGCGCCGCTGTCCGGCGTGTTCACCGAATATCGCTGAAACCGAATTGATGAGTAGTGATGTATGCCCGCAAATGTAGTGGTAATTGGCAGCCTGAACATGGATCTGGTGACCCGGGCGCCGCGCCTGCCCAGGGGCGGTGAAACGCTGATCGGACATTCCTTTGCCACCGTGTCTGGCGGCAAGGGCGCCAATCAGGCGGTTGCCGCCGCGCGTCTGGGTGCGCAAGTGGCAATGGTGGGTTGCGTTGGAAACGACGACTACGGTGTGCGCTTGCGCGATGCTTTGCTCGCCGAGCAGATCGACTGCCAGGCCGTCAGCGTCGTCGAGGATTCCAGTGGCGTGGCACTGATTGTGGTCGATGACAACAGTCAGAATGCGATCGTCATTGTCGCCGGTGCCAACGGTGCAATGACGCCGGCGGTGATCGACCGGTTTGATGCGGTCTTACAGGCTGCAGACGTGGTGATCTGCCAGCTCGAGATTCCAGATGCGACGGTCGGACACGCGCTCAAGCGTGCGCGAGAACTCGGTAAAACGGTGATTCTCAATCCGGCACCGGCCAGTCGTCCTTTGCCGGCGGACTGGTATTCCGCCATTGATTATCTGATTCCCAATGAGAGCGAAGCGGCTGCGTTGAGCGGGTTGACTGTCGACTCGCTGCAGGCAGCAGAGGCGGCGGCCACGCAATTGATTGCCATGGGCGCCGGCAAGGTCATCGTCACTCTCGGAGCGCAAGGTTCGTTGTTCGCCAATGGCAATGGCTTCGAACATTTCCCCGCGCCGACAGTGAAGGCTGTCGATACCACGGCGGCGGGTGACACATTTGTCGGCGGTTTCGCCGCAGCGCTGGCCAGTGGCAAGTCTGAAGCCGAGGCGATCCGCTACGGTCAGATCGCCGCAGCACTGTCGGTCACCCGTGCCGGAGCACAACCGTCCATTCCTACCATGTCCGATGTACAGGCGTTCAAACCCGCATGAAAAAAACACCTCTACTTAACGTCGCGCTGTCGCGACTGATCGCGTCGCTGGGCCATGGTGACATGGTGGTGATTGGTGACGCCGGACTGCCCGTGCCCCCGGGTGTTGAGCTGATCGACCTGGCGCTCACTCATGGCATCCCCGATTTCGTCAGCACGCTGAAAGTCGTGCTCAGCGAAATGCAGGTGGAAAGCCATGTGCTGGCCAAGGAAATTTTCGACAAGCAACCGACAGCGTTGGCGGTTCTGGACGCACTGAATGAAGAGGGTGCGCTTGGGCGTAGGGATTTGCTCACTCACGAACAGTTCAAGGTGCTTGGCCGGCAAGCCAGGGCGATCATTCGTACAGGAGAATGTCAGCCATACTGCAACATCGTTCTGATCGCCGGGGTTACATTCTGATTTCCGATTTCACCTGCACAAGGAATGCGCTATGCAACGCTATGCTGAAAAACTCCAACAACTGATGCGGAGCCTGCTGCTTTTGTCCGTGATAACTGCGACCGGTGTTCAGGCGGCGGAAAAGATCGACTTGATCATCGACACCGATCCAGGTGCTGACGACGTGGTCGCCTTGCTGTTCGCTCTGGCATCACCGGATGAACTGAATATCCGTGCCCTGACCACGGTCGCCGGCAACGTGCGACTGGACAAGACCTCGCGTAACGCGCGTCTGGCTCGCGAATGGGCGGGGCGCGAAGATGTACCGGTTTACGCCGGCGCACCGAAACCGCTGATGCGCACGCCGATCTACGCCGAGAACATTCATGGCAAGGAGGGCTTGTCAGGTGTTACGGTCCACGAGCCGAAAAAGGGGCTGGCGAAAGGCAATGCGGTCAACTATCTGATCGACACCCTGAAAAACGCCAAGCCGCACAGCATCACCATTGCCATGCTCGGTCCGCAGACCAATCTGGCCCTGGCGTTGATCCAGGAGCCCGAGATTGTCCAGGGCATCAAGGAAGTGGTGATCATGGGTGGGGCGCATTTCAACGGCGGCAACATCACGCCGGTGGCCGAATTCAACCTGTTCGCTGATCCGCAGGCCGCTGAAGTTGTACTCAAAAGTGGTGTGAAACTGACTTATCTGCCGCTCGACGTGACGCACAAAATCCTCACCAGTGACGCACGCCTGAAGCAGATTGGCGCGCTCAACAATAATGCGAGCAAGATTGTCAGCGACATTCTCAACGAATACATCAAGGGCGATATGGAGCACTACGGTATTCCCGGTGGCCCGGTGCATGACGCGACCGTCGTGGCTTACCTGCTCAAGCCTGAGCTGTTTACCGGGCGGGCGGTCAACGTCGTGGTGGATAGCCGGGAAGGCCCGACCTTCGGCCAGACCATCGTTGACTGGTACGACGGTCTGAAAGCACCGAAGAATGCGTTCTGGGTCGAAAACGGCGACGCCCAGGGATTCTTTGATCTGCTGACCGAGCGTCTGAAGCGTCTGAAATAAGCTGTCAACCCGCAGGCGCCTGCCTGCGGGTTTTCACTGCGCAGGTTCGGTCGGCCCGGTGGGGTATCGTTCGAAAACCTGCTTGATAAAATCCTGCGCCCCCTCTATTCCCAGATCCTTGACCAATAAATCGATGCTGATCAGGGCCAGCTCTTGCGTGGTGCCGGGGCTGTAAGAGCTGTGTCCTTGCACCCATTTGGCGTTAATGGTGGCGTCGATGCTTACACTGGTCATGAGGAGGCTCGAAAGGTCTGGATGTCTATTTTTCGAGTTAACCATCTTGCGCTGCATTTGGCACTGCGACTTAGGCATGAGCGGGGCGCTATGCGACACTTGGTCTTTTTCGGCTTTCCAAGGACACCGCTGTGCACATCGATCTGAATATCCCCGATAGCCTGACTGTTGAAGCTGTCCGTCTACTGCTGGCTTGCGCCAGTGACGACGAACACAATCAGTTGCGCGTGACCACAGGTGGCATTGCCTATCTGTCCACTGTAACCGGCGGCCAAGACATCGACGGCCTGTCGTTTCGTCTCGAAACGTGGGCAAAGGGCTCGGGATATGTGGGTAATGTCGCAGCCAGCGACGAGGTGTGGGTGATGCAGGTTTTCAATGCGCTCAGAGATAACTGGCCGAACCCGCCGTCTGACTACATCGACGTTTATTGAGCTTCATTAATATTCAGTCACGATTGTTTTGATGAGCCGCTGGGCGCAGCTCGGGCACACTCGGCATTTTTCCGCTCGTGGGCATGGCCTGATCCTTGAAACCAAACGCTGCATTGGCGGTCGCACGATCTCTGCTTAAACATTTGAAAACAAGGAGGCTTCATGCCTTTGAAGTTCGCAACACTGGGTGCACTTATGGCCGCTGCTCTGTTGGCTGGTTGCAACACAACCTCCGGCGAGTCGGCAAAGGAGCCCGTGGTGGCTGAATCAGGAAATAGCCGCTGCGAAGCGTCGGCAGCGCAATTCGCCGTTGGCAAGAAAGCATCCCCTGAGTTGCTGGATCAGGCGCGGGCCAAGGCTGGAGCGCAAAATGCGCGCTTCCTCAAGCCGACCGACATGATCACTCTGGAATATCGCTCCGACCGCCTGAACCTGAACACCGACAACAATTTGGTGGTTACCCGCGTCAACTGCGGCTGAGTCCTTTTGTTTCAGGCATAAAAAACCCCGTCACCTGGACGGGGTTTTTTTAGTGCGCCAGGAAATTACTCTGGGCGAACTTGTGCAGCTTGCATACCCTTTTGGCCTTTCTCAGCCACGAAAGAGACAGTCTGGCCTTCTTTCAGGCTTTTGAAACCGTCGGATTCGATAGCTTTGAAGTGTACGAACAGGTCGTCACCGCCACCTTGAGGAGTGATGAAGCCGAAGCCTTTTTCATCGTTGAACCATTTAACGGTGCCGGTTTGGCGATTAGACATGGTGTATCTCCAAGAAACATATATTTTCAGTAGTACTGTGCTGCTCAGGCCAACTGGGCACACCCGGGTATCATAGTCGAAATGTTCGCTTTGGTAGCCCCCCGGACGTGCTGTTTGCCAATCAGTCGTGTTTTCTTTACTGCCTGTTTCTGCTGAAAGCCCCGGTTTGAAAGGCTTTCAGCGAAACGTAAAGACGATAAAAAAACCTGTAAAACCTGCATAAATCGTCTGAAACGGCTCATTTCCGCTACTTTTTTCCGCCTTTCAGCCGGTTGTCATGCACGCTTTCATTATTTTTTCGCTGGGGTGTTTGCCTTGCATTTGGCGATCTGGCCAAGGGCTTTCTGTTGCAATTCTGGAGTCGCCTTGTTGTCCATCAGCGCCTGAATGTCGCTGGCCGGATAGGACTTGATGGCGTCAGCACCGCAAGCGCAGTGGGATTTCGCTGCCGCAGCACCGATTTGTGGGGTGGCAGCCTGGGTGCACTGGGCCATGTACTTCTCGCGCTCGCCCTTCGGCCAGTCGGCATGAGCGCTCAGTGGCAGCAGCAGAACGACGGGGGCGACGACGGCGAATAAGCTTTTCAGACGCATGCGAGGATGCTCCTTGTGGGTCAATGTCTTGTTATCTGAGGGCGCAAGGGCCGATCAAGTTCAGCACTCTGGCATAAAAACGGACAATTCGCCTTCCGGTAAATCAAGGCGTGAGCGACCGTTCATCTGTGCTAGCATGCCGGCTCAAGCGTTCTCAGGCTTTGGATGACCTACAGTCCCGAAGCGGTCGACGTGCGAATTATTTCCGATTTGAATCCCAGTCACTCTGGTTCGGTTTTCCGGTTGGCCGCAAGGCTCCTGCCGCTGTAAGGCAGGCGTTCGTCATTGAATGGCCTGGATCGGATCTTGTACTGGCTCATCCCAACCCACGTGACCTTTGGTAGGGGTCACCACTAGGAGAGGAGGCGCCATGCCAACTATTACTCTTCCCGACGGCAGTCAACGTTCATTCGATCACCCGGTTTCCGTAGCCGAGGTCGCCGCATCCATTGGTGCAGGTCTGGCCAAGGCGACGCTTGCCGGCAAGGTCAATGGGCAACTGGTCGACGCCAGCGACATCATCAGCAGCGACGCGACCCTGCAAATCATTACGCCAAAGGATGAAGAGGGGCTGGAGATCATTCGCCACTCTTGCGCTCACCTGGTCGGCCATGCGGTCAAACAGCTGTATCCGACTGCGAAAATGGTCATCGGCCCGGTCATCGACGAAGGCTTCTATTACGACATTGCCTACGAGCGTCCTTTCACGCCGGAAGACATGGCCGCCATCGAACAGCGCATGCAGCAGCTGATCGAGAAGGATTATGACGTCATCAAGAAAGTCACTCCGCGCGCCGAAGTGATCGAAGTGTTCAAGGCCCGCGGCGAAGATTACAAGTTGCGCCTGGTCGAAGACATGCCGAACGAGCAGACCATGGGTCTGTACTATCACGAAGAATACGTCGATATGTGCCGCGGTCCGCACGTGCCGAACACGCGTTTCCTGAAATCCTTCAAGCTGACCAAGTTGTCTGGCGCCTACTGGCGCGGCGACGCCAAGAACGAGCAACTGCAGCGCGTCTACGGCACCGCTTGGGCTGACAAGAAGCAACTGGCGGCGTACATCCAGCGTATCGAAGAAGCTGAAAAGCGCGATCACCGCAAGATCGGCAAGCGTCTGGGCCTGTTCCACACCCAGGAAGAATCCCCGGGTATGGTGTTCTGGCACCCGAACGGCTGGACTCTGTACCAGGTGCTTGAGCAGTACATGCGCAAGATACAGCGCGACAACGGTTACCTCGAGATCAAGACCCCTCAAGTCGTCGATCGCAGCCTGTGGGAGAAATCCGGGCACTGGGCCAATTACGCCGACAACATGTTCACCACTCAGTCGGAAAACCGCGACTACGCCATCAAGCCGATGAACTGCCCATGCCACGTGCAGGTGTTCAACCAAGGCTTGAAAAGCTACCGCGAGCTGCCGATGCGCCTGGCCGAGTTCGGTGCCTGCCACCGTAACGAGCCGTCGGGTGCGTTGCACGGCATCATGCGCGTTCGTGCGTTCACTCAGGACGACGCGCACATCTTCTGCACCGAAGAGCAGATGCAGGCCGAGTCCGCTGCGTTCATCAAGCTGACCATGGACGTCTATCGCGATTTCGGCTTTACCGAAGTCGAGATGAAACTGTCCACTCGTCCGGAAAAGCGCGTCGGCTCCGACGAACTGTGGGATCGCGCAGAAGCAGCATTGGCTGCAGCCCTTGATTCCGCTGGCCTGCCGTACGATCTGCAGCCGGGCGAGGGTGCTTTCTACGGGCCGAAGATCGAGTTCTCGCTGAAAGATTGTCTCGGTCGCGTCTGGCAGTGTGGTACCTTGCAGCTCGATTTTAACCTGCCTGTCCGTTTGGGCGCTGAATACGTCTCCGAAGACAACAGCCGCAAGCACCCTGTGATGTTGCACCGGGCGATCCTCGGTTCCTTCGAGCGTTTCGTCGGGATCCTGATCGAGCACTACGAAGGTGCGTTCCCTGCGTGGCTCGCGCCAACCCAGGCAGTGATCATGAATATCACTGATAAACAGGCAGATTTTGTTGCAGAGGTTGAAAAAACTCTCAACGAAAGCGGATTTCGTGCCAAGTCCGACTTGAGAAATGAAAAGATCGGCTTTAAAATCCGCGAGCATACTTTGCTCAAGGTTCCCTATCTTTTGGTTATCGGAGATAAGGAAGTCGAGATGCAGACTGTCGCTGTGCGTACTCGTGAAGGTGCTGACCTGGGCTCGATGCCCGTCGCCCGGTTCGCTGAGTTTCTCGCGCAAGCGGTTTCCCGGCGTGGTCGCCCAGATTCGGAGTAATTATTATTAAGCGTGAAATGAGACAAGATAAACGAGCTGCACCGAAAGCCCCGATCAACGAGAATATCTCGGCACGCGAGGTTCGGTTAATTGGCGCTGATGGCGAGCAGATTGGCATCGTCTCGATTGATGAAGCGCTTCGTATCGCTGAAGAAGCAAAGCTTGATCTGGTGGAAATCTCCGCAGATGCAGTCCCGCCTGTTTGCCGGGTGATGGACTACGGCAAGTCGATCTTCGAGAAGAAGAAGCAGATTGCCGCGGCGAAGAAAAACCAGAAGCAGATTCAGGTTAAAGAAATCAAGTTTCGTCCAGGGACGGAGGAAGGGGATTACCAGGTAAAACTGCGCAACCTGGTACGTTTCCTGAGTGACGGGGACAGGGCCAAGGTATCCTTGCGATTCCGCGGCCGTGAGATGGCCCACCAGGAGCTGGGGATGGAACTCCTCAAGCGGGTTGAACAAGACCTGCTCGAGTACGGTTCGGTCGAACAGCATCCTAAGATGGAAGGACGCCAGCTGATCATGGTCATCGCCCCGAAAAAGAAGAAGTAATCAACAGGGCACGGCAGGCCTTCTGATTATGTTTATCAACTGAATGCGGAGTATCCGAACATGCCAAAAATGAAAACCAAAAGTGGTGCTGCCAAGCGGTTTCTGAAAACTGCTAACGGCATCAAGCACAAGCACGCTTTCAAGAGCCACATCCTGACTAAAATGTCGACCAAGCGTAAGCGTCAACTGCGCGGTAGCAGCTTGCTGCATCCGTCTGACGTGGCAAAAGTCGAGCGCATGCTGCGCCTTCGTTAATTTAGTCAAGAATAGAGGAAGTAACTCATGGCTCGTGTAAAGCGTGGCGTCATTGCCCGTAAGCGTCACAAAAAAATTCTGAAACTTGCTAAAGGCTACTACGGCGCACGCTCCCGCGTATTCCGTGTTGCCAAGCAAGCGGTAATCAAGGCAGGCCAATACGCCTACCGTGACCGTCGTCAGAAAAAACGTCAGTTCCGCGCTCTGTGGATCGCTCGTATCAATGCTGGTGCTCGTGTTAACGGTCTGTCCTACAGCCGTTTCATCGCTGGCCTGAAAAAAGCGTCCATCGAGATCGACCGTAAGGTTCTGGCTGATCTGGCAGTGAACGAAAAAGCGGCGTTTGCTGCGATTGTCGAGAAAGCTAAAGCCACCTTGGCTTAAGTACCCCCGACAGTCACCCGGTCTCATCTCTGTGGGGCCAGGTGTTAAACGTCATAAATAGGGGAAGAGCCTTCAAGCTCTTCCCCTATTTTGTATCTGGAGTCTGTACATGGAAAACCTGGATGCGCTGGTCTCTCAAGCACTAGAGGCTGTGCAAAGCGCTGAAGATATCAATGCCCTGGAGCAAATCCGGGTTCAATACCTTGGCAAGAAGGGCGAATTGACCCAGGTGATGAAGACCCTGGGAAATCTGCCGGCCGAAGAGCGTCCGCAAGTCGGTGCGCTGATCAACGTTGCCAAGGAACGTGTTACAGGCGTTCTCAATGCGCGCATGGCGCTGTTTGAAGAAGCCGAACTGGCTGCCAAACTGTCCGCCGAATCCATTGACGTGACATTGCCGGGCCGTGGCCAGACCTCCGGCGGTCTGCATCCGGTCACCCGGACTCTGGAGCGTGTCGAGCAGTTCTTCACCCGCATCGGCTACGGTATCGCCGAAGGCCCCGAGGTCGAAGACGACTACCACAACTTCGAAGCACTCAACATCCCAGGCCATCACCCGGCCCGGTCGATGCATGACACCTTCTATTTCAATGCCAACATGTTGCTGCGCACCCATACCTCGCCGGTACAGGTTCGCACCATGGAGTCGAAGCAGCCGCCGATCCGCATTGTCTGCCCAGGCCGCGTGTATCGCAGTGACTCCGATATCACCCACTCGCCGATGTTCCACCAGGTCGAAGGCCTGCTGGTTGATCGCGATATCAATTTTGCCGATCTCAAAGGCACCATCGAAGAATTCCTGCGAGTGTTCTTCGAGAAGGAACTGGCCGTACGTTTCCGTCCTTCGTACTTCCCGTTCACCGAGCCATCCGCTGAAGTCGATATGGAATGCGTGATGTGCAGTGGTAAAGGCTGCCGCGTCTGCAAGCAGACCGGCTGGCTGGAAGTGATGGGCTGCGGCATGGTTCACCCGAACGTGCTGCGCATGTCCGGCATCGACCCGGAAGAGTTCTCCGGCTTTGCCTTCGGCATGGGCGTCGAGCGGCTGGCCATGCTCCGTTACGGCGTGAACGACTTGCGTCTGTTCTTCGACAACGACTTGCGGTTCCTCGCGCAATTTCGCTAGTCGTAACGAATTCTTAGGAGAGCAGGATGAAATTCAGTGAACAATGGCTGCGTGGCTGGGTTAGCCCGCAGGTAGATCGCGACGAGCTGGTTGCTCGTCTGTCAATGGCCGGTCTTGAGGTCGATAGCGTCACTCCGGCTGCCGGCGTATTCAGTGGCGTGGTGGTGGGCGAGGTGCTCAGCACCGAGCAGCATCCGGACGCTGACAAGTTGCGCGTGTGCCAGGTCAGCAATGGCGCGGAAACCTTCCAGGTCGTGTGCGGAGCGCCAAACGTGCGCCCGGGCCTGAAGATTCCATTCGCCATGATCGGCGCCGAACTGCCGGGCGACTTCAAGATCAAGAAAGCCAAGCTGCGCGGTGTCGAGTCCAACGGCATGCTGTGCTCGCAATCCGAGCTGCAGGTCGGTGAAGGTAACGACGGCCTGATGGAGCTGCCGGCCGATGCGCCGGTTGGCGAAGATTTCCGCGTGTATCTGAGTCTGGAGGACGCGAGCATCGAGGTCGACCTGACCCCGAATCGTGGCGACTGCCTGTCCCTGGCAGGTCTGGCTCGCGAAGTCGGCGCGCTGTATGCGGTGCCGGTTACACGTCCTGTGGTGGCTGCGGTTCCTGCGGTGCACGACGAAGTGCGTTCGGTAGAGTTGCTGGCGCCAGCCGCCTGCCCACGTTACTTGGGGCGGGTCATCCGTAACGTCGACTTGTCCAGGCCAACCCCGCTATGGATGGTTGAACGTCTGCGTCGCGCCGATGTGCGCAGCATCGACGCGGCGGTCGACATTACCAACTATGTAATGCTTGAGCTCGGCCAACCTCTGCACGCTTTCGATCTCGCCGAAATCAATGGCGGCATTCGCGTGCGCATGGCCGAGGAAGGCGAGAAGCTGGTTCTGCTCGACGGTCAGGAAGTCAGCCTGCGCAGCGATACGCTGGTCATCGCCGACCACACCCGCGCATTGGCGATCGCCGGTGTCATGGGTGGCGAACATAGCGGTGTCTCTGCGACCACGCGTGATGTGTTCCTGGAATCTGCGTTTTTCGATCAGATTGCTGTCGCCGGCAAGGCCCGTTCCTACGGCCTGCACACCGACGCTTCGCATCGTTATGAGCGCGGCGTTGACTGGCAACTGGCCCGTGAAGCCATGGAGCGCGCCACTGGCCTGCTGCTGGAAATTACTGGCGGCGAAGCTGGCCCGATCATCGAGACCGTCAGCGAGCAACATTTGCCGTCGATCGCGCCGATCACCCTGCGTGCCCAGCGCATCACGCAGATGCTCGGTATGGAAATGGATTCGGCACAGGTCGAGCGCCTGCTCAGCGCATTGGGTCTGAACATCACCGCTGAAGGCGAAGGGCAGTGGCGCGTTGAAGTGCCAAGCCATCGCTTCGATATCAGCCTGGAAGTCGATCTGATCGAAGAACTGGCCCGTCTATACGGTTACAACCGCCTGCCGGTTCGCTACCCGCAAGCGCGCCTGGCGCCGCAAGCCAAGGCCGAAGCGCGTAGTGATTTGCCGGAGCTGCGTCGTCTGCTCGTTGCTCGCGGCTATCAGGAAGCCATCACCTACAGCTTCATCGATCCGAAGCAGTTCGAGCTGTTCAATCCGGGCGTAGAGCCGCTGTTGCTGGCCAATCCGATCTCCAACGACATGGCTGCCATGCGTTCGTCGCTGTGGCCCGGCCTGATCAAGTCGCTGCAGCACAACCTCAATCGCCAGCAGGACCGCGTGCGTCTGTTCGAGAGCGGCCTGCGCTTCGTCGGTCAGCTTGAAGGCTTGAAGCAGGAACCCATGCTGTCCGGTGTTGTTTGCGGCAGTCGCTTGCCGGAAGGTTGGGCTCAGGGGCGCGAGACCGTCGACTTCTTCGACGTCAAGGCTGACGTAGAAGCGGTGCTAGGCTTCGCCGGTGCGCTGGACTCGTTCACTTTCGCCCCGGGCAAACACCCGGCGCTGCACCCGGGTCAAACCGCGCGCATTGAACGCGAAGGTCGTGAAGTCGGTTTCGTCGGCGCTATTCATCCGGAATTGTCGAAAACGCTCGGCCTGGATCGTCCGGTGTTCGTTTTTGAGCTGGTTCTGGCTGAAGTGGCACTGGGTAAAATGCCGAAATTCCACGAGTTGTCGCGCTTTCCTGAAGTGCGTCGTGACCTTGCACTGATCGCGCACAAAGACGTCGCAGCCTCGGCTGTGTTGGACGTAATCCGTGAAAATGCAGGCGAATGGCTCACAGAGCTCAGGCTGTTTGACGTTTATCAGGGTAAAGGTATTGATCCTGATAGAAAAAGCCTTGCAGTCGGCTTGACCTGGCAGCATCCATCGCGCACTCTTAATGACGATGAGGTGAATTCGACGACGCAAAATATCCTCACCTCGCTCGAACAAAGGTTGAACGCCACGTTAAGGAAGTGACGTATGGGGGCTTTGACGAAAGCTGAGATGGCGGAACGTCTGTATGAAGAGCTGGGCCTGAACAAGCGGGAAGCCAAGGAACTGGTGGAACTGTTTTTCGAGGAAATCAGGCACGCTCTTGAAGACAACGAGCAAGTCAAATTGTCCGGTTTCGGCAATTTCGACCTTCGGGACAAACGCCAGCGGCCTGGCCGCAACCCGAAAACGGGGGAAGAAATCCCGATCACGGCTCGCCGTGTGGTCACCTTTCGTCCAGGGCAGAAGTTGAAGGCCCGAGTTGAGGCTTATGCTGGAACCAAGTCATAACGACGAGCTACCCGTCATCCCGGGCAAACGCTACTTTACCATCGGTGAAGTCAGCGAGTTGTGTGCCGTAAAGCCACACGTGCTGCGTTACTGGGAGCAGGAGTTTCCTCAGCTCAACCCCGTCAAACGCCGCGGAAACCGCCGGTATTATCAGCGCCAGGACGTGCTGATGATCCGGCAGATCCGCGCACTCCTTTACGATCAGGGTTTCACCATCGGCGGCGCACGTCTGCGCCTGTCCGGCGATGAAGCCAAAGACGACACCACTCAATACAAGCAGATGATCCGGCAGATGATTGCCGAGCTGGAAGACGTACTGGTGGTGCTCAAGAAATAAAAAGCTGCGTTTGAATACTTCCAGTTTTCAAAAGCTTGCGATATATTCTTGAGCGTTCTTCGAGGTGAAGAACGAAAAGCTGTAATAGTCGGGGCGTAGCGCAGTCCGGTAGCGCACTAGCATGGGGTGCTAGGGGTCGAGTGTTCGAATCACTCCGTCCCGACCATATTTTTCAATGAGTTAGGCCAATGTTCACAACATTGGCCTTTTTCATGTGCGTGAGATTTGTGAGGCTTTTCGATTTCGATCTTCTACGATCACACCTGCATCTCGAAGATGACAGCCGTTGCTTCTGCTGGGACGTCATTATCAAACGCATCGCTCGCGGCAATTCTCGCCCGTGCCACCCCGTCAGGTATTTAGGTTTTATAAAAATCAGGCCCGCTCGTCGAACAAACAGCACTCACAGTGCCAGGACCCTCTCTCATTTATAAGCGCAGCCCATGCGCCACTGACGGGAGAGAATGATGATCGAAGACAACAACGGCCCTGAAGCGCCATATCCGGGACCAAGCGAGCAAACGCCTGACTCTGGCGAGGATCAGGATTCCGGTCTGGACCAGGCTGTCTCTGAGCCAAAGCAGGGCGCTGAAGAAAGACCGGAAGACTGGAATCCGCCACCCGGGAACCCTGGTTCTGATCAAGATGCGCAGACGGGACGTGATAACGGCGGCGCGAAATAAGCACCATGAATTCTTATCTCACATGACCCGGCCATCGCGCCGGGTTTTTATGCCGCCGATCCATGAACGGCGCCGGCGCTGGATACTTTATCCAGCCGCCGGCAACAAGTACGTTCACTCAACGATACAGATCCAGCGGTGGTTGTATCGGTAAGGCGCACGAGTGAAATGGACGTCTGAAACCATTTTCATGCCGCGCTCTTGAAGCGCTTCGGTCAGTTGCACGAGTGTCTCTGCCTGGATAGTCATTACTGTCACCTCGTCAGATTTACTGCGTTCATAATTCTTGACCGAGAGATCAGGTGGCTAATTCAATTTTTCTACGGTTCTGATTAAAGTCAGCGAGTATTGCACCAGCTTGCTGCCTGGAGCGCGCTGCGCTTTATTTCGTGCCTGTGATCTCGCCCCATTCAAGCCCGAACCGCCCCAGGTACTTCCTCAAGCGATCGGCATCATTGGGCTGCGTCTTCGCCTGCCGGGAAACACCGAACAGTCGTCGGCCAGCATCCGACAGACTATCCGCCTGCCGGCACACCTCAATAACTGCCTTCAGCTGCACGCGGTCGAACAAGTCCATGTGCTCGCCATCTCCCGGCAAATCTGCCGACACCGCAGTGGGTTGCATCAATCCCCACGCATATCGCAATCGATCAATCTCCTCATCCACCTGCGCTTCATCGATCCGCCCGCTGTCGGCCAAAGTCGCCATCCGTGTAATCGATGCGGACAGTTCGCGAAAGTTGCCCAGCCAGGCTGCTTCACGTGAGGTGGCGAAGGCCAGGTAGCGTCGGCGTGCTTCGAGATTGAAGTGCACCTGATGCCCATGTTCGCGAGCATGGCGTACCAGCTCGAAATCAATATTGGGCTCGATATCCTCGCGGCGGCCAGCGAGACCTGGCAGATCGAACGTCCACAAGTTGATGCGCGCATACAGATCTTCGCGAAACAGGCCTTCGGCGACGCGGCTGCGCAGGTCGCGGTGGGTACCGGCGATGATCAGGAAATCGCTCTCGACTTCCTTGTCCGAGCCCAGTGGGAAGAAACGTTTCTCTTCGATTGCCTTTAACAGCATCGCCTGTTCGTCTGCACCGAGCTCGCCGATCTCGTCGAGAAACAGCATGCCACCGTTTGCGCCGCGCAATAGACCGTCGCGAGCGTTTTGCGCGCCGGTGAAGGCACCTTTGACATGGCCGAACAAGGCCGACATCGCGCCGTCGCCACGCAGGGTCGCACAGTTGACTTCGACAAAGCGCCCCTGCATTTGATGACGGTTGCGTTTGAGTTCGTAGATGCGTCGGGCCAGGAAGGATTTGCCGGCGCCGGTCGGGCCGATCAGCAGCATAGGTGCTTTGGAGCGCACCGCTACGCGCTCGATCTGTTCGATGGAACGGTTGAAGGCTGGGTTGCGCGTTGCAATTCCGGATTTGAGAAATTCCAGGCCTTCGAGGCGTTTGTTGGCGAAGCGTGAGGCAATGCGATCATAGCGCGACAGGTCGAGATCGATCAGCGCATACGTGCCGCAGGCGGGCTCGTCTTCGCTCTTGCGCTTGGCTGGAGAGGTCTGAATCAGCCGTGCCGGCAGGTAGCGTGCCTCCGTAAGCAGGAACCAGCATATCTGCGCAACGTGGGTGCCGGTGGTGATATGCACGAGGTAGTCCTCGTGTTCGGTGTCGAAGTCGTAGGCAGTGGTGAAGTCGTGCAGGGCGCCGTAGACCTCCTCGAAATCCCAAGGATTGCGCAGTGACATCGGATGCAGACGTACATCAGTGCCTGGAGAGATCTGCTGGATGTCGGCGCGGACTCGCTCGCCGAGGCTGACGTCCCATGCATCGAGGCCGTGAATCAGTTCTAGCCGATGGATCGGCAGATCTGCTTGCTGGCACATTCCTATGGTTGGACGCCAATGATTCCAACGGTTGGTGCCTTTACCGACGCGATCGAGGGTGGCCCCGATAAATCCGATGGCGACCGTGCGCTTATTGGACATGTCTATCCCAAAAGATAAATGACGATAAGCAATGATAATTTTATTGCCAGGGTTTGTCTCGGATCTATAGCTGACCCCCAACTGGCTGAGTGAATAATCCTTTTTGAATCAGTGGCATAGGAAAAAACAGGAAAGAATATCCGAAGCTGGCACAGCTGCTGCAATGGTGATGGAAACGAACAGGACAAAAAGACATGAAAGAGCAAAGCTATCAACTTCTGGAAGTGGCTAACGGCAAGCCGATCAAACTGTGGACAGAAGGCGTTCCAGTAGAAAACGAGGCTCGTCAGCAGTTGATGAACACAGCGAAAATGCCATTCATCTTCAAGCATCTGGCGGTGATGCCTGACGTGCACTTGGGCAAGGGATCAACCATCGGCAGCGTGATTCCGACAGTTGGCGCGATCATTCCGGCGGCGGTGGGCGTCGACATCGGCTGCGGCATGATCGCCGCGCGAACATCGCTGACGGCTGCGGATTTGCCGGACAATCTACATGGGTTGCGCAGCGCCATTGAACAAGCGGTGCCCCACGGCCGCAGTTCGAATCGTTCGCGGCGAGATAAAGGCGCGTGGGATGAGGTTCCGCAGCAAGCTGACCAGGCCTGGGCGGGGTTGAGGCCACGCTTCAAGTTGATTACCGACAAGTATCCGAAATTGGCCAACACCAACAACCGTGGGCACTTGGGGACGCTCGGCAGCGGCAACCACTTCATCGAAGTATGCCTGGATGAGGCCAACCGGGTGTGGTTCATGCTGCACAGTGGTTCGCGTGGTGTCGGCAACGCCATCGGCAACCTGTTCATCCAGATGGCCCAAGCAGATATGCGTCAGCACATTGCCAACCTGCCGGACCGTGACTTGGCCTATTTCGAAGAGGGCAGCCGCCATTTTGATGACTATGTGGAGGCGGTGGGCTGGGCGCAGGATTTCGCCAGACAGAACCGTGAACTGATGATGTGCGCGGTGATTCAGGCTACGCGGCAGATCATTCGCAAGCCTTTCGAGGTCGCGCTGGAAGCGGTCAACTGTCACCACAATTACGTGCAGAAAGAGCGGCATTTCGGTGAAGACGTATTGATCACCCGCAAAGGCGCGGTGTCGGCGAAGAAAGGTGAGCTGGGGATAATTCCGGGTTCAATGGGCGCCAAGAGCTTCATCGTTCGCGGGCTGGGCAATGCAGAGTCGTTCTGTTCCTGCAGCCACGGCGCCGGCCGCACCATGAGTCGGACCAAGGCCAAGAATACGTTCACCGTTGCCGATCAGATTCGCGCCACTGCCCACGTCGAGTGCCGCAAGGACGAAGCAGTGATCGATGAAATTCCGATGGCCTACAAGGACATCGACAAAGTCATGCACGCCCAGCGTGAGCTGGTGGAAGTGCTGCACACCCTGCGTCAGGTGGTGTGCGTCAAAGGGTAAGGAAGTCGATGATCGCGTGCTGCTCGCTGAAGTTGACGAATGGCTGGCGCTTAAACGCAATGTTGACGAGAGCGCTTACGGACCTGGTCGTGCGGCGCTGCACCGATTCATCGCGGCTGAGCTTGAGCGCGAAGTACCAAAATCACTCAGAACTCAGGAAGACTCGCGGCGGCTGGATCGGTACCTCAGGGACACGTCGGGCTGCACGCGTAAGGAAGTGAAATGAAACAGGATGTAATTGAACTGGACGGCGCCATCGGTGGTGGCCAGGTGCTGCGCAGTGCTCTGAGCCTGTCGATGGTGACAGGCCAGGCGTTTCGCATGAAACAGATTCGCGCCAGACGCAGCCGTCCGGGACTGCTGCGCCAGCACCTCACAGCGGTCGCGGCGGCGGCTGAGGTTTGTGGTGCGCAGGTCTCTGGTGCGCATATGGGGTCGCAAGCCTTGAGTTTCGAACCGGGGGAAATCCGCGCCGGCGATTTTCAATTCGCCATCGGCACGGCGGGTAGTTGCACGTTGGTATTGCAGACTCTGTTGCCAGCATTGATTCAAGCACCGCAGGCGAGTCGGGTGCGGATCTCCGGCGGCACGCACAATCCGCTGGCACCGCCGACGGATTTCCTCTCGCGCAGCTGGCTACCGCTGCTGCGCCGCATGGGCGCTGATGTCGAACTGGACCTGGTGCGGCATGGTTTTGTGCCGGCCGGCGGTGGTGAAGTTGAAGTACGGGTGCGGCCTTCGAGCCTGACGCGACTGGATCTGTGTGATCGCGGCGAAGCGATTTCACGGCAAGCTGTGGCGCTGACTGCCGGCCTTGCAGCCACAGTCGCTCAGCGTGAACTCAGTCAGGTGGCCAAGCGTTTGAACTGGCCAGCGGAGACGATGCAACAGGTCATGCTTGATCCGGCACGCGGCCCGGGGAATGTGCTGCTACTGGAGTACGCTTTTGAGCATGTCACTGAAGTGTTCAGCGCTTTTGGTCAAGTGTCGTTACGCGCCGAGAAAGTGGCCGATGCCGCGATCAATCAGGCAGCCGACTGGTTGCGCAGTGATGCTGCAGTCGCTGAGCATCTCGCCGATCAGTTGCTGTTGCCAATGGCGCTGGCGGGCGGAGGATCGTTTACCACGCCGCGCATGACTGACCATCTGCGCAGCAACATGGAAGTTATTCAACTGTTTTTGCCGGCTCGTTTCGATTGCCGAGAGGAGGGCGGTGACCGCTTGCGGATAGAAATCTTGCAAACTGAATAGCGGGGGCCGACAACTCCAAAAATTGTTGCAAAGCCTCACAGGAAGCGACACTAGCCTACAGCCACTAGCACATTCGACCTAATTGCCCGGGGCCTTGCACGACTTTAAAGTCCTTTCGCGTGGCAGCTTATTGCCAGAATTTTCCGCAATAAAAATCAAAAAGGTCGATCCGTTATGAACCCTTCAAGGACTATCCCGGTTCTCGCTTTATTCGCAACACTGGCGCTCGCGGTCTCTGGATGCCAGACCGTCAAGCCGGGGGAGAGTGATCTCAAGAGCCGAGCGCAAACCACCATTGGCAAACCCGTTATCAAAGTTTCAAACATACGCAACGACTTCAACACAACCTTCTACACCGCTCAGACTGAAGGTGGCGAGTATGCATGCGAACTGCCAAGCGGCCCGATGGTTGCTCTGGGTTCCATGGGCATGGGGCTGGGGGCGCAGTGCACCAAGCAGTGACGAAGCAGTCCCTTCGACGCTGAAAAAAGAAAGGCCAATGTCAATGACATTGGCCTTTTCATTTATCGAATATCCGGTCGCAGGTCAGCTGGTTTTCGAGTTCAGCTTGCGCAGTTCTTCATAAGTAGCCGATTGCACAAACCAGAAGCCGGAAATGATGCACCAGCTCAGAGTGCCGCCTACGAACATGCCGAGCCCCGAAAGAAAGCTCTGGCTAAGCATGAAGAGGGAAACGATCCAGATGACCGCAAGTGCGATATAGAGAACGATGTTGTTGACGCCGATGACGAAATCTTTCATGTGCATTCCTTGAGTGTATTTCCCTCTGGCCACCCTCGATGGCAACCAGTGCGTGCATCATATTGATATCACCCAGGACTTCGCCAGTTCGATATCGGAAAAATCTCGACAGCAGGCAAATTGCTGGCCCCCGGACATTGGCGAGCCCGGCAAAATCGCCTTTTTTCAAAAGGTTAGGTTGGCTATATGCGGACGATTGTCATCACCGTGGCAACGCTTGCCCTGGCTTTTATCGCCTCCGGAGTACAGGCAAAAGAGTTGAGCAAGGGCCACCGCTTTGCGTGCACCTGGGGCTCGGATATCGCCGCTGGTGCGCAGCGATCAAAACTGTCCGGCGTTTCGCTATACGGCGCGCGCAAGCAATTACAGGTGCGGCGATTCCAGCAGCCATGGATGCGTATGACTGCCATGGGGATCACCGAGCAAACCTATAACAGCAGTTCGAAGCTCAAACCGGAAGCGGTCAAGCAGACGTATTACGAACAATGCGTACGCCATGAAATGGCGCAACGCTGAGGCGCGTCTTCGTGGGTCGATCGCCTCGGTCAGGAGTCGCGAGAACTTTTGACCACCGCCGGACCTGCAACCCGTGGCAGCGGTTGGGTCTGCATCAGCGCATTCAGAGCTTTGCGGTAACCCTGCCCACCGAGCGCCATGCTGTTGTTGTGCGTTGCCCCTGGCACCAGCAACAGGCGTTTGGGCTGTTCAGCGGCATTGAACAACTGCTCGCTGAAGCGCGGAGGCACGAAAGCATCGGCCAGGCCATGCACGACGAGCAGCGGCATATGAATGTCGGCAATCTTGTCGATCGAATCGAATTTCTGCGACAGCAGCCAGCGCACAGGTAGCGAAGTGTTGGCTACGGCGGCAGCCACGTCGGCCAGCGAGGTGAAGGTTGACTCGATTACCAGGCCACGCACCGGCAGAGGTGTGTGGTTGCGCGCAGCGTTCTGTCCGAGTTCAGCGGCCAGATCAATAGCCACCGCGCCACCAAGAGAATGACCGTAGATCAGACGTTTATTCGGATCCGGTTGCAGCAGTTTGAAGCGTTCCCACGCCACGCGTGCGTCTTCATACACGCTGCGCTCCGACGGCAGATCGCCTTTGCTCTGGCCGAACCCGCGATAGTCGATCGCCAGCACCGAATAGCCCGCCGCGCGCAGTTGCTCGATGCGAAACAATTGCCCGGTGAGGTTCCAGCGCACGCCATGCAGATACAGAATTGCCGGGGCATTGGCACGCTCCGCCGGCCACCACCAGGCATGAATGTTCTGCCCGGCCTTGAAGCTTTTCGGTCGCAGATCCAGTTCCTGAACGCTGCCGGGCAAGCCGCGATACCAGCCCGCCGTGCCCGGTTCGATGCGGAACAGCAGTTTGCGCTCGGTATGTTCCAGCACGGCGCAACTCGTCGGCACGCCAATAATCAGCGCGGCCATCAAGGCATACGCCAAACGACAGCGTCTGAGACGAGTCAGGAAAGAGAGCAACATAAACGTTTCACCACAGCGCAGACAAAGAACGTTTTTTACCAGATGCCTCGGTCTGCGCGTGATTGTTTTCGACCACCGTGCATGCGCAACGATTTCAAGATGCTGCAGCCGATTACGCCACTTGCAGCACGATCTTGCCGATATGATCGCCGCTCTCCATCCGGGCATGGGCCTGAGCGGCCTCTGCGAGCGGGTAAGCCTTGTCAATGATCGGCAGGCAGCGCCCGGCAGTCAGGGCTGGCCACACCTGTTCTAGCAGTTGTTCGGCAATGGCGGCCTTTTCCGCAGTACTGCGTGCACGCAGCAGCGAGCCGGTGACCACGGCGCGTTTACCAAGGATCGCCAGCAAATCAACGTCATTGGCCCGGGCGCCGCCGAGGAAGCCCAGCATTATCAGCCGCCCGTCCATGGCCAGTGTGCTTATATTGCCGTTCAGATACGAGCCACCCATGATGTCGAGAATCACGTTTACGCCCTGGTCGGCGGTTTTTTCGGCGATCACCTGCGCAAAATCTTCTTCCCGATAGTTGATCGGCTTACCGCCCAATTGGCTGATTGTGGCACATTTCTCGGCGCTGCCAGCGGTGGCGAACGCTTCGATACCGAACTCACGACAGAGCATCAGCGCGGTGGTACCGATGCCGCTGGTGCCGCCATGAATCAACGCGCGCTGACCGGCCTTGGCACCGCCCAGGCCGAACAGGTTGGCCCATACGGTAAAAAACGTTTCCGGAATCGCGGCGGCCTTCACCCAGTCGATACCGTCAGGCACCGGAAGTGTCTGCCCGGCCGGCACCGCGCAGTACTCGGCGTAGCCGCCGCCATTGGTCAGTGCGCACACGCGATCGCCAATAGAAAACCGGGTGACTCCGGCGCCCAGCGCAACCACTTCGCCGGCCACTTCCAGGCCGGGAATCGGGTCCATACCCGGCTTCATCGGGTACTTGCCGGCACGCTGCAAAGCATCCGGACGATTGATGCCGGCGGCGTGAACCCGGATCAGTACCTGCCCATGCGAAATGCTTGGCAAAGGCACCCGCCTGGATTGCAAGACTTCGGGACCGCCGGGTTGGGTGATTTCGATACGAGTCATTTCATTGGGCAGTGACATGTCGATTCCTGTGAAAAAGGTCGTGTAGATGGGAGCGCAGGGAGCGGGCAATGATTCCCTTCAGTTGGCAACGCAGCGTGTTTCAGTGGAAGAAGGCAGCCAGCGCATGACGTGCTCCAGCAACAACGCGACCACGATTGCGCCGGCGGCGATCACGAACAGCAGCGTATGCTGGCCGCCAGAAGCATTGAACAGCGCCGAACAGGCAAACCCGGCCAGCGCCTGAAAGGTGGCGAACGAAACGGTGGCGCGGCTCCAGGCGATTTGCTGACGGTGATGAGATGGCACCAGTTCGTGTACGCGCGCCAAGGCCAGCGGCACGATACCGGGCGGAAACGAACCGAGAATCACCGCCAACAAAGCCAATGGCAGAAACCCATGGGAAACGGCCAGCAGACCCAGAGCCACGGCTTGCACCACCAGCACCAGACGAATACCAGTGCGTGCACCGAGCTTGTCCGCCAGGAAGCCGTAACTCACCGGCCCGACAATCGCCCCAAGGCCATACATCACCCAGACCATCGCGCCGACATGCGCCCCGGCCCCGAGGCCGCGTGCCACGTAATCGACAAGGAACACCATGGCCGGCACCAGTCCGGCGGCCATGAAGGCATATTGAGCGAACAACAGGTAAACAGCTGGCGGAGTGGACTCGTCCGTTGATGTTGCGTGCGCAGCTACGGCGTGCGCGCTATCGGCCGGCCAGCCAAACCAGCTCAGCGCGGTCAGCACCAGCGCGATGGCGCCCAGTCCCAGCCAGGTCGCCTGCAAGCCAAGGCTGAGCAGCGGCGGCACAACCGTCCCGGAGCCGGCAATACCGAGGCCGATGCCAAGGAATATCGCGCCACTGGCCAAGCCTCTGCGCGCTGCTGGCACATGCGGCAGTACGGTGGCCGCGACCAGCACCATGATCGCGCCGCCGGCGATTCCAGACAGCAAACGCCAGCCGAAGAACCAGCTCACCGACAGCGGGTAAGCACAGGCGAAGAACGCTGCGGTGACCGCAAGCATCATCAATCGCAGAGCGTTGCGATTGCCCAGTCGATGAGCCATGGGCCGACCGAGGAGGGCGCCGATCAAGTAGCCAACCAGATTGGCCGCGCCGAGATAGACCACGTCGTTGGCAGAAAACCACTGTGCCTGAATCAACGAAGGGATCAGCGGCGTGTAGGCGAACCGCGCCAGGCCGATGCTGACCAGGCTGGCACACAGTCCGGCGAAGATCGGCAGCCAAATGCCGGGAGAATTTGCAGTACGCATGATAGCGATCTCATCAAAGGTGTATGGCGCTCAGCTTATCGGCTATCGTTGCTGCGCATATGCAGCGATTTAGCAGTATGGTGATGCAAAAATGCTTCGGGGAGGGTTGGCATGAATTGGGATGATGCGCGGGTGTTTCTGGCGGTCTGTCGCGAGTCGACGTTGCGCGGTGCTGCGCGGGTCCTGGGCGTGGATCAGGCCACGGTAGGGCGGCGCGTCACCGCGCTGGAGAAGTCCCTCAGCGCGACGCTGTTCCTGCGCACCTCCGACGGTTACGCGCTGACTGCCGTGGGCGAGGCGGCGCTCGCAAGTGTGGAAAAAATGGAGCACTCGGCGCTTGAGCTGGAGCGGCACATCCACGGGCTGGACGATCGCCTGACCGGAAATGTGCGGGTCAGCACCACCGATTCGCTGGCCATTGATTTCATTATTCCGGCGATGGCGCGCCTGCATGATCAGCATCCCGATGTGCAAATCCAGCTGGATGCCTCGACGCAAATCCTCAGTCTGGCCAAGCGCGAGGCGGATATCGCTGTGCGCAATACGCGGCCGGATAACCCGGATCTTATCGCCCGGCGAATTGCACGTTGGCCCGTAGGACTTTTCGCTGCGCAAGCCTATGTCGAGCGCAATGGCGAACCGCAACCCGGCAGCGCTTTCGAGGGTCACGATCTGGTGGTTTATCAGCCGTATCTGCAGAGCAAAAAGGACCTGACTCTGGTCTCGGAACCGTTGAACCGTGGACGCATCGTCGCCACGCTGAGCTCCAGCCTGCTGGTGCGTCGTTCGATCGCTGCCGGCCTGGGAGTAGGGGAGATCCCGGTGTACATGGGCGAGCGCGATGGACTGGTCAGACTCTGGCCGGAGCGGACCCGGCCGCTGCCGTATGAAGTGTGGCTGGTCACCCACGCCGATCTGCGCCACACCGCACGGGTGCGGGCGGTCATCGAGCAGATCGTTGAAGCTTTCGCGCTGGAAAACGCGTAGCGGTTTCAGGATTTTGCCAGGGCTACAACGTCTGACGAAACGGCCTACGTCGGCGGCAGAATGCGCCGGCTTGTCGTCGAGGGCGATGAATTCTATTGTGAGTACAGTTCGGAACAGACGTCAGGCCTGCACCGAAGCGAAGAGCCAGGGAAGGTCTCGGTAGCCACAAAAGGTGTCGAATTGAAAATCGGGGAAGTGAACCATTATGCAATCACGGACAGATCGAATGCAGTTCAGGAAAGGCAAATCATGAGCACCATAAGCCGCGAAGAATTCGACGCCAGGATTGAAACCATCGAGACGAGGATGGATGGCCGCGTGGCAGAGATGCGCGCTGATATTCGAGGGTTCCTGGCTGCTCAGGCAGAGCGGGACAAGGTCTACCTCGAGCGGGACAAAACCCAACAGGAACGAGACAAGCGCTACGACGTCATGTGGGTGGGGGTGCAGAAAATTGCCGACGAGTCGCGGGAAGCGATCAGGCAGGCATCAACCGTAAAGGCCAATTACTGGGCTGCCACCACAGTGCATTTTCTTGGCGTGGCTTCCTTGCTCGTCGGCGCACATTTCGCCAACCAGGCGGCCGTTTTGACGACGATACAAACGACGCTGGCAGCCATACAGATTGGTAAAGAGGTGTCCACACCCAGGCCAGTCGAGCCACCGTCGGCGGTGCTGCCTGAATAAAAAACGGCCTTCATTGGAAGGCCGTCATGTGCGGCGATAAACACTGCTTATGGCATTTCTGGCAGCTCCTGAGGGCGCAAGTCGAACACCAGCACCTCGGCATCGACACCATTGCTCAGGTTGAGCAGTTGTTCATTACGGACTCGTACACCGTCGCCTTCCTGCAATGGCTGGCCGTTGAGTTCGACGCTGCCCCGCGCGACGTGTACGTAGGCGTAGCGATTGGCCGGCAATTCCAGCGTGGCTTGTTCCTTGCCGTCGAACAACCCGGCATAGACCCGCGCATCCTGGCGGACTTTCAACGAGCCATTGCTGCCGTCCGGCGAGATGATCAACTGCAGGCGACCACGTTTTTTCTGCGCACTGAAGTGCTCCTGCTGATAGCGCGGTTTGGCACCGCTGACGTCCGGCACGATCCAGATTTGCAGAAAGTGCACTGCCTGGGTGGCCGAGTGGTTGAACTCGCTGTGCGCCACGCCGCTGCCGGCGCTCATCAGTTGCACATCACCGGGGCGGATCACCGAACCGGTGCCGAGGGTGTCCTTATGTTCCAGTGCGCCTTCCAGCACGTAGGAAAAGATTTCCATATCGCGGTGCGGATGTTGGCCAAAGCCTTTGCCGGCGGCGACACGGTCGTCATTGATCACCAGCAGGTCGGAAAAACCCTGTTCACGCGGGTTGCGATAACTGGCGAAAGAGAAGGTATGAAACGACTTCAACCAGCCGTGGTTGGCGAGGCCGCGATCGGAGGCTTTGCGAAGGGTCAGCATGATGAAATCTCCTGGCGGGACGTGAATTCGTCCGAGTGAGGAGAAGGTTACTTGTTACCCGGCGAGGCAATAAGTAGATGGAAACTGAAAGACTGTCCGGCTCAGGTTGACAGTTTTGCGTTATGGTTCACCCATTCGTTTGCGCTGATCAGGCCGTATTTGGCCATAATGGCCCCGCTGCAGCGTGCGTATTGACCTCTGAATGTGTGATGCCTCCCGATGAAAACCGTGGCAATGGTGCTGTTCCCTGACTTTCTGATGCTCGACATGGCCGGGCCGCTGGAGGTGTTTTCAGTCGCCAATCGTTATTTGAAACCTGAGCTGCACTATCAACTGACCACGTTAGGAACAGAGCGCGGGCTGCTGAGGGCGTCCAACGGCGTGCAGGTTCAGGCGGATCTGCACATCGAGGAAGCGGCCGAGCGCTATGACCTGTTATTGGTACCGGGCGGTCCTGGCGCCTACAACGAGAGATTCCCGGAACTGTTCGCCTGGCTGAACGAAGCTGTCCCGCGCGCCGATCGTTACGGTTCGATCTGTACCGGTGCGTTCCTCCTCGGCCACGCCTGTCTGCTTGACGGGTACCGCGTCACCACCCACTGGAACTACACAGAGCGCCTGATCAAGGCCTTTCCAAAAGCCACTGTCACCACCGATCAGATCTACGTCGAGGATCGCAACCTGATTACCTCGGGCGGCGTGACTGCCGGCATTGATCTGGCACTGGCGGTGGTCGCCAGGGATCACGGCAAGAAAATCGCTCAGGACGTGGCCAAGGTATTGCTGGTGGTAATGAAGCGCCAGGGCGGCCAAGCGCAGTTCAGCCCATTGATGGCAGCGGTGTCCCCTCAGGAGACGCCCATAACCCGCGCGCAGAATTACGTACTTGAGCATCTCGACGAGGCCTTTACCGTCGAACGCATGGCTGGACTGGCAAACATGAGCGCACGGCATTTCGCTCGTCTGTTCGCCCGCGACGTCAACATGACGCCCATGGAGTTTCTGCAGAATGCGCGTATCGACTGCGCACGAAACCTGTTGGAAACCAGTGAGCTGCCGCTCAAGACCATCGCCTATAAAAGTGGCTTCGGCAGTGTTCGACACATGCGCTCGCTGTTCGCCGAAAAGCTCGGCCTGACGCCATTACAGTACCGGGAACAGTTCAGCTAGAGCGGTTCTGTCCGTCTGACGCAGCCGGATGTCCGTGCTGCGTCCGCTGTGGCGGTTGTAACGTCACGCGAGAGTGCCAAGATGCTTGGCATGAATAATCACAACGACATGAACCCGGCGACGGTGCTGCTTTTCGGCCCGTATGCCTTCCATGTACGTCAACGCCTGATTCTTGAAGGAGAACAGCCGTTGCGCATGGGCGGGCGCGCCATGGACATTCTTCAGGTGCTGGTCGAACGTGCAGGGGAAGTGGTCAGCAAGGAGCAGTTGATTGCTCGTGTGTGGCCGACTTCGGTGGTCGAAGAGATCAACCTGCGCGTCCACATCGCGGCGCTGCGCCGGGCGCTGGGGGATGGCACTGACGGGCAGCGCTACATCGTGCACGTCCCGCAACGCGGTTACAGCTTTATCGCTGCGGTGCGACATGACAGCGCCGTTTCACGGTTGGCCGAGACGCTGGCGGCGCCACACCATAATTTACCGGCGCGGCTGACTTCGATCATTGGCCGCGACGCGTTGATTGGTGGTCTGGTTCGACAAATGCCGGCGTGTCGGTTGATGACAATTACCGGTGCGCCGGGCGTCGGCAAAACCACCGTGGCACTGCGCGTGGCGGAATTGTTGCTGCAATATTTCCGCGATGGCGTCTGGTGGCTCGATCTCGCCGGAAGTGAGGATGAAGCTGCGCTCCTGGACCATCTGCTGCGTAATCTGGGCACGGACTTTTCCACACTCATAGGCCGCCACGCCTTGTTGATACTGGATAACTGTGATCACCAGCGCGATCGCTGCGCGGCTCTGGTAGAAACCTTACTGCACGCTGCGCCTCGCTTGTCGATTCTGGTCACCGGCCGCGAAGCCTTGCACGTGGCGCAGGAGACCGTTCATTTCGTGCCGCTGTTGGCGATTCCCAAGCGCTCGACACTGGAAACCGTCGAAGAGGCCATGAGCTACCCGGCGGTGCAGTTGTTCGTCAGTCGCGTGCGGGCGCGGCAACATGGCATCAGTTTGCGTGAACAGGATTTGCCAGGCGTGCGCGAGATTTGCCGTCAGCTGGACGGTCTGCCGCTGGCGATCGAGCTCGCGGCAGCGCAGATCGACGCGTTGGGCTTGATCGGCTTGCAGGCACAGGTTGAAAAGGGCCTGCAGTTGCTTGGCCAAGGCCGGCGCACCGCAGTGCCGCGCCATCAGTCGATGGCCGCCGCCATCGATTGGAGCTTTGACCACCTGACGGAAATGGAACAGCGTGTACTGCTGCGTCTGTCGGTATTCAGCACGGGGTTCACGTTGGAGGCCGCAGTGAGTGTGATCAGTTGCGCGAATCTGGCCGGCTCCAGGCTGACTGCGATAATCGAAGGGTTGGCGCGCAAGTCGTTGCTGATTCAGCAGCCCATCCGTGCAACGGTTCGCTATTGGATGCTCAACACGGTTCGTCGCTATGCTCGCGATCAGCTCGAGCGCAGCGACGAGAAGCTCGAACTGGAACATCGCCATGCGCGCTATCTCAGCCGCACGCGCAATGCTTCAGGCCGGGCATTGGTCGCGCAGGCTGTCGAGTAGCGAGCAGGCTTTGCGCAAGTCCGCAGTGGCGAAGCCTTCGGTAAAGCGCTGATAGATCGGGGTTAGTAGTTCGAGCGCTTCGCGATGGCGGGACTGGCGATGCCATAACTGAGCGAGGTCCGTGGCGCTACGCAGTTCCCAGGCCAGCGCGCCTTGGCTTCTGGCGATGGTCAGTGCTTGTTGCAGCGATCGTTCTGCTTCTTGGGTTTTAGCGGTGTCTGAGAGGGATGATTCGCGAGCAGGCTCGCTCCCACAGGAATCCGCACCCAACCGAGAATCTACGCCCGATACCGAACCCTTGTGGGAGCGAGCCTGCTCGCGAAGGGGCCTCTCTGAACCCTTCAACAATGCCGCCGCCCGCGCGCGCAATATTTCCGCCATACTCCAACCCGCATCGCCGCTATATGCCCGCTCCACCAGTGCCTCATCGACAAAGCGCTCATCCAGCGTAACCATGATTTCCCTGATCAACCCGCTGCTCTGCGCTGCTACCGGCGCGGCGTTATCAGCGTCGATCACCTGCGCATAGTGCCGGCCCCAGGTATTGAACAGCAGCACCGAATGCTTCTGCGATTGTTCGAGCAGCAGCTGCAGCAGGGCACGGGCATTCTCGCGGTCGCCGTTGTAATGGGCGATCAGACAACTGGCGAGCGCCAGGGTATAGCAGATCGACGTGCCGTGATCGATCTGCAGGGCAATGTCCAAAGCCTGGCGCGCAGCACGCCAGGCCTGCTCGGGCAAACCCTGCAGCCACAGTACCCGTGCCAGCACCGTCAGCGAGGCGACGCTCTGGTCGTATTGCACGCCAAAGCCGTGGGTGAAGCGATTGAGATGGCCGCTGTGGGCCATGCGTTGCAGCACTTGCTCGGCATGCACGCGTGCCTGTAATTGATCGCCGGCATAATGCAAAGCCAGCACCCGCAGACGATGCGTACTCAGTGAAAGCAGCGGTTCGCCGTGCAGGCCGATGCGGTCGAATTGCTCGCTCTGGGCCAACGCCATGCGGTAATGCCCGCAACTCAGATTGACTGCCATGTGCCCCGACACTGCACGCAGTTGTCCGGCGACATCGCCGTGTTCTTCGGCCAATTGGCAAGCGTCGACGAAGGCCTGAATGGTTTGTGGCGTGCCGCCCCAGGTGTGATAACTGGCACTGCCAAGCGCCAGTTTCAAAGCGATTTGCAGGCGAGGGCAGGGCTGTGGGGCCGAGCCTGCTCGCGAAGGCTCGAGCAGCGTCAGCGCCCGGCGCACATAGCGGCTGTAATCGCGCAGCAATGACAGCTCCTGCCACAGTGGCGCCGACGCTGCCGCCAATTGAATGCCCAACTCATCCGGCCCCGGCCCGTTGAGGCTCCAGTCCAGCGCCGCGCGCAAATCCTCAAGCCCTCGGGCATAGCGCTCGAGCCACAGTACCGTTGGGGTGCTGTCCCAATCCATCTGCGCCTGCTGCATCAGGGTCAGGCAGCGTTGTGCGTGGCGTTGACGCGTTGCGCTGAGCTCATTGGCCTGTTCGAGCTTTTCCAGCGCGTAGTGGCGCGTCGTGTCGAGCAAGCGATAAAACACCTCTTCATCGCCCACTTCGACACTGAGCAGCGATTTGGCCACCAGTTGTGTGACGGCGGTGAACACCGCGCCGGGATCGATGTGTTGGCCAACGACCACCGCCGCTGCAGAGGCGAGCGTGAAACTGCGGCGGAAAATCCCCAGTCGACGCAGACAGGTTCGCTCGCAATCGTTGAGCAGATTGAAACTCCAGTCCATGGTCGCGCGCAGCGTCAGGTGGCGCTCGGTGCTGTTATGGAAACCGGTTGACAGCGGCGGCAAACCTTCGCGCAGCTGCTTGAGCAGTCCGTCCACACCCAATTCGCTGACCTGTGCGGCAGCGAGTTCCAGGGCCAGCGGAATACCGTCCAGGCGATGGCAGATCTCGATGGCCTGAGGCAGTTCGGCCTGGCTGAGCTCAAAGCTTTCCCGAGCCGCCGTCGCCCGCTCGACAAACAGTTGCAGTGCACTAAAGCCCAGCGCTTGCGCAGGGTCTATCGAGGTCGACATGGAGGGGCAGTCGAGCGATTCCAGGCGCTGCACAAACTCGCCTTCGGCACGCAGGCTCTCGCGGCTGGTCGCAAGGATGTGCACTTTCGGCGCGCCGCGCAGAATCTGCTCGCTGAGTGAGGCAACCGCATCGATCAGGTGTTCGCAGTTGTCGATCACCAGCAACATCTGGCGCTCGCGCAGGCCCTCGACCAGACACGCCTGCGCATCGCCGTCGGGCGCAGACAGGTCGAGCAACGTCGCCAGATGCGAGCCGATCAGCGCCGGATCGACGATGGCTGCCAGGTCCAGCAGGCGAATGCCGTCGCGATACTCGCCGATCAATTGTTCAGCTACACGCAGGGCCACGGTGGTCTTGCCGATACCGCCGGGGCCAACCAGGGTGATGCAGCGCCGACGCGGCAGTTGCGCAATCAAATGATCGACCACGGGCTGGCGGCCGATCATTCGCGTACGCCGCAGCGGCAGATTGTGTCTGGCGACGGCGACCGCAGGCTTGGGTTCGAGGCTGTCGAGCAGAATCGGCGCCACAAAGCTGTAGCCGCGCTGCGCGACGGTGACGATGTAGCGCTGGCCGTTTTGCCCATCGCCCAGGGCCTTGCGCAGCGCCGCCATGTGCACGCGCAGGTTGATGTCTTCAACGACACTGTCCGGCCAGACCCCGGCCATCAATTGCTGTTTGCTCACCACTTGGCCGGCGTGCGCCAGCAGAATCAGGAGGATGTCCATCGCCCGCCGTCCCAGGCGCAAAGGCTGTTGGCCTTCAAGTAGCAGTCGTTGCCGGGGATGAATCCGATAGGGGCCAAAAGCAACGGCCTGATTCGGGGAAAAGCTCAACAGCGCGCTCCTGCGGTGATGCGGCGGACAGGGCGAATCAGTACCTGGCGCATGCGCAGGCCGTCTGATCCGGGGTGTCCGGGCATAATCCTCAGGTTTGAGCATCAGTGCAACGGGTGGCGTAACGGTAGCAGTCAAAACACCGCTGGCTGCCCGACGCCGTTTTTCAGTTTTCCCATGACTCGACAGCGCCAGGCGAAGGGATTGATCCCTTCGCTGCGGGTGAACATGTGGCAGAAATGTGCCTGATCGCAGAAGCCGCATTCCAGGCTGATCTGCGTCAGGCTGAGGTCGGTGTGCTGAATCAACAGCTTGGCCCGAGCAAGGCGCTGCGTGCGAATCCAGTCCTGCGGCGACAGGCCGGTGCTGCACTTGAAAGCACGGGAGAAATGACTGCGTGACAGCGAACAGGCGCGGGCCAGTTCAGCCACCTCCAGGCTTTCGCCCAGGCGATCGAGGATCAACTGTTTGATGAGGCGTTCGCGCTGTGGACTGAGTCCGCCAGTCGGGTTTTTACGCGGTTCGCGGGCAGGGGCGAGGGCGACGGTTTGCTGCAAATAAGCCATGGCCAAGGTCCGTGTCGGGGGGGAACGCACGGTCGGCGCATTCCCTCAGGTCATAAAATAACGCTGCGCAGAGGGCTTCATTGTTGGGCGAGGGCGGCGGGCTGACGAGTTAATCGTTGTTAATTCCACCGCCACGGCAGGAACTCAGCACATCCTTGCAAGTCTGCGCGCACCGCTTTGCGCGACGATGACGACACAGCGTGGCCGTCGGCCGGGTTCAAGGGGAATGCAATGAAAGGCATGGTTAAAGCTGCGACGACCCTCACGGTCATGCTCGCAATGTCCGGCGCGATGGCGCAGGCGCCGCAGGTTGGCACGCAAGCGCCGGGTTATTTCCGTCTGGCCGTGGGCGATTACGAAGTCACCGCGTTGTTTGACGGTTACAACGATCTGTCACCCAAGTTGTTGCAGGGCATGAGCCAGAGTCAGATCCGTGCTCTGCTCGCACGTCGTTCGATTGAAACGCCGGGCGTGCAGACTGCGTTCAATGCCTTTTTGGTCAATACCGGCAAGCAGTTGATTCTGGTCGATACCGGCGCAGGGCAGTGCATCGGTGCCACCGCTGGGCAATTGTCGGCCAACATGCAGGCCGCCGGTTACAAGCCCGAGCAGGTCGATACGATTCTGCTGACGCACCTGCACCTCGATCACGTCTGTGGTCTGGTCGATGCCGAGAAAAAACCGCTGTTCGCCAATGCCACGGTGTATGCGGCCAAGGCCGAGGCTGATTACTGGCTCGATCCGGCTGCGCTGGCCAAGGCTCCGGCCGGTGCCAGGGAGTTTTTCAAGATTGCTCAGCAGTCCACGGCAGCTTACGTTGCCGCTGGCCGCTTCAAGACGTTCGCAGCCGGGGAGTCGCCGCTGCCGGGCCTTGTAGAAGCGACCCTCGAAGCAGGGCACACGCCGGGCAGCACCACGTATCGCTTCACCTCGCAAAAGCAAAGCATCGTGTTCATGGGCGATCTGGTGCATAACCTGGCGGTGCAGTTTCTGCATCCGGAAGTGTCCATCGGGTTTGACGTCAACAGCCAGCAGGCGATCAACAGTCGTCAGTCGGTGTTCAGTGCCGCGGCGGCAAGCAAAACCTGGGTGACGGCAGCGCATCTGCCATTCCCGGGCATTGGCCATATCACTGCCGAGGGCAAACATTTCCAGTGGGTGCCGGTGGAGTACGGCCCCTATAAACGCGCGGCGAAAGTGCCGTTGATCGAGTAAAGTGCCCAGCGCCACTCCCAACAAGCGGCTGCCACCGATAAGGAAACCACGCCCATGAACCGTAACGATCTGCGCCGCGTCGACATGAACCTGCTGGTGATTTTCGAAGCGCTGATGTTCGAAAAGAACCTGACCCGCGTCGCGGAAAAACTGTTCATGGGCCAGCCGGCGGTCAGTGCGGCCCTGGGGCGGCTGCGCGATCTGTTCGACGATCCGTTGCTGTTGCGCAACGGTCGCGGCATGGAACCCACAGCGCGGGCCTTGGCGATTCTCAAGGAACTGCAACCGGCAATGGATGTGATTTCCGGCGCGGTCAGCCGCGCCAAGGAATTCGAACCGGCGAGCAGTTGCGATGTGTTTCGCATCGGGCTGTCGGATGACGCCGAGTTCGGTCTGTTTCCGCCGCTGTTGCGTCAGCTGCAGCAGGAGGCGCCGGGGATTGTTGTGGTGGTGCGCCGCGCCAATTATCTGTTGATGCCGGCGCTGTTGGCCTCGGGAGAGATCTCGGTGGGCGTCAGCTACACCACGGAACTGCCGGCCAATGCCAAACGCAAGAAGCTGCGCGACATTCCCTGCAAAGTCCTGCGTGGCGATGATCGACCGGGGCCGCTGACTCTGGACGAATACTGCGAGCGTCCGCATGCGATGGTGTCGTTTTCCGGTGACCTGAGTGGCAACATCGACCTGGATCTGGCCAAGATCGGCCGCTGCCGCCGCGTGGTTCTCGGCGTGCCGCAGTTCAGCGGCTTGCGCGCATTGCTGGCGGGCACCGAGATGATCGCCACTGTGCCGGATTACGCGGCCTGCGCTTTGGTAGAAGGCTGCACGCTGCGTGCCGAAGACCCGCCATTCCCGATTGATGCCGCGCAATTGTCGATGGCGTGGAGCGGCGTGCATGACAACGATCCGGCAGAAAAATGGCTGCGCTCGCGGATCAGCCAGTTCATGGCGGCCCCGCTGGATATTCCTGTGTCGTAAACGACCGTTCGTCTGAAAGCAGGCTTCACCTGTTAGTTCTGACAGTGGCGCATTCGTGTCTTCCCGTGTCTGATGGATGAACCCCGAAGGCTAGCCCGCAAAGGACATGAACATGGACACGTTGACTCCTGCACTTGTCGGTGACCACTTGCCGCCGCTCTCGATTATGGAAAGTCGCCCGGACGGTTTGCTGGATCCGCATGCTGCTCGATATAACCTGACGGTGAGCGTTGACTTCCCCTGGCAAGAAGGAGACGTCATTACTATTGAGTGCGCTGGTACGCCAGGTTCCGGTTCTTATCTGTCTCCACGTATACCGATCGGCGGATTTGCACAGCCCTTCCAGACCCACATTGATAACCTTCTGATCGCCTTTAACCTCAACCAGACTGTCATTTTCACTTATACCCTTTATCGTGGCACCGAGACGCCCGTTGTTTCAGAGCCTCTCGCGCTGTTCATAACCCGTATCAATCAACTGGATCTGCCACGACCGTTCATCCGCCAGGCCGATAACGACGGTCAGGGAGTCGCGCTGAATATCGGAGGTCTGGTCGAAATCACTTTGCGTATCAATGCGTGGCTGCTAGGCAGGCGCGGCAACCCCTTCTGGCTCAAGCTCAAGGGCACAAATGCCGATGGCAGCAATTTCGAGGCGTTTTATTGGCAAGCACCGGGCAATAAGGTCGATGACGAATTCAACCGCTATGGTTTTTTCGAACAGAACTTTCCCGCCGCACCACTGCAAGGATTGCAAAACCGTAGCGTGTTGACGCTTGAGTTGATGGCCGGGCTGCAGAGCAGCGAGGATCCATCCCTTGCTCAACGCTTTGCGCATCGTAACTACATCGTCCTCACAGAATCGCCCGATGCGCCGAAGATATTGTCGGTACGCGATCAGGACGGAGAAGTACTCGATGGCGCGGATACCCGTCATACCCGTGTCACATTGAGCGGGACTGCCTCCGGTGCACTCGATGTATTCGATGGCCCGACCCGCATCGACACGGTCGATCCTGTTGCCGGCGACTGGACGTACGACACGGCTGAACTGTCCGCTGGACGGCATACGTTTACAGTCCGGCTGGCAGATGGCAGCGGAAGTGCCTCAAGTCCGAGGCGAATCAATGTCGTGCTGTCAAACCTGACGCTTACGATTGCCGAGGCTCCCGACAACATCAATCTTGATCCACTGAGTGCCGTCACGACTTTTACAGCGCTGATCCATGACGACCTGTTGCCCACTGATATGGTTTTCGTGACGGTAACAGCGGCTGACGGGACGCCCGCTTCGGGCTCACATCGCACCACGCCAAGGGCGGCCGGCACTATACGTCCGATCCGCACTGAGCTGCCTGTATCGCTGGTGGCATTCAGCATCGGAAAAATAATGAATGTTACGTTTTCGTACTCAAGAGGCAGTGCTGAACCGGTGACTTCAAACCCTTTACCCCTGAACGTGCTGCCGATTGCACTGGATCGTCTCGTAGCGCCGGAGATTATTCAGGCCAGCGGTGGCATTCTTGATCTCAAAGACGTGCAGTCAGGGGGGAATCTGCGGTTTGGTGTCTGGCAGCATATTGCCCGGAATCAACGAATCTCACTCTATCTGGAAGGGCAGAGCGAAACTGGCCCGCATAACCTGCGAATGTGGGTGGTAACTACCAATATGGTGCATGCGGCGTGGGTTACAAACGGCGGCTATGTCGCTTCTATCTCGGCAAATTATCTGCGGTTACTCAAAAATGGCAGCAAGCTTTCAATTCGGTTCCTGGTCAACCTGGATCAGGTACCGAACGAGGCTGCGGCAACGGCTTTTCAACTCCGCGAATACACCATTCGATCTGTACCTTGAAGCCGACGTTACTCGATAGTCTCGAGACCTGCTGCAACTGAGCACATTCATGCAATTTCACCCGACCCGGCATTGGCATGATTCACGCCAATGACATTCAAAGGGTCGGGTCATGATTGCTTCGAGGGATGAACAGGCGCGCGACATCGGGTTGCTGTTCCTGCGGGTCAGCGGCGGGTTGTTTCTGTTGTGGGTGCACGGCTTGCCCAAGCTGCTGGACTTCACCGCGCAACTGCACCTGATCGAAGACCCGTTCCACCTCGGCGCCCGTCTGACCCTGATCCTGGCGATCTTCGCCGAAGTCCTCTGCCCATTGCTGATCGTCGCCGGCGTGCTGGCGCGATTGGCCTGCCTGCCTATTCTCTTTGTGCTGCTGGTGGCGTTGCTGGTCGTGCATCCGCAATGGAGTGTGGCCGAAGGGCAGTTCGGCTGGTTGCTGTTGATCCTCTTCACCACTGTATTGATCGCCGGGCCCGGACGGCTGGCGATTCCTGTTCGTTTGCCCGGAGTGCTGCGCTATGCCTGAAGTCTTCAATTCACAAGCACCGGGGGCCGATGAGACTGTCACGTTGATCATCAAGCATTCGGTCAAGGCCGGTTTCGAGTCGGCATATGAAGCGTGGCTGCGCAATATCGTGCGCGTCGCCGGTCAGCGCGAAGGACATCTGGGGGTGGACGTGGTGCGCGGCAAGCGCGGGCGTCTGGATTTTTACACCTGCGTGCTGCGCTTCAGTTCCACGCAAGCGATGCAGGGCTGGCTGGAGTCGTCGGAGCGTCAGGCGCTGGTTGCCGAAGCCGCGCCTATGCTGGCCGACGGTGATCAGACCGAAGTCGCGCCGGTCAATGAATTCTGGTTCACACCGCTGGCCGAGGCCGGCTCACCGCCGCCGCGCTGGAAGCAGGCTGTCGTCACGCTGTTGGTGATTCTGCCGCACACCCTGCTGGTGCCGCTGATCTGGGGTCCGCTGCTGGCGCTGCATCCGCTTCTGTCCAACTACGTGGTCGCCACGTTTCTGATCACCCTGACCATCGTCCTCTCGGTGGTCTACGTGGTGATGCCGCCGGTCACCCGGTTGTTCACCCCGTGGCTGGAAGCCAGTCAGGCCCATGAACACCTCGATTCCCAAGAAACCTCGCCGCGTTGAGCGGGGTTTGCTTCTTTTCACTTTTGCTTGAGGAACTGCGATGAGTGCCGATCTGATTTTATTCAATGGCCAATTTCATACCGTAGACCGGGAAAAACCACTGGCCAGCGCCGTGGCGATCAAGGATGGCCGCTTCGTCGCCGTCGGTAACGATGCCGAGGCCATGGCCCTTAAAGGCAACGCCACGCAAGTGGTCGACATGAAGGGCCGCTGCGTCATTCCTGGCCTCAACGACTCGCACCTGCACCTGATTCGTGGCGGTTTGAATTACAACCTGGAATTGCGCTGGGAAGGCGTGCCGTCGCTCGCCGATGCGCTGCGCATGCTCAAGGATCAGGCCGATCGCACGCCCACCCCGCAGTGGGTGCGCGTGGTCGGTGGCTGGAACGAATTCCAGTTCGCCGAAAAACGCATGCCGACCCTGGAAGAAATCAACCAGGCCGCGCCGGACACTCCGGTGTTCATCCTGCACCTGTACGACCGTGCGCTGCTCAACCGCGCCGCACTGCGCGTGGCCGGTTACACCCGCGACACGCCGAACCCGCCGGGTGGCGAGATCGTGCGCGACAGCAACGGCAACCCGACCGGCATGCTGGTGGCACGGCCGAACGCGATGATTCTCTACTCGACGCTGGCCAAGGGGCCGAAGCTGCCGCTGGAATATCAAGTCAACTCGACCCGCCAGTTCATGCGCGAACTCAATCGCCTCGGCCTGACCAGCGCGATCGATGCCGGCGGTGGTTTCCAGAACTACCCGGATGACTACCAGGTGATCGAACAACTGGCCAAAGACGACCAGTTGACCGTGCGCATCGCCTACAACTTGTTCACCCAGAAGCCGAAAGAAGAGCTGACCGATTTCCAGAACTGGACCGGCAGCGTCAAGTTGCACCAGGGCGACGACTTCCTGCGCCACAACGGCGCGGGCGAGATGCTGGTGTTCTCCGCCGCCGACTTCGAAGACTTCCTCGAACCGCGCCCGGATCTGCCGCAGACCATGGAGCAGGAACTGGAGCCAGTGGTGCGCCACCTGGTCGAGCAGCGCTGGCCGTTCCGTCTGCACGCCACGTACAACGAATCGATCAGCCGCATGCTTGACGTGTTCGAGAAGGTCAACCGTGACATTCCGTTCAACGGCCTGCCGTGGTTCTTCGACCACGCCGAAACCATCACCCCGCAAAACATCGAGCGGGTGAAAGCGTTGGGCGGTGGTATCGCGATTCAGGACCGCATGGCGTTCCAGGGTGAATACTTCGTCGATCGCTACGGCAAACAAGCCGCCGAAGCCACGCCGCCGATCAAGCGCATGCTCGCTGAAGGCGTGCCGGTTGGCGCCGGCACCGATGCCACCCGCGTTTCCAGCTACAACCCGTGGACTTCGCTGTACTGGATGGTCAGCGGCCGCACCGTTGGCGGTCTGGCGCTGTACGAAGAAGGCTTGCCACGCGCCACCGCGCTGGAGCTGTTCACCCACGGCAGTGCCTGGTTCTCTTCGGAGCAGGGCAAAAAGGGCCAGATTCGCATCGGCCAACTGGCAGACCTGGCGGCACTGAGCGCGGACTTCTTCAGTGTTGAAGAAGAAGCGATCAAGTGGATCGAGTCGGTGATGACCGTGGTCGGCGGCAAGATTGTCTACGCCGCCGGCGACTTCGAAGACCTCGGCCCGCGTTCGATTCCGGTGCTGCCGGACTGGTCGCCGGTGGTCAAGGTTCCGGGCCACTGGCGCCCGAACTCGCCATTGCAGGCGCAGGTTCACCAGTGCAGCGGGCCGTGTGCCGTGCACACTCACAGTCATGAAAAGGCGCGGATGTCGAACGCGCCGGTCAGCGACTTCGCCGGTTTCTGGGGCGCATTCGGCTGTTCCTGCTTCGCGTTCTGAGTTTGAAAAAAGCGCCGGTCATCAGGGCCGGCGCTTCCCGCAACAACCATCCATCCAGGAGTTTTGCCATGAGCGTTCCTTACAAGCGTCTGAACAAAGATGATGCCGTCGTCCTGCTGGTCGATCACCAGACCGGTCTGATCTCGCTGGTGCAGGATTTCTCGCCGAACGAATTCAAGAACAACGTGCTGGCACTGGGCGACATCGCCAGGTTCTTCAAGCTGCCAACCATTCTGACTACCAGCTTCGACGCCGGTCCCAATGGCCCGATCGTCCCTGAGCTGCTCGAGCAATTCCCGGACGCGCCGTTCATTCAGCGTCCAGGCCAGATCAACGCCTGGGACAACGAAGACTTCGTCAAAGCGATCAAGGCCACTGGCCGCAAGCAACTGATCATCGCCGGTGTAGTGACCGACGTATGCGTAGCATTCCCGACCCTGTCGGCGATTGCTGAAGGCTTCGAAGTGTTTGTCGTAACCGACTCGTCGGGCACCTTCAACACCACCGTGCAACAAGCCGCCTGGGCGCGCATGTCGGCAGCCGGTGCTCACCTGATGAACTGGTTCGCAGTGGCCTGCGAGCTGCAGGGCGACTGGCGCAACGACATGGAAGGCCTGGCGCATCTGCTGTCGGAGCGTCTGCCCAACTATCGCAACCTGATCAACAGCTATACCAAGTTCACCGCCAAGTAAGATCAAAAGATCGCAGCCTGCGGCAGCTCCTGCATGGGAACGCATTTTCCCTGTAGGAGCCGCCGCAGGCTGCGATCTTTTGCTGTTAGCGCTTCTGCAACCACCCCAAAAAACCACCTTTTTTCACCGCCACCGGTTTGGCCATCAACGCGAGGCGACTGTTCTGCTGACGCACCGCCTGCAACTTGTTCAAGGCCCGGCCGACTTCGCTGCGCTTGTCCATGCATTCCCGGGTCAACTGCTTGTCGAGGCGGTAGATGATGCTCGACGTCAGTGCCGTGAACGTTGCCTGCGACGGCGTATCGGCGAGAATACTCTGCTCGCCCATCACCTCGCTCGGCCCCATGCGTCCGGCCTCGGTCTGACCAGTGCCCTCCGGCACCGTCGCGCTGACCACGCCCGTAGCAATCACGAAGAGGCTGTCTGGCACTTCGTCCAGATCCAGAACCACCTGACCCGCCGAGTATTGTTGCGCGACCATCGATTCGGCGAGGCGATCACGTTCTTCGCTGCTCAGCGAGCGGAAGATTTTCACTTCGTCCAGCAATGCGCGAGCGCGGCTCGACGGTTCGATCACGCCGTCGGGATGCCGCGAAATGCCCGCCGCTTCCAGATGCCGGTGGGCGAGGTCGAACAGCTGATTGCGCACTTCGCTCTTCTTGCCCAGTTCGGCGATGAAACCGCTGGCGACGTACTCCGACATGGTTTCGCCGGCTTCCTTGAGCACGGCTTTCGGTGCAGGACTGAGCAACAGCGAACTGCTGCCTTGCAAAGTGCGATCAAGCGCATCGAGCACCCGACGCGGGCGAATGTGGTTTGGCACCTGGATGCTGATCGACACGCCGTGCATGTTGCTCGGCCGGCTGAGGTTGACGATCTTCGCCTTGGCCGCTACCGAGTTCGGTACAACGGCCATGGTGCCGGCGCTGGTCAGCAGGTGCGTGGCGCGCCAGTCGATGTCGAATACCTTGCCTTCGACGCCGTCGATCATCACCAGATCATCCACCTGATACGGCTTGGTGGTGTTGAGGACGATGCCGGAAAACACGTCGGCGAGGGTGCTTTGCAGAGCCAGGCCGACGACGATGGCGACCACTCCGGAGGTGGCCAGCAAACCCTTGACCGGCAGTTCCAGTACGTAGCCGGCTGCCGCAACGATGGCGACCAGAAACACCAATGCGCCGATCACATCCTGGAGCAAGCGGCCGCTGTGACCGATGCGCCGCATCAGCGCCAGGCCGATGACTTCGGTCAGTACCCTTGCTGCGTACAACCACCAGAGAATCCCCAGCGCCGTCGCGCCCAATTGCGCCACGCGATCGTCGGCAAACAGCGGTGCCTGCAACGGGCTGACACCGGCATTGATCACCAGCGCGGTGAACGCCAGAAACAACACCAGACGCACAGCGACTCGCGGCGCGCGATGGGTGAAGGGCGAGAAGTGCCAGAGGGCGGCGTCGAGCAGCAACAGCACGGTGCTCCAGGACAGCAGGTGGGCGTAGAAAAGAGTCATGACCGGTCCTCCGCGACGCTAGTGAGAAAAAAGATCGCAGCCTCCGGCAGCTCCTACAGGGAATGGTATTCCAGGGTAGGAGCTGCCGAAGGCTGCGATCTGTTGCTTTTATGGATTCAGATGAGTCTTCAGCTCAGCCGCCGCCTGACGCACCGCGGCCTTCACTTCCGGAATCTGGCTCAGCGGATTGAGCAGACCGAAGTCATGAATCATCCCGTTGTAGCGCACCGAGGTCACCGGCACGCCAGCCGCATCCAGATGTCGTGCATAGCCTTCGCCTTCGTCACGCAGTACGTCGAACTCGGCAGTCTGCACCAGCGCAGCGGGCAGTCCCTTGAGCTGTTCGGCGCTGGCGTTGAGCGGCGACGCATGGATCTGCGCACGCTCGGCCGGGTTGGTGGTGTAGTTGTCCCAGAACCACTGCATCATGCCCTTGGTGAGGAAATGGCCGTCGGCGAATTGCTGGTACGAGCCGTCATCGAACTGCGCGTTGGTTACCGGCCACATCAACAGCTGGAAACGCAGCGCCGGGGCTTTCTGCTCCTTGGCCATCAAGGCCACGACCGCCGCCATGTTGCCGCCGACGCTGTTGCCGGCCACTGCCAGACGCTTGCCATCGACACCGATGTCCTTGCCGTGTTCGGCCACCCATTTGGTCGCGGCGTAAGCCTGGTTGATTGCGGTCGGGTACTGCGCTTCCGGCGACGGCGTGTAATCGACATACACCGCAACAGCGCCAGAGCCGACCACCAGATCACGGATCAGACGCTGGTGCGTCGGGAAGTCACCCAGCACCCAGCCGCCACCGTGGAAGAACATGAACACCGGCAACTCGCCTTTGACTTTGGCCGGGCGCACCACTTTCAGGTTGATGGTCTGGCCATCGACCTTGATCGCCTTGTCGCTGACTTCCACACCGGACAGATCAACCTTCACCGAAGCCTGGGCACCTGTCAGCACTGCGCGTGCGTCTTTCGGGCTCAGTTGCTCCAGCGGGCGGCCGCCGCCAGCGGCGAGGGCGTCGAGGAATGCCTGAGTGTTGTGTTCCACACCTGGGCTGCCTGCGGCAAAAGCGCTGCTGACGGAAAGGGCGAGGAGGGATGCGGCGAGGGTTTTCTTGACGATGTTCATAGGTGGAAATCCTTTTGAATAATTTTGATTGTTTGCCTGAGTTTCGGGCTGCTGTGGCACTGGGTTTGCGGCCTCAGCAACACCGTGAGCACAGATTAATGGGCTGCTGAAAAGCGAAAAAGCGGCTATAAAGCGTTTAACTGTCCACCAGGGAGTGACAATGAACCCGTTCGAAGACATGCGTATTTTTTGCCAGGTCATGGACTCCGGCAGCTTCACCGCCGCGGCCGATCAGTTGGGCTTGTCCAAGCAGTTCGTCAGCCGGCGCTTGATGCAACTGGAAGAGCGCCTCGGTGTGCGCCTGTTGAATCGCTCGACACGCCGGCTTGACGTCACCCCGCTCGGGCAGAGCTATTACGAGTCGGCCCTACGGCTGCTCGGCGAGGTGGAGCAGGTCGAGCAGGGCATCGCCGGCGAAACCGCCGAGCCGCGCGGCACGATCCGCTTGAGCGCGCCGCTGTCGTTTGCCGTCGCGCATCTGGGGTGTCTGTTGCCGTTGTTCCTGCAGCGATATCGCGAGGTCACGGTTGAGGTCGACTTGAGCGATCGTCCGGTCGACCTGCTCGGCGAGGGCTACGACCTGGCGTTGCGCATCGGTGTGCTGGAAGACTCGACACTGATTGCCCGCCGCATCGCCAGCATCGAACGGGTCTATTGCGCCAGCCCGGCGTATCTCGCCGAACGCGGCACGCCGCTCAAACCTGAAGACCTGCACAGTCACGACTGCCTGCCGTACGGCCATGGCCGCTCGGTGCAATGGCGCTTCAACGAAGCACCGGGCAAACCGGTATTGGTCAACGTTGCCGGGCGCATGCGCGTGAACAACGGCGAACTGCTGCGAGACGCGGCGGTGCAGGGGATGGGGATTACTTATTTACCGACCTTCATCGTCGGCGCGGCGCTGAAGGATGGGCGGCTGCTGCCGGTGCTGGATGATTTGCGTCCAGAGCCGCTGACCTTGTCGGCGGTTTATCCGCAGCACCGTCAGGCCTCGAGGCCGGTGCAGGCGCTGGTGGAGTTTTTGCGTGAGAAGCTTAACCAGAGTCATGTGAATCTTTGATGGTGGGGCTCTCAGGGAACCGGCGTTTTTCGATTGAGCGAATGGCGCAGATGCCGATGTGCTTTAGCCTGGTGGCAAGCAAGGCCTGAGAATCTTATTGCGACGACTGGCCTCTTCGCGAGCAGGCTCGCTCCCACATTGGTTTGCGTACGGCGACTATCCAGTGTGGAAGCGAGCCTGCTCGCGATGGCGGCCTATTGGCCGCTACAGAACTCACGAAATGGAGTGATTGATCACATGCCCTGGCTGTGCACAAAGATCGATGCCAAGTGCATGAATCACCTTCAGCACTGTGTCAAATCGAGGCTTCGCTCCGGGAGCGAAAGCTTTGTAGAGACTTTCACGACCCATGCCTGAGTCTTTGGAAATTTGCGTCATACCTCTGGCCTTGAGCACGTAACCGATTGCGCGAAGGAATTCTTCGCTGTCTCCGTCTGCAAGCACCTGCGACAGGTATTCGCTGATGGCTTCATCACTGTCGAGCAGCGCGACCATGTCGAAATTCGTCAAAGTCTGGCTCATGGTTAAACCTCCTTTGCCATTTTTTGTGCGCGTCGGATGTCTGCGCTTTGTGAGGATTTGTCGCCTCCGGCCAGCAGAATAATTACTGCGCCATTGCGGATTGTGAAATACACCCGGTAGCCCGCGCCAACATCCAGACGCATCTCAGAAACTCCATCGCCCACCGATTTGGAGTCGCCGAGATTACCTGTTGAAGCCCGATCAATACGACGGGCGATAGCCATTTTGGCGCGCAAGTCTCTGATCGAACGGTGCCAAGCCTGGAATGTTGCAGTTTGCTTGATAAGATAAGTCATTAGTCGACTGTATCCAAGTGGATACGGATAAACAGTCGGCCAAATCTTTTCCGAATGTTGGAAGTGTCGTCACAGTTTGTAGGCAACCAGCCAATCGCTTGTGAGAGCTTCGGGTGCAGCTACTGGCCTCTTCGCATGCAGGCTCGCTCCCACAGGGAAACGCATTCCATTGCAGGAGCGAGCCTGCTCGCGATGGCGGCATCAAAACCGCCGAAAATATCCAGAGCGGATCAGGCCTGTGCCGTAGCGGTCACTACCGGTCTTTCCGGCTTGCGCAGTGCCTCCAGCCTTGACTCGCTGTAGCGCGTTTCGCGGAAGAAACGCCAGTGGCCGAACAGGTCGTAAACATGGGTGATCCGCCCTTGTTCCTTATAGCCCAGGCGCACATGCATCTTCAGGGCCGGGATATTGGCGTTGTCGCAGATATCCACGACTTTTTTGAAGCCTCGGGCAGACATGACTTGCCACAGTGCGGTCTGGGCATCGACGGTCAAGCTACTGCCGAAATAGTGCCGGGTAATCTCGGCACCGAACTGGAAGTATTCACCAGGCTCGACCGTAAACGTGTAGCGGTAGAAGTGGCGGTCGTAGTAGTCGCGAGTGCTGGCCCAGACGAACCCGACGGTGTGACCTTCCTGGTCCAGGTACATGTGCCCGGTGTGCCCTTCAGCGGCCAACTCGGCCATGGTCTGCACACGGTCACCAAAGTACTTGCTGAAAGCCCTGGCGTTGTCCTCGGTGATGTCGACTCTATGTAAACCTTCACAAGGACGCAGTTTGTTCGGCGCAATCGGCGTGACCAGATCGCGCTCCATCCACAGCAATTCACGGTGAGCGAAGACGTAACGTTTGCCGAAAGCGCCAAGGGTGCGGCGCAGGCCTTTTTGTTTGATGCGCAGAAGCAGTTTTTCGATGGCGTTCATGATGCTCTCCGAGGCCCTAGCCCAGGTGTGATGGATGGTGTTGCCGGTTGAGTGGTGGATGTATTTGCCGCTGTCGGCTTGCCAGCGCGCTGTGCGCGTCTTTTTTGCAGAGCCGGTTTGACGCAGTACCAAAGACGTAAACCCAGGCCCAGCAGCAGGCCACTGGGGCGCCATGAGTAGAAGCTCCAGCGCCAGTGCTCCAGTTGCCCGGTCATGCGCTCGTGCAACTGATGGCTGGAGTTCTCCAGGCTGACCCGCGAGGCATCGATCCAGTGCCATTGCTCGTCCAGGCCCCAGCGAATCCACTCCTCAAGCAGCACGCGGCCGCTGCCCAGATCTGCGTATTGCGGCAGGAATGCGAGGTTGTAGTCGTAGAGTCGACCTTGCTCGAGCAGGCCCAGCCGATAGCTGATGCAGCGGCCGTCCAGCTCCAGCGTCACCACCCGCACCAGCCCTTGAGCGGCGAGGGCAGTGAACGCGCTTTGGATCCACTGACGACTGCGTTCGCTGGCGAAAATCCCGACGCCCTCATCACCTTTCCAACTCACTGACTCGACTTCCTGCAGCGCTTGTAAAACCTTGGGCATCGACAGCGCATCGGGGGTGATTCGTCGCACCTGGGCGCCGCATGCGGCAATCCGTTTGCGCGCCCGGCGCAGTTTGTAGCGCGGGTCGCCGGATACTTCCTGCTGGTCGGCGTCGCTGATCAGATGCACCGGTACCCGGCAACTCAGGCGCCGTTCAGCAGTGGAGCTACGCGCCATCCAATCGGTGAGGGCACTTTCTTCCCCGGCAGGTTCCGACAGTTCATTGAGTTGTAGCAGCGCGTGGGGCAGGCGCTGACGGATCAGCAGCAGCGCCCGGTGCATGTCTTCACTGCCGAGCAATGACAGCAAGGCAAGTCGATCGGCCAACGGATAACCCAAGTGATGCAAAACCCGAAACGGCAGGCCAGCGAAGCGTTCGCGGCTGGCCACGAGCGGCAGGCACAGGCGCAATTCTCTGGCTTCCCAGCCGAGCAGAATGTGCAGACGCTGATCCTCGCCCAGCGCCTGTTCCGCTGCACACAACCAGCCGAGATTGTTGAACGGCGTATGGTCGGTCACGCCCAGTCGCAGCGTTTCATAGGCGGTTGCCGGGAAGTCGGCAGCGCATAGGGACGTGCGCCATTCGAATCGCATCGCCATAGGTTCAGACCGCCGTTGCTTTGACGGGTGGACGGGAAGTCTTGCGCAGCGCCTTCAGGCGCGAACCGCTGTAGCGGGTTTCGCGGTAAAAGCGCCAGCGCCCAAACAGCGTGTAGATATTCGTGATCCGCTGTTGTTCGGTATAGCCCATGCGCAGGTGCAGCTTGAGCGCCGGGATGTTGTTCGACTCACAGACATCGACCACTCTGCTGCAGCCTTTGACAGCCATGGCTTTCCACAGGCGCACTTGCACATCGACTGACAATTGGGTGCCCCAGTAGGGGCGGGCCATTTCGCCACCGAACTCGAAAAACTCGCCGGGTTTTACCGGGAATCGGCATCCGTAGTAATGCCGATCAAAATAATCACGCGGCGTGCCCCAGATGAACGCCACGGCATCGCCTTGCGCGTCGACATGCATATGCCCGGTGTGGCCTTCACTGGCCAGTTCGGCCATGACGCCGACACGGTCGCCGAAGTAACGGGTGAAGGCACTGGCGTTGTCTGCGGTGATCTGCATTACCCGCAGCGGCGGGTAGGGTTTGAGGCTGTGTGGCGGCACGGGGCTGACCAGATCCCGCTCCATCCACAGCAGTTCCCGATGGGCAAAAATGTACTTTCTGCGGATCTTCGCCAAGGTCGCTGGCAGGCCTTCGCGACGGATGTGTCCGCTGAGTTTTTGCAAAATATCCATGGTCTCTTCTCCTGATGAAGGTGCCACGCGCAGCATGACGCTCGCGGGGCAGAAGGGCGGTTCATGTAGCGTTCCAGGTCAGGGCAAACAGGCTTTGCCCCGGTAACTCGAAACGCACGCGCCCGTTTTCACAGGCGAACGGTGCGTCGCGGGCACGATTGTCAGCGCCGAAGAAATGCAGGGCGCCGTGGTTCAGTGGGCACTTGGCGCCGCTCAGATCAACGCGTTGCAGGCGTGTGCCTTTGTTCACCCCGAGCAAAGTGCGCTGCTCGTCGCCGGCCATCGCCAGCACATCCACTTCGAAAGCGTCGTTATCCAGTTGCAGCACGTGCGGCAACCAGTGCCGAGCGATGAATTGCTGGGCCAGGCCCACCGGTTTCAGCTCGAAGCGATCGCCGCCCAATATGCGCACCATGCCCTTGGCGTAGGGCGGTTCGTCGGCTGCCTGAAACCAGTTGAGCATGGTCAGCAAGCCGTCCTGAGAAGCATTGATGACGACCGAGGTCCACCACAGCGCGGCGTAGTGAGTTTCCTGGTCGTAGGGGCTCAGGCTGGAGCCGCTGGATATGTTGGTCTGATCGAGCAGCAAGGCCTTGCGCGGCTGACCTTTGTCGTCGAGCCCGACCAGTTCCGCGGCGCGGCGCACGCTGTCGCGGTAGACGCGGGTGGCGAGCAGGTCGCGGATCATCCATTCGTGCCAGGCCAGTGCGTCGATCTGATCGGGCGATTCGCTGAGCAGACGCCGTGCCCAATCAATCCCGCGTTTGTCGGCGGCGTTATTGGCGAAGGGGCCGTTGACCAGCCGCGAACTGGCTGGCATGGCGATGCGCACACCGGCGCGGGCATTGGCCGGATCGCTGCGCACCTGGCGCGCCATGCTGACAAAAATCGCCCGATAATCGTCATAGCTCGAATAATTTAAGTTCGGCTCGTCGGCGAAGCCGATGTAATGCGTGCCTTGACCACCCAGTGCGCGCGTGCTGGCGAGCCAGGCGTCGAGGCCGTTGCTGCTTTGCATGTCGGCGCGCAAATTGGCCTGACGCCCGGTGCCGGCGAGCAGGGTGATGTCCTGGCGGATGCCGAAGCGAGTCTGATAGAGCTGACGAACCGGGTCTTCGAAACGGGCATTTTTTGAAGTCAGGTCAACGTAGCTGTAATAACTCGCCGCACTCGGTTTCAAGGCATCCAATGCGCCATGGCTGGCTGCGGGCGGCATGAGGTTGGGCAGGGCAATGCCCAGATCCGGGGTGCGCCCGAGCACCTTATCGTGCAGAGTCAGGCGGACCTGGCCCGACTCTTCACGCAGAGGCTGGAGCTGCTGTGGATTGCGCGCAAACAGGTTGGCCGTGCCGTCGAGCCAGAACGCCGCTTTGCCGCTGCCCTGCAGGCGCAAGCGCCAGACCTGAGCCCGATCACTGACCGGCAGGGCCACTTGATCGAATTGCCAATAGGCGCGGTGGGGCTTGAGGGCCAGCGACAGCTGTTGTCCATCGTTCACGCGCTGTGCTTGCAGTGCGTTGACGCCGCCATGGTATTTGCCGTTCAGCACCGCGTGTTCTCCCGGTGCCACTTGGAAAAACAGCTCATCGCCATTGCGGGTTTCGACACTGAAATGCACCTTGGCCGGACTGAACAGCGCCACGGTCTTGTCGTCATGCTCGACGCGATAACTGCGGAAGCTGTAGCCGGGAATCTCCAGGCGATAACCGGCAGCTCCCGGCACCAGGGACCAGCGCTGCGAGCCGCGAACCTCACTGGCCTTTATCAATCGCTCACCTTGCAAGCGGCCGTGGCCGTCGAGCAGATAGATATGCTCTTCATTGGCCTGCGCCTGCCATGCCGGAACCCAGCGCACGGTGACCGTATCCGGGTGATCGGCCTGCAGATACAGGCTGCCGTCGCGGATGTCGCCCCACTGCATTGGCGCAGCGAAGACGTTCAGCGTCATGCCGAGTCCGAGCAGCAGGGCCAGGCGCTTCATGCGGCTTTCCTGCGGTGCAAGATCAGCCACACCGGGCTGATGTCAGCGGGCAGAATGAACAGCGTGTGCCAGAACGGTACGCCGCTGAGTCTGCAGTAAAGCACCAGCATCGCCAGGGTCACTGCCAGATAGGCGATCGAGGACGCTGCTGCTGCGCCGACGATGCCGAACGCCGGAATCAGCGCCAGGTTCAGCGCCAGATTCAGCAGCGCGCCCAGCCCCATCAGCAGGGACACCGTGCCGGGGCGATTCTTGCCCAGCAGATCAAGGCGCAGAATGCTCGCGTAGCACAGGCCCAATAGCCCCGGCAGCAAGGCCAACAAAGCGGGATACGCGGGTTGGTAGGCGGCGCCGAACAGGGTGACGATCAACCATTCGCCGATCAGCGCCATAGTGACGCAGGCGCCGAGCATCACCGTGGCGGTCAGGCGCAGCGCCAGCGGAGTGACCTTGTCCATGCCCTTGTCCTGTTGCAGCAGACGCTTCATCAGCGGTGTGGTGACCGCTTCCGGGACGATCAGCAACAGTTCGGCGGCGGCGCTGGCCATGGCGTAATGGCCGAGCGCGGTGCTGCCCAGCAGGGCGCCGATAAACAGGTAGTCGGAGCGCAAAATGACCTGTTGGAACAGCAGATCCGGATGGCTGCGTGCACTGAATCGCAGCAGCTCAGTCTGGCTCGCCCGATCCCATTGCAGTTGCAGCGGCTGTGCGCGTTTGAGCCACATCCAGCCCACCAGCACCACCAGGCTGATACCGGCCAGCCAACTGATCAGTGCCGCTTCAAGTGCCGCCTCTTTCCACATCCAGAACAGCGCGATAAAAAGCAGTAGCGGCGCCAGCGATTCGATCAGGCGCAGGACGTTGAAGGCGACCACGCCGCCCGAGGCGTTGTGCAATGTCAGCAGGCCGCTTTTGAGCACTGTCAGCGGTACCGCCAGCAGCAACAGCCACGCCAGCAGACCGAGCTGCATCGTGACATCGAGTTCGCTGCCAAATTCTCGCGCCAGCGCGACCACCAGCAAAGTCAGCAACCCGGCCAACAGGCAACCGAACACCAGGACCTGACTGAGCAACAAACCCATCGGCCGCTGCTTGGCGGCCTGATAACCGACCGCCGAATTCAACCCGCCGCTGGTGGCCGCACTGATCAAGTCGGGCAAAGTGCTGAGCAGGGCGAACAAGCCGCGTTCGCTGGGGCCGAGAATCCGTGCGAGCAAGACGTTGCGCAGCAAACGCAAGGCGATCATTGCCAGTTTGGTGCCCATGCTCAGGGCCAGATGCCTGATGTAGCTGCCTCGACTCATGGCCGTGCCCCGCGAAAGATCCGTAACGACAGCAGTTCAGGATTGCGCGCGGTACGCTGGCTGACGCCGAAGCGAGGCAGGTTCAAAGGATCGCCGACGCCTCGATAGAGGCCGCTGGCCGTGCCCAGAGCGAAAGGGTAATCATGATTGGCAACCTGCTCGCGGACGCGCTCATCGTTGTCGCCGTTGGGGTAGCAATACACCGGCAACGGCCGATTGCAGCCATTGTGCAGGGCAGTGCGGCTGCGGCTGATTTCTTCGTGCAGACGATCGTCGTCCAGTCCGGTGAGGATCGAATGACTGGCACCGTGCGGGCCGAAACGCACCAGACCGGATGCTTCCATGGCGCGCACCTGGTGCCAGTCCAGCGCTTGCGGCATTGACTCCGGCGGGCATTCCTCGGTCAGACGTTCGAGTTCCTTCGGTTCGAGGCACTTCAACCCTTGCAGATAATGCAGCAGCGCCAGACTGCGCCGGTCGACATCGATATCGTCAAGCAGCACCGGCAGCGGATGGCCGGTGATACGCAGGTGCTCGATCAGATGCATGCGCGCCTTTTCGCCATGGCTGCCCCACAGCGTTTCGCCCACGCTTTCCCACCAGAAGCGTTGCCGGCTGCCAATGAAATCGGTGGAAAGAAAAATGCTCGCCGGCACCTGATATTTCTGCAACAGCGGATAGGCGTTGACTGCGTTGTCGCGCCAGCCGTCATCGAAGGTCAACGCCACTTGCGGACGCTCGGTGCGCAGGGCGTTGGGCTGGAGCAATTCCATCAGCGGCACGCAATCGAAATGCTTGCGCAGCCACACCAGCAGGTGTTCGAACGCCTGCGGGCCAACGCACAGCTCATTGCGGTGCGGCAGATTGGCGGCGCGGTCATTGGCCAGCACCCGGTGAAGCATCAGGATGACCCCGGCGCCATGCAGCTGGTTGCGTCCCACTGACGAGTTGAGATAGAGCCAGCCGCTGGTGCGTTTTATCAGTTGTTTGATCGCCATGGCATGAGTCCTCTCAACGATTCTGGTCGGGATTCCACTGTGCGTACCGGTGCCCACGCAGGAACTGCCACAGGCCGACGCTCATGCCTGCCAGCGTTACCAGCAGGAATGCCGCGAGGCGGAACGGTTTGGGCAAGCGGTGTTGCGCATCCAGCACGCCGGCGATGGCAACCGCGTAGCCGATCAATTGCGCGATCAGGCTCAGGCGATAGAAACCGTGTTCGTTCCACAGCCAGAAATTGCTCAACAGCAGTGGCAGCAAGAGCACCGGCGCCAGTCGACGGATCAGCTTGTGGCTGATCAGCGCGATCGAATACAGGCCGTGCTTGAAGGGATTGAGCAGTTCACGGCGTTGCGCCAGGCTCTGCAGGCCACCGACGGTGACCCGCTGGCGGCGGCGCCATTGCTTGTCCGCTTCGTCGACACCCTGATCGATCACCTGCGCCTCGGGCACGTAGACGATGCGTTTGCCGGCTACCGGGGCGCAGGTGCTGATAAAGAAATCATCGTTGACCTCGGCGGGTACGTTCTGGAACAGCTCGCGGCGCAAGGCGAGCAGGGCGCCGTCGGCGGAGACCATGCAACCGGTACGGTTCTCGACCCGGCGCAACCAGCCTTCGTAATGCCGATACAGGCTGTCGCCGATGCTCAGGCCGCCGCCGGTGATCGGGATCACCATGTGCCCGGCGCAGGCCCCGACCTGCGGATCGCTCAACGGCGCGAGCAGGTGGCCAAGGGTGTCGCGCGACCATTGGTTGTCGGCATCGGTGAACACCAGGATGTCGCCGGTACTCAGGGCGGCGCCGGCATTCAGCGTGGCGGCTTTGCCCTGACGCGGCAGATCCAGCACGGTAATACGCGGATCGAGCACTTTGTGCGCACAGGCCACGGTGTCATCGGTTGAGCCGTCGCTGGCCAGAATGATCTGCAGCGTCGCCGGTTGATAATCCTGAGCCAGCAGCGTGCGCAACTTGTGCTCGATATGCCGCGCCTCGTTGTGCGCGGCGATGACGATGCTGACGTTCAGCGGCGGTGGCGGCGTGTGCCGGCACGCCGGAAACAGCGGCGCGAGTAGGGTCAGCAGCAGCGGGTAGCCGAGATAGGCGTACGCCGGCAGTAACAGGCACAGGCAAAAAATGAATTCAGCCACGGGCAGGCCTCCTGGCGTTCCAATGACACAGACCGAGAATCAATGCCGCGCTGGCCAAGTGCAGGCGCACCCAGTGCAGGCCCCACAGTTGCAAGGTCAGGCTGACGTTATGGTGGCGGATGCTTTGCCGCACGCTGAGCAGCAGACTGGGCAGCAGGCCCAGCACCAGCAGGATCAACGCCTGCTGCGGAGAGGCGACGAGCAACGCCAGAATCGCCAGAGCATCGAGCAACCACACCAGCAGTGAGAGCAGCGGAAACCGCAGTAGACGCAGGCTCAGGCCGTGGGTGCGCAGCAGTTGCAGGTGACTGCCCTGACGCCACAGTTCCTTGCCGATCCACTCACGCCAGGTCATCTCATAACCCCAATGCAGGGCGACACTGGTGTTGACCGACAGCAAGCGTGCGCCGTGTCTGTTCAAGCGCAGGGTAAATTCCTTGTCCTCCCCGGTGCGCAGGGTTTCGTTGAAACCGCCGACAGCGTCGAACCATTCCTTGCGCATCAGCAGGTTGGCACTGGGCAGCCATTGCACGGTGCGAGTGGCGCGGGTTGACGGACGCAAAGAGCGTTGCTGCCAGGCGGCGGCGTACCATGGCGCGGCGGCAGGGGTGTGCAGGTCCAGGCCGAAAACGTCACCTTGGCCGCGCGCTGCCAGGTTGAACATCTGGCTCAGCCAGTCTTCGGGCATTTCGATATCGGCATCGATGAAGGCCAGCCATTCGCCGCTGGCAAGCGTTGCGCCACGATTGCGCAATGCGCCGATCAACAGGCCGGGCAGCACCAGAACCTGTGCGCCGAATGTGCGGGCGATGCGGGGGCCGTCGTCGGTGGAGCCGTTGTCGACCACGATCAATTCACAGTCGATGTCGGCAGCGTTCGCGGCTTTGCGCGCCGCCAGAAGGGTGCGGCCGATGTGCCGCGCCTCGTTGTACATCGGGATGACAATGCTGATCCGGCTCATGCCCTGGCCTCCGTCAGCGGTGCTTGCTCGGCTTTCAGGCGCAACACCCAGGTCAGCGCCAGCATGATCCACAGGTATTTCAGATTCGGCGCGCTGAGGAACATCAGGAACAACGTCAATGACAGAAAGCTCATCCCCAGATGGGTAACCATGCCTGCGTGCTGCCACTCGCGCCGTTGCAGCCACGTGCGTCGTGCGCGGATCAGGTTGTAGAAACCCTGCACCAGCATGCCGACAAACAGCAGGCCGGCGGGAATCCCCAGTTCGCTGAAGATCTCCAGATAAGTGTTATGCGCCCGGCGATACAGATCGCCGATCTTGCGGTTGGCGGAAAACGCCTTGGCGTAACCGGTGGTCGCGTAATGCAGCGGGAAAGTGCCGGGGCCGGAGCCGAGCAGCGGATGCTCGCGGATGATCTGGCTGCCGACGACAATGTAAGAGGCGCGACGGCCGAGGGATTCGTCCTGGGCCTTGGCCCCGGCGCTGAGAATGCTCAATGACTGAATGCGTGCCAGATAACCGGCCGGCATCGCATAGATCGCCAAGGGCAGGATGATCGCAGCGCCGAGCATGGCAAAGCCGAAATGCCGCGGACGGATGCGTGTCAGCTGCTGGCGGTAATGCCAGAGACCGATGGCCAGACTCAGCGCCAGAACCACCAGCCCTGAGCGCGACTCGGTTTTGGTCATGCCGCCGAGCAGCAACAGGCAGCAGCCAGCCCAGAACAAACGTTGCAGCAGGTTCGGGCTGCGGATCACCAGCAGCAGGCCCAGCGGCACGGCGAAAGAAATCAGCAGGGCAAAGGCATTCGGGTCTTCGAGCAGGCCGGCGGCGCGGCCCTTGTCCTGGAATCTGCTGGAAAACATCGCCATCGCGCAGGTCGTACTGACACTCAGGGTGACCAGTCGGGCGAACAGATCCAGATTCAACTCACGGCCGATCAACAGTGTGATCACGAACAGCACCAGGCCGACGCTCAGTTCACGCAGATGAGTTTGCGACATGCCCAGATTGTCGCTGGCGAAAAGGCTCAGCAGGTACAGCGCCATGAAACCGATCAGGTAGCGCCACAGGTTGCTGCGCAGGCGTTCGGACGGAATCTGATGCAGCGCCAGTTGCAGCATCACGATCACCGCCAGTGAAGCGCCGAGCAACTTGCTGCCCGACACGGCGCTGTCCTTGAAGAACCCTTCGAACGGCACCAGCGCGGCAATGCCGAGCAGACCCCAGGTCGGCTTGCGGTACAGGACGGTAAAACCGACCAGGCCAATCACTGCCCCCGGCGCCAGATACGGCCAGGGACTGGCCAGCAAACCGAGGCTCACCAGGGCGAACAGACTGACGATCGAGAGCGGGAAAATCATGCGCGTGCCTCCCGTGCCGTGTGGATGTACAGCTGCGACCAGCGTTCGGCCAGAGCCTTGAGGTCGTAGTGTTCCTGTTGTGTGCGTCTGGCGTTGTCGCGCAACTGCGCGGCCAGCTTCGGTTCGGCCAGCAAGGTGTCGAGTTGGCGGGCGAGGGCGGCGGTATCCGTCGGCGCGGCGAGCAGGCCGTTGTGGCGGTCCTGCAGCACATCGGGAATACCGCCGACCGCGAATGCCACCACCGCCACCCCGGCCTGCATCGCTTCAAGCAGAATCATCGGAGTGCCCTCGGTGCGCGAGCTGATCACCAGCGCATCGAGCTGCTGCCACCAGTCTTGCATCGCTGTCTGATAGCCCGGCAGGCGAATCCGCTGCTGCAAGCCGGCAGCGTCGATGCGCGCCTGCAACGCCTCACGTTCCGGGCCGTCACCGAGCATCACCGCGTCCAGTTGCGGATGCTGGTGACACAATGGAATCAGCGCATCGAGGAACAGATCCGGGCCTTTTTCGCTGCTCAATCGACCGACGTAACCGGCCAGCCAGCGTTGTCGATCTGCCACCGGTTGTATGACCGGCGCTGCTGGCAAACCGTTGGGAATCACCTGCAACTTCTCCGCCTGCACGCTGGCGTCAAGGTGCAGCGTGGCGATGCTTTGCGCCACGCAGACCACCTGCTTCACCGACGCCGTGCGGCACAGTTGCAGGCTCAGCCAGGTGTAGAACTTCTGCTTGCGACTGCGCGGCGTGAAGCCGTGCTGAGTGATCACCAGCGGCAGGCGCAACAGCGTTGCGCCGACCCAGCCGAACAGCAGCCCTTTGAAGTTGTGGGTGTTGAGCAAAGGTCTGTCGCCACGGCGCTGACGCAGGTGCCGCAACAGTCCGCCAAGCCCGGCACAGCCGCGAGCGTCCACCCCGGCCTCGCGAAAGCGCTCGATCAGCGCCGGCGGGGCGTCGAGAAACAGCACCTGATGCTGCCCCGGCGTCGCCAGGCAATGATCCAGCAACATGCGCTCGGCCCCATAGAAGCCGCCGCTGCTGAGCAAATGAATGATCGGCAGCGCGACGCACGGGGTAGACGCCGCGTTCAATTGCGCACCCAGTGAACCAGGCTCGGCATGGTCCAGTTCTTGTGCGGATTGCCCGGCTGTGGCGTTTCTTCGTTGAGCACCAACAACACTGGCACGCCCAGCTCATGACTGATTTGCGCCGGATGCTTGAAGCGATGGTCGAAGAACTCACGCACGTAGACGAACGCGATTGCCAGCAGCAGCCCGGTGAACAGCCCGAACGGAATGATCAGCATCGGCTTGGGAAAAGCTGCTTCGGTCGGCTCGAACGGTGGGCTCAATACCCGGGCGTTGGACAAATCGTTATCCAGCGCGCGAGTGGTGCTGCTTTCGGCAAAGCGTTGCGCATAGGTCGAAAACGCTGCGTGCAACGCGCCTATCTCGGTATCCATCTGGCGCAGCTTGCTTTGGGTCTGCTGCAACTCATGGATGCGATTTTTGAACTCGGCAATGCGCGCGGTTTTCTGCTCGATGACCTGGCCGACTACCGACAGATCGGTCGTGCGTTCCTGAATGCGGTTGTTGACCACTTTGAGGAACTGCTGGCGCGTCCGAGCAATTTGCTCGCGGGCCAGCAACATTGGCTCACTGCCGGGCTGGAATACTGCCAGGTCGTTCATGTAGCGGCTGACCTGAGTGGTCAGCGCCTCGCCCATCTGCCTGATCTCGCGGTCTTCGAACGCGATGTTGTCCACCGTAGTGGTGAAGGTGAAAGGGAAGGTGTAGTCATTGAGTTTGTTGGTGTTGGCGACGGCGAGGCTGGCTTTCAGGTAATCGAGCCAGCGCTGGCTTTGCAACAGGCGATCGCGATACAGGTTCAGTGCCTGCTCTTCGGTGTTGATCGCATTGAGGCGAAAGGTGATTTCCTCTTTCGGATCGGACGAACCGACGCTTTCCAGCAAGCTCAGTCGCGCGCCTTCCAGGCCATCGAGGCGCACCTGATATTGGTGCTTTTTGGTTTCGTAGAACGAGTGTGGCAGCTCGATCGATTGCAACGCCTGACGATCGACCAGGTAGTTTTGCAGCAACGCGGCAACGAACGTCGTGCCTTGGGCAGGATCGGGGAAGCTGTAGACGATCGAGATTACATTGGAGCCGGGCAGGGTTTCGATCTTCAGGTTGTCGATGGCGTCCTGGGTCAGGCCATCCAGTGCCGTGTCGCGCACCGGATCGGTTTCCATGCCCAGCGCATCACGCAGCGGATTGATCACGTATTCGCGCAACGGCGTGCTGACGTAACGCTTGAACGGTTCGCCGGCCAGCTTGCTGAGCATTCCGGGCGGCGGGTTGTACTGACCCTTGTCGCGCAGTTCGCTGATGGTCTGGCGAATCAGTGCCGGCGAACGGAGGATATTGCTTTCGGTTTCCATGTCCGCCAGCGATGGTGGAATGAAGGTGGCGTTGTCCTGAGTCAGCGAGGTGGTCGCGTCGCCCTGGGACAGCTTTTTCGACTGCACGATGACCTGCGCGGTGATATCGAAGCTCTGTTTGAGCAGCAATGGCAAGAGCAGGGCGATCACTGCAAAGGTCAGGAAGATGCGCTTCACCGTTTGCTTGTTGGCGAAGAAAATCCTGAAGAACTCGTGCAGGTAATTTTCTTTTGGGTTCATGTCGTTCACCTGAGAGTCAGTTGTCACTGCCTTTGTTGTCGACGCGGTAGCCGAAGCTGAAACCGACGCCCTGGAACAGCACCACATCCGCCAGTTGCCGGGCGAGTTCGCCGGCACTGGCCAGTTTGGTTTTTGGCACGTAGAGCATGTCGTCCGGCTGCAGATAGGCGATTTGAGGCGCGTCGCCGGACAAAGCCTTTTCGACGTCGTAGTTCATCGCCTGCACCTGATTGCCGTTGCGCCGCATGATCACCACCGAATCCAGCCGCGCCTTGACGTTGGTGCCGCGCGCCAGGGTCAGGGCCTCGAGCACCGACACCGGTCGACGGATGGGGTAGGAGCCTGGTTGAGCGACTTCGCCGAGCACGTAGATCTCATTGCCGGCGGTGGACTTGAGCAACACGTCGACGGTCATCCGCCCCGGCAGTTGCGCGTACTTCTGGTTGAGGAACGTTTCCAGTTGATTGACGGTCATGCCTTGCAGCGGCACGGCGCCGATTTCCGGAAAACTCGCGTAGCCGTCAGTGCCCACAGTGATCTCGCGGCTCATGCCGGTGGCCGGGTGGTTCAGCGCACTTTTCAGGTTCTGCTCGTTGCTCAACGGGCTGAGGATCTGCACCGAGAGCTGATTGCGGTTGGGCTGGAACAATTGCTTGCGCTGGTAGGCGCGCTGGATTTCCTGACGGGCCTCTTCGCTGGTCAATCCGGCAATTTTCACCGACGTGTTGGCGCCCGGCAGTTCGATGGTGCCGTCGGGCAGTACCAGTTGATTGCCGTTGAGCTGGCTGGCGGCGGTGAAATTCAAACCGATCTGGTCACCCGGTTGCACGCGGTAAGCGTCCGAGCCGCTGGTGCTGATATGGAAAATCACGTCCAGCACGTCTTTCGGGCGCAGGGTCTGCTCGACCCTTGGCATATCGGTGGCCTGGGCATTGGCCGGTGCCGCGGTGAGAATATTCACCGGCATGTTGCGGGTGTCGGAGTTGCTGGAGCAGCCTGCAAGCGGCAGCAACAGCAGGACAAGCATTCTGGCGTTCATGGCGTCATCCTTTGCGTTCGCTTACAGGTTTTTGTAAAGCCATTTGGGCATGTAGTACTTGCGCCGGTTGAACACGCTACCGACCACTTTCGCCCCGGCCTGGGTCAGGCGTTGCACAGCGGCCTGGGCGACTTCCCAGCGTGTGTCTTCGGCGCGTACGACAAACACCACGCCGTCGACCTGAGTGCTGATCACCAGGGTGTCGGCGGCCGAATACACCGCGTCGCCGTCGATCACCACGAAGCGGTACTGGCTGCCCAACTGGTCGAGCAACGGGCTCAGGCGTTCGGCGGTCAGATGTTCCAGCGTGCGGATCGGCCGGCCATTGGGCAGTACGTGGAAGGGCAGGCTCGAGACCTGCACCACGCAGTCCTGCAACAGCGGCGGGTTGTCCGGGTTGAAGAGCAGGTCGCGCAGGCCGCGCTCCTTGCCGAGGTTCATCTGTTGGGTGAGGTTGTTCGCCGATTCGCTGGCGTCGACCAGCAGCACCTGGCCGCTGCTCATTTGCGCCAGTTGACTGGCCAGCGCCAGGGCACTGGTGGTCGTGCCCGCGCCGGGGTTGGCGGCGGTCAGGAGCAGGATGCGCAGATCGAGATCCAGCACGGTCGAGGTCAGATTCGATTCGCTGGGGCTGGCGATGCTCAGGCTTTTATTGGTTGAACCGTCCATTAGCTTGCTCCGTGGCCGCTGAATACTTTGAAGGGGGTTTTCAACAGAATCTTCAGATCAAGCAGAAGGCTCTGCTCGGCGATGTAGTTGAGGTCCAACTCAACGCGCTGGTCGAAGTCGATGTTGCTGCGTCCGGAGATCTGCCACAGACCGGTCATGCCGGGGTAGATCGCCAGACGAGCGAGGTGATTGTCCTTGTAGCGATAGGCGTTGAAGGAAGTCGGGCGTGGGCCGACCAGGCGCATGTCGCCGGTGACTACGTTGATCAGGTTGGGCAGCTCATCGAGGCTGGTGCGCCGCAGAAAGCTGCCGATGCCGGTGACGCGCGGGTCCTTGTCAATCTTGAAGTCGATGGCGTCGGCGCCGTGTTTGTTCAGGTGACGCAGCGATTCTTTGAGTTCCTCGGCGTTGCAGACCATGGTGCGGAACTTGAACATGCCGAACTTGCGCCCGCGATAGCCCGTGCGTTTCTGCACGAACAGCACCGGGCCGGGGCTGGTGAACTTGATGGTCAGGGCCAGACCCAGCAGCAGCGGCGAGATCAGCAGCAGAATCATCAGCGCACCGAGGCAGGCGACCACTCGATTGGTCCGCGACAGTTGCCACGGGCGGCCACCATCGCGGCCGCTCAACCAGCCGCGACCCTGGCGATGAATCGCCGCGTCAAGGCGCATGCGATGTTCGGGGTCGACGCGCTTGTCAGGGCGCATCTGTGCAATCGACACACTTTTTTCATGTCCAGTCATGGCGTCCTCCGCATTCATTCAGCCGCAAGCGGCGCACGGGCAGTGGGGTAGTAGTCGCGGAACCAGGCGATGAAGCGGCCCAGTCCTTCATCCAGTTCTATCCGGGGCTGGAATCCGGTGGCCTGGGCCAGATCACTGGCTTCGGCGCAGGTGTTGAGTACGTCGCCCGGTTGCAGCGGCAGCAGCTCGACAATGGCTTTGCGATCGAGGTGTTTTTCCATCAGCGCGAGGTAGGTTTTCAGCGCGACCGGCTGCTGCCCGCCGATGTTGAACAGGCGCCACGGCGCCATGCTGCTGGCCGGGTCGGGCTGTTCGCGATCCCAGTGCGGATTGGCCTGCGGTGGCTGATTGATGAGGCGGGCGATGCTTTCAATGATGTCGTCGATGTAGGTGAAGTCGCGCTGATGCTCGCCGTAATTGAACAGCTTCAACGGCTCGCCGCTGCTGATCGCCCGGGCGAACTGGATCGGCGACATGTCCGGCCGACCCCACGGCCCGTACACGGTGAAAAAACGCAGGCCGGTGCACGGAATGCCGAACAGATGGCTGTAGCTGTGCGCCATCAGTTCATTGGCTTTTTTGGTCGCTGCGTACAACGACAGTGGATGGTTGACGCCGTCCTTCACCGAGTAGGGCGTGTGCTGGTTGGCTCCGTACACCGAACTCGACGAGGCGTAGATCAAGTGCTCGACCGGGTGATGCCGGCAACTTTCGAGAATGTTCAGAAAACCGTTGAGGTTGCTGTCCAGATAGGCCCGTGGATTGTCCAGCGAATAGCGCACCCCGGCCTGCGCGGCCAGGTGGATTACCACTTGCGGTTGTTCGCGGGCAAACAGCGCATCGATGGCCGAAGCGTGGGCCAGATCAACCGTGGCCAGCGCAAAGTCACCGACCTGATCCCGCACCCACTGCACGCGGTCGTGCTTGAGCTGCGGATCGTAGTAGTGGTTGAAATTGTCCAGGCCGAGCACCGAGTGCCCGTCGCGCAGCAAGCGCAGGACGCAATGGGCACCAATGAAACCGGCCGCACCGGTCACCAGAATCTTCATGGCCGCAACCCTTCGGGGGCGATGTGGCGCAGGCCGATGCCGCTGTAGTGCAGGCCGGCGGCCGCCACTTGTTCCGGGTTGTAGAGGTTGCGGCCGTCGATGATCACCTTCGAGCGGAGTTTCTCCGCCAGGAGCTCGAAATCAACCACGCGGAAGTTTTTCCACTCGGTGCAGATCACCAGCGCATCGGCGTCTTCGAGGGTGTCGTCGCGGGTCGCGCACAGGTGCAGGTCGTTGCGATAGCCGTAAATGCGCCGGCATTCGGACATGGCTTCCGGATCGTAGGCCTGCACGCTGGCGCCTTCGGCCCACAGGGCGTCCATCAGATAACGGCTGGGGGCTTCGCGCATGTCATCGGTATTCGGTTTGAACGCCAGGCCCCAGACCGCGATGGATTTGCCCGCCAGACCCTGCGGAAATTGCGCGCGCAATTTACTGAAGAGGATATGCCGCTGGCTGTCGTTGACGTCGGTGACGCTGCGCAACAGCTTCAGTGGCATGCCGTTGTGTTCAGCGGTATGCAGCAGGGCGCGCAGATCCTTGGGGAAGCACGAACCGCCGAAGCCGCAGCCGGGATAGATGAAGTGATAGCCGATGCGCGGATCGGAGCCGATACCTTTGCGCACCGCTTCGATGTCGGCGCCGAGCAGTTCGGTGAGGTTGGCCAGTTCGTTCATGAAACTGATGCGGGTGGCAAGCATCGCGTTGGCCGCGTATTTGGTCAGCTCGGCGCTGCGGTTGTCCATGAACATCAGTTTTTCGCGGTTGCGGCAGAACGGCGCGTACAGCTCGCTCATTTGCTCACGGGCGGAATCATCGCGGGTGCCTACGATGATCCGGTCCGGGCGCATGCAGTCGGCGAGAGCGCTGCCTTCCTTGAGAAATTCCGGATTCGAGACCACGCGAACCTGCAGGTCGGTTTTGCCGCGCAACAGCAGCTCGTTGTTGGCCGTAGCCAGAACCTGATCGGCAGTACCGACCGGCACGGTGGATTTGATGATCAGCGTGCGATTGGCTTCCATCAGGCCGGCAATCTGCCGGGCGACGTTAAGCACGTGGCTGAGGTCGGCGGAGCCATCCTCGTCCGCCGGAGTGCCAACGGCGATGAAAATCAGCTCGGCGTGAGTCACCGCATCGCTGGCCTGGGTACTGAACGACAGGCGGCCGGCCTTGATGTTTTCCTCAAGGGTTGCGGACAGGCCCGGCTCGCTGATCGGCGGCACGGCTTGTTGCAGTTGTTTGATCTTGTTCGGATCAATATCAATACATAAAACCCGATGGCCGACATCTGCAAGTGCAGCGGCTTGTATAAGTCCGACATAGCCTGTGCCAAATACGCTCACGTCCATCTGCGCACCTCAATAAAACCCAGAAAATTAACTGCGGAATGAGATTGTTAAAGGGGTATAGCGCAGGCTTTGAAAAACGTGTCAGCAAAATGACATGTTGCATCGGTATAACACTTAAGCATTTTTTAGCGATTGGCCATCAAGTCATTGCTGCGATTGAAGTTGTTGTTTTTTTGCAGATTTGTTCAGATTTCAGTTACGCGACAAACGGTCGAGAGCCGCGAAAATAAAGGCCTGTAGCGCTTGGTGAGCGTCAGATTAGAGTCATCGTTTTTTTGACGCTTAATCCGGCTATCAGTCAATTCTTGCGCTTTTATCGTCGGATGCTAGTGTCAGCCTCTGACCGACAGACCTTTGACTTCTCGCCTTTTCGTGCGCTCGGTATCGCTATGTTCAGATATGCCAAGGAACTGCTCTTAGTTATCTATCTGCTGCTCTTTTACGACTATTACCTGGAGCGGTTAAATGCTATCGGGTGGAGTTTTAATGCACTTGTTTTTGGCGCGATGTTTTTGGCGCTTATTCTCGCGCTATATCTGACTGCCTATATACGTCAGGCTCTCGTTCGACATGCATTCGCATTCGCGATGTTTGCTGCGGCAGTTTTTTTTGACGTCTATACCCGGGTCACTGCGGACTACCTGAGGTACAGCGATTTTGTCTCGCTGGTCTACTCCGGTGGTTTCATCCAGGAAGCGGCGTATCAGTACCGCGACGCGATCCTTCGCGCTGTGCTCAGTGGCTTGTTGTTGCTGTTCGGCATCGGACTCAGGCCGCGCCGAGCACTGGCCATACCGAACGCATTGCGCGTAGCGGCGCCCGTCGTCGGAGTGTTGATGCTCAGCGCACTGCTGTTTTTACGTGCAGGCGAGGGCGCGCGCGGCCTGCCGATCATGTACACACCGCTGGCCTACCTGAATCTGTTTGCCTACGAGGCACTGCACGACACCGTTGGCCCGCGTGAACCGGTGACACTCGCCCGGGCCGCGCCTGCGGTCGGCCACGACATCGTGCTGATCATCGACGAAAGCATCTCCGGCAATTACCTGGACATCAACGCGCCGTTCGGCGTGCACAGCAACCTCAAGCAGGCGCCTGCTGGAGTCACTGTGTTCAATTTCGGCTACGCCGCCTCCATTGCCAATTGCAGCGCCGACACCAACGTCACTTTGCGCTACGGCGGCACCCGCGCCGATTACATGCGCATCAACAGCACGCAGCCATCGATCTGGCAGTACGCGAAAAAGGCCGGCCTCGGCACGGTGTACATCGACTCCCAGCGCACCGCCGGCAACCTGCAGAACCTGATGACCACCGCCGAGAAAAACGACATCGACCGCTTTGTGCAGTTCGACCAGACCAGCGTGCGCGACCGTGACATGGCCGCAGCGGCGCAACTGATCGAATTGCTCAACGACGATCGTCCCGAGCTGATCGTGATCAACAAGGTCGGCGCGCATTTTCCGGTGCACGACAAATATCCGGACGCCTTCATGGCTTATCGGCCGACGTTGCCACGCGGGCAGTTCACCGAAGTTGCCGACACGGGCGAACGCGCCGGTTTCAACGGCCAGCCGGATGACTGGGTGCTGTATCGCAACGCGTACAAGAACACTTTGTTGTGGAATGTCGGCGAGTTCTTCGCACGGGTATTTGCCCAGGCCAATCTGAACAATGCGCTGCTGATCTACACCTCCGATCACGGTCAGGATCTGCATGAGCGCGGCAACCCCGGGCTCAATACCCATTGCGGCGGAGATCCGGTGGAAGAGGAAGGGCTGGTGCCGTTGGTGGTGATTCAGGGCAATGGTTTGCAGACGCCGGACTGGGCGGCGAATCTTTCAGCGAACAAGGATCGTTCCAGCCACTACAACATCTTCCCGACGCTGTTGCAGGTGATGGGTTACGACCTTGCCGCAATTGAAGCGGTGTATGGCAAACCGCTGAGCGTGCCGACGGCAGACGAGTTCACCTTCAACTACCGGTTCAACGCGCGGCTGGGGGCCAAGCCCGAATGGAAGCATATTGATCTGGGCAGCATTGTCATGCCGGAGCGGGCGCCGGCGAGTGTGGCTTCGGGGCAGTAGGATTTTTTTTGGATTGGAAGGGCCTCTTCGCGAGCAAGCTCGCTCCCACACGGGATTGCATTCCAAGCGAGCCCTGTGGGAGCGAGCCTGCTCGCGAACAAGAACTGCACAGGCAGTGAAACGCTCGGCTCTTGCTCAAGCGGGTTCGATCATCAGCGAACAAAAAACCCTCAGGGCCGCTATCCTAGGCCCAGGTTCACTGATCGGGTCTGCCCATGCTTGAGGTTCGCAACGTTTTCAAAAGCTATGCCACGCCCCAGGGTTTACTGCCGGTGCTGCAAGGCGTCGACCTGACGCTGGAGGCCGGTGGCAGCCTGGCGCTGATGGGGGAGTCCGGCAGTGGCAAAAGCACGCTGCTGCATCTGGTGGCCGGGCTGGACAAGGTCGACAGCGGCAGTATCCGCAGCGGTGGCCATCACCTGGAATCGATGAGCGAGGCGCAACTGGCGAACTGGCGGCGCACGGAAATCGGTCTGGTGTTTCAGCAGTTCAACCTGATCGGCAGTTTGCGCGTCGAAGACAATCTGGCCTTTCAGGCGCGCCTGGCCGGGCGTCACGAGCCGCGTTGGCAGGCGCATCTGGTGCAGCGCCTGGGTTTGGGCGATCTGCTTTCGCGTTACCCCGAGCAACTCTCTGGCGGCCAGCAACAACGGGTCGCGCTGGGCCGGGCGTTGGCGTCGCAACCGAAACTGCTCCTGGCCGATGAACCGACCGGCAGCCTCGATGAAGCGACCAGCGATGAGGTGCTGCGACTGCTCCTTGAACTGCTCGATGACACACCGACGACGCTGCTGATGGTCACCCACAGCCAGCGCGTCGCGGCGCGATTGGCGCAGCGCGTGGTGTTGTCCAACGGGCGGCTGGCGTGATGGTCTGGCGCCAGACCCTGCGCGCGTTGCTCAGCCACTGGCGGCGCCATCCCGTGCAGTTTTTCAGCGTGTTGACCGGGTTGTGGCTGGCCACCAGTTTGCTGACCGGCGTCGAGGCGCTGAACAGTCAGGCGCGCGACAGCTACGCGCGCGCCAGCCAGATGATCGGCGGCGAACCGCAAGCCAGCCTGAGCACGCCGAACGGCGCGCTGTTTTCCCAGCGCTGGTTCATTGAGTTGCGCCGTCAAGGCTGGCCGGTTTCCCCCGTGTTGCAGGGCCGGCTGACGCTCAAGGGCCACGCAGATCAGCGCCTGCAAGTGATGGGCATCGAGCCGGTGTCGCTGCCGACGGATTCTGCGGTCGCCGGGCAGGCAATGCCAATCGAGCGGGTCGTCGAGTTTTTCACTCCCCCGGGCAGCACCTGGATTTCTCCGGAAACCTTGCAGATGCTCGGCTTGCGCGAAGGTGAAACACCGCAAACCGAGGCCGGCCAAAGCCTGCCGCCGCTGCTCGCGCAGAAAGACATGGCGCCGGGCCTGTTGCTGGTGGACATCGGCGTAGCGCAAAGCCTGCTCGAACAACCCGAGCAACTGTCGCGGCTGTTACTGCCCAAAGACTTTCATCAAGACTTGCCGGCCAGTTTCAAGGAGCGCTTACAGCTCAAAAGCAGCGGCGAAGAAAACAATCTGGCGCGGCTGACCGAGAGCTTTCACCTCAATCTCGATGCCCTCGGATTTCTCTCATTTCTGGTCGGCTTGTTCATCGTCCACGCCGCCATCGGTCTCGCTCTGGAGCAGCGCCGAGGCTTGCTGCGCACATTGCGCGCCTGCGGCGTCAGTGCGCGAACGCTGATTGCTTGTCTGGTGGTCGAACTGGGTGTGCTGGCGCTGATCGGCGGACTGTTCGGTGTGCTTAGCGGCTACTGGCTGGCCAGTGTGCTGCTGCCGGACGTCGCCGCCAGCCTGCGCGGTTTATATGGCGCCGAAGTGGCGGGGCAGTTGCGGTTGAGTCCTTGGTGGTGGTTCAGCGGCATCGGTTTGAGCCTGCTCGGCGCGTTGCTGGCTGGGGCCAACAGTCTGCTGCGGGCAGCACGCCTGCCATTGCTGGCGGTGGCCGATCCGCAGGCCTGGCATCAGCAATATTCACGCTGGTTGCGCCGGCAGGGTTGGCTGGCGATGGCACTGCTGGCGATTGCGCTGGCCGCGTTGATCTGGGGTGACAGCCTGGGCAGTGGCTTCGTGCTGATGGCCGGGCTGTTGCTCGGTGCCGCGCTGGCGCTGCCGGTGATGCTCAGCGCGTTGTTGAATCCACTGCTCGGGCGCAGTCGTTCGGTGCTTGGCCAGTGGTTTCTCGCCGACTGTCGTCAGCAACTGCCGGCGCTGAGTCTGGCGCTGATGGCCTTGCTGTTGGCACTCGCGGCCAACATCGGTGCTGGCAGCATGACTGCCGGTTTTCGCCAGACCTTCAACGACTGGCTCGAACAACGCCTGAGCGCCGAGTTGTACATCAACCCCGCCAATCCGGCCCAGGCCCGCGACATGCACCGCTGGCTCCAGCAGCAGCCGAATGTGACGGCCGTGCTGCCCAACTGGCAGGTGTCGCTGACGTTGCAAGGCTGGCCGGCCGATGTCTATGGCATCGTCGATCACCCGCACTATCGCCAGCACTGGCCGCTGCTCGACAGCAGTGGCGGCGATCCATGGAGGCATCTGGCGACCGATGATGCGGTGATGCTCAGCGAACAACTGGCGCGACGCCTGCAACTGAAGGCGGGCGCGCATCTGACAATTCCCACACCAAACGGCACATGGTCGCCACGTATCGTCGGGATCTACGCCGACTACGGCAATCCCAAAGGCCACGTGCTGATCAGCAGCGAACACTTGCTGCGCGGCTGGCCGCAACTGACGCCAAACCGCTTCAATCTGCGCATTGATCCGCCACAGATTCCGGCGCTGCTCAACGCCTTGCAGGCGCGCTTCGAACTGGATGACAGCCGCATCGTCGATCAGGCGCGGCTCAAGGGCTGGTCGGTGCAAGTCTTCGAACGCACCTTTGCCGCGACGGCGGCGTTGAACAGCCTGACCCTGGCCGTGGCCGGGGTGGCGCTGTTCATCAGTCTGCTGACCCAGAGCCAGAGTCGGCTCAGTCAACTCGCACCGCTGTGGGCGCTGGGCGTGACGCGTAAACAATTGATGCTGCTCAATCTCGGCCAGACCTGGCTGCTGGCGGTGCTGACTTTGGTTTTGGCGCTGCCGCTGGGCATCGCACTGGCGTGGTGTCTGGATGCGGTGATCAATGTGCAGGCGTTCGGCTGGCGATTGCCGTTGCGGGTGTTCCCGTTGCAGCTGCTGCAACTGATGGGCCTGGCGCTGCTTGCGACCTTGCTGGCCTCGGCGTGGCCGCTGTATTCGCTGTACCGCACGCAACCGGCGGACTTGCTGAGGACGTTTGCTCATGAGGATTAAATGCGTCGTGCTGATGCTCATGTCGCTGCTGTGTGGCTGCGATCAGTCTGCGCCTGAAGAAAACGGGTTTGCCGGCATGGGCGATCAGGCGCAGTCATTCACCCCGGTAGTGCCCGGTCGGGTGTTCAGTTTCCCGGCCGATCACGGCGCGCATGATGGTTTTCGCATTGAATGGTGGTACGTCACCGCCAATCTCAAAGATCAGCAGGGCAATGATTTCGGCGTGCAATGGACGCTGTTTCGCAGTGCCCTGCAACCGACGGCCGAGCAAGCCGGGTGGGGCAATCAGACAATCTGGCTCGGCCATGCGGCGGTCACGTCGCGCTCGGTTCATCACGCAGCGGAGCGCTACGCACGGGGCGGAGTAGGGCAGGCGGGCGTGCGCCTGGCGCCGTTCGAGGCGTGGATCGACGACTGGATGTTTGCCAGTCAGGCGCAGGACCCGTTGAGCGATATGCAACTCAGTGCTCGTGACAAGAATTTCGCTTATCAACTGCGCCTGACTTCAAGCCGCCCGCTGGTGCTGCAGGGCGACAAGGGCTTCAGCCAGAAATCCGAAGAGGGCCAGGCCTCGTATTACTACAGCCAGCCGTTTTTCCAGGCCAGCGGTACATTGCAGATCGACGGCCAGACCTACACCGTCAGCGGCCCGGCATGGCTCGATCGCGAATGGAGCAGTCAACCGCTGACCGCCAATCAGACCGGTTGGGACTGGTTCTCGCTGCACCTTGACAGCGGCGAGCACGTGATGCTTTACCGCATGCGCCAGAAGGACGGCGTGCCGTACCTGACCGGCACCTGGATCGGCGCTGATGGCCAGACTCAAACCTTGCACCGCGAGCAGATCAGCCTTGCCCCGCAGGACACCGCCAAGGTTGCTGATCGCTCCATCCCGGTGAAATGGACGATCCGTATCCCCGACAAACACCTCGACATCACCCTCGAGGCAGTCAATCGCAATGCCTGGATGAACCTGCGTATTCCCTATTGGGAAGGCCCCGTGAAGATCAATGGCAGCCATCCCGGCCTAGGCTATCTGGAAATGACCGGGTATTAACGGCAGGCATGGTCTCATTGTGGGAGCGAGCCTGCCCGCGAATGCGTCAGCGCCATCACCGCTGGGCGAACTGACTGGAACTCTCACCGGCGCCCACCGCTCTACCCAGAAACCCGCCATTTCCGGACTCACCCATGAGCGACGACCAGCGCCCCCCAAACCTCGACAAGTGGCAACGCCTGTTCGACGATCAAGCCTATTGGCAGGACTCTCCCGATGCGCACTACCTTGATCTGAAGCGCATCGCCGACGATCTGTTTGGCCAAGGCGCTATCGACCTGGAGCAATGGCAGTTGCTGCGTGCCAAAGCCGACGATCTGCACAAGCACTCACCCGAGGTCAACGTCGCCCGCGAACTGGACGATCCCGAAGCCTGAGGAGCACCACCATGAACGACACCGTCAGCCAGAACGACAATCCCGATGAACCACGCCCTGCCGGCGAAACCGAGCGCGACAATGACGCTCTGCGTCCCTCCGATCCGAAGCAGCGAGAGAACAGCGGCAAAGGTACTGCGAGCGGAGAATCCACCGCACAGGAGGCCGCCAAACCACATACCCAAGGACCACAAACGCAAGTCAAGCCCTGAACAGCGTCTATGCTCACCGGCACGCCCGCCGCTGAAGTCGCTTCGGCAGCGGGCGTCGCCATTTCATCACAGGGAAAGTAATGCATATGAAGTTCGACGCACTGGCCAAGGCCATCACTCTCGCAACGCTCCTGTCTGCCACCAGTGTCGGTGCTTGGGCTGCCGACATTCCTTTATCAGTCGCCGTTGAGGCCGATTCGGTTACCACCAAAGTGCTCGCCGTCGATCCTGCCAACCATCAAGTGGTGCTGGAAGGCTCCGAAGGTCGTCAGGTCCACATCCAGCTCAGCGACAAAGCGAAAAACCTCGGCAATCTCAAGGTGGGCGATCTGGTAAAGATTGAAGTGCAGCGTTCCGTTGCCGCTTATCTCGACACCGATGTAGATAAAGGTCTGCCAGGCACCACCGAGCGCACTGGGGAGCTGCGCAAGGCCCCGGGCAGCGATAACCCTGGCGGCCAGGCCTATCGTCAGGTGCAGGTGCAACTGAAAATCAGCAAAATCGATTTGAAGACCCACCAGGTCACCCTGGAAAACCCATCCGGGCAATCGAAGACGCTTGAGGTCAAGAAGCCGGAAATCCAGGCCAAGTTGAAAGACTTGAAAGTAGGGCAGAGCGTTATTGTCACTTACACCGATATCCTCAAAGTGACCAGTCAACACGATAGTTGAGCAATAACTCTACAAGGTGATTGTTCTTGTACAACTTCAGGTATGAGAACAATCATATAAACGCTATCTGTCGGACAATTCTCGGGAAAAATCGACAAACACGGTTTTTAACTTTTCATTTCGAAAATTTCATGTTGTTGCCTGACGACATAGTCACTGGATTGAATTAAAATCTGCGGCGTTCGCCCAGTGTCAGGGCTCTTTACCGGTGCATGGATTGCCAGGCCATAACACTGGGCGAACTCCTCCGTGCCGGCAGATGTATACAAAATTTGAAAACAAAAAGGGCGACTTTAAAGTCGCCCTTTTTGTTGCGTGATCATCAAGTCGAAGCATGCATGCCGGCTTTACCTTGCTGCCCCTGAAAACGCTTTAACGTCGCCTGATACATTTTCGTCCGACGGTGATCCTTGCCGTAGGTGCCCGCCGCCGCGACGGTACCGGCCTGAATGTGATCCAGGTAGCGGAAAATCGTACGTGGCGAGAGAAACTTGACGCCGTAACCCAATTCAACCATTCGATCCTGCAAGGTGTAACCCGGTACTCGATCATCCATACAGAAGTGTAAACCTTGCGACTTCATCAAGCGTGCATTCCAAAGCGTACAGAAGCTTTTCAAATGCGTTTCTTTATAAGGCCGTGGTTGTTTCGAGTGCAACCCCAAGTGGATTTTCAGACGGCGAACATGATGCTTGCAGTAGCGTGAAGTTAGACGCCAGGTCTCACGCAGCAGCCCGCGATCAAGTTGCTCGACACAACCTACCGCTGCCATATCCGCACTTTTAGTGCACTCGCGCATCATCATCGCGAACACTTCCTTGTCATAGACGAAGGTGTCGGTGTGCAGCAGAAACAAGTAATCCGTCTCAACTTTCTCCAACGCCAGATCCAGCGCCTTGCCATGGGCAATATGCCCCGCTTCCTTGTCCGGCGACGGCCGCTCGATCAGATTGATCCAGTCCAGCGAACGCAAGTAATCAAGGCTGGCATCCGCCGAATCGTTATCCACCACCCATACCGCAATGCCCTGCGCCTGAACATGCTCGCGCAGCAGCTCCAGACACATGCGGGTGATGTCAGGGGTCTTGTAATTGACCAGAACCAGGCTGAAATTGGGTTGCGGCGGGGTGAGTAGATCAAAGGCTTTCATGTCGGAGGGACTCATCTACGGTTCGAGACGACAGGGTTGATGAGCCGGGATGCTAGCGGGGGAAGCTTAGGTGAAGCTTAATTTGCGGGTTTACTCGCAGGTGCGGGATGTCGATCTCCGTTATTGGTCAGATCGTGTGGTGTGCCGAAGTGGTCGAGTGGGTAGTAGAAGGGGCAGCTTTTAAGGGACCTTCGCCGTCGAGCATTGCCAGCGGGCGGAAGGTGTCGGGTTCGTAGATAACTGCGATAACGATTTTCTGCACTTTCCGCGATCAGGCGTTCGCCTTGTCAAAGGAATTCAGTGGTGTGGCCATCGACGGTTTCTCGATGCGGCGGCCGAAGGCGTCGTATTTGTAGGATGCGGTGCTGCCGCCTGGCAGGCTGACGCCGATCAGGCGGTGTTGGCAGTCGTAACTGTATTCCGTGACGAGCTTCTGGACGGTGCCGCGACGCTCGCGGATGAGGTTGCCGTACGCGTCATAGTCGTAGTGGCGGTCGCCCTGCATCAGCAGGCGATTGCCTTTGACGTTAGCTAGGTTCGCGACGGGTAGGTCATTTTGGCCGAGCAGGTTACCTGCCGGGTCGTGAGCGAAGCTCTCTGGCATGGCGCCGCGGACGCTGATCAGGCGATCCAGCGGGTCGTAGTGATAGCTGCGGTTGCCTTTGCGGCTGTCGTCGATGCCGGCGAGG
>NZ_DATMIV010000036.1:0-11749 GCF_035554175.1 Pseudomonas sp. | reverse complement strand
TTCGCGAGCAGGCTCGCTCCCACAGGGGAATGCATTCCCCTGTGGGAGCGAGCCTGCTCGCGAAGAGGCCTTTACAGACTGAGCAAAATCATCAGGCACTGCGCGCTTGGAGCAACTGCATTGCACAGAGCGCAATCCGCGCGCAGGCATCCGCCAGTTTGACCCGATCCACCACCAGCCCAATACGAATGTGCCCCGCCGCACTCGGCCCGAACGCTTCGCCGGCCAGCACTGATACCCCGTAGCCCTCCAACAGCCGCTCGGCAAACGCCTGGGCGCCGAGGCCGGTCTGGCGCACATCGACCATCACGAACATGCCGCCATCCGGGCGAATCGGTTGCAGCCCCGGGCAGCCGTGCAAACGCTCGCACACCAGATCCCGGCGCAAACGGTACTCCTCGCGCATCTGCATGACTTCCGGCAGATCGCTTTGCAACGCGACTTGCGCGGCCTTCTGCACAAAATCCGGCAGACCGAAGAGCATGCTCAACGACAGATTCACCAAGTGTTCAGCCAAGGGTTGCGGGCCAATCATCCAGCCGATGCGCCAACCCGTCATCGCATGGGATTTCGACAGGCTGTTGATCGTCGCGGTGCGCTCGGCCATGCCCGGCAGGCTCGCCGGGCTGAGGTGTTCGCCTTCGTATAAAAGCTCGCTGTAGACCTCGTCGCTGATCAGCCACAGATCATGACGAATGCACAGCGCCGCCAGCGCTTGCCAGATCGCCAAGGACAAACTCGCGCCACTGGGATTGTTCGGACTGTTCAGCAGGACGGCGCGGGTTTTCGCCGTGATGCGTGCAGCGACATCGGCCGGATCGACGCGAAAGCCGTTTTCCGGCCGCACCGGCACCGCAATCACCGTGGCACCGCAAGCCCCGAACACGCCTTCGTAAGTGACATACATCGGCTCGGCGACGATCACTTCATCGCCCGGATCGAGCAGACATTGCGCCACCGAATACACCGCGCATTGCGCGCCGGGCAGGACGATCACCTGGTCAGGATCTACGCTCTGTCCACTGCGTTGACGATGGCGCTGGGCAATCAACCTGCGCAACTCGAGCCGACCACGAATGTCGGCATAATGGGTATCACCGGCCAACAGGCTGTCGATCGCGCCATGGACAATCGGCAACGGTGTGTCGAAATCCGGATCGCCGACGCTCAGCAGCAAAACATCGACGCCCTCGGCGCGCAGCTCCAGTGCTCGGTCGTGAATCTGCCAGGCAGCGGCTCCCTCCCCGGCGATTCGTTGGGTCAAGGCTGAATAGCGCATGTACGTCTCCTGTTGGCGCGATCTCCAGCCTTCACCGTATCTCAAATCACAAAACGCGCCACCATCGCATTCAAATCCACCGCCAGTCGCGACAGTTCGTGGGTCGCGGCGCTGGTCTGATTGGCGCCGGCGGCCGATTGCGTGGCCAGATCACGGATGTTCACCAGGTTGCGATCGACTTCGCGGGAGACTTGCGCCTGTTCTTCCGAAGCGCTGGCGATCACCAGATTGCGTTCGTTGATCTGGTGAATCGAATGAGTGATCTGCTCCAGCGCCACGCCGGCAGCGCGGGCCATCTCCAAAGTGGATTGGGTGCGCTGATTACTTTGCTGCATCGAGGAAACCGCTTCACCGGTGCCGTTCTGGATACCGGCGACCATTTTTTCGATTTCCTGGGTCGACTGCGCGGTGCGATGGGCCAGCGCACGCACTTCGTCCGCCACCACGGCAAACCCGCGCCCCGCCTCACCGGCACGCGCGGCTTCGATGGCGGCGTTAAGGGCAAGCAAATTGGTCTGTTCGGCGATGGCGCGAATCACGTCCAGCACCTTGCCGATGTCACGACCCTGCGCGGCAAGCCCTTCGATCATCTGCGCGGTGTTTTGCACGTCGTGGGTCATGGTCTGGATCGCATCGACGGTTTTCACCACTTGATCGCGGCCTTCACGGGCGGCGTGGGTCGACTGGTTCGATGCTTCGGAGGTCGACACGGCGTTGCGCGCCACTTCTTCCACAGCGGCGGTCATCTCGTTGACGGCGGTGGCGGCTTGTTCGATTTCGTTGTTCTGCTGCTGCAGTCCGCGCGAGGCCTCTTCGGTGACGGCGCTGAGTTCTTCCGCTGCGGCGCCCAGTTGCGTGGCAGAGCCGGCGATCTGCTCGATGGTCTTGCGCAGGTTGGCTTGCATCGCCGCCAAGGCTTCGAGCAGACGCGCCGGTTCGTCCTTGCCGTCGATTTCGATGGCTTTACTCAGGTCGCCGCCGGCAATGGTTTGCGCAGCGAGCACTGCACGGTTGAGCGGCGTGACGATGCTGCGGGTCAGCAACCACGCGAGCAATACGGTGGCCAGCGCCGCGATCACGGCAACGATGATGATCCCGGTCACCGCGCTGTCGTAGTGTTCACCGGCCTTGTTGGCCGCGGTTTTCGCATCGGCCGTGTTGATGGCGATCAGCTTGTTGAGCTGCTCGCCCATCTGGTCGGTGCCTTCCTTGATGCGCGTGTTGATCAGCGTGCGCAGCGCATCGAGGTTGTCCTGGCGCGACAGCTCGATCATCTGGTTCTGCGCTTGCAGGTAGTTGTCCAGGGTGGTCGAGAACGTCTGATAGACCGCCCGCTCTTCAGGGCCTGCCGGCAGTGCAGCGTAGCTGGCCTGAGCCTTGCGCACCTTGTCGACCAGTGCGGCGATGCGCGTTTGCGCTTCCTGCAGGCTGGCCGGTTCACGGTTGACCAGCACCCGGAACGACAGGATGCGCATGCGCAACACGTTCTCGGTGACCACGCTCAAGTGCGTCACGCTGGGCAACTGCGTCGAATCCATATCGATCGAAGCCTGGCGAATGACCGTCATACGGCTGACGGCGAACACGCCAAGGACGATCACCAGCAAAGCGATAAAGGCAAAACCAAGGAAAGCACGGGGCGCGATATTCAGGTTACGCAGGGACATGGTCGGACTCTCGAAAGAAAGAAGCTACGAGCGTCCATGCCGTGAACACTGGCCCGTGGGGCGGGCGGCAGTCCGGCGTCACTGTTTTGTCGGGTTTTGTGTGCGCCTGACCGTTGTATCGGCCAGGCTTGAGGAAGGTTTCGGGTCGGCGGCAAATATTTTTCAGAACCTCACAACAATCAACCCGGCTCCGCTGCCTTTGGTAGGAGCTGCCGAGTGCAACGAGGCTGCGATCTTTTGATCCTGCATTTAAAGTCAAAAGATCGCAGCCTCGTTGCACTCGACAGCTCCTACATAGGCAAGCCGATCAGCGTTGGGCGGCGAGTTGCCAGACCCGAGCGATATCGGTGGCGCGTTCGCGCAGCAGCCGTGGTGCTTCAGCGCAAGCCTGTTCCAGGGTCATCGGCCCGCTGGTCACGGCGAACGCGGCGTCGATGCCGTGTTGATAGAGTTCCTGATAGCCCTCGCCCAGGGTTCCGGCGATGACGATGACTGGCACGCCCTGCTGCCGGGCAATTCGCGCAACCCCGAACGGCGTCTTGCCGCGCAAGGTCTGCGCATCGAATCGGCCTTCTCCGGTAATCACCAAATCGGCCCCGTTGACCGCCTCCGCGAGGCCGACCAGTTCCGCCACCACCTCGACGCCAGCCCGAAATTGCGCGCCGAGGAAAGCCTTGGCGGCAAACCCCAGACCGCCCGCCGCACCGCTGCCTGGCTCATCGCGCACATCCTTGCCCAATGTCTGCGCACAGAGTTGGGCAAAATGCCCCAGCGCCTGATCCAGTTGCTCGACCTGCGCTGGCGACGCGCCCTTCTGCGGGCCGAAAATCGCTGAGGCGCCATGAGCGCCGCACAGCGGATTGTTCACATCGGCGGCAATGTCGAAACGTACTTCGGCCAGGCGCGGATCAAATCCACTCAGATCGAGTCGCGCCAGTTGCGCCAGGGCCAGACCGCCGGGCACTAGCGCCTGATTCTGTGCATCGAACAACTTCACGCCCAACGCCTGCATCGCCCCGGCACCGCCATCGTTGGTCGCGCTGCCGCCAATCGCCAGAATCACCCGCTGCGCGCCGGCATCCAGCGCCGCGCGAATCAATTCACCGGTGCCAAAGGTGCTACTGATGCAGGCATCGCGCTGCCCCGGCGGCACCAGCTGCAAACCGCTGGCCTCGGCCATTTCGATGATCGCGGTATGGTTGTGCGGCAACCAGCCCCACGCCGCTTCGACCGGCGCGCCCAATGGCCCGCGCACACGGGTGCGGCGTAATTCGCCTGCACAGGCCGCGAGAATCGACTCGACCGTCCCTTCGCCGCCATCGGCCATCGGACACTTGATCAGCGTCGCCTGCGGCCAGACCTGCGCCAGCCCCAGCGCAATGGCTTCGGCAACGCCTTGGGCACTCAGGCTGTCCTTGAACGAATCGGGGGCGATGACGACCTTCATGGGAATTCTCCGGTTGCATTGGCCTTCATGCTGCCAGTCGGCATGGACGTTGACGCCGGTCGGCTGCACAAGGGTGGGAGATGATTGTTGTTCATTTTCACAAAAGCCTTGCGGTGGATGTTCCGGCCTCTTCGCGAGCAGGCTCGCTCCCACATTTGAAATGCATTCCAATGTGGGAGCCAGCCTGCTCGCGAAGGGGCCTGTGAATTCACCGATCAATCCGGATCTGTCTGCGGCAAAAGCTGCACCCCCAGATACAACGCCAGCATCCCGTCCAGCTTCAAAGGATCAACCCCGCTCAACTCGGCAATCCGTTCCATGCGATAACGCAAACTGTTGCGGTGAATCCCCAGCGCGTCCGCGCAGGCCTGACTCTGCCCGTCGTGCTCGCACCAACTGCGCAGGGTCGCCAGTAACTGGCCGTTGCTGTCCTTGGCGATGACCTTGCGCAGCGGCTTGAGCAGTTCGTCCAGTGCATCGTCATTGCGATGGCGCCACAGCATCACTGGCAGGCGATAACGATTGAGCGTCAGCAGCCGCGTGTGCGGCAACACCTCACGCCCATACGCCAGTAAATCGCCCACCCGTCGATAACAACGGCGCAACCCGGCCAGGCCATCCGCCTGCCCGCCGACAGCAATGCGCAGAATCTTCCAGCCGAGGCCATCGAGTTTTTCCAGCAGGCGTTCATGCTCAACGCTTTGACTCGCCGGGCGACACCACAACAGCGACGACTTCGCCGGACTCACGCACCAACTGTCGGGATAACGCGACGTCAGCCAGGCACTCAATGCCTCCACGGTTTGCCCCGGCCCATGCTCGAGACCCAATTCGAACAGATACGGCACCCGCGTCAATTGTGGTTTGAGCCCCAGCTGCTGCGCTTCATCGACCAGACGCGGCGAATCCCCCGCCTCGCTCAACAGCAAGGCCAGAAGATCATCGCAGCGCTGGCGCCGCCATTGTTGCTCGGCCTGCAGATTGCGCTGGCCGACGAGCATTTCGGCGGTCATGCGCACAAGCTCTGCGTAGGTGCGCAATTGTTCCGGCTCGCCGGTAATGCCGAGCACGCCGATCAAACGCTGATCGAGCAACAGCGGTAGATTGATCCCTGGCTGCACACCCTTGAGGTGCACCGCCGTCTGCGCATCGATTTCCACCACACGCCCGTTGGCCAACACCAGTTGGGCGCCTTCATGGCGCGTGTTGATGCGGTCCGGCTCGCCGCTGCCGAGGATCAGACCCTGACTGTCCATGACATTGACGTTGTACGGCAAAATGGCCATGGCCCGGTCGACGATGTCCTGGGCAAGGTCGTGATCGAGTTCGAACATAGCGGCGGCAATCCTTGATTTCAGGCACGGACGGTTGTTCACCCGCACAGGGTCTGACGGCAAACCCTGTGCTCAGGCACAAAGACAATCCGGCCAAAGGTGGCCGAGACTCTCAGGGCGATCAACGTTACCCTGTGCATCGCAAAAAATCATAATAAAGAGAGAGCCGCTATGTCGCAGAGCGCCGCAGCTACCCAGACCATCGACGACGGTAAAAACGTCGTCTACAAACGCATCACCTTGCGTTTGATTCCCTTCATTTTCATCTGCTACCTGTTCAACTACATCGACCGGGTCAACGTCGGCTTTGCCAAATTGCAGATGCTCGACGCCCTGAAATTCAGCGAAACCGTATATGGCCTCGGCGCCGGAATCTTCTTCATCGGCTACGTGCTGTGCGGCGTGCCGAGTAACCTGGCGCTGACCCGCTTCGGTCCACGACGCTGGATTGCCTTGATGATGATCACCTGGGGCACGCTGTCGACCTGCCTGTTGTTCGTCACGACCCCGACCGGGTTCTACACCCTGCGCTTTTTCACCGGCGCGGCTGAAGCCGGTTTCTTCCCGGGCGTCGTGCTTTATCTCTCGCAGTGGTTCCCGACCTTTCGCCGTGGCCGGATCATGGCGCTGTTCATGTCGGCTATCCCGGTGTCGGGTTTGCTCGGCAGCCCGTTTTCCGGCTGGATTCTCAACCACTTCGCCGCCGGCCAGGGCGGCCTGGCCGGTTGGCAGTGGATGTTTCTGCTGCAAGGCATCCCAACGGTAATCCTCGGTGCGCTGGCGTACTTCCTGTTGAGCGACAGCTTCGCCAACGCCAAATGGCTGACCGCCCACGAACGCTCGGTACTCGAAGCCGACCATGCCGAAGACCTCGCCAACAAACCGAAAACCGCAACTGATTCGCTACTGGCGGTGTTCAAGAACCCGGCGATCTGGGCGTTCGGCCTGATCTATTTCTGCATCCAGAGCGGCGTCTACGCGATCAATTTCTGGCTGCCGTCAATCATCAAGAACCTTGGCTTCAGCGATAACCTGGTGATCGGCTGGCTGAGTGCGATTCCGTACCTGCTGGCAGCAGTGTTCATGCTGGCGGTCGGACGCTCGGCGGACTTGCGCAAGGAACGTCGCTGGCACCTGGTGGTGCCGATGCTGATGGGTGCGATCGGTCTGGTGATCGCAGTAAATTTTGCGGCCAACCCGGCGATTGCGATTCTCGGTCTGACTATCGCCACCATGGGCGCCTTGACCGGCCTGCCGATGTTCTGGCCAGTGCCGACGGCCATGCTGAGCGCAGGCGCTGCGGCCGGTGGTCTGGCGCTGATCAACTCGATGGGGCAGATGGCCGGTTTCCTCAGCCCGTATCTGGTGGGTTGGGTCAAGGACAGCACGGGTTCGACGGATGCGGCGTTGTATGTGCTGGCGATGGTGATTGTCGGTGGTAGTCTGCTGGCGTTGCGCATGACGCGGACGTTGCGGGCTTGAGCCTTCGCGCATGACCAAAACGGCCCTTTCGGGCCGTTTTTTATTCGGTTTCACTTTGCGGCCTCTGAAGCTTCTGGTATTTGATTGACTCCCCACCCACCGACAAAAGGATTTCGGCATGAGCTACCGCACACTGGGCCACTCGGGCTTGCAGGTCTCCACGCTCACCCTCGGTACGATGATGTTCGGCGAACAGACCAGCGCGGAAGACTCGCTGCGCATCATCGACAAGGCCTGGGATCAAGGCATCAATTTCATCGACACGGCCGACGTCTACATCAATGGCCGTTCCGAAGAAATCGTCGGTGAAGCGATCGCCCGCCATCGGCACGAATGGGTGCTCGCTACCAAGGTCGGTTTCGGCCCGGTGGACGGTGTACCGAACCGCAGCGGTTTGAGTCGCAAACATATCTTCAACGGCATCGATGCCAGCCTGACCCGGCTGGGCACCGACTACGTCGACATCTATTACCTGCACCGCGAGGATCACAACACCCCGCTGGAGGTCAGCGTGTCGGCGATTGGCGATCTGATTCGCCAAGGCAAGATCCGCTACTGGGGTCTGTCGAACTATCGCGGCTGGCGGATCGCCGAGGTAATTCGCATCGCCGATAAACTCGGCATTGATCGCCCGGTGGTCAGCCAGCCGCTGTACAACATCGTCAATCGTCAGGCCGAGACCGAGCAGATCACCGCCGCGCAAACCTACGGCCTCGGCGTAGTGCCTTACAGCCCGTTGGCCCGTGGCGTGCTCAGCGGCAAGTACGCGCCGGATGTGACGCCAGACGCCAACAGCCGCGCCGGACGTCAGGACAAACGCATTCTGGAAACCGAGTGGCGCGTGGAGTCACTGCGCATTGCCCAGCAGATTCAGCGATACACCGAGCAGCGCGGCATCGGCACGGTCGAGTTTGCAATTGCCTGGGTGCTGAACAACAGCGCGGTGACCTCGGCGATTGTCGGGCCGCGCACTGAACAGCAGTGGGACGCCTATACGCTGGCGCAGACGGTGAAGATCACAGCGCAAGACGAGGCTTTTATTGATTCACTGGTAACACCGGGGCATGCCTCGACACCCGGGTTCAACGATGTGAGCCATTTTGTGTCGGGACGCAAACCGATTCAGTCCTGACATTTGCCCCAGCCCTCTCCCGAAAGAGAGGGCTGGGTGGAAACGAAGCGGGGCCTTTGTAACAAAACCTATATACTTGGCCGCTTTATGGAACCGAGCTTCATGCAGCCACCCCTACGGTTGCTCGCTCGAACAAGTCTGCCAGGATAGTCAATGTTCAATCGGCTCATCGTGTTTGCCTGCAAGCCTCTGCGCGCGATGTTTAACGCGTTCGATAACAAAAAGGCATTCGACACTTCTCCTCTTGCGGCGCCAGACATTGCCACACCGCGCGGTGCGGCCCTTGATTACCGGCCTGACATTGACGGGCTTCGCGCAGTCGCTGTTCTGCTCGTCCTGATCTTCCACGGCGGCCTGACGCTGTTTCCGTCAGGTTTTATCGGTGTGGACATCTTCTTCGTGATTTCGGGTTATCTGACCACCTCAATCATTTTGAGGGCGCTCGAGAACGGCACATTCAGCTTCACAGGCTTCTACACACGGCGAATCTGGCGCCTGCAACCGGCCGTCGTTGCACTGCTGGTCGTGACCTTGATCGTCACCACGCTGCTGTATTTGCCCGATGATTACGTCGACTTCCTGAAAAGCGAGAAGTACACCTCGTTACTGATCTCCAACCAGTACTTCTCCAAAGTGACCTCGGGCTATGCGACGCCCGACGCGGCCAGCCTGCCGTTATTGCACACCTGGTCGCTGGCCATTGAATGGCAGTGGTACCTGCTGCTGCCATTGGGCATCTGGCTGCTTGATCGGTATGTGACCAAACGTGCTTTCAACGGTGTAGTACTCGGCTTGACGGTAGCTGCCGTGGTACTGGCGCTGTATCTATCGCGCGCCTGTCCCGACTTGAACTACTACTTCTTCAGCGCACGAATCTTCGAGTTGATGATCGGCTCGTGCGCCGTTATTTTCAGCTCGGACAAATTCCGCCTGAGCCGTTTGAATGCGTCCCTCGTTTGCGCGGTTGCGCTGGCGACAATTGTCTATTGTGCGATTCAGGACGACATCCTCAGCGGGTTTCCCGGCTACCATGCGGTCGCGGTGTGCATCGCCACGGCGCTCCTGCTGTTTCGCGGTGTCGGAGACGTCAGCGTCACATCGAACCTCCTCGCATTCAAACCTTTAGTGTTTATCGGCACCCTCTCCTATTCGTTGTACCTGTGGCACTGGCCGGTTTTGGCGGTGCTGACCTACCTGGGCGTCGACCTGACGCCAGCGGTGACAGTCGGATATTTCGCCGTCACGTTTGTGATGGGCTATCTGTCCTTCCGGCTCATCGAAAACAGATTTCGCAAGGCGCGCGCCGGTTTCGGCAAGACCCTGCTGTTGTTGATGGTGGTGCCCGCGATTTGCCTGTCGGTGCTGCACTCCGCCGGCAGAAACCACGAAGGATGGCCGAACCGTTTTGGTGAAGATTCCATCGCCATGTTCAGCACATTAAAGGCGTACGTACCGACCAATCGTGAGGATTGCCTGGGAAGCAGCGACAGGGTTGATCCTGACTGCGTCATGGGTGCAGCGCTGGCCGAGCCGCAGGCCTTGCTGATCGGAGATTCCTACTCAAACCACTATTGGGGATTTGTCGAGACACTGGCCAAGGACGCCGGTCTGTCGGTGCTTGCCCAAGGTTATCCCGCTTGTCTGGCACTGCCCGGAATCTATCTGTACGACTGGTACAAGGCCAGAAACGCGCTGTACGAAAAATGCCACACCGCTGCCCAACGCTATTACGAGCTCATTGCGAGCAGCCATTTTCAGTATGTGATCATTGGTCAGTTCTGGGAGGCCTACCTCACCGACGCGATCGTCACGAAACTCGGTGACCCGCGCAGCCTCGAGCTGTCGCAGCAACGTCTGGGCGTGGCGATTCGGCAGGCCCTGGACATCATCGTCGAATCAGGTGCCACGCCGATTTTGCTGATGAACACCTTGCCCATGCCCGCAAGAATCAACGAATGCCTGCTCCGACAGGTCAAGCTGCGCGGGATGTTAGGCAGTGCCGAACAAAGCCGTCTGTGTGCTGCGGTGCCATGGTCGGGGCTTGAGGATCCCTTCATGGCAAAACTGTTCGGCGAACTGCAGGCAGAATATCCTCAACTGATCGTCCTCGATCCAAAAAAAGTGCAATGCAGGGACGGCACCTGCAGGACCAGCATCGATGACGTGCCGGTGTACCGCGACATTGGCCACGTGTCCGATTATGCCTCTTACAAATTCGGCGAACTGTACCTCAAGGACTTCGGCAATCCGTTCAAGAGCAATCGATAACGGCGCCCGCTATCACCGGTCTATGCTCAATCTGCCGGCCTCTGGAAAAGGCGTGCCTCAAAGTATTTGCGCTGCATGTTTTAAATAATGAGCATGCGCTCAATATTCAGCACAAAAACCACGTATTCTGCGCGCCCCCTTTCCACCATCAAGTCGCGAGGACAGTTTGTCTAAAGGTATCGCTCTCTCGGTGTCAGCCTCGGTGCTGTTCGCCGTCATGTATTACTACACATCGTTGCTCACACCCTTGAGCGGCGTAGAAATTTTCGGCTGGCGGATGCTCTTGACCGTGCCGTGCATGACCCTGTTCATGCTGGTTTCGGGGGAATGGCGGCGGGTGCTGGAACTGCTCCGATTGATGACGGCCAAGCCAAAACTCATCGCCGGGCTGCTCGTCTCCTCCGCCCTGCTTGGCATACAGCTGTGGCTGTTCATGTGGGCACCGCTCAACGGCTACAGCCTGGACGTGTCGCTGGGTTATTTCCTGCTGCCCCTGGCGATGGTCCTTACCGGACGGATTGCCTATGGCGAAAGCCTGTCGTACCTGCAGAAAATTGCCGTGTTCTTTGCCAGCCTCGGCGTGTTGAACGAGCTGTATCAGGTCGGCGGCTTTTCCTGGGCGACGCTGGTGGTGGTGGTCGGTTATCCGCTGTATTTCGTCCTGCGCAAATACCTGAGCACCGACCATCTTGGCGGCTTGTGGGTCGACATGACCCTGATGCTGCCGGTGGCTTACTGGTTTGTGCAGGGTGGTGAACAGGGCCTGGGCGTGTTTGACCAGTACCCGGGGCTGATGTGGCTGATCCCCCTGCTCGGCCTGATCAGCGCATCGGCGCTGGTGGTGTACATCATTGCCAGCCGACTGTTGCCGTTCAGTTTGTTTGGCTTGTTGAGTTATGTGGAACCGGTGTTGTTGCTGGCGGTGGCGTTGTTGCTGGGGGAAAGCATCAAGTCGGGGGAATGGCTCACCTATATCCCGATCTGGCTGGCGGTTGTGGTGCTGATTGTTGAGGGGTTCAAACACCTGATGCGCCAAAGTCGCTCTTAGAAGCAAAAGATCGCAGCCTTCGGCAGCACCTACATTTGGAATGCATTTTTCCTGTAGGAGCTGCCGAAGGCCGCGATCTTTTGCTCTTGAAA
>NZ_DATMIV010000035.1:0-47886 GCF_035554175.1 Pseudomonas sp. | reverse complement strand
CGGTGTTATCGGGCGGGGTAGAAGTGGACATGGTCGGAGCTCCTGCGTAGTGGGAACGGGCAGGAGTCATCAAAACGCTTAACTGCAAATTGCGCACCTGTCAGATCTGACAGGTGCGCACATGTTTCCGACGAGTGGTTGTCGCTTTAGCTGAATGCGAGCGTGTTTTTTTGCCCGGAAAGATGCCAAGACTTTGAGGCCGTATTCGCGAGCAGGCTCGCTCCCACAGGTTCAGCGGCGGTGTGAACACAGCCTTGTGATCGACACAGATCCCTGTGGGAGCGGGCCTGCCCGCGAAGGCGTCGGCAGCCTCAACGCTTCACTGACGGCCTGTTACTGAGGCAACTCCAGATTATCCAGCACCCGATTCACCGCCAGTTCGCCGAGCATGATCAGTTGTGCGATCCCCATCAGCGTCCGGCGCTGCGATGGCTTGACCAGCCCGGCGAATTCCTGGGCGATGGTTTTCGCTGAGGCCAGCGTCTCGCAGGCGTTGGCCAGCAGGTCTTCGTTTTTGGTGTCGGCGGTGACGGCGTACATCGCTCGCGGGGTGTACGGCGGTGGGGTGGAGCCGGGTGGGCAGAGGTAATGATCGAGGGCGCGTTCGGCGGCGTCGTGGAGTTTTTTTGAATCGAGAGATTCGTAGGGGGAGGTGGGGTCGGTTTCGGGTGGGTTGGGTGTGGGTTTGATCATGGTTAAGCTCCTACAGGTGAGGCCACCAAAACCTGTCGCTAAACAAGAAAGGGTGGCGGCTGGACGCAGGTTAGCGAACCGGGTGTAGGCGCCCGGCAGACCCGAAGGTCTCCCACGCACAGCCGCCATGACAGCAATTGCAGAAAGAATGTCTGCAAATTGAGTTTGGAGCGCTAGTGCGCCTACATAGACTCGAGTCGCTAAACCCGATCGCTGATTCGTCAGCGACCGGACCACAATAGAACCCGACCCCCAGGTGCACAAGCCGGCGGATTCTGGCTTGGCTGTAGGTATTGGCGCAAGGATTTGTAGCCTTGAGACCGTGTCTGCAGGTGTCTTTTAAACTCGTCGTTTAAAAAACAGGATCGCAGCCTTCGACAGCCCCTACAGGAGACGTAAATCCATGTAGGAGCTGCCGAAGGCTGCGATCTTTTCTGCTTGGCCGAAAGTTGGAAGGCTTCTTGCAATAGCCGCCGTGCGCCCGCTCCGGGCGTCAAAAGTTTGCTTTAAAGGAACGGGGAAAACCGGTGGATCGCACTCAGTTATTCAATACAGCACGCACCAACGTTGCCGACCTCAGTCGAGGCAATCTGGGCGTGCCGTTGTTGCTGCTGGTCATGCTGGCGATGATGATGCTGCCGGTGCCGCCGTTCCTGCTCGACGTCTTCTTTACCTTCAACATCGCTCTGTCGATCGTCGTCCTGCTGGTCTGCGTGTATGCGCTGCGGCCGCTGGATTTCGCGGTGTTCCCGACCATTCTGCTGGTGGCGACGCTGCTGCGGCTGGCCTTGAACGTAGCCTCGACGCGGGTGGTGATGCTCCACGGTCAGGACGGCCATGCCGCGGCCGGTAAGGTGATTCAGGCTTTCGGTGAAGTGGTCATCGGCGGTAACTACGTGGTTGGTATCGTGGTCTTCGCGATTCTGATGATCATCAACTTCGTCGTGGTGACCAAGGGCGCCGGGCGGATTTCCGAGGTGAGCGCGCGCTTCACCCTCGACGCGATGCCCGGCAAACAGATGGCGATCGACGCCGACCTCAACGCGGGTCTGATCGACCAGAACCAGGCCAAGGCCCGTCGCCAGGAAGTCGCCCAGGAGGCCGAGTTCTACGGTTCGATGGACGGTGCCAGCAAGTTTGTCCGTGGTGACGCCATCGCCGGTCTGCTGATTCTGTTCATCAACCTCATCGGCGGCATGGCGGTGGGTATCTTCCAGCACGGCATGAGCTTCGGCGATGCCGGCAAGGTTTACGCGTTGCTGACCATCGGTGACGGTTTGGTGGCGCAATTGCCATCACTGTTGTTATCGACAGCGGCGGCGATCATGGTGACCCGTGCTTCGGGCTCGGAAGACATGGGCAAACAGATCAACCGGCAGATGTTCGCCTCGCCCAAGGCGCTGGCGGTGGCCGCAGGTCTGATGGCGGTGATGGGTCTGGTGCCGGGCATGCCGCACTTCTCCTTCCTGACCATGGCCGCGCTGGCCGCTGGCGGCGCGTACCTGTTCTGGAAAAAACAGAACGTCGCCAAGGTCGTGGCACTGGAAGAGGTCAAGCGTCAGCAGGAACTGCTGCCGTCGCCGGCCCGCGCTATGGAAACCAAAGAGCTGGGCTGGGACGACGTGACGCCGATCGACATGATCGGCCTGGAAGTCGGTTATCGCCTGATTCCGCTGGTGGATCGCAATCAGGGCGGGCAACTGCTGGCGCGGATCAAGGGCGTGCGCAAGAAGCTCTCGCAGGATCTGGGCTTCCTGATGCCCACCGTGCATATTCGCGACAACCTCGATCTGGCGCCCAGCGCGTATCGCCTGACCCTGATGGGCGTGATTCTCGCCGAAGCCGAGATCTACCCGGATCGCGAACTGGCGATCAACCCGGGCCAGGTCTATGGCTCGCTCAACGGAATCAACGCCAAAGATCCGGCTTTCGGGCTGGAAGCGGTGTGGATCGAAATCAGCCAGCGCGCCCAGGCGCAATCGCTGGGCTACACCGTGGTCGACGCCAGCACCGTGGTTGCCACGCACTTGAACCAGATTCTGTACAAGCACTCCAGCGAGCTGATCGGCCATGAGGAAGTGCAGCAACTCATGCAATTGCTGGCCAAGAGCTCGCCGAAACTGGCTGAAGAGCTGGTGCCGGGCGTGGTCTCGCTGTCGCAATTGCTCAAAGTCCTGCAGGCGCTGCTCGCCGAACACGTGCCGGTGCGCGACATTCGCAGCATCGCCGAAGCCATCGCTAACAATGCGGCCAAGAGTCAAGATACCGCCGCGCTGGTGGCTGCAGTGCGGGTCGGCGTATCCCGCGCCATCGTCCAAAGCATTGTAGGCACTGAGTCCGAGCTGCCTGTGATCACATTGGAACCAAGGTTGGAACAGATATTGCTCAATAGTCTGCAGAAGGCAGGACAAGGCTCGGAAGAGGGCGTTCTGCTGGAGCCAAGCATGGCCGAGAAGCTGCAACGTTCGTTGATCGAAGCGGCGCAGCGTCAGGAAATGCAAGGCCAACCGGTGATCCTGCTGGTAGCAGGCCCGATTCGCGCGATGCTCTCGCGCTTTGGTCGCCTCGCAGTCCCAGGGCTGCATGTGCTGGCCTACCAGGAAGTACCGGACAACAAGCAAGTGACCATCGTTGCGACAGTAGGGCCCAACGGCTGAGGTAGTGGTTTATGCAAGTTAAGCGTTTTTTCGCCGCCGATATGCGTCAGGCCATGAAGCTGGTTCGCGATGAGCTGGGCGCTGATGCCGCCATCATCGGCAACCGCCGCATCGCCGGCGGCGTCGAGTTGACGGCGGCACTGGATTACAAGTTGTCGGCGCTGGCGCCACGGGTTCCGAACATGGAACTCGAAGACGAGCTGCGCAAGACCCAGTCGCGCATTGTCACCGCCCAGGCCGAACTGAGCCTGCGTGGCGAAGCCGACGGCAACACCAATCGCCAGTTGTTCGCCGGCCTGCCGTTGACGGCGGGCCTGCCGCTGACCGCTGCCGAGCCGCTGACCGAGCCGACCTACGCTGAACCGGCGCGTCCGGCCGCAGCGCCGGCGCAGGCCTCGGCGGGTGTCGATCCGCGAGCACTGGATTCGATGCGTTTTGAACTGAACAGCCTGCGCGAGCTGATGGAAGTGCAGCTCGGCACCCTGGCCTGGAATCAGCTGCAAGGCAGCCGTCCGGCCCAGGCCAATCTGTATCGCCGTCTGCAGCGCATCGGCCTGTCCGGCCCGCTGTCGCGCGATCTGTTGGCGCTGATTACCGATATCGAAGAGCCGCGTCAGGCCTGGCGCATGCTGCTGGCGCACCTGGCGCGGATGATTGCCGTACCGGAAGTCGAGCCGCTGGAAGAGGGCGGGGTGATTGCCATGGTCGGCCCGGCCGGCATGGGCAAGACCACAACGCTGGCCAAGCTTGCCGCCCGTTACGTGCTCAAGTACGGCGCGCAGAACGTTGCGCTGGTGAGCATGGACAGCTTCCGCATCGGTGCGCAGGAACAACTGAAAACCCTGGGGCGCATTCTCAATGTGCCGGTGACTCACGTCGATCCGGGCCAGTCTCTGGTGCAGGCATTGGATCCACTGCTACGCAAACGCGTGGTTTTGATTGATACTGCCGGGCTGCAAGCCAGTGACCCGGCGCTGCGCATGCAGCTTGAGAGCCTGGCCGGGCGTGGCATTCGTTCAAAAAATTATCTGGTGCTGGCAACCACCAGCCAGAAACAGGTTCTAACCGCCGCTTATCACAGTTACAAGCGGTGCGGGCTGGCCGGTTGCATCCTGACTAAACTGGATGAAACGGCCAGTCTCGGCGAAGTGCTGAGCCTGGCGATCAGTCATGAATTGCCGGTCGCGTACCTGACCGATGGCCCACGGATTCCGGATGATCTGCATCTGCCGCGCCGTCATCAACTGGTCAGCCGCGCCGTCAGCGTGCAAATGCAGGAAGAACCCAGCGAAGAAGCCATGGCTGACATGTTCGCTGATATCTATCACAGCCCGACCAAGCAGGTTGGCTGAGGTAATCATGAACAGTTTTTGTACCTACATCGATGGTCTGCCACGCATTGTTCCGATCGGGAACGCGCAGCCAGTAATGTGGCCTCCGTCTATGCAAGACAAGGTAAAGAAATAACATGGGCAGCATGCATCCCGTACAGGTGATCGCGGTGACCGGCGGCAAAGGTGGCGTCGGCAAGACTAACGTGTCAGTGAACTTGTCCCTGGCGCTGGCAGAGCTTGGCCGTCGGGTCATGCTGCTGGACGCCGACCTGGGTCTGGCGAACGTTGACGTGCTGCTGGGGCTGACACCCAAACGCACGCTGGCCGACGTGATCGAAGGTCGTTGCGAACTGCGCGATGTGCTGTTGCAGGGCCCGGGCGGGATCCGCATCGTGCCGGCGGCCTCCGGCACGCAAAGCATGGTGCACCTGAGCCCGGCGCAACACGCCGGCCTGATCCAGGCGTTCAGCGACATCGGCGACAATCTCGACGTGTTGGTGATCGACACCGCTGCGGGTATTGGTGACTCGGTCGTCAGTTTCGTCCGCGCCGCGCAGGAGGTGTTGCTGGTGGTCTGCGATGAGCCGACTTCGATCACTGACGCCTATGCACTGATCAAGCTGCTCAACCGCGACTACGGCATGAACCGCTTCCGCGTGCTGGCCAACATGGCGCAGAGCCCGCAGGAAGGGCGCAACCTGTTCGCCAAGTTGACCAAGGTCACGGATCGCTTTCTGGACGTCGCCCTACAATACGTCGGCGCAGTGCCCTACGACGAAAGCGTGCGCAAAGCGGTGCAGAAGCAGCGCGCCGTTTACGAAGCCTTTCCCCGTTCCAAGTGCGCGCTGGCCTTCAAGGCCATCGCCCAGAAGGTCGACACCTGGCCGCTGCCCGCCAACCCGCGCGGGCATCTGGAATTTTTCGTCGAGCGTCTCGTGCAGCAAACCGCAGGGCCTGTGATATGACCGCCAGTGGCATGAATCTTTACAAGAAGTCGGCGCGTGACGCGCAGTACGAATTGATCGAGCGTTACGCGCCACTGGTCAAGCGCATTGCCTATCACTTGCTGGCGCGTCTGCCGGCCAGCGTGCAGGTCGAAGACCTGATTCAGGCCGGAATGATCGGTCTGCTGGAGGTTTCGACCAAATATGACGCCAGCAAAGGCGCCAGTTTCGAAACGTACGCGGGCATTCGAATCCGCGGCGCGATGCTCGACGAAGTGCGCAAAGGGGACTGGGCGCCACGCTCGGTTCACCGCAATACCCGGATGGTCAGCGACGCGATTCGCTCGATTGAAGCTAAAACCGGTCGTGACGCTAAAGATCACGAGGTTGCGGCCGAACTCCAATTGAGTCTCGACGATTACTACGGGATTTTGAATGACACCTTGGGCAGTCGCCTGTTCAGTTTCGACGACCTGTTGCAGGACGGCGAACACGAAGGGCTGCACGAGGATGGCGCCAGTGCTCATATGGAGCCGTCACGCGATCTGGAAGATGAACGCTTCCAGGCGGCGCTGGCGGACGCGATTGCCAATTTGCCGGAGCGTGAGCGCCTGGTGTTGGCGCTGTACTACGACGAAGAGCTGAACCTCAAGGAGATCGGTGAAGTCCTTGGCGTCAGTGAATCGCGGGTCAGCCAGTTACACAGCCAGTGCGCGGCCCGTTTGCGGGGGCGTTTGGGGGAGTGGCGAGCGCGCTGAAGGCAGTGTGGGGACACTGCGAAACGAGGCTGGTGCGGTGATGAGCGGCGCCGGTCTCGATCCGTTGTGCTCCAGACAAACTTCGAGTGCTATGCCGATTGATTGAAGTGGCGTGTCCAGGTGCTGGGCGCGTTTAAGACTGCTTGGAGGTCGAATTGAACAAAGACATGAAAATCCTCATCGTTGATGACTTCTCAACGATGCGGCGGATCATCAAGAACCTGCTGCGCGATCTTGGGTTCACCAACACCGTCGAGGCCGACGATGGCACCACTGCCATTCCGGTGCTCAACAGCGGCAGCATCGACTTTCTGGTAACGGACTGGAACATGCCGGGCATGACCGGTATCGATCTGCTGCGCCACGTGCGTGCCGATGAAAAACTCAAGCACCTCCCGGTGTTGATGGTGACTGCTGAAGCCAAGCGCGAGCAGATCATCGAGGCCGCTCAGGCCGGTGTGAACGGTTACGTGGTCAAACCTTTCACGGCTCAGGCGCTGAAAGACAAAATCGAGAAGATTTTCGAACGCATCGGCTGATGAATGCGCGGGGGAGCTATGGAGCATAACGAATCTTCACAGGGCGATTTTGAGTCGACCCTGAAAAAACACGCGGTCGAACTGGTCGAGAGCCTTGAAAAAGGCAGGTTCGGCGACGCGGTACAACTGATCCATGAGCTCAATCAGACCCGTGACCGCGGCCTGTATCAGGAAGTGGGCAAGCTCACACGTGAACTGCACAGTGCGATCGTCAATTTCCAGATCGATCCGCACATGCCGCAGGCCGAGGAAGTGTCGCAAATCACCGACGCCACCGAACGCCTGGGCTATGTGGTCAAGCTGACCGAAGCCGCGGCCAACCGCACCATGGATCTGGTGGAAAGCGCAACGCCGGTGGTCAACAGTCTGGCCGATGAAGCGCAGACGTTGAGTGCCGACTGGGGCCGCTTTATGCGTCGCGAGGTCGGGGCTGAAGAGTTCCGCGAACTGGCGCGCCGGGTCGACGGTTTTCTGTCACGCAGCAGCACGGACAACCGCGCGGTGTCGAGCAATCTCAACGACATCCTGCTGGCCCAGGATTATCAGGACCTCACCGGCCAGGTGATCAAACGCGTGACCCAACTGGTCACCGAAGTCGAAAGCAATTTGCTCAAACTTGTGCTCATGGCCAGTCAGGTCGATCGCTTTGCCGGCATCGAACATGACCGCGCCGCGATGCTTGCCGAAAAAGATCCACAAAAACATCTCTCGCAGGGTGAAGGTCCGCAGATTCATGCCGATAAACGAGAAGACGTTGTGTCCGGTCAGGACGATGTGGACGATTTGTTATCCAGCCTCGGGTTCTAGAGTTTTGGAATTTTAGGTTTTTTGGGTTTTTAGACCTGTAGGAGCACCCCATTAATGAGCTTCGGCGCCGATGAAGAGATCCTTCAGGATTTCCTGGTTGAGGCCGGCGAGATTCTTGAGCAACTGTCCGAACAACTGGTCGAGCTGGAAAGCCGTCCGGATGATGCAGATCTGCTCAATGCAATTTTTCGCGGTTTCCACACTGTAAAAGGGGGCGCCGGCTTCCTTCAGCTCAATGAGCTGGTGGAGTGCTGTCACATCGCCGAAAACGTGTTCGACATCCTGCGCAAGGGTGAGCGTCGCGTTGATGCAGAACTGATGGACGTTGTTCTGGAAGCACTGGACGCGGTGAACAGCATGTTCAGCGAAGTCCGTGAGCGTGCACCGATCACTGCCGCCACGCCGCAACTGCTCGCCGCGCTGGCACGCCTGGCCGAGCCGCAATCGGCTGATGAAGCCGTGGCCGCACCGCAAGAAGTGGTGGAAGAACCGGTCGCCGAAAGCGCATCGGAAGACATCACCGATAACGAATTCGAACAACTGCTGGACTCGCTGAATGCCGTCAAGGCGCAAGCCGAGGCTCCGGCCGCTGCTGTGGCGCCCGCGCAGGTTGCCGACACGGCGGCCAGCGATGAAATCACCGACGCCGAATTTGAATCGCTGCTTGATCAACTGCACGGCAAAGGTCAGTTTGCAGTGGATGCGGTCGCTCCGGCGTCAGCAGCAGCGGCTCCGGCCGCACCTGCTGCAGGCGACAGCTCGGACATCACCGACGACGAATTTGAAGCCTTGCTCGATCAGTTGCACGGCAAGGGCAACTTCGCCGTTGACGCGCTGGAATCGGCCATTGCCTCGGCACCGGCAACGCCTGCTGTACCGGCAGCCGCTGCGGCCGGCAGCGACCTGATCAGCGATCACGAATTCGAATCGCTGCTCGACGAATTGCACGGCAAAGGCAAGTTCACTGACGTGGGTGCTGCGACTGCGGGCGCTGCTTCGAGCGTCGCTACCCCAGCGGCCAAAGCTCCGGCTGCCGCTGCTGCACCGAAACCTGCCGCCAAGCCTGAGCCGAAAGCCGAGGCGCCGAAACCGGCCGCCGCTGCTGCACCGGCTCCGGCCCGTGCTCCTGCGCCACCGCCACCGGAAAAACCGGCCAGCGAAGCCGAAACCACTGTGCGCGTGGATACCGCGCGTCTCGACGAGATCATGAACATGGTCGGCGAGCTGGTGCTGGTGCGTAACCGTCTGGTGCGCCTGGGCCTCAACAGCGGCGACGAAGCCATGTCCAAGGCCGTGTCGAACCTCGACGTGGTCACGGCTGATCTGCAGACCGCGGTGATGAAGACGCGGATGCAACCGATCAAGAAGGTTTTCGGGCGCTTCCCGCGTCTGGTTCGCGACCTCGCACGGCAGCTGAAGAAAGAGATCAACCTGGAACTGGTGGGTGAAGAAACCGACCTCGACAAGAACCTTGTCGAGGCCCTGGCGGACCCGCTGGTCCACTTGGTGCGCAATGCTGTCGACCACGGCATCGAGTCGCCGGAAGAGCGCGAAGCGTCGGGCAAGGCCCGTGGCGGTCGCGTGGTGCTGGCGGCCGAGCAGGAAGGCGACCACATCCTGCTGTCGATCTCCGACGACGGCAAAGGCATGGACCCGAACGTCCTGCGTTCGATTGCCGTTAAACGCGGTGTGATGGACAAGGACGCGGCCGATCGCCTCAGCGATACCGAGTGCTACAACCTGATCTTCGCCCCGGGCTTCTCGACCAAGACCGAGATCTCCGACGTGTCCGGCCGTGGTGTCGGCATGGACGTGGTCAAGACCAAGATTTCCCAGCTCAACGGTTCGATCAACATCTACTCGACCAAGGGCCAGGGCTCGAAGATCGTCATCAAGGTGCCGCTGACCCTGGCGATCATGCCGACCCTGATGGTCATGCTCGGCAATCAGGCGTTCGCGTTCCCGCTGGTCAACGTCAACGAAATCTTCCACCTCGACCTGTCGACCACCAATGTCGTCGATGGTCAGGAGGTAGTGATCGTGCGCGACAAGGCGCTGCCACTGTTCTACCTCAAGCGCTGGCTGGTCAGCTCCGCCGCTCACGAAGAGCAGCGCGAAGGCCATGTGGTGATTCTTTCGGTGGGCACCCAGCGGATCGGCTTCGTCGTCGATCAACTGGTGGGCCAGGAAGAAGTGGTCATCAAGCCATTGGGCAAAATGCTCCAGGGGACTCCGGGCATGTCCGGCGCCACCATCACCGGTGACGGCCGCATTGCGCTGATTCTCGATGTTCCAAGCATGCTCAAGCGTTACGCCACAAAGCGTATTTGAATCCGGGGCGGCGGGGCGATGACGCCTCGCTGCACCTAATGGAGTGTTTATGGCAGTCAAAGTCCTGGTGGTGGACGATTCGGGTTTTTTCCGCCGCCGCGTCTCGGAAATTCTTTCAGCGGATCCGAGCATCCAGGTGGTCGGCACGGCCACCAATGGTAAAGAGGCGATCGATCAGGCCATGGCCCTCAAGCCAGACGTGATCACCATGGACTACGAGATGCCGATGATGGACGGCATCACGGCGGTGCGGCACATCATGCAGCGCTGCCCGACTCCGGTGTTGATGTTCTCCTCGCTGACCCACGAAGGCGCGCGCGTGACCCTCGATGCGCTGGACGCCGGTGCGGTGGATTTCCTGCCGAAGAATTTCGAAGACATCTCGCGCAACCCCGAGAAGGTCAAGCAGCTGCTATGCGAGAAAGTCCACAGCATCTCGCGCAGCAACCGTCGTTTCAGTGCCTACAGCGCGCCGGCACCTGCCGCCGCGCCAGCGCCGACGCCTGCTCCAGCGGCGGCGAGCTACGGCAGCCACAGCAGCCCTGTGCCGACGCGTCCGGCTCCTGCGCCAGCGCCTGCCCGTGCATCCGCTGCCAGCGCTTCGTCGTCGGCACCGAAACGCAAAGCCTACAAACTGGTTGCCATCGGTACCTCGACTGGCGGCCCGGTAGCGCTGCAACGCGTACTCACGCAATTGCCGGCGAACTTTCCGGCGCCGATCGTGCTGATCCAGCACATGCCGGCAGCGTTCACCAAGGCTTTTGCCGAGCGCCTGGACAAGCTCTGCCGCATCAGCGTCAAGGAAGCCGAGGATGGCGACATCCTGCGTCCGGGCCTGGCGCTGCTGGCGCCGGGTGGCAAGCAGATGATGATCGACGGCCGTGGCGCGGTGAAGATTCTGCCGGGTGACGAGCGTCTGAATTACAAGCCGTGCGTGGACATTACGTTCGGTTCGGCGGCGAAATCCTACGGCGACAAAGTTCTGGCAGTGGTGCTGACCGGCATGGGCGCCGACGGCCGCGAAGGCGCGCGTCTGCTCAAGCAGGGCGGCAGCTCGGTGTGGGCGCAGGACGAAGCCAGTTGCGTGATCTACGGCATGCCGATGGCCATCGTCAAAGCTGATCTGGCTGACGCCGTGTACGGTCTGGACGATATCGGCAAGCACATCGTCGAGGCGTGTATCTGATGGATGTTCTCAGCCTTATCGGCCTCATCATGGCGTTCGTCGCCATCATCGGCGGCAACTACCTTGAGGGCGGTCACCTCGGCGCGCTGGCCAACGGCCCGGCGGCGCTGATCGTACTCGGTGGCACTGTTGGTGCCGCGCTGCTGCAATCGCCGATGAGCGCGTTCAAACGCGCCATGCAGATTCTCGCCTGGATCTTCTTTCCGCCGCGCGTGGACCTGGCCGGCGGTATCGACCGCGTGGTCAACTGGAGCCTCACCGCACGCAAGGAAGGCTTGCTCGGCCTGGAAGGGGTGGCCGATGCCGAGCCCGACAGCTATTCGCGCAAAGGCCTGCAACTGCTGGTTGACGGCGCCGAGCCGGAAGCTATTCGCAGCATCCTCGAAGTGGATTTCTACACCCAGGAATCCCGTGATATCGAAGCGGCCAAAGTCTTCGAGAGCATGGGCGGCTACGCGCCGACCATCGGCATCATCGGTGCGGTGATGGGCCTGATCCACGTGATGGGCAACCTCGCCGATCCGTCGCAACTGGGTAACGGCATTGCCGTGGCGTTCGTCGCGACCATCTACGGCGTGGCCAGTGCCAACCTGATCCTCTTGCCGGTCGCAGCCAAGCTCAAGTCCATCGCGTTGCGGCAGTCGCGTTATCGCGAAATGTTGCTGGAAGGCATTCTGTCGATCGCCGAAGGTGAAAACCCGCGCTCTATCGAGCTGAAGCTTCAGGGCTTCATGGATTGATGGGGGAAATGGACCATGGCTCGTCGCAGGCATCAGGAAGAACACGTTAACCACGAGCGCTGGCTCGTGTCCTACGCGGACTTCATCACCTTGCTGTTCGCGTTCTTCGTGGTGATGTACTCGATCTCGTCGATCAACGAAGGCAAGTACAAAGTCATTTCCGAAGCGCTGATCGGCGTGTTTACCGACTCCGATCGCTCGCTCAAACCGATTCCGATCGGCGACGAGCGGCCGAAAACCGTGACCCCGGCCAAGCCGCTGGTCAAGGACGCCGAGCAGGTCGACGCCGGGATCGCCGGCGCCAGCGATCCGCTGAAAAGCATCGCCGATGACATCAGCGCCGCGTTCGGTGACTTGATCAGTTCCAATCAGATGACCGTGCGCGGCAACGAGTTGTGGGTTGAGATCGAGCTCAATTCCAGCCTGTTGTTCGGCAGCGGCGACGCGATGCCGAGCGACATCGCCTTCAGCATCATCGACAAGGTCGCGGCGATCCTGAAACCGTTCGACAATCCGATCCACGTCGAAGGCTTCACCGACGATCAACCGATCCGCACCGCGCAGTACCCGACCAACTGGGAACTGTCCTCGGCGCGTTCGGCAAGCATCGTGCGCATGCTGGCGATGCAGGGCGTGAACCCCGGTCGGCTGGCGTCGGTGGGCTATGGCGAATTCCAGCCGGTGGCCAACAATGCCACGGTCGAAGGCCGGGCGAAGAACCGCCGCGTGGTGCTGGTGGTGTCGCGCAATCTCGATGTGCGCCGCAGCCTCACCGGCACCGGAACCGCCAATGCGCAACCGGACGCGGCGTTGAAGCGCGCTGGCACACAAACTGCACCAACCCCGGTCAAGACACCGGGACGCGAGAGTGCCGTCAATTCTCCGTCGCCCGCATTAACACGCTGAAGCATGTCTCGGCCAATCAACCCGGCCGGGAGGAACGAACTGAATGAGAGTCTGGGCAGTCGCCAATCAAAAGGGTGGTGTCGGTAAAACCACATCCTCCATCGCTTTAGCCGGATTGCTGGCCGAGGCGGGCAAGCGCGTGGTTATTGTCGATCTCGATCCGCACGGCTCGATGACCAGCTATTTTGGTTACGACCCCGACAGCCTGGAACACAGCAACTACGACCTGTTTCTGCACAAGGGCAGCGTGCCGCAAGGCTTGCCGGGACAACTGCTGCTGTCGACCAGCGACGAGCGCATTTCCCTGCTGCCGTCGAGCACCGCACTGGCTACCCTGGAGCGTCAATCACCGGGGCAGAGTGGTTTGGGTCTGGTGATCGCCAAGAGTCTGGCGCAGCTGTGGCAGGATTTCGATTACGCGATCATCGACAGCCCGCCATTGCTTGGCGTGCTGATGGTCAACGCCCTTGCGGCGAGCCAGCAACTGGTGATCCCGGTGCAGACCGAGCACTTGGCCGTCAAAGGTCTGGAGCGCATGGTCAACACCCTGGCGATGATCAATCGTTCGCGCAAACAGCCACTGCCGTTCAGCATCGTGCCAACTCTGTTCGACCGCCGCACACAGGCCTCGATGGGTACCTTGCGTGTGCTGCGCGATAAATTCCCCGACGATATCTGGCACGGCTACATCCCGGTCGATACCCGTCTGCGCGATGCCAGCCGAGCTGGCGTCACGCCTTCGCAATTCGACGGCAAGAGCCGTGGCGTACTGGCCTACCGCGCGCTGCTCAAGCACCTGCTCGCGCAGCAACTTGTTCCGCAGGTGGCCTGAACATGATCTCCATCCGTGTAGGAGCTGCCGAAGGCTGCGATCTTTTGATCTTGCCTGCCAGTGTTCCTCAGAAGATCAAAAGATCGCAGCCTTCGGCAGCTCCTACAGGGGGTTGCGCATGAACCGGCCGGTCAAGCTGACTTCACGTCCGCAACAGGCCTTGCAGTCCTATCTGGAAGATCTGCTGCTGGACCTGCCCGAAGACGTGCCGCCGCCGGTCGAAGCGCAGCCGCCAGTGTTGGAAAAGGCGCAGCCTGAAATGCTGGAAAGCGCCCAGGCCATGGATGAATTCCAGGCTGCGGTGCTCGAAGAGCAGGCCCGCGACGCACAGAAAACCGTCAGCCCGGTGCCCGCGCCTGCCATCGCGCCTGTGGCCAAAGCACCGGTTGCGCTGATCGACGAACCGCGCGCGCCGCTGTCGACTCTGGCGCCGCTGCTGCAAACACAATTATTGACAGTGCCGGAACCCGAGCCCGAGCCAGAGCCCGCGCCGGAAGTTTCAGAACCGCAGGTTCTGATCCCGCCGCTGGTCGAAGTGCACCTGCCGCCGAACAACCCGCCGCCACCGGTGGAAACCGATGGCCGTCCGGCCTGGGCCGCCGAAGCGTTCGAATGCCTGCTGTTCGATGTCGCCGGGCTGACCCTGGCGGTGCCGTTGGTGTGCCTCGGTTCGATCTATTCGCTGGCCGGACACGAGCTGACGCCGCTGTTCGGTCAGCCGGAGTGGTTCCTCGGGATCCTGCCGAGCCAGGCCGGCAACCTGAAGGTTCTGGACACCGCACGCTGGGTCATGCCGGATCGTTATCGCGATGACTTCCGTCAGGGCCTGCAATACGTGATTTCGGTACAAGGTTACGAGTGGGGGCTGGCGGTGCATCAGGTCAGCCGCTCGTTGCGCCTGGACCCGAATGAAATCAAATGGAGAAGTCACCGGGGTCAGCGGCCATGGCTCGCCGGCACCGTGATTGAGCACATGTGTGCATTGCTTGACGTATCCGCGCTGGCCGAATTGATCGCCAGCGGCGGGGCAAAGCACTTGGGCGGCAACAAGCCGCTACATAAACCGACATAGCAGCCGACATAACAATCAGGCGATGGCATTTTTCAGTGCCACCAAACAGAACACACACCGCCCAGGGCGGTTTTTTCGAGGGGTCAGGGTATGAGTGGTCAGGCGTCGAATGCAAAAGGTTCTGAAGATCCGATCCTGCAATGGGTGACCTTCAAACTGGATAACGAAACCTACGGCATCAACGTGATGCGCGTGCAGGAAGTGCTGCGCTATACCGAAATCGCTCCAGTGCCGGGGGCACCGAGCTACGTGCTGGGGATCATCAACCTGCGCGGTAATGTTGTGACCGTGATCGACACCCGTCAGCGCTTCGGCCTGATGAGCGGTGAAATCAGCGACAACACCCGTATCGTCATCATCGAAGCCGACAAGCAAGTCGTCGGCATCATGGTCGACAGCGTGGCTGAAGTGGTTTACCTGCGTCAGTCGGAAATCGAAACCGCGCCGAACGTCGGTAACGAGGAATCGGCCAAGTTCATCCAGGGCGTGTGCAACAAGAACAACGAGCTGCTGATTCTGGTCGAGCTGGACAAGATGATGAGCGAAGAAGAATGGTCGGAACTGGAGAGCATCTGATTTGATTCTCGAGGTTGCGGTTATTGTTCTGTTCCTGTTCTGGGCGGGCACGCTGGCGATGTTCGTCTCGTACATCAAGGCGCAGCGGGTGATCGCTGCGCAACAGGCCCAGGGCGATGCGCTGCGCGATCAGCGCATCAAGGAACTGGCCAAGCGTGTCGACGATTACCAGAACGGCAACGTGCGCATGGGCGACGCCCTGCACGAGTTGCGCGCGGTGGTGAGTCCGTTGCCGGACAAGATCGTCGCCCTGGAACAACGCGACCCGTCGAGCCTGTCATTCGCCCAGGCGGCGAAACTGGTGGGCATGGGCGCGAGCGTCGATGAACTGACCCAGTCGTGCGGGTTGACCCAGGCTGAGGCGGAGTTGATGCGCAAGTTGCACAAGAACTAGAAGCAAGATCAAAAGATCGCAGCCTTCGGCAGCTCCTACATGGGATTCGCATTTCCCTGTAGGAGCTGCCGAAGGCTGCGATCTTTTGCTTTTAAGGCTTAATAATCATCGCCGCGCAGGGTCACATCTTTCTCGACCATCGGCGCGTTCGGGTCTTGTCCCTCGGGGAATTTGCCTTTCAGATTCCATGCAAACGCGATGATCTCGGCGATCGTGCGATAGAGCTCTTCAGGAATGCTGTCGCCCAGTTCCATTCGCGCCAACAGCCGCACCAGTTCGGCGTTCTCGTAGATCGGCACTTCGTAATCGCGGGCGATGCGCAGGATTTCTTCGGCCAGTTCCTCGTCACCCTTGGCGGTGAGGGTCGGGGCGTGGTTGCCGTCATATTTGAGGGCGATGGCCTGGCGTGGGGCAGTGGAATCGTTCATGCGGTTTCGTCGACCCAGCGGTGTTCGAGGCGAGTTTGGTTGCCCTGCGGCGGGGTGCCGTGGTGGCAGTCGATGTCGCCAACGTTCAGCCCGCGATCCAGCAGACGTTGACGTAGAGCGAATAGATTGTTCTCGATCAGGTCGGCGGTGTACGGCCGTTCGGCCCACAGCTGGCCGGACAGGCTGCCGGCGATCAACTGCGCCTGAATCTGCATCGGCCCGAGGGGTTCCAGATCGAAGGCCAGATCGACGCGCCACAGATGCTGTTTCGGCTCGCGCTCGTCACGGCGTTCGTGCGGTTGCGGTTCGCGTTCCGGCGCTTCTTCGCGCTGGACCTTGACCTGCAGCGGCACGATGTCCTGCAGGTTGCGCATGGGAATTTCCAGCTGCCAGGTGCTGAGCAGGCGGCCATCGTCGGTGACGCCGGTCTGTTCCAGGCTCGACAGTTGATGACTTTGCAGACGCGACACCGCAGCGGCGGCGAGGCGCAGCAGTTGTTCAAGATCGCCTTCGCCTTCCAGTTTCGCCAGCAGCCGTTCGGGCAACGGGAAGCTGCTCGGCACCGGTTTCGCGCTGACCTGGCCGAGGGTGCCCAGGGCGTTACGGACGAAACTCGGCAGCGCCTGCGCCAGGGTGTTGGCGGCGATGATCGCGTTGAAACTGGTGTTGCTCGGCAGGCCCGGGGTCAGTTGCGCGATCAGCTTGAGCAGGTCGGCCTTCATGTCAGGGGCGAGGGTCGGGTTTTGTCCGCCAAGCAATTTGGCTTCGAGGAACGCGCCGCTGTTGGCCAAGGCCAGCGCCACGCCTTTGGCGGTGCTCATTTGCTGCACGTCGGGCAGGCTGGCAAGCAACTTGCCGACCACCGCGCGCAGATCGGCCGAGGTCTGATCCGTGGCCGGCGGCAGGTTCTGCAGCAATTTCAGCAGACCATCGAGCGAGCCCTGGCGACTTTGCTGGCCGAGCAATTGCTGACTGACGGCCAGTTGCTCCTGGCGGCTGCTCAGCGGCACGAATTTGAGGGTTTGCGCATCCTGCACCTGCGCCGACAACAAGGTGCCGATGCGCAGCGGTTGCGGACTGTCGACGGTCAGGGTGCTGCCGCTCAAAGCGGTGTTGAGCAGGGTCACCATCGAACGGAACACCGCTGCTTGCCCCGGCGTTTGGGGCAATGCCTGCGAGGTCACGACTTTGCCCTGCAACAGGGTCCCGGTGGGCAATTGTGCGGTATCGATACGGGTAAGGGTGGCGACACTGCTGGCGATTGCTTGCTGCACGGTGATCGCCAGATTGCCGGCCGACGGCTGCGTGATCGCCAGACTGGTGCCCTGTGGCAGCGGCAGATTGCTGCTGGCCTGCACGGTGGTCTGGCGACCGCTGTCGAGGGTTACCTTCAGCAGCAACTCAAAGGTCTGATCGGCCTGCTTGAGCGACAACACCTCGGCCTTGGCGCTTTGCCCGGCGCCAATCAGCCCCTCGACCGGCGTCAGCAGCTTGAGCAGTTCACCCATCTGCGGGCGAGCGCTCGCCGGCACGGTGGGTGGCAGCGGGAGGATGTTCATTTCGCCTGTCATACGCGGACACAACCTGAGGAAATTGCGCTCTTGAGAGTAAGGCACGGCATGTATAATGCCGCGCGTCGTGCGCTTCGTTCAAAAAACATAGCAATTGTTTGATCCAGCTCGCCAGAACGGGCGATCAAAGCATCTATGCTGCATCTCTTTAACGGCCGCGCCAGAGCCGACTTGAACCGTATAAGGCCCGTGATCCCTTGACCAGTCCTGTCCTGCAAACCGTTGCCCTGGCGTGTGAACGCGATCTGCGGCTGCTCTTCGAAAACTTCGAATTGCGTCTGGCCAGTGGCGACATGGTGCAGATCAGCGGCCCCAACGGCAGCGGCAAGACCAGTTTGTTACGGTTGCTCGCCGGGCTGATGCAACCCACCGATGGCCAGGTGCTGCTCAATGGCCAGCCACTGGCCGGACAACGCAGTGAACTTGCACGCAATCTGCTGTGGATCGGCCACGCCGCCGGGATCAAGGACTTGCTGACCCCGGAAGAAAATCTGTCGTGGCTCTGCGCCCTGCATCAGCCCGCCGAGCGCGACGCCATCTGGCAGGCACTGGCAGCCGCAGGATTGCGCGGCTTCGAGGATGTTCCCTGCCACAGTCTCTCCGCCGGTCAGCAACGTCGCGTGGCGCTGGCGCGGTTGTATCTCGACTGCCCGCCACTGTGGATTCTCGATGAGCCGTTTACCGCGCTCGACAAGCAAGGTGTCGCGCAACTGGAAGAACATCTGGCCGGGCATTGCGAACGCGGTGGGCTGGTGGTGCTGACCACGCACCATACGCTGAGCCGGGTGCCGGCCGGTTATCGCGACATCGATCTGGGGAAATGGGCAGTATGAGTGTGTTCGGTCTACTGCTCGCCCGCGAATCCCGTCTGCTGTTCCGCCGCCCGGCAGAGCTGGCCAATCCGCTGATTTTCTTCGCCATCGTCATCGCGCTGTTCCCGCTGGCCGTCGGCCCGGAAACTCAAGTCTTGCAAAACCTGTCCCCGGGGTTAGTCTGGGTGGCGGCATTGCTGTCGGTCCTGCTTTCTCTGGACGGACTGTTTCGCAGTGATTTTGAAGACGGTTCGCTGGAACAGTGGGTCCTTTCGTCGCACCCGCTGCCGCTTCTGGTCCTGGCGAAGGTGCTGGCACACTGGCTTTTCTCCGGTCTGGCACTGGTGCTGCTATCGCCTCTGCTGGCGTTGATGCTCGGTCTGCCGGCGGCGTGCCTGCCGGTACTGCTGCTGTCGTTGCTGCTGGGCACGCCGGTGCTGAGCTTGCTCGGCGCAGTCGGCGCGGCACTGACGGTCGGCCTGAAACGCGGCGGCCTGTTGCTGGCACTGCTGATTCTGCCGTTGTACATCCCGGTGTTGATTCTCGGCAGCGGCGCGTTGCAAGCGGCGTTGCAGGGCATGCCGGCGACTGGATACCTGTTATGGATGGCCAGCCTTACCGCACTGGCAATCACCCTGACACCCTTTGCAATAGCGGCTGGCCTGAAGATCAGCGTCGGCGAATAATGAGGTCTGATCAAAATCTGATCAGCAAAGACCCTTTGCCAGCTCACGACGATGAGCGGCAACCGTGATGGAAACAGTATGAACTGGACCTGGTTTCACAAGCTCGGCTCACCCAAGTGGTTCTATGGCATCAGTGGCAGGTTCCTGCCGTGGTTGAGCCTCGCCGCGTTGCTGCTGATCGGCGTTGGTGTGGTCTGGGGCCTGGCGTTCGCGCCGCCGGATTACCAGCAAGGCAACAGCTTTCGCATCATCTATATCCACGTACCCGCGGCGATGCTCGCCCAGTCGATCTACGTGATGCTCGCGGTGTGCGGCGTGGTCGGGCTGGTATGGAAGATGAAACTGGCCGACGTCGCTCTGCAATGTGCTGCGCCCATCGGTGCGTGGATGACCGCCGTGGCGCTGGTCACCGGAGCGATCTGGGGCAAGCCGACCTGGGGCTCGTGGTGGGTCTGGGATGCGCGCCTGACCTCGATGCTGATTCTGCTGTTTCTGTATTTCGGCGTGATCGCGCTGGGCAATGCCATCAGCAACCGCGACAGCGCCGCCAAGGCCTGCGCGGTGCTGGCGATCGTCGGCGTGATCAACATTCCGATCATCAAGTACTCGGTGGAGTGGTGGAACACCCTGCACCAGGGCGCGACGTTCACCCTCACGGAGAAACCGGCGATGCCCGCCGAAATGTGGCTGCCGCTGCTGCTGACCGTGCTGGGTTTCTACTGCTTCTTCGGCGCTGTGCTGTTGCTGCGCATGCGCCTTGAAGTGCTCAAGCGCGAGGCCCGCGCCAGTTGGGTGAAGACCGAAGTGCAGCAGAGTCTGGAGGCGGCGCGATGAGTTTTGCTTCCTTTGGCGACTTTCTCGCCATGGGCCATCACGGCCTGTATGTCTGGTCGGCCTACGGCATCTGTCTGGCGGTGCTGGCCCTCAACGTCGTGGCGCCGATTGTGGCGCGCAAGCGTTATCTGCAACAAGAGGCGCGTCGTCTGCGCCGGGAGAACGGCAAGTGAATGCGCTGCGCAAAAAACGTCTGATCATCATTCTGGCCATTCTGGTCGGGGTCGGCGCTGCTGTCGGCCTGGCCCTGAGCGCGTTGCAGGAGAACATCAATCTGTTTTACACGCCGACGCAGATTGCCAATGGCGAAGCGCCGCAGGACACGCGCATCCGCGCCGGCGGCATGGTCGAGGCCGGTTCGCTGCAACGATCAAAGGATTCGCTGGACGTCAGATTCGTCGTCACCGACTTCAACAGATCCGTGACCATCGCCTATCGCGGCATCCTCCCGGATCTGTTCCGCGAAGGGCAGGGCATCGTCGCCCTCGGCAAGCTCAACGCTGACGGCGTGGTCGTGGCCGATGAAGTGCTGGCCAAGCACGACGAAAAGTACATGCCGCCGGAGGTAACCAAAGCATTGAAAGACAGCGGTCAATCCGCACCGACGCCTGTGAAGGAGGGTTGATCGATGGCTGCCGCACTGTTTATTCCTGAGCTGGGCCATTTGGCGATGATCCTCGCCCTGTGTTTCGCCTTGGTGCAAGCCGTGGTGCCGATGCTCGGCGCATGGCGCGGCGACCGCTTGTGGATGAGCCTGGCGCAACCGGCGGCGTGGGGCCAGTTCGCCTTTCTGCTGTTTGCCTTCGGCTGCCTGACCTATGCGTTCATGACCGACGATTTCTCCGTCGGCTACGTGGCGATGAACTCCAACAGCGCGTTGCCCTGGTACTACAAGTTCAGCGCGGTGTGGGGCGCACACGAAGGTTCGCTGCTGTTATGGGCGTTGATCCTCGGCGGCTGGACTTTTGCCGTGTCGGTGTTCTCCCGGCAGTTGCCGCAAGTCATGCTTGCCCGCGTCCTGGCGGTGATGGGCATGATCAGCACCGGTTTCCTGCTGTTCCTGATTCTGACGTCGAACCCGTTCTCGCGGATCCTGCCGCAGATTCCCGCCGATGGCCGTGACCTCAATCCGTTGCTGCAGGACATCGGCCTGATCGTGCATCCGCCGATGCTCTACATGGGGTATGTGGGGTTCTCCGTGGCCTTCGCCTTCGCCATCGCCGCTTTGCTTGGCGGGCGTCTCGATGCGGCATGGGCACGCTGGTCGCGTCCGTGGACCATCGTCGCCTGGGCCTTCCTCGGCATCGGCATCACCCTTGGTTCGTGGTGGGCGTACTACGAACTCGGCTGGGGCGGCTGGTGGTTCTGGGATCCGGTAGAAAACGCCTCGTTCATGCCATGGCTGGTCGGCACTGCGCTGATTCACTCACTGGCCGTCACCGAAAAGCGCGGCGTGTTCAAGAGCTGGACGGTATTGCTGGCGATCGCTGCATTCTCCCTGAGCCTGCTCGGCACCTTCCTCGTGCGCTCCGGCGTGCTGACATCGGTGCACGCGTTCGCTTCCGATCCTGAGCGCGGCGTATTCATTCTGATCTTTTTGCTGTTCGTGGTGGGTGGTTCGCTGACGTTGTTCGCCCTGCGTGCGCCAGTGGTGAAAAGCCAGGTCGGCTTCAACCTCTGGTCGCGTGAGACCCTGCTGCTGGGCAACAACCTGGTGCTGGTCGTCGCGGCTTCGATGATCCTGCTTGGCACTTTGTATCCGCTGATCCTCGATGCGCTCAGCGGCGCCAAACTGTCGGTCGGCCCGCCATACTTCAATGCGCTGTTCATCCCGTTGATGGCACTGCTGATGCTGGTGATGGCGGTCGGTGTGATCGTGCGCTGGAAGGACACCCCGGTGAAATGGCTGGCGAGCATGCTCACTCCGGTGCTGCTCGGCAGCGTCGCATTGGCGGTGGTGGCTGGCGTCGCTTACGGCGACTTCAACTGGGCGGTGATCGCGACTTTCCTGCTGGCGGCATGGGTGTTGCTCGCCGGCGTGCGCGACCTGTTCGACAAGACCCGCCACAAAGGTCTGATCAAGGGTTTGCCGACGCTGACCCGCAGCTATTGGGGCATGCAGATCGCCCACCTCGGTATCGCCGTGTGCGCGCTGGGCGTGGTGTTGTCGAGCCAGAACAGTGCCGAACGCGATCTGCGTCTGGCGCCGGGCGAGTCGATGGATCTGGCCGGTTATCAGTTCGTCTTCGAAGGCGCCGAACACTTCGAGGGGCCGAACTTCACCTCGGACAAGGGCACCATCCGCGTCATTCGTGACGGTAAGGAAATCAGCGTGCTGCACCCGGAAAAACGTCTGTACACGGTGCAGAACTCGGTGATGACCGAGGCCGGGATCGACGCCGGTTTCACCCGCGACCTGTACGTTGCCCTCGGCGAGCCGCTGGACAACGGCGCCTGGGCGGTGCGCGTGCACGTCAAACCGTTTGTGCGCTGGATCTGGTTCGGCGGGCTGCTCACCGGGTTGGGTGGATTGCTGGCAGCGCTGGATCGGCGTTATCGGGTCAAGGTGAAAAGCAAAGTGCGCGAAGCACTGGGCATGACGGGAGCGGCGGCATGAGACGTTGGTTGATGTTGCTGCCGCTGGCGATTTTCCTGCTGGTGGCAGTGTTTCTTTATCGCGGTCTGTATCTGGATCCGGCGGAACTGCCGTCGGCGATGATCAACAAACCGTTCCCGGAATTTTCCCTGCCGAGCGTGCAGGGCGACAAGACGCTGACCCGCGCCGACATCCTCGGCAAACCGGCGCTGGTCAATGTCTGGGGCACCTGGTGCATTTCCTGCCGGGTCGAGCACCCGGTGCTGAACAAACTCGCCGAGCGCGGCGTGGTGATCTACGGCATCAACTACAAGGACACCAACGCCGATGCCTTGAAATGGCTGGCCGAGTTTCACAATCCGTACGCGCTGGACATCCGAGACGACGAAGGTTCGCTGGGCCTGAACCTCGGTGTCTACGGCGCGCCGGAAACCTTCTTCATCGACGCCAAGGGCATCATCCGCGACAAATTCGTCGGGGTGATCGACGAGCAGGTCTGGCGCGAAAAACTGGCCGCCCGGTATCAGGCGCTCGTTGATGAGGCCAAGCCATGAAGCGCTTCCTCGTTGCAGTGGTGTTGGGCTTGAGCCTGGCCGGTGTCGCGCATGCGGCCATCGACACCTACGAATTTGCCAAAGAGGTCGACCGCGAGCGCTTCCGTGAACTGACCAAGGAACTGCGCTGCCCCAAGTGTCAGAACCAGGACATCGCCGACTCCAACGCGCCGATCGCCGCCGACCTGCGCAAAGAGATTTTCCGCATGCTCGGCGAGGGCAAGGACAATCAGCAGATCATCGATTTCATGGTCGATCGCTACGGTGATTTCGTCCGCTACAAACCGGCACTGAATGCCAAGACCGCGCTGCTCTGGTTCGGTCCGGCGGGTTTGCTGCTCGGTGGTTTTGTGGTAATTGCGCTGATCGTGCGCCGCCGTCGCGGGCAACGTGCCGAAACGCCGCCATCGCTGTCTGCCGAAGAACGTCAGCGCCTCGACCAACTGTTGGATAAAAACCAAGAATGATTGATTTCTGGCTTGCCGCAGGGCTGTTGCTTCTGGTCGCCCTGAGTTTTCTGCTGATCCCGGTGCTGCGTGAACGCCGCGCTCAGCGGGAGGAAGATCGTACCGCGCTGAACGTCGCGCTGTATCAGGAACGAGTCGCCGAGCTGCAAGCGCAGCAGGCCGAAGGCGTGCTCGACGCCGCGCAACTGGACAGCGGCCGCGCGGAAGCCGCGCGTGAACTGCTCGCCGATACCGAAGGCGTCGTCGCGCCGCGTGTTTCGCGTCTGGGCAAGCCATTGCCGCTGCTGGCTGCGGTGTTGGTGCCGGTGTTGGGCCTGGGTCTTTATCTGCATTTCGGTGCCGCCGACAAGGTCGAACTGACCCGCGAGTTCGCTCAGGCACCCCAGTCGATGGAGCAGATGACCCAGCGTCTGGAACGTGCGGTTGCCGCGCAACCGGATTCCGCCGAGGGCCTGTATTTCCTCGGCCGTACCTACATGGCTCAGGAGCGCCCGGCGGACGCGGCGAAGATGTTCGAGCGCGCCGCCAATCTCGCCGGGCGCCAACCGGAGTTGCTCGGCCAGTGGGCGCAGGCGCAGTATTTTGCCAACGGTAAAAAATGGTCGGAGAAGATTCAGGCCTTGACTGACGAAGCGTTGAAAGCCGATCCGAAAGAAGTCACCAGCCTCGGCCTGCTCGGCATCGCCGCCTTCGAGGGCGAGCGCTATCAGGAGGCCATCGACTACTGGAATCGCCTGCTCGCGCAACTGCCAACGGACGACAAATCCCGTGCCGCCCTCGAAGGCGGCATCCAGCGCGCCGCCGAACGCTTGCAAGCCAGTGGTGGCAAGGTTGCCCAAGCGCCAGCGCCGAAAACTGCATTGCTGAAGGTCAGCGTCGATCTGGCCGGCGAACTCAAGGGCAAAGTGCAACCAGGCGACAGCGTGTTCATCTTCGCCCGCGCCACTTCCGGCCCTCCGGCGCCGCTGGCCGCCAAGCGCCTGACGGTGGCCGATCTACCGGTGACCGTCGAACTGGGCGATGCCGACGCAATGATGCCGCAGTTGAAACTGTCCAACTTCCCTGAAGTCCAACTGGTTGCGCGCATCTCACGGGCCGGTCAACCGACCGCCGGTGAGTGGGTCGGCCGCAGCGGCCCTCTGGCCAGCAGCACCACCGCGCCACAAAAACTGACCATCGACAGCCCGGACAACTAACCGGATCCAACAGGAAAGCCCCGCCATGCACACGATTGCCCGCATCACAGTCCTCACACTGGCCCTGGGCTTGAGTGCATGTGCGGTACAGCGACCTGAACCGACCACCAACCTGCCGCCGATCCCGCCTTCGCAACCGAGCCCGACGCCATCGACGTCGCCGACCCCCGGCAAAAGCATCCCGGCCAAACCCGCCAAACCTGTGCCGCGCACCTCGGCCAGCTTCGCCCCGCCACCGGGCGGCAACAGTCACTGGGACCAGAAACTCGGCGTCTACGTCCTCGACGACCAGACCAACACCTTCTACCGCCAGCGCACCTATTACCGCTGGAACAACGGCTGGAGCCGCTCGGTCAGCCCCAACGGCCCGTGGGAAGACACCAACATCCACGGTGTACCGCCGGGGTTGGGGAAGAAGTTCGGGCAGTAAGAGAAACGGCGATCCTCGGATCGCCGTTTTTTTCGTCTGCGGGGGAATTGGAGTACGCCGCAAAAACCTGTGGGAGCGAGCCTGCTCGCGAAAGCACTGTGTCCGTAAGCGCAAATATGATCTGCACTGACGTCTTCGCGAGCAGGCTCGCTCCCACTATGACATCGTCTCAGGACGCGACTTTTCGTTGCGCCAGCGAAGCGCTTTGCGATGCGCTCAAAAACCGCAACAACGCCAGCAATGGAAATACGCTGCCGACAATCACGATCCACAACCAGCCGCCATGTTCGTACACCGCACTGGCCACCGAGGAGCCGAAGGCGCCGCCGATGAAGATGCTGGTCATGTACAACGCGTTCAAGCGGCCGCGGCTTTTCGAGTCCAGCGAGTACACCGCGCGTTGGCCGAGCACCATGTTCATCTGCACGCAGAAGTCGAGCACTACGCCGGTCACGGCCAGGCCGATAACGCTGTAGGCCGGGTGGATGAAGGCGGGCAGGAAGCTCAGGCTGGCGAACAGCATGGCCAGCAGCGAAGCGATGCGTGTGTGGCCGGCATCGGCGAGACGGCCACTGATGGGCGCAGCGATGGCACCGATGGCGCCGACCAGGGCGAAGATCGCGATTTCGCTTTGCGACAGGCCATGGTTGCGCGCCAGTTCCAACGGTACCGCGGTCCAGAACAGGCTGAACGTGGCAAACATGCAACCCTGATAAAACGCCCGCTGACGCAGCACCGGTTGCTGGCGCAGCAGCGTCCACAGCGAACCTATGAGTCGGCCATACGTGGCGCTGTGATCCGGCTGCCGCTTGGGCACGGTCAGCGCCAGCAACACGCTGATAGCCGCCATCAACCCGGCGGCGATCATGAACATGGCGCGCCAGCCGAGGTGGTCGGCGACCACGCTCGACACCGGTCGCGCCAACAGAATGCCCAGCAGCAGGCCGCCCATGATCCCGCCGACCACGCGGCCACGGGACTCTTCCGGCGCCAGATGCGCGGCCAGCGGAATCAGGATCTGCACCGACACCGAGCTGAAGCCGACAAGCAAGGAGATCAGCAGAAACACGTTCGGCTGCTCGGTAAACGCAGCGCCGAGCAGACTGGCGATCGCCACGACCGTGGTGATGATCATCAGCCGCCGGTTTTCCAGCAGATCGCCCAGCGGCACCAGAAAGAACAGGCCCAGCGCATAACCGATCTGCGTCAGCGAAACGATGAAACTGGCCATGGTGTCGGAGAGGCCGATGTCCGGTGCGATCAGACCGATGATCGGTTGTGCGTAGTAGATGTTGGCAACGATGGCGCCGCAGCAGAACGCGAACAGCAGGACCATGCCTCGGGTCATTGCGTGAGGAGTGGTGGTCATAGGATTACTCGAGTCGGGCACAGGAAAGCGGTGAGGCTAATGGACAACGTGGACTGGCAGAAGACGTTTTCGGATGATAACTGTTATTACGTTGTGTAATGACCTGTATTCCCGCGCAACAAAAAAGGCGACCTCGGTGGGTCGCCTTTCTGTTTTTCAGATCAGGCCTTACTGCCCGCTATAAATCTGATCGAACACGCCACCATCGTTGAAGTGGGTTTTCTGCACCGTACGCCAGTCACCAAAGGTCTTCTCCACCGAGAGGAAATCCACCTTCGGGAAACGATCGGTGTACTTGGCCAGCACCGCCGGATCACGCGGGCGCAGGTAGTTGGCCGCAGCAATTTCCTGGCCTTCAGGTGACCACAGGTATTTCAGATATTCATCAGCCGCCGCTCGCGAACCCTTCTTGTCGACGACTTTGTCGACCACGGACACCGGTGGCTCGGCTTCGGCGGAGACGCTTGGGTAGATCACTTCGAACTGATCGCGACCGAACTCGCGGGCGATCATCTCCGCTTCGTTTTCAAAGGTCACCAGCACGTCGCCGATCTGATTGGTCATGAACGTAGTGGTGGCGGCGCGGCCACCGGTATCCAGCACCGGTGCCTGCTTGAACAGCTTGCCGACGAAGTCTTTGGCCTTGTTCTCGTCACCGCCGTTTTTCAGCACATACCCCCAGGCCGACAGGTAGGTGTAGCGGCCGTTGCCCGAGGTTTTCGGGTTGGGCACGATCACCTGCACGCCATCCTTGAGCAGATCCGGCCAGTCTTTCAAGGCTTTCGGGTTGCCCTTGCGGACGATGAATACGGTGGCCGAGGTGAACGGTGCGCTGTTGTTCGGCAGGCGCGTGACCCAGTTGTCCGGGACCAGTTTGCCGTTGTCGGCGAGGGCGTTGATATCGGTGGCCATGTTCATGGTGATGACGTCGGCCGGCAGGCCATCGATCACCGAGCGCGCCTGCTTGCTCGAGCCGCCGAAGGACATCTGCACGGTGATGTTTTCCTTGTGCTCGGCTTGCCAGTGTTTCTGGAACGCAGTGTTGTAGTCCTTGTAGAAATCGCGCATCACGTCGTAGGAAACGTTGAGCAGCGTCGGTGCTGCCTGAGCGATGTTGGCCAGGGCCAGGCCGGCGGCGAGAAGTGAGGCGCCAAAGAGTTTGTTCACTGCGCATTCCTTGTTGGTTGCGGATGTGTAGGAGCTGCCGAAGGCTGCGATTTTTTGATCTTGCTTGCAGAAGATCAAGATCAAAAGATCGCAGCCTTCGGCAGCTCCTACAGGGTGATGTTTAATTGCCAGCGACTATAACGGGAGGGAATGAGTCGCTTAAAGATTAAAAAGCTCTGTGCTTATTCCTCTTTCTTGAATAGCTGACTGCCGCAGCGCGAACAGAACGCCGCGCTCTGCTCGTGGGTCTTTTTCTGGCAGGTCGGGCAGTCATGTTGCAGCTGCTCGCCGCGCATGGCGTTGGCCAGTTCTGCAGTGAAGATGCCAGTGGGCACAGCGATGATCGAATAACCGGTGATCATCACCAGCGAGGAAATCACTTGGCCCAGTGGTGTCTTCGGCACGATGTCGCCAAAGCCAACAGTGGTCAGGGTGACGATTGCCCAATAAATGCCTTTGGGAATGCTGGTGAAGCCATGTTCCGGGCCTTCGATCACGTACATCAGCGTGCCGAACACCGTCACCAAGGTGCAGACGCTGACCAGAAACACGACGATTTTCTGCTTGCTGCCACGCAGCGCCGACATCAAGTAATTGGCTTGCTTGAGGTACGGGCTGAGCTTGAGTACGCGAAAAATTCGCAGCATCCGGATGATGCGGATAATCAGCAGATACTGCGCGTCGCTGTAATACAGCGCGAGGATGCCGGGCACGATTGCCAGCAAATCCACCAGCCCGTAGAAGCTGAAAGCGTAGCGCAGCGGTTTGGGCGAACAGTACAGACGCAGGATGTACTCGCCGAGAAAAATCGCCGTGAAACCCCACTCGATGTAGGCCAGTACGTCGGCGTAATTGCGATGGATGCTGTCGATACTGTCGAGCATCACAATCACCAGACTGGCGAGGATGATCAACAGCAGGATGCCGTCGAAGCGACGCCCGGCCGGGGTGTCGCTCTGGAAAATCATGACGTAAAGCCGTTCGCGCCAATTGTTGCTGCTGTCCATGGAAAACGCCTGAATCGAAGATCAGCGCAGCCTAGGTTGATTGTCCCCGTGAGCGCAAGGCTCATGCGCAAGCGAACCTTTACCGAGCATTTGTGTACCGGCACTGATCAGCCAGCAGGCGAGAATGAACGGCGCGGTCAGCGTCGCCAGTCCAAGGGCAGCAAACAGCGGTGTCACCAGCAGCGCCAGGACAATCCCGAGCAGCGGCAGCCACGGATGCTGGCGTTGCGCGCTGAAGGCGAGGGCGGCGAGCACGGCGTTGTAACTGCCGAGGCCGAGCAGGGCGGCGGACGTTTCGTGATGCAGCAGACTGGCGCCGAGGCCGATCACCGACGCCAGCAGCGCCCAGCAGAAAGCCCGGCGATCAGCGATCAGCAAGCCGCTGGCAATCAATGCCCCCGCCAAAGGGTGGTCAAGAAACATCACCTGTCCCAAGCCCTTGAACTCGGCAGCCAGTGCATTCGCCGCGTTCAGATCGAGCGAAGCCATCGGCGCGGACGGCTCGGCGAACACCAGCAGCACCCAACTGATGGCCACGAACGGCGAGGTGTACGCCGGTATCGAGCGGCTGCGGTATACATGTTTGAGCCATTGCTGGGTGAGCATCGCGCTCAGCCCGCCAGCCGCCAGAATCAGCGGCGGCAGCAGCGGCGACCAGGGGAAATACAGGCTCAGCAGCAGGCCGAGCAGCACGCCGTTGTAGCTGAACAGCCCGGCCTGGCGGTCGGCCTTGGCGTAGTTGCGCCGTTGCGCGGTGAGCAAACCGGCGACGCCACCGAGCAACGCCCCGGCGAAAAGCACTGGCGCCGTCAGCAGAATCGCCAACAGACACAGCAGGCCGCACAGCGGATGGCGCTGGAAGAAAATCTGACTGAAACCGTTGAGCAAAGCCTCGGCCCAGTCGGGGCAGTGGGTGTTGAAATGATTGGCAGGCATGACAGTTCTGAAAGTCAGGGAAAACCGAGGCGCCTGCTTCGCGAGCAGGCTCGCTCCCACATGGATCTGCGTCCAGTCTCGGTTCTGTGATCGACACAGAACCAATGTGGGAGCGAGCCTGCTCGCGAAGAGGCCGGTACAAGCGCTAAATCAACGTCTCAATGCGCAGCGAATTGGTCGACCCCGGCTGCCCGAACGGCACACCGGCGGTGATCAGCAACGTGTCGCCTCGCTCGGCCATGCCTTGCGCCTGGGCAATCTCCAGCGCGGTCGAGCAGACCTCGTCGACCTGACGCAGGCGATCGTTGACCACCGAATGAATGCCCCAGGCCACGCTCAGGCGTCGCGCGGTCTGCAGGTTCGGCGTCAGGTTGAGGATCGGCGCTTTCGGCCGCTCCCGCGATGCGCGCAACGTCGAGGCGCCGGACTCGCTGTAATTGACCAGCACGGCCACCGGCAGCACGTTGCTGATGCGCCGGATGGCACAGCTGATTGCATCGGATACGGTGGCTTCCGCCTTCGGCCGGCTGACGTCGAGCTGGGTCTGATAATCCGGTCCGTTTTCCACCTGGCGGATGATCTTGCTCATCATCTGCACGGCTTCCAGCGGGTACTCGCCGGACGCGGTTTCCGCCGACAGCATCACCGCATCGGCACCTTCGGCCACGGCGTTAGCGACGTCAGTCACCTCGGCGCGGGTCGGTGCCGGGGAGAAGCGCATCGACTCGAGCATCTGCGTGGCCACCACCACCGGTCGACCCAGTGCGCGGCAGGTGGTGATGATGTTTTTCTGAATCTGCGGCACGCTTTCCGCCGGTACTTCCACGCCCAGGTCACCGCGGGCGACCATGATCGCATCGCTTAATTCAGCGATTTCACGCAGTTGCTCGACCGCTGACGGCTTCTCGATTTTCGCCATCAGAAACGCCTTGTCGCCGATCAATGCGCGGGCCTCGACGATGTCCTGCGGACGCTGCACGAACGACAGCGCGACCCAGTCCACGCCCAGCTCCAGACCGAAGCTCAGATCGCGGCGATCCTTGGCGGTGAGCGGGCTGAGATCGAGCAACGCTTGCGGCACGTTGACGCCTTTGCGATCCGACAGTTCGCCACCGTTGAGCACGGTGGTGTCGATCGCGTCGGCGTACTTGGTGACCACGCGCAGGCGCAGCTTGCCGTCGTCGAGCAGCAGGTCCATGCCCGCTTCCAGCGCGGCAATGATCTGCGGATGCGGCAGGTTTACCCGACGTTCATCGCCCGGCGTCGCATCGAGATCGAGACGGAACGCCTGACCGCGATGCAGTTGCACTTTGCCGTCAGCGAACTTGCCGACGCGCAGTTTCGGCCCTTGCAGATCCATCAGAATGCCCAACGGATAGTTGAGCTGGCGCTCGACTTCGCGGATCCACTGATAGCGCTTGGCATGGTCGGCGTGATCGCCGTGGCTGAAGTTCAGGCGGAAGATGTTGACCCCGGCCTCGACCAGCTCGCGGATGTCGTCGATGCCATCGACCGCAGGCCCGAGGGTGGCGAGGATTTTGACCTTTTTGTCAGGCGTCATGATTTGCAGTTCTCAAGGATCAGAATGGCGCGGAAGTCGTTGACGTTGGTGCGGGTCGGCTCGGTGACGATCAGCGCATCGAGCGCCTGGAAGTAGCCGTAGCCGTTGTTGTTATCCAGCTCGTCGCTGGCGCTCAAACCGAGGGCAGCGGCGCGGGCGTAGCTGTCCGGGGTCATGATCGCGCCGGCGTTGTCTTCCGAGCCGTCGATGCCATCGGTATCACCGGCCAGGGCGTAGACGCCGGGCTGGCCCTTGAGGCTGTCGGTCAGGCTGAGGAGGAATTCGGCGTTGCGCCCGCCACGGCCATTGCCGCGCACGGTCACCGTGGTTTCGCCGCCGGAGAGAATCACGCACGGCGCCGCCAATGGCTGGCCGTGGTGGATGATCTGCCGGGCGATGCCGGCGTGGACCTTCGCCACCTCGCGGGATTCACCTTCGAGGTCGCCGAGAATCAATGTGCTGAAACCGGCCTGACGGCATTTCACCGCCGCCGCATCCAGCGATTGCTGCGGGCGGGCGATCAATTGGAAATGGCTGCGCCCCAGGCTCGGGTCGCCGGGTTTCACCGTTTCCGATTCCGGGCTCTGCAGCCAATTGCGCACCGAGGCCGGAATGTCGATGCCGTAACGCTTGATGATCGCCAGTGCTTCGGCCGAGGTGCTGGGGTCGGCCACGGTGGGGCCGGAGGCGATGACCGTGGCGAGGTCGCCGGGTACATCGGAAATCGCGTAGGTATACACCGTCGCCGGCCAGCAGGCCTTGCCCAGTCGCCCGCCCTTGATCGCCGAGAGGTGCTTGCGCACGGAGTTCATCTCACCGATGGTCGCGCCGGATTTGAGCAGGGCTTTGTTGATCGACTGTTTGTCGGCAAGGGTGATGCCTTCGGCCGGCAGGGCGAGCAGGGCAGAGCCACCGCCGGAGAGCAGGAAGATCACCCGGTCGTCTTCGCTGAGGTTGCTGACCAGTTCCAGCACGCGTTTGGCCACGGCCAGACCGGCGGCGTCCGGCACCGGGTGCGCGGCTTCGACCACCTCGATTTTTTCGCACGGGGCGCCGTGACCGTAGCGGGTCACCACCAGGCCTGAGACTTCACCTTCCCAGCAACGCTCGACCACTTGCGCCATGGCGGCAGCGGCCTTGCCGGCACCGATGACGATGACGCGACCGGTACGGTCGGCCGGCAAATGGGCTTCGAGGACCTGGTTCGGATGGGCCGCGTCGATGGCTGTGGCAAACAGCTCGCGCAGCAGTTGTTGCGGATCGACCGACATGGCGGGCTCCCGGAATTCTTGTTATTCGAAGGAAGCAGCCTGGGCAAGCTCTGAATGGAACATCCCTTCAACTGGATGAACCGGGTCCTGTAGGAGCTGCCGCAGGCTGCGATCTTTTAGCGGGTCATGCGGTGAGCTGTCTGGCTAAAGATCAAAAGATCGCAGCCTTCGGCAGCGCCTACTTGTCGCGGATCGAGAAATTGGCCATGTGTTCCAGGCCCTTGATCAGCGCCGAGTGATCCCAGTTGCTGCCACCGATGGCCGCGCAGGTGCTGAACACTTGCTGGGCGTTGGCGGTGTTCGGCAGGTTGATGTTCAGCTCTTTGGCGCCTTGCAGGGCCAGGTTCAGGTCCTTCTGGTGCAGGCTGATGCGGAAGCCCGGGTCGAAGGTGCCCTTGATCATGCGCTCGCCGTGCACTTCAAGAATCTTCGAAGAGGCAAAACCGCCCATCAGTGCTTCACGCACTTTGGCCGGATCAGCACCATTTTTCGCAGCGAAGAGCAGGGCTTCGGCTACCGCCTGAATGTTCAACGCGACGATGATCTGGTTGGCGACTTTCGCGGTTTGCCCGTCACCATTGCCACCGACCAGGGTGATGTTTTTACCCATCGCCTGAAACAGCGGTAGGGCGCGTTCGAAGGCATCGGCGTCGCCACCGACCATGATGCTCAGGGTCGCGGCCTTGGCGCCGACTTCGCCACCGGACACTGGCGCGTCGAGGTACTGCGCGCCTTTCTCGTTGATCTTCGCCGCGAAAGTCTTGGTGGCGGTTGGCGAAATCGAGCTCATGTCGATGACCACTTTGCCTTTGCCGATACCGGCCGCCACGCCGTCGGCACGGAACAGCACGTCTTCGACCTGCGGGGTGTCGGGAACCATGACGATGATGAATTCGGCTTCCTGCGCCACTTCGCGCGTGTTGGCCAGGGCAACGGCGCCAGCAGCGACCAGATCCGCCGGGGCAGCGTCGTGATGTTGCGACAGGAACAGGCTGTGACCGGCTTTCTGCAGGTTCGCCGCCATTGGGTGGCCCATGATGCCGGTGCCGATGAATCCGATTTTAGCCATGAGAAAATCCTCTTGTTTTTATAAACAGCCGTAGGAGCTGCCGCAGGCTGCGATCTTTTGATTTTGCTTTTGCTTTTGAAGGTCAAGATCAAAAGATCGCAGCCTTCGGCAGCTCCTACAGGGGTCACGTGTTGGTCAGATTGCGTTGTGGGTTTTCAACCAGCCGAGGCCGGCTTCAGTGGTGGTCAACGGCTTGTATTCACAGCCGACCCAACCCTGATAACCGATGCGGTCGAGGTGTTCGAACAGGAAGCGGTAGTTGATCTCACCGGTGCCCGGCTCGTTGCGTCCCGGGTTGTCCGCGAGCTGCACATGGTTGATCTCGGCCAGGTGCGATTGCAGCGTGCGGGCCAGGTCGCCTTCCATGATTTGCATGTGATAGATGTCGTATTGCAGGAACAGATTGGCGCTGCCGACCTGCTCGCGAATCGACAGGGCCTGGGCGGTGTTGTTCAGGTAGAAACCGGGAATGTCGCGGGTGTTGATCGCTTCCATCACCAGTTTTATACCCGCCGCTTGCAGCTTGTCGGCGGCGTATTTGAGGTTGGCGACGAAGGTCTTTTCGATGGTGGCATCGTCGACGCCCTGCGGACGGATACCGGCCAGGCAGTTGACCTGGGTGTTGCCCAGCACCTGGGCGTAGGCAATCGCCAGATCGACCCCGGCACGGAACTCTTCGACCCGGTCCGGCATGCAGGCGATACCGCGCTCGCCTTTGGCCCAGTCACCGGCCGGCAGGTTGAAGAGCACTTGGGTCAGACCGTTGGCTGCCAGTTTTGCCTTGATTTCGGCGGAACTGAAGTCGTACGGGAACAAGTATTCCACGCCACTGAAACCGGCCTTGGCGGCGGCGTCGAAACGGGCAAGGAAATCCTGTTCGGTAAACAGCATGGACAGGTTGGCTGCAAAACGCGGCATGATGGTCTCCCGTAAATCTTGTGAGGTCTCCTGTGGGAGCGAGCCTGTGTGGCGAGGGAGCTTGCTCCCGCTGGGCTGCGTAGCAGACCCAGGATTTTGAGGGCCGCTTCGCGCCCCAGCGGGAGCAAGCTCCCTCGCCATATAACTCGCTCCCACAATGAGAGCGGTCAGCAGTTAATCGAGCAACGAAATCGCCGTCGGCGCGTCATTGCCGACCAGTGCCAGGTCTTCAAACTCGTTGACCGCGTTGATCTCGGTACCCATGGAGATGTTGGTCACACGCTCCAGAATGATCTCGACGATCACCGGCACCTTGAACTCTTCGATCATCTGTTCGGCCTTGCGCAGGGCAGGGGCGATTTCCGATGGTTCGAACACACGCAGCGCCTTGCAGCCGAGGCCTTCGGCAACTGCGATGTGGTCAACCCCGTAACCGTTGAGTTCCGGCGCGTTCAGGTTATCGAAGGACAGCTGCACGCAGTAGTCCATTTCGAACCCGCGCTGGGCCTGACGGATCAGGCCCAGGTACGAGTTGTTCACCACAACGTGGATGTACGGCAGTTTGAACTGAGCGCCGACTGCCAGTTCTTCGATCATGAACTGAAAATCATAGTCCCCCGACAGGGCCACGACTTTACGGTTCGGATCGGCCTTGACCACGCCCAGCGCTGCCGGAATGGTCCAGCCTAACGGGCCGGCCTGACCGCAGTTGATCCAGTGACGCGGCTTGTAGACGTGCAGGAACTGCGCGCCGGCAATCTGCGACAGACCAATGGTGCTGACGTAGCAGGTGTCCTTGCCAAACACCTGATTCATTTCTTCGTAAACGCGCTGCGGCTTGACCGGCACGTTATCGAAGTGAGTCTTGCGATGCAGGCTGGCCTTGCGCTGCTGGCAATCCTGCAGCCATGCGCTGCGGTTTTTCAGTTTGCCGGCGGCTTGCCATTCACGGGCCACTTCAATGAACACGGTCAGCGCGGCGGCGGCGTCGGAAACGATCCCCAGATCCGGCGTGAACACACGGCCGATCTGCGTGCCTTCGATATCGACGTGAATGAACTTGCGACCTTCGGTGTAGACGTCAACCGAACCGGTGTGACGGTTGGCCCAGCGGTTGCCGATGCCCAGCACCACGTCGGATTTCAGCATCGTCGCGTTGCCGTAACGGTGCGACGTCTGCAGGCCGACCATGCCGACCATCAACGGGTGATCGTCAGGGATGGTGCCCCAGCCCATCAGAGTCGGGATGACCGGTATACCGGTCAGCTCAGCGAACTCGACCAGCAGATCGCTGGCGTCGGCATTGATGATGCCGCCACCGGCCACCAGCAACGGACGCTCGGCCTGATCCAGCAAAGCCAAAGCCTTCTCGACCTGCACGCGGGTCGCAGTCGGTTTGGCCAGTGGCAGCGGTTGGTAAGCGTCGATGTCGAATTCGATCTCGGCCATTTGCACGTCGAACGGCAGGTCGATCAGCACTGGGCCCGGACGGCCGGAGCGCATTTCATAAAAAGCTTTCTGGAAGGCGTAAGGCACTTGGCCCGGCTCCAGAACCGTGGTCGCCCATTTGGTGACTGGCTTGACGATGCTGGTGATGTCGACAGCCTGGAAGTCTTCCTTGTGCATACGGGCGCGGGGTGCCTGGCCGGTAATGCAGAGGATTGGAATCGAGTCGGCCGAGGCGCTGTAGAGCCCGGTGACCATGTCGGTACCGGCCGGGCCGGAAGTCCCGATGCACACGCCGATGTTGCCGGCCTTGGTGCGGGTGTAGCCCTCGGCCATGTGCGAGGCGCCTTCAACGTGGCGAGCAAGGACGTGATCGATGCCGCCGACCTTCTGCAAGGCGGAGTACAGCGGGTTGATCGCTGCGCCCGGGATGCCAAAAGCGGTATCAACCCCTTCGCGGCGCATCACCAGAACGGCGGCTTCGATTGCTCTCATTTTGCTCATGGTTTTGTGCCTCTTTACGTTTTGTAATTGTATACAAGTGGCTTTGCGCAGAGTGTATTCACGGCGGACGGCGCAGGTCAATCCATTTTCTCAAGCGCCTGTTTCATTCTTCGACAGCCCGCTCTGCTGTGGCTTTTCGTCGCATGTGGCGCTTTTCGAGAATTATTGTATACAAAAAAATAACTCATTGTGTTCTATTTGTGCCATCGGACTGCGGCACAAACGCGCAGTCCCACGACTTTCCCTATAACAAAATGAGGACGGCACCATGAGCGCTTTAACCTTGAAAGTCGCAGTCAACCTGATTAGCGAAGCCATCAATGCAGGGCGCGGCATCAACGCCGCGCCGCTGACCATCGCAGTGCTCGACACCGGCGGCCACTTGATCGCCCTGCAACGCGAAGACGGCGCCAGCCTGCTACGCCCCGACATCGCCATCGGCAAAGCCTGGGGCGCCATCGCCCTGGGCAAAGGCTCACGCCTGCTCGCCCAGGACGCCCAACAACGCCCGGCCTTTTTTTCTTCGCTGAACAGCATGGGGCAGGGCAGCGTTGTGCCGGCACCGGGTGGCGTTTTGATTCGCAGTCAGGCGGGTGAAGTGCTGGGCGCGATCGGGATCAGTGGGGATTTGTCGGATGTGGATGAGCAGGTGGCGATCAGAGCGGTGGAGGCGCTGGATTTGAGGGCGGATGGGGGGGTAGTTTCTTGATTGTAGGCGTCTGGTTAACCGCTTTCGCGAGCAGGCTCGCTCCCACATTGCTTTTGGCCGGACACAAAATGTCTGAATCGCTGAAGCCCTCTGTGGGAGCGAGCCTGCTCGCGATTACGATCTTCGCTACACAGCTTGTTAAAACCCTGGCGCTCTCTTCGCTATTTCCCCGGCTAGCCTTTTCATGATCAACATATGAGAAGGCAATGGAATGCCGGGTTTATCTGCTTCACATCGCTTGCGCATCGGACGCTATTCAGAACACAACCGCATTTATCTTTTGACCGCCAATACCGCCGGGAGAGAACCCATATTCAGTGATTTTTTCCTGGGCAGATTGCTTGTAACTCAGTTCCGGGCAGCCGAAGAGATGGGGGTGGCCAGCTCTCTGGCTTGGGTCGTCATGCCAGCTCACTTTCATTGGCTGATTGAATTGAAAAAAGGCTCGCTCAGTGAGGTGATGCAGCGAACCAAGTCCCTCAGTACCAAAGCAGTAAAGCGTTCTACCGGTCGGGAGGCCAGCATTTGGCAGCCGGGTTTCCATGACCGGGCGCTGCGTAAAGAGGAGAATCTGGTGAGGATGGCTCGGTATGTGATTGCCAACCCATTGCGGGCAGGGCTGGTCGATAGCCTTGGCGATTATCCGTTGTGGGATTCGATTTGGTTATGAGTCAAAGTCTGAGTTGCCGCTATTCGCGAGCAGGCTCGCTCCCACATTGGATTTGGCGTGGACACAAAATGTCCCAACCCCCTGTGGGAGCGAGCCTGCTCGCGAAGCGGTTTCGGCGGTCTCACTGATCCGGCTCACACCCCTTCAACACCAACCGGATAATCGTCTGCGTTGCCGCTTCATAATCCGCCTCGTCCAGCTTGTCTTTCCCGGTCACTGCGGAAATCTGCCAGTCGAAGTCGGCGTAGGTCTGGGTGGCGGCCCAGATGCTGAACATCAGGTGGTTGGGGTCGATCGGGGCGATCTGGCCGCGGTCGATCCAGCTCTGGATGCAGGCAATGTTGTGCCTGGCCTGGCTGTTGAGCTGTTCGACCAGGTCAGCGCTCAAGTGCGGGGCGCCGTGCATGATTTCGCTGGCGAACACTTTGGAGGCGTAGGGCAGGTCGCGGGAGATGCGGATTTTCGAACGAATGTAACCGCTCAGCACTTCGCTCGGCACGCCGTCCGGGTTGAACGGGGTCGAGGCCTGCAGAATCGGCTCGATGATGCTTTCCAGCACCTCGCGGTAGAGGTTTTCCTTGGATTTGAAGTAGTAGTAGACGTTGGGCTTGGGCAATCCCGCCTTGGCGGCGATGTCGCTGGTTTTGGTCGCTGCGAAGCCCTTGTCGGCAAACTCTTCGCTGGCGGCGCGCAGGATCAGTTCTTTGTTACGCTCGCGAATTGTGCTCATAAACCCGGTGGTTCCTTGCCTGTTCTGGCGGTGGCGCATGGTAGCACCGGCCTTGAGCGGCGCTCAACAATGCACCTTGTGGCCGGCGGTCGCGTATGCTTGGCAACATTCATACATAGAAGGAAACAGGATTCATGGCAGGAAGCAGTTTGCTGGTGCTGATCGATGACATCGCCACCGTTCTGGATGACGTTGCATTGATGACGAAAATGGCCGCCAAGAAGACCGCCGGGGTGCTCGGTGATGATCTGGCGCTCAATGCCCAGCAGGTTTCGGGCGTGCGCGCCGAGCGGGAAATTCCCGTGGTCTGGGCGGTAGCCAAGGGCTCGTTCGTCAACAAACTGATCCTGGTGCCGTCGGCGCTGGCGATCAGCGCCTTTGTGCCGTGGCTGGTGACGCCGCTGTTGATGGTCGGCGGTGCGTACCTGTGCTTCGAGGGTTTCGAAAAGCTTGCGCACAAGTTCCTGCACAGCAAAGAGGAAGACGACGCCGGGCATGCGCAACTGACTGAGGCCGTCGCCGACCCGGCCACCGATCTGGTGGCGTACGAGAAGGACAAGATCAAAGGCGCGATCCGCACCGACTTCATCCTCTCGGCAGAAATCATCGCCATCACCCTCGGCACCGTGGCGGACGCCTCGCTGACGCAGCAAGTGGTCGTCATGTCCGGCATCGCCATTGTCATGACCGTCGGCGTTTACGGCCTAGTGGCCGGCATCGTAAAACTCGACGACCTGGGGCTGTGGCTGACGCAGAAACCCGGGCAGATGGCGAAAAAAATCGGCGGCGGTATTCTCAGTGCCGCACCGTACATGATGAAAACCCTGTCGGTGGTCGGCACGGCGGCGATGTTCCTGGTCGGCGGCGGCATCCTCACCCATGGCGTGCCGGTGCTGCATCACTGGATCGAAGGCGTTGGCGCAGCGGCAGGCAGTGCCGGGTTTGCCGTGCCGATGCTGCTCAATGGTGTTGCGGGGATTATCGCCGGCGCCGTGGTACTGGCGGTAGTGACTGTTGTTGGCAAACTCTGGAAAGCGCTCAAGGGTTAATCAACAACACATAACAAATGTGGGAGCGAGCCTGCTCGCGAATGCGCAAGTCCAGTCAATATTCATATCGACTGAAACTCCGCTTTCGCGAGCAGGCTCGCTCCTTGTGTTTTGCGGCCTCCGATTTACTCGGCGATCTGCAACTTGCGCGCCTCGGTGTACACGTACCGCACTTTCTCGTACTCGAACGGCGAGTTCATCTGACCGTAGCGGAAGCTGGTCTGGTAGCGCTTGTCGATCGCGCGCAGGGCCCAGACTTCCGGGTGGTTGGAGCTGACTTCCGCCACATTGAGGAAGTTGATTGCGGTGTCGGCGGTGTAATCCACGGCGAGACCTGCAGTGTCGCGCAGGTTCGACGGGCCGAAGATCGGCAAGACGAAGTAGGCGCCGCCCGGTACGCCGTAGAAGCCCAGGGTCTGACCGAAGTCTTCGTTCTGGCGCGGCAGGCCCATGGCGGTGGCCGGGTCCCACAGGCCGGCGATGCCGATGGTGGTGTTGAGCAGCAGGCGCGCGGTGGTTTCCATCGAGCGCTGGCCCTTGAACTGCAACAGGCTGTTGACCAGATTCGGCACATCGCCAATGTTGTTGAAGAAGTTGCTCACCCCGGTGCGCACGAAGCTTGGGGTGATGTAGCGATAACCATCGACCACCGGCAGGAACACCCACTGGTCGAACCGGTAATTGAAGTGGTAGACCCGGCGGTTCCACGACTCCAGCGGGTCGTAGACGTTCAGCGCGTTGAGCGTCGAACGTTCGAACTCACGCTGGTCCAGGCCCGGGTTGAACTTGAGTTTGGTCAGCGGTTCCTTGAAACCGTCGCTGTCGACCACCACCGGTGCATCGGCTTTGCTGTTGTCGGCCTGGGCCACGCCTGCACAGAGGAACGCTGCAATCAGCAGGAGATATTTAGCCACGGAAGAACTCCAGCATGGCGTCGCTGTTGACGCGGTAGTTAAGGTTGCCGCAGTGGCCGCCCAGTGGATAAACGGTCAGGCGATCACCGAAGGTCTTGCGCAGAAAGCCCAGGTCGCCCGGGCCGAGGATGACGTCGTCGGCGTTGTGCATCACGGCGATTTTCGGACTGTCGTGCAGGTAATCCTTGAGCGCATACAGGCTGACCTGATCGATCAGTTGCAGCAGGCTGCCGCCGTCGGTGCGCGCGCGCCACATCGGAATAACCTGTTCGGTGATGTAGCAGTCGAAGTCGCATTGCAGCGCACGCTTGAGGAACGGCGTGAGGCTGGTGCCTTCGGTGATGGGGAATTTCGGCGGGGTGATCAGGCCGCGACGGTTGACCAGGTCCGAGGTGTAGGCGATATCGGCCGCCGAGAAGCGGAACGAAGTACCGATCAGCATGGCCATCTGTTCGTTGGTCAGATGCTGCTTGGACTGCTGGAAGTCATACAGCAGTGCATCGTTGAGATCGATGTAGCCTTTCTGCTGGAAGTAGCGGGTCAGCTTGGCCAGTACCAGTTCATAGAACGTGGTGCTGTTGTTGATGCCCTTGACCTCGGTCTGGACCAGTTTGTCGAGGTTGGTCACCGAGGTGTACAGGTTGACCGGCGGGTTGAGCAGCAGGACTTTCTTGAAGTTGAAGCTGCGGCGGGTCTCGTCCAGATGCGCGACAAATGCGGCATCCAGGGCGCCAAGGCTGTAACCGGTCAAGTAATACTCGGTGACCGGCAGCTTCGGATTCTGTGCCCGTACTGCCTGCATCACCCGGTACATGTCTTCGGCATCTTCTTTGGTCACGCCCGGGGTGGCGAAACGCGAGGCGGCGCTGATGAAGTCGAAACTGGTCGGCGACGACAACTGCACAACGTGATAGCCGGCCTTGTAATAGAGTTTTTTCAGGTATTCGTTGAGCGTGCTGTCAAAACGCGCGCCGGTGCCGGCGATCAGGAAGATCAGTGGCGCCGGCTTGTCCTGTGTAGCGATGCGGTAGGTGAGCTTCTTGACTGCCCAGAAATTGTCCGGCAACTGGAACTCGCGCTCCGGGCGCAGGGTGACGCTGCGGTCCGATTGATTGATGTCGTCGTCCAGCGGCAACTCCGGACGCAGGTCCGGCGGAGTCGTGGCGATCGTCGCCTCGAACGGGTTGGTCAGCGGGTAGCCATAGCTGGCGGCGTCGATATCCACCGCCAGTGCGGACGCACTCAAGATAAGGCCGCTGAACAGCGCGGCGAAGCGCAAGGAACGGAGCATGAATGGATCCCTTAGAGGAAGGTGCCGATTGAAGTTCGCAGGCTATGACCACCGGCCACGCGCCAAAGTGCCATGCTGCGGCACCAAACAGGCGGAATTCGGGGTAATAGTAGCTGGACGATACACGTTGCGAGGGCTCGCTGAACAGTTAACAGTTGTTAGTGCTTGCGAATGCCGGTTGGCAGATTAAGCTGGCCGCCGATTTCCACCGATTGGAGTGCTCCATGTCCCGCCGTTTGCCCGTGATTGTGCTGCTCGTTTTGTTGCCCCTGTGGCTGGCTGCCAGTTACGCCGCACGTTATGGCTTCATGGAAGACGGGCAGTGGGTGGGCCTCTGCGTTGACGAGGCCAGTCGCTGGGAATGCGTTGTGCGTTCGAACCTCGGGCTGATGATTCATTTCAAGGTGCTGGGCTGGGCAGCGGTGGGTGCTGCGGTATTGGGCTTTTTTGTGCCCGGGCGGGCAGGGTGGTGGCTGGCGGCACTGGCGCTGGTGTTCGGGTTGCCGGCACTGGCGTTGTACAACACCACGTTGGCGGTGTTTGCCGTAGTAATTTCCGGGCTGCGCCTGGTCAGATCTTCTCGCGGCGCCTGACAGAAAGGATCGCAGCCTTCGGCAGCACCTACATTGGAATGCCGTACACCCTGTAGGAGCTGCCGAAGGCTGCGATCTTTTGATCTCGCTGTTGCTCAACCTTTGCGAACCCGCAGGCAGCGCCACAACGCCACCACCATCAAGCCGCTGACCAACGCCCACCCCCAAGCCTGCTGATTCTGCAATCCTTCCTGATACAACTGCGGCGCAATCCCTGCACCGACGATAAACGTCAGTAGCGCGATCTCCCGACGCGGCACGCTCGCAGGGCGGCACAGGTACACCAGTGCCGGCAGTACGAACGCCATGCTGGCGAAACTGCGATAGCGCGGATCGAAGACCATCTCCAGCATCATCACCGCCGCGGCAAAGCCTGCCGCCGCCACCAGCCAGCCGGCACGACGCTCGAGGACATCGAATGCGCGTAAACGCCAACCCGTACGCGCACTCAAGGTCAGTGCGGCATGCGCCAGCACCAACAGATTCAACCCGGTCAGCAAGCCGACCCACAGCCATTCGCCAGCGAACCGCGTGGTCAGCCGCGCCAGATCGCCCCAGGCGCCAATCGAGCAAGCAGCGACGGCACCAAGCAGCGGCAGCAGCAGTGCCGAACGTGTGGTGCGAACGGCACCGCCAAGGATCAGCGTGCCGAGGAAAATCAATGCGCCGACCGCCAGCCACGCTTTCCAGTACGGCACATTGCTCACCGGGCCGGCGAGCACGCCCTTGTCCTGACGGTCGGCATCGAACAGCCCCCAATAGCCACCGACCGCGCCTTCACTGCCGCGTTTCCATGGCTGATCAAAGGCTTCGATCAGGTTGTAACGCCAGCCTTCCTGCTCGGCCATCGCCACGAAGCCACGAATGAATTTCGCCTCGTTGACCCGGCTCGGCACGGCGGTTTCGCGCTGGCGGCCTTCGCTCGGCCACCCGGTTTCACCAATCATCACGTCTTTGGGCGCGAATTTATGGCCGAACACCTGGCGCACATCTGCGACATGTTGCAGCGCTACGTCGATGTTGGAGGGATCGTCTTCCCAATAGGGCAGCAAATGGATGGTGAGGAAGTCCACAGCCGGGGCGACTTCCGGGTGCTTGAGCCAGAATTCCCAGACGTCGGCGTAGGTCACCGGTTGCTTGACCTGGCTCTTGACCTTGTTGATCAGCCGCACCAGTTGCGCGCCAGTGACCTCTTTGCGCAAGAGCGCCTCGTTGCCAACGATCACCGCGGTAATTACGTCGGGATTGGCATTGGCCGATTTGATCAGCAGCTCGACTTCCTGCTCGGTATCCACCGAATTGCTGTTGACCCACGCGCCGATCATCAACTTCAGACCGTGTTTGCGCGCAAGAACGGGCAGGGCTTCGAGGCCTGTCATCGAATAGGTGCGAATACATTCGAAGCGTGTCGCCAGCAGTGCAAGGTCGGCGTCCATGCGCTCCGGCCGCAACTTGAACGGCACGTCGAACGGCGACTGGTCCTTGTCGAACGGCGTGTAGGAGGCGCATTGCAGCTTGTGCGTCGGCGTTGCAGCGTCGGGCAGGATCACCGGTTGGCCGAGGCCATACCAGAAACCGCCAAGGGCCAGGAGCCCGAGCAGGCAGGCGAACAGATAGGGCAGAAAAGGAAATCGGAACGTCGCGGACATGGTCAGGCCGAGTGGCAGCAAAGCGACGCATGTTACCTGCATTTATAGAAGGGCAGGTGGCTTGCAGGCGTTGTACATGCAAAGTTCGGGCGGATTGTCCGGCGCCAATTAATCTCGCTTGATTAATGGCTTTCTGATGTCGTTTCTCGTTGCCTTGAGGTCGCTGACAGAGCAGGTCGACCAAGGCGCGAGGTTGATGATCAATCCATCAGTACTCCACTGATGTTCCAGCGAGTTTGCAGTCGGGCGTGATGGGGGCGCTGTGCACCATAACAATACGTTGACGATGCCCGGCATCCGTCGGGCGCAGCATTTCGGGGAAGTAAACGATGAAGATGCGACGACTTTTAGGCGCAGGTGCCGCTCTGGTGCTTGCGATGAGTTCCACTTTCGCCAACGCTGAAAAACAGACCCTGAATATCGGTTACGTTGACGGCTGGTCCGACAGCGTCGCGACCACTCACGTGGCGGCCGAAGTGATCAAACAGAAGCTCGGCTACGACGTGAAGCTGCAAGCCGTCGCCACCGGGATCATGTGGCAGGGCGTGGCCACCGGCAAACTCGACGCCATGCTCTCGGCCTGGCTGCCGATCACCCATGGCGATTACTGGACGAAGAACAAGGATCAGGTCGTCGACTACGGCCCGAACTTCAAGGACGCAAAAATCGGCCTGATCGTGCCGGAGTACGTAAAAGCCAAGTCGATCGAAGACCTGAAAACCGATGACACCTTCAAAAACCGTATCGTCGGCATCGACGCCGGTTCAGGCGTGATGCTCAAGACCGATCAGGCGATCAAGGATTACGGCCTCGACAAGTACAGCCTCAAGGCCAGTTCCGGCGCCGGCATGATTGCCGAACTGACCCGCGCCGAGAAGAAAAACGAATCCATCGCCGTCACTGGCTGGGTGCCGCACTGGATGTTCGCCAAGTGGAAACTGCGCTTCCTCGACGATCCGAAAGGCGTGTATGGCCAGGCTGAAACCGTTAACAGCATCGGCAGCAAAGGCCTGGAAGCCAAAGCGCCGGAAGTGGCCAAGTTCCTGAAAAACTTCCAGTGGGCATCGAAAGACGAAATCGGCGAAGTGATGCTGGCGATACAGGACGGCGCCAAGCCTGATGCAGCGGCCAAGGACTGGGTGGCCAAACACCCGGATCGCGTGGCTGACTGGACCAAATAATCTAAACACCGCTACAGCCCATGTGGGAGCGAGCCTGCTCGCGAATGCGGTCTGTCAGTTGATGCAATATCGACTGACACGACGCCATCGCGAGCAGGCTCACTCCTACAGTTGTTTTGTGTGTGCTTGAAAATGGCAAAAACATCATGGCCATCTACTACTAAGGTCGTCTGGAACCTCTCTCGCAGCCGAATACATTAGCTACGTTCCAACAATAATTTGTGCTGCGAGGATAAAAACAATGAACGACAGCATTTACCTCTCGATTCAAAACAGTCCCCGATTCAAGGAGCTGGTTCGGAAAAGGGAACGATTCGCCTGGATTCTCTCGGCAATCATGCTTGGGCTTTACTCCGCATTCATCCTGCTGATCGCGTACGGGCCGCACGTGCTCGGGGCGAAACTCAGTCCGCAATCTTCGATCACCTGGGGCATCCCGATCGGTGTCGGCCTGATTGTCTCGGCGTTCATCCTGACCGGCATCTACGTGCGCCGTGCCAATGGGGAGTTCGACGACCTGAACAATGCGATTCTCAAGGAGGCTCAGCAATGATCCGGCGTCTGATGGCTCTACTGAGTGTTGCCGCGTTCACCCCCGGTGCCTGGGCGGCTGACGCTCTGACCGGTGCCGTGGCCAAGCAACCGCTGAATATCCCGGCGATCCTGATGTTCGTGGCCTTCGTCGGTGCGACGCTGTACATCACCTACTGGGCATCGAAGAAAAACAACTCGGCTGCCGACTATTACGCCGCGGGCGGCAAGATCACCGGTTTTCAGAACGGTCTGGCGATTGCCGGTGACTACATGTCGGCGGCGTCCTTCCTGGGCATTTCCGCGCTGGTGTTCACCTCTGGCTACGATGGCCTGATCTACTCCATCGGCTTCCTGGTGGGCTGGCCGATCATTCTGTTCCTGATCGCCGAGCGCCTGCGCAACCTGGGTAAATACACCTTCGCCGACGTCGCGTCCTACCGCCTCGGGCAAACCCAGATCCGCACCCTGTCGGCCTGCGGTTCGCTGGTGGTGGTGGCGTTCTACCTGATCGCGCAAATGGTCGGTGCCGGCAAGCTTATCCAGCTGCTGTTCGGCCTCGATTACCACGTTGCGGTGATTCTGGTCGGTGTGCTGATGTGCCTCTACGTGCTGTTCGGCGGCATGCTCGCAACGACCTGGGTGCAGATCATCAAGGCTGTGTTGCTGCTGTCCGGTGCCTCGTTCATGGCGTTGATGGTGATGAAGCACGTCGGCTTCGACTTCAACACGCTGTTCTCTGAGGCGATCAAGGTTCACGCCAAAGGCGAAGCGATCATGAGCCCGGGCGGTTTGGTCAAGGATCCGATTTCGGCGTTTTCGCTGGGTCTGGCGCTGATGTTCGGTACCGCTGGCCTGCCGCACATTCTGATGCGCTTCTTCACCGTAAGTGACGCCAAGGAAGCGCGCAAAAGCGTGCTGTACGCTACCGGCTTCATTGGCTACTTCTATATCCTGACTTTCATTATCGGTTTCGGCGCGATTCTGCTGGTCAGCACCAATCCGGCTTTCAAAGATGCGGCGGGCGCCTTGCTCGGCGGCAACAACATGGCGGCGGTGCACCTGGCCAACGCGGTCGGCGGCAGCATCTTCCTGGGCTTCATTTCGGCGGTGGCATTCGCAACCATTCTTGCGGTGGTAGCCGGTCTGACCTTGGCCGGTGCTTCGGCGGTCTCGCACGACCTCTACGCCAGTGTGATCAAGAAGGGCAAGGCCAACGAGAAGGACGAGATTCGCGTTTCGAAGATCACCACCATTGCCCTGGCGGTGCTGGCGATTGGTCTGGGCATTCTGTTCGAAAGCCAGAACATCGCGTTCATGGTCGGCCTGGCGTTCTCTATCGCGGCGAGCTGCAACTTCCCGGTGCTGCTGCTTTCGATGTACTGGAAGAAGCTGACCACCCGCGGCGCGATGATCGGCGGCTGGCTGGGTCTGGTGAGTGCGGTGGGTCTGATGATCCTCGGCCCGACCATCTGGGTGCAGATCCTGCATCACGAGAAGGCGATCTTCCCTTACGAGTATCCAGCGCTGTTCTCGATGATCATTGCGTTCATCGGCATCTGGTTCTTCTCGATCACTGACAAGTCGGCGGCTGCGGACAACGAGCGGGCGCTGTTCTTCCCGCAGTTTGTGCGTTCGCAGACGGGGTTGGGGGCGAGTGGGGCGGTTTCGCACTAAGAGATCAGCTGCAAGCTTCAAGCTTCAAGAAAACGCCCTGGTTGAGAGATTGGGGCGTTTTTTTTGTGGGCGGTTATCGGTTGGTTTGGTGTGTATATCCGTTGCTGCGGTAACGGCGGCTTAGGGTTTCGCCCTTACGGCGACTCACTTTTTTTACAAACGCCTAAAAAAAGTAAGCAAAAAAACGCTTGCTCCTGCGTTCGGCCCTCGCAGGCTCGGGTTCCTTCGCTGCGCCCGGATCGGTTCCGTAACGAAGGAACCCCGAGCTTTAGCGAGCGGGCCGTACGCCGGAGCAAAGCCT
>NZ_DATMIV010000034.1:0-87246 GCF_035554175.1 Pseudomonas sp. | reverse complement strand
TCGCCGGCCTGACCCCCGATCCGCGCGTCGGCGGCCTCGACAACAAGCAGCCGGAGTTCTCCAAGCCGCTGTCGGACTACATCCGCGGCGTCGTCAGCGACACGCGGGTGGCGACCGGCGCGCAGAAGGCGGCCCAGACGCCGCAGCTTCCGGCCATCGAAGCGCGCTATGGCGTCCCGCGCGGCGTGCTCTTGGGCATCTGGGGGATGGAGAGCGGCTTCGGCGCGATCCAGGGCAATTTCGACGTCATCCGCGCCATGGCGACGCTCGCAGCGCAAGGCCGTCGGCGCGGCTTCGCCGAGGACCAGCTGATCGCCGCCCTGGAGCTGATCGGCTCCGGCGAGGTGACCCGCAGCCAGCTGCGCGGCTCGTGGGCCGGCGCCATGGGCCAGACCCAGTTCATCCCCACCACCTACAACACCCATGCGGTGGATTTCGATGGCGACGGTCGCCGCGACATCTGGGGCAGTTCCACCGATGCCTTGGCCTCGACTGCGCATTATCTGCAGAGCTCGGGCTGGCAACGCGGCCAGCCGTGGGGCTTCGAAGTGCGACTCAAAGAGGGCTTCAACTACCCCCTCGCCGATGGTGCGATCCGCAAGCCCGTCTCCGAATGGCTGCAATTGGGCGTCAGCCTGCCCAACGGCGGCCAGGTTCCGGCCGGCGCCGAACACCTGTCGGCGGCCCTGCTGCTACCGGCTGGCTATCGCGGTCCGGCGTTCCTGGTACTCGACAACTTCCGCGCGATTCTCAAGTACAACAACTCTTCGTCCTACGCATTGGCGGTAAGCCTGCTGTCCGAGCGCTTCGCCGGTGGGGGGCTGATCGACGGCCAATGGCCAAAGGATGACCTGCCCCTGAGCCGCAGCGAACGCATCGAATTGCAGACCTTGCTTGGCAAGCATAACTACGACGCCGGCACCCCCGACGGCATCATCGGCGCCAACACCCGCAAGGCAATCCGCAGCGCCCAGCAGTCGTTTGGCTGGCCGGCGGACGGGTACCCGACGCATCAGTTGCTGGAAGGGTTGCGTAACCGCTGAATCAGCTTATGGCGGCTACCGCCATCGCGAGCAAGCTCGCTCCCACATTGGCCCCGCGTTTCTCTGAAAGAACGCGGTCAACTGTGGGAGCGGGCTTGCTCGCGATGACTGACCATCAGGCAACAAACATCTAGCCTCTGACCACCACATCCTGCTCCAACACCAATCTCTTCTCCCCCGCATCCAACGTCACCAATGCCCCCATGGGCAACGTCAGGTTCGGATCACAGTGCCCACTGCGCCAGCCGGACAGCACCGGAATGCGCAACGGTTCGAAGGTCTGCTTGAGCAAGCGGTTCAGCGCCTCGACATCGACCCCCGCCACATCCCCCACCAGCACGCCACGCAATTTGTGCAACGTGCCGGCCAGTCGTAACTGGGTCAGCAGGCGGTCAATGCGATACAGCGGTTCGTTGACGTCTTCAATGAACAGGATCACCCCTTCGGCATCAATCTGATAAGGCGTGCCCATGGTTGCGGCGATGATCGACAGGTTGCCCCCCAGCAGACGCCCGTGGGCGATGCCCGGCTCGACGGTGGTCAAGGGGTAAGCGGCGGGATGGTTCAGCACACTGCCCGCCTTCATCTGCCCACGCAGCAAGCTGAAGAACGAGGTGATGGTCGATGGTTCCTTGTCGCCCAGCAGATCGGCGTTGAGCAGCGGCCCGTGGAAGGTGACGAAGCCTGCGTAACGGCTGATGGCCAGGTGTAGGGCGGTGATGTCGCTGTAGCCGATGAATGGCTTGGGGTTGCGTCGCAGGAGGTCGAAGTCGATGCGGTCCAGCAGGCGGGGCGTGCCGTAGCCGCCCCGTAGGCAGATGATGGCTTTGACTTCTGGGTCGGCGAAGGCGGCGTGCAGGTCGTTCAGGCGTACTTCGTCGCTGCCGGCCAGGTAGTTGTCCTTTTCGTAGACGCCCGGGAATATTCGCAGCTCATGACCCCTTGCGCGCATCCATTGGATGGCTTTGGTTGTGTCCAGGGGGGCGGGGCCGGCGGGGGCGATCACGGCGATCAGGCCTTCTGGCGGGAGTGCCGGGACGGGGTGATGGGGAGTTAGGGTCTGGGGGGCTTCCATAGGTTTCCCGGTTTTTCCGCATGCTTATGGGTGTATATCCGTTTTTTTTGTAACGGCTACTGGCGGTTCCGCTATTACAGCGGGTCACTTTGGAAGAGCGCCAAAAGTAACCAAAAACGCTTTGCCCCACCACTCGGTGCCTCGCCTAGGCTCGGCATGCCCTCACTCCGGCATTGCTCCGTGGGCCCGCCGCGAAGGGCCATCCATGGCCCAGCGCGGCTATCCCGGCATCCATGCCGGGATGCCCACTCCACAATGCCTGCGTTCGGCCAGCGTGGTTAACGGGGCGCTGAGATCAACGTCCACTCCACCGCGAGGCGGCCTGATAGCCGGCCTGGTTCTTGGTGGGATCGCGTTTCCCCTGTGGGAGCGAGCTTGCTCGCGATGGGGCCGTATCAGCTGGCATCGATAGTGCCTGATACACCGCTATCGCGAGCAAGCTCGCTCCCACAGTTGTTTTGTGTTGGCTGCAATATCCGCGACAACCCAATCCCCTGTGGGAGCGAGCTTGCTCGCGATGGCGTCGGCTCAGCCTGCATCAATGCAAAGCGCTACCCGTTGGCACCAGGCGCCGCCGTCTCCTTTGCTTCCAAATGATCCAACGCCCGCTCAACCAGCAACTGAACCCCATCGGCCATGCGGCTGATTGCCAGGGCGATGCAGCGGCGTGAGTCATCCACGTCGTCGGCCAGGTCGGCGGCGATGGTGCTGATCGATTGCAGGTCTTCGGAGGCGTTGGCCAGCAGGGTTTCGGTATCGATGTGAGGGGAGACGATGAAGAGCTGGTTTTTTTCGGGTTCAGGTGGGGAGGAGGGTTGGGGCTTGAGGTAGTAGTCGAGGGCGCGGGTGGCGGCGTCTTCGAGCTTTTTTTCTTCCTGCATTTCGACGCGGGATTTGTGGCCGCTTTGCGGGGGATTCGGAGTTGCTTTGAACATAATGAAACTTCCTGGAAGTGGAGCCGGCACCCTCCGATTGCACGTCGAAAAATGGGTGGCAGCTGTACGTAGGTGTGCAAGACCGGTCCAGGAACCCGGCAGACCCGAAAGTCTCCCACGCGCAGCCGCCATAACAGTCGGCGAGCATAAAAAAATGCTCGGCGAATAGCCATAACGAATGCGTTCCTAGATCGGACTTGCACGTCCGTGTCACCGTTTTTTGCGATGACGAAGAAAGGTTAGCGGGGCTCGGAAGCACTGCCTAGTTCATGAACCGCCCGGCGTGTTGAAGGAAAAGTCCGAGGGTTTGGCGGGGGAAAAGATCAAAAGACTGCAGCCTTCGGCCGCTCCTACGGAAATGGGTGTAGGAGCTGCCGCAGGCTGCGATCTTTTGATTTCAGGTTTTGTGACTTGGCAGTCATCTTTCGCGAAAACAAGCTTATCTTCCGCTAAAGCGATCCGATGATGGCGTTGCGCCGAAGAATCGCTAAACTGCCTGCCATTGATCTTTTCTCACGAGGCGGTGCCCATGAAATTTCGTTTTCTGCTGTGGATGCTGGGGTTGTTGATGGGCAAGGCCAGTCGGACCAATCCAGCGTTCCAGCAGCAGTTGGGTGATAAGGAACTGGTGTTTCAACTGCAAACCCTGGACGGCAAGGTCGCCCGGCATTTCACCGTGAAAAACCAGCGCATCACCAGCCAGTCCGGCACTTACCCGGAGCCTGCCTTCGCCATCGCCTTCAAGGACTCGGCCTATGGTTTTGCCACGATGCAGGCCAAGAACAAGCAACTGGCGTTCATGACGGGGATTCAGGACAAGTCGATCCAGATCAAGGGCAACCCGGCGCTGGTGATCTGGTTTCAGGGGCTGACCAAGTATTTGAAGCCGAGGAAGGCCAAGCCGAAGTCTTAATGAGGAATTACGCTCATTAAATGAATTTTTATTCCGATTAAGGAAACCGAACTGTTAACTCTGACAGGTGTGTAAGTGCTTGGTTTAGGTTTTCATATAGTTTGATGTCAATGTGGACATCATTTTTAGTGGAAGCAATGCCATGATTACTCCAAGCAAAAATTTCAAGCCAGGCACCCTTGATCCATCTTTTGGCACCGATGGAGTACTCCTCGTTCCTATACCGGAAATCAGCGCAAACAACGTGCCGGCGCTTTGCGCTCTTCCGGACAATAAGCTGCTTGCTATCATGCCGTTATTAGGAGCAAGCGCGCCGGTGGTGGTTGTGCGTTTAAATGAAGACGGGACACTCGATACCAATTTCGGTGATTCGGGAGCCGGTTACACTGAGCTACCTTTTATGTCAGGTGAGGATTTGAGTGGTATTAATGCCCTTGCGGATGGAGGAGCCCTGGTTCGCTTTAGATACCCGGAAAATGGGAATGTATATAGCATAATAATAAAGTTACGCTCGGACGGTACTTTCAATAACACCTTCGGAAATAACGGTGTGGTCAGGATTTTAGGCTGGAATCGTTCACAACAAAGCGAAGGGGCTGGAAGCCTGCAAGTAAATGATGAACCATTAGGAAGAGCGCAGGGAGGAAGGCGGTACTCTGCGTTAGAAGATCCAGTCGGCAACATAGTTTTAATCGACGAGATTGACGTCTTTGGGCGAGCCAGGGTTGTGGTGAATCGCCTGAAGTCCGATGGTTCTTTTGATGAAAATTTTAATGGGGGCAGAGCAATTGTCGAACTTCCTGGCGTCGAATATCAATGGCTTTCGCGCGGAGGATTCGCCGTTCAGTCGGATGGACGCGTGGTGGCAACTGGCGTATATGGCGGCGATACGTCTCGGGGGGTGTTTATAGTACGTTTTGATAATTCAGGTAGTCCGGATGTGGGATTCAACAATGGTGCGCCAGTAGTAATTCCCACAAATGCCGACTCCAGGCTCAGCTCTGTTGCAGTGAATATGAGGCAAGATGGGACTGAAAGAATAGTACTGGCAGGCTATGTTGTAACTGGCGGGAATTACAGCGGCTTTATGGTGGTGCTCGACGGTGATGGGTATTACGATCCGCTATTTAACGAAGGACAACCGCTGTACTCTAAGTTTTCTTACGGGAGTTTTTGGTGGTCCAACTGCAATGCACGTAATGATGGTTCAATAATCGCTGTCGGATTTGGGAACAATGAGTTGCATGACGGTGGTACGCTGACCGCTTGTTATCGTGATGATGGCACTTTGGATTCGGAATTCAACGACGGTCAAGGCTTTGTTGTTTATGCTGGGCCTGACGGGTCTAGACCCCCGTCAGATATGGCAGACATGGATGATAGACGGATCGTTATAAGCGGTTTGGGCTTTGACAGAAATAACAACTGGGTCCTTCGCTATCTGGGTTAGTTAGTTATAACGCGACGCGGGCTATGCTCCGTCAGAAAGACGGGCTTGAATGACATCCTTATCGCTCCTGTTCCCCTGCATGCCGCTAGGGGAGCAGGAGCGTTCCGCTTCTGAAACGTGACGCGGAGCGTGGGAACGATCGAAAACAGATATCTCGTGGACGTCGTTCTAGTTCCCTGCGCGACAGCAGCGTCGAAGACGTGGCGGTGGCTCCCTCACCACAAGCTCATCGATCAGCCGGTGGTCAGTGGCTGAACTGCGAAGCCAGTTCCCGCAGCAGCACTTCCGCCTCAAGCACTTTGCTGACCACGTCATTGACCTTGTCCCGAGACAGGCCTACGCGTTCGAGCAGTGCATCGGGGATTTCCTCGTCCGGACCGGAGCCGATACCCCGCGAGCGCAGCAGGCGTACGGCCAGGCAGACCAGGTTCGGGTAGGCGGCGTACTCGCCGTCGTAGTGCGGGTCGTGCTGGAAGCGCAGGGCGGTGGCCAGTTCGTCGGGCATGTCCCAGTAGCGCATCAGCCAGGCGCCGATCTGTTCGCGACTGATGCCCAGCAGGTGCTGTTCCACGTAGCTGTGGCACAAGTGCGGGTTGACTTCCAGGTGCCGGCAGATCAATGAGAAGTGCGGCGGGAACACGTGGGCCAGCAACAGGTAGCCGAAGTTGTGCAGCAGGCCGGACAGGTAGGTCAGGCCGCCTTCCGGGCGCTGGGCGCGGGGCATGGCGCGGGTCAGGCCTTCGATGACGGCGGCGGTGTAGATCGACTGGTGCCAGTACGGCGTGGTGTGTTGCGGGTGGTCCTTGGGCAGGCTCAGGGTCTTGCCCAAGGCCAGGCCCAGCGCCAGGTTGATCACCAGGTCGAAGCCCAGTACGCGGACGATGGCGTCTTCCACTGAGCGAATCTTGCCCGGGGAGGCGTAGTACGGCGATGCGGCCCAGCTCACCACTTGTGCGGCCAGGGCCGGGTCGGTTTCCACGACGCCGGTGATGTCATCGATGGTTGCGTCAGGATCGACCCGCAGCTTGATGATTTTTTGCGCGGTTTCGGCCAGCGGCGGGATCTCGATGGTCTCTTCCAGCCGTTGCTGGATGCGCCGGGCGGTAAACGCCTGGACGGCCTGGGTGATTTCCGCGCGGTCGTCGTGCGGGCGGTCCAGGTTGGGGGTGATGTTGCTCACGGCTTCGCCGAATGTCGCGGCGCTGGCCTTGGTGAGCATGGTCTTGAACGCTTCGCTGGTCACTTCCAGCAACAACCCCGGCTCGCCCGAATTGATCAGCACCTTCGGCTCGCGCAGCAGGCTCTCTTCGTACAGACAGGGGGAACTGGTCAGCGCCGGCAGGCCAGGCAACAGGCTCAGGCTGTGTTTGCCGAGCATGCGCTCCAGGCGTTCGGTGGGTACCGCCGTGAGCTTGCGACCGGTGAGTTCGGCCAGGCGGTTGAGGTCCAGCAGTTGGCTTTGCGGAAACAGCACCATGAGTGCGCCGACGGCATCGTGCAGCAGAACGGCTTGCACTTTGCGTGCAGGGTTCAGGCCCGGTCGTTCGAGTACTTCATCAAAGGCGATGCCCAGTTTTTCGAGCAGCAGCCGAATAACAGACGGAGCGTGCGGGGATTCTGGGACGAGGGCAGCTTCAGTCATGGTCTGTATCCGTTTTCCTACAAGTTGAGCAGTATAACCAGCTTGCCTGGCAGGTGCGGCCGGAAACTGAGAGCGTGCTCACACTTGGCCATATTGCTGCCCATGACGCAACCAGCGATCCAACAGCGGGCTGACGTGATCGGGCCAGCGTTCCAGTAGAGCCTGGGCGGCGTCGCGTACCGCAGGGAGCAGATCGGCGTCGCGCATCAGGTCGGCTACCTTGAATTGAAGCAGACCGGTCTGGCGCGTGCCGAGCATTTCACCAGGGCCGCGCAATTCGAGGTCTTTTTCGGCGATGACAAAGCCGTCGTTGGTTTCGCGCATGATGCCCAGCCGCTGGCGACCGATCTGCGACAGGGGCGGGTGATACAGCAGCACGCAATGGCTGGCGGCGCTGCCCCGACCGACGCGGCCGCGCAACTGGTGCAACTGCGCCAGGCCCAGGCGTTCGGGGTTCTCGATGATCATCAGGCTGGCGTTGGGCACGTCCACACCGACCTCGATCACCGTGGTGGCGACCAGCAATTGCAGGGCGCCGGCCTTGAACTCGGCCATGACGGCGGCTTTCTCGGCGGGTTTCATGCGGCCGTGGATCAGCCCGACCTTCAACTCGCCGAGGGCGGCGGTGAGGTCTTCATAGGTGGTTTCGGCGGCCTGGCAGGTCAGTTCTTCCGACTCTTCGATCAGCGTGCACACCCAGTAGGCCTGGCGCCCTTCGGCGCAGGCGCTGCGCACGCGCTCGATCACTTCGACTCGTCGGGTATCGGTGACCAGCACGGTATTGACCGGCGTGCGGCCCGGGGGCAGTTCGTCGAGGATCGAGGTATCGAGGTCGGCGTAGGCGCTCATGGCCAGGGTCCGCGGGATCGGCGTGGCGGTCATGATCAACTGATGTGGACACATCCGGCCGCCCACGCCTTTCTGCCGCAGGGCCAGGCGCTGCTGCACGCCGAAGCGGTGCTGCTCGTCGATGATCACCAGCGCCAGGTTCTTGAACTGCACTTCGTCCTGGAACAACGCATGGGTGCCGACCACCATCGGTGCGCCTTCGGCGATCTGCGCCAGGGCGGCTGCGCGATTCTTGCCCTTGAGCTTGCCGGCCAGCCAGGCGACTTCGATGCCCAAGGGTTCGAGCCAGCGCTGGAAGGTGATGAAGTGCTGTTCGGCAAGGATCTCGGTGGGTGCCATCAACGCGACCTGATAACCCGCCTCCAGGGCCTGGAGCGCGGCGAGGGCGGCGACCACGGTCTTGCCGGCGCCCACATCGCCCTGGATCAGCCGGAGCATCGGTTCGGGCTGGCTCAGGTCGTAGGCGATTTCGTTGCCAACCCGTTGTTGGGCGCCGGTGGGCGCGAAGCCAAGGTTGGCCAGGTAGCGGGCGGGCAGATCCTTGGCCTTGGGCATGGCCGGGGCGCGTAGGGATCGTAGGCTTTCCCGCAGGCGTTGCTGCGACAGTTGATGGGTCAGCAACTCTTCAAAGGCCAACCGATGCTGGGCCCAGTGATGGCCGAGGGCGAGTTCGTCGACATCGGCATCGGCCGGCGGGTGGTGCAGGTAGCGGATCGCATCGGCCAACGGCGCCAGTTGATAATCCCGGGCCAGTTCCGTGGGCAGCCAGTCGGGCAGGCTGCTGGGGCCGAGCAGGGTCAGGGTTTGCTGGCAGAGCTGGCGCAGGCGTTGTTGAGTCAGGCCTTCGGTGAGCGGATAGACCGGGGTCAGGGTCTCGTCCACCGGTGGCGGCTCGTCGCCGGTGATGCTGCGGTATTCCGGATGATAGATCTCCAGCCCCGAGGCACCGGGTCGCGCCTCGCCGTAGCAGCGCACGCGGGTACCGCGCTTGAGACCTTCCTTTTGTGCATTGCTGAAGTGGTAGAAGCGCAGGCTGAGCCCGCCGGTGCCGTCCTGCAGACGCACCACCAGGCTACGGCGGCGGCCCATGACCACGTCGGCGCCGCTGACGGTGCCTTCGATCACCGCGTCCTGCCCTGGCCGCAAATGGCCGATGGGCACCACGCGGGTGCGGTCCTGGTAGCGCAGGGGCAGGTGGAACAGCACGTCCTGGAGATTTTCCAGGCCAACCTTGGCCAGTTTCTCGGCCATGGCTTCACCGACACCCTTGAGTGCCGTGACCGGCACTTTCGACAGCTCAGTCATGGCGACGGCTTACTTGGTTGTGGGCGGCTTGGCCACGGAACACAGGCGGATCGAGTCAGCGAGGATCTCGATGGCCTTGGGCCGCGGGAAGCTGGCGCGCCAGGCGATGGCAACGGTGCGGAACGGCACGGGCGCTGTCAGCGGGCGGACTTCGATCACGCCGGGGGCGTAGTGATGGCTGTCCACCGCCGACAGCGGCAGGATCGAAATGCCCAGGCCCGAGGCGACCATGTGGCGGATGGTTTCCAGGGAGCTGGATTCCACCGTGGTGTGCTTGGCGCCTTCGCCGCCCTTGGTCAGGGTCGGACAGGCCTCGAGCACCTGGTCGCGGAAGCAGTGGCCTTCGCCGAGCAGCAGCAGGCTCTTGTCGTTGAGCAGGGCGGCGTCGATGGTTTTTTTCTGGGTCCAGGGGTGCTGGGCCGGCATCAGGACGTAGAACGGCTCGTCATAGAGCGGCAGGGTCAGGACGTCGGCTTCGTTGAACGGCAAGGCGATGATAATCGCGTCCAGTTCGCCGTTGCGCAGCTTGTCGCGCAGCACATGGGTGAAGTTTTCTTCGATGTACAACGGCATCTGCGGGGCAACCCGGTGCAGTTGCGGAATCAGGTGCGGAAACAGGTAGGGGCCAACGGTGTAGATCGCGCCGACTTTCAGCGGCGCGGTCAGCTGGTTCTTGCCGGCCTGGGCCAGTTCACGGATGCCTTGGGCCTGTTCCAGCACTTTTTGTGCCTGGGCCACGATGCCTTCGCCGACCGGCGTCAGGCGCACGGCGCTTTTGCTGCGCTCGAAAATCAGCACACCGAGCTCGTCTTCAAGCTTTTTCACACCCACCGACAGCGTCGGTTGGCTGACATGGCAACGCTCGGCCGCATGGCCGAAATGCTGCTCTTGGGCGAGGGTGACGATGTAGCGTAATTCTGTGAGGGTCATGGCGAGCGTCCGTGAAGTTGCGAGCCAAGCATACCGGCTGCAATCGATAGACGCACGTTATCAGACTGAGGGTGAAATGCGACGGGGGCGAAAGCAAAAGATCGCAGCCTTCGGCAGCTCCTACAGTTGGAATGCGATTCCCTGTGGGAGCTGCCGAGGCTGCGATCTTTTGCTCTTGCTGTTAGCGGCGGCGTTCGAGCGAATAAACAAACGGCGCAACAATTTCGATCGAGCCGTTGTTCAGCATGTCGGCCGGTGGCTTGGGCAACGGTTGCGCACGGCGGATCATTTCCAGGGTGGCCCGGTCCAGATCGGCGTTGCCGGAGCGGCCCACCAGTTCGAACGACAGTACGTTGCCTTCGCCATCGACCACGAAACGCAGACGGTTCAAGCCTTCCTTGCCCCTTGCCTGTGCACTTTGCGGGTACTTTTTGTACTTGGCCAAATGCGCGAGCAGGGTGCCTTGCCAGCTGGCCTTGGCAGCCAGTTGGGCCGGCGACGGGCCTGGTGCGGGCTGGGCGGACTTCTCCGTCGGCGCCTGAGTCGGTTGCGTGTCGGCCGGTTTTTCCTCGGAAGGTTTCTCCTTCGGTGGTTCGGGCAGCTTCTTCTCGACCGGCTTCGGCGGTTTGGGCTTGGGCTTCGGCTTGGGTTTGGGCACCGCGATATCCGCTTTCGGTGCTTCGGCCAGTTTCGGAATCGGCAACTCTTCAACCGGAGCCGGTGGCTGCGGCGGTGTGACGACTTTCGGCGGAGCCGGCGGTGGCGGGGCAGGCAATGGGGCCAACTCGACCATCATTGCCTGCGGCGGCAATTCGATGGGCGGGCGGGTGGTCCAGTTCAGCGCCAGCGCGATGGCCAGCGCGTGCACGCCCAGCACCACGGCCAGGCTACCGCTGTAACGCGTCAGCTTATGGCGCGTCGTGATCATTTCTTGGCTGCCGTCTCAAGACCGACCAGACCGACTTTCAGGTAACCGGCGGCGCGCAGGTTATCCATCACGCTCATCAGGTCACCGTAATCCACGCCTTTGTCAGCCTGAAAGAAGATGGTGGTGTCTTTCTTGCCCTGGGTCTTGGCGTCGAGTGTGGCGCCGAGGGCTTCGGCCTTCACTTCGTCGTCGCCGAGGAACAGGCGCTGATCAGCCTTCACGCTGAGAAACACCGGTTTCTCCGGGCGCGGTGCAGGCTTGGCAGTCGAGGCCGGCAGGTCGACTTTGATGTCCACGGTTGCCAACGGCGCGGCCACCATAAAGATGATCAACAGTACCAGCATCACGTCGATGAACGGCGTGACGTTGATTTCGTGGTTCTCGGCCAGATCGTCGTCTGCGCCTTCTTTCAAATGCAGGCCCATGGACGATTACCCCACTTTAACCATGTGCGGCTGCGAGCTGCGCTCAGGCTGGTGGTCGAGATCGCGGCTGACCAGCAGCAGGACTTCTGCCGAGGCATCGGACACCTGCGCCTTGTAACCGGCGATGGAGCGGGCGAAGACGTTGTAGATCACCACCGCAGGAATCGCAGCGACCAGACCCAGTGCCGTGGCCAGCAGCGCTTCGGCGATACCTGGCGCGACGACGGCCAGGTTGGTGGTCTGGGTTTTGGCGATGCCGATGAATGAATTCATGATGCCCCACACGGTACCGAACAGACCCACGAACGGCGCGGTGGAGCCGATGGTGGCGAGAACGCCGGTGCCGCTGCTCATGTTGCGGCCGCAGGCGGCGACGAGGCGCTCGAGACGGAAGCTGACGCGTTCCTTGATGCCTTCCTTCTCGCGGCTGTTGACCGACAGGCGCATTTCTTCGAGAGCGTCATGGACGAGCAGGTTGGCGAGGGTGCCTTCCTTGCCCGCGGTGGCGCTGGCTTCTTTGAGGGTGGTGGCTTTTTTCAGTGCAGCGATCTCGCCACGCAGACGACGCTTGGCGCCCATCAGCTCAAAGCCCTTGGCGATCCAGATGGTCCAGGTGATGATCGAGGCGATGGCCAGACCGATCATCACGATTTTCACGATGATGTCGGCGTTCTGGTACATGCCCCACGGCGACAGGTCGTGGGCCATGCCCAGGCTGTTGTCGGCTTCGAGCACTTCAGGCGCGTCGGCCGCATCGACAGCCTGCACCGGATCGGTGGCGGCGGGTGCAGCCGGGGCGGCAGCGGGCGCGCTCTGCTCTGTGGCGGCTGGGGTGGCCGGCGCCTGCGCGTCGGCGAAAGCGGCGGTCGGAGCCAGCATCAGGCTGAGCAACAGAGCCGCGACAGCGCTCCAGGCGCGAGGTCGAGTGGTTGGCGAAGCGGGAGTTTGATTACGTGTCATGCTGGCCGGACCTGAGATAGAAAAACGTTATTGCTCTTCCAGGCCTCGTGAGGCCGAGAGCAAAAGTGGCGTGCATTATTGCAAGTAATTCTTGTTAACAAAAGTAATAGAGTAACTTTTTTTCCACGATCTCTAGCCGTTCGTCCTGTGCCAGAGCTAGTCTGTGCCTTTCCGTTAGGAGTTTTCTGATGTCCGCGCCTTCTGTTTTGATTGCCGGTTGTGGTGACGTCGGCAGTCGTCTGGCCACGCAATTGCTGGCGGCTGGCTGGCAGGTTCATGGCTTGCGCCGGGACGTTTCCAGACTGCCGGAGGGTGTCATCGGCGTCGCCGGCGACCTGTTCAGCGAAGAATGCCCGGCGACCTGGCCGGTGGGCGCCGTGGATTATCTGGTGTATTGCGCGGCAGCCACCGATCACGATGAAGAGGGCTACCGCAAAGCGTACGTGCAGGGTTTGCAGCATGTCCTCAGTTGGCTGGACGACTATGGGCAAGTGCCTGAGCGCCTGATCTTCGTTTCCAGCAGCAGTGTGTATGGTCAGCAGGATGGGGCGTGGGTCGATGAGACCTCCGAGACTGTCGCGGCCGGGTATTCAGGGCGTTTGATGCTCGAGGCCGAGCAGGTCGCGCTCCACAGCGGCATCCCGGCAAGCGTTTTGCGCCTGACCGGTATCTATGGCCCGGGTCGTGAATGGCTGCTGACCCAGGTGCGTCGCGGTTATCGCGTGGCGGTCGAGCCGCCGCTGTATGGCAATCGGATTCATGCCGATGACGCCGCGGGGCTGCTGGCGTTTCTGCTGGAGAAAGATCGCGAGGGCGGGAAACTGGAGGATTTCTACATTGGGGTCGACGACGCGCCTGCGCCGTTGGCCGAGGTGGTCGGCTGGTTGCGCGAGTATCTGGGTGTGACCGAATGGGCTGAAGACGCCAGTGTGCGTCGCACCGGCAGCAAGCGGTGCAGCAATGCGCGGGCGAAGGCGTTGGGCTGGACTCCGAAATATCCCAGCTACCGCGAGGGCTATGCCGCAATCCTGGAAGGTAAATGCTGACTTTCCAACAACGCAAAACAACTGTGGGAGCGAGCCTGCTCGCGAAGAGGTCGCGACATTCAACATCATCATTGAATGTAAAACCGTCTTCGCGAGCAGGCTCGCTCCCACATTGAATCTACAGCGTTATTGAGGGCGGGTTATTGCTTCTCCAGCAACCACTTGCGCTCGCCCGCGGCAAACTGCGGTTGCTCATCCGCCAGCGCAGCGTTCACTGCCTGCAGAATCTCCAGCTCCTTGCCCTTGCGCACAAAGATCCAGTTGTTGCCTTGGCCATTGAGTTGCAACCACATGCTGTCGTTGCCATTGCTCATCGACGCGCAATCGCCGGCCAGGCACAAGGCATAACGATCAACGCCCGGCAGGCCGGTCACCTGACCATCGGCCTGAAACTGCACGGTGCCGCCTTCACCCTGACCGCTGGCGATGATCCAGTTGCCGCCCAGATATGCCGAATACAGCGCACGCTCGAAGCTCGCACCGATTGGCGCGCCTTCGGGCACCGGGATCTGTGCACGATTGAAGAGTTGTTCGGGTTCATTGTCGCTGGCAGCTTGCTGCAGCTGCCCGCCGTCGCGTTTCAGTTCACTGGCGGAACTGCCATAGAAGTCGACTTTCCAGGCACCGGACTGTTCGCCCAGCAGCCGTCCTTCAACGTTCTCAAATCCGTTGGTGTAACGGGCCTGACCGGCCTTGGTGTTGACGTCCCATTCCAGGTTCGGGCCGTAGGCCTGCAGCGCTTCGCGCAGGGGACCGCCCTTGGCGGCAGCATCGATCGCCACCTGATTGATCCAGGTACCGCTGATGTCACGGTCGGCAGGGTCGCTGGCGCAGCCGCCGAGGACCACGGCGAGCAGCGAGAGAGCTAGCGCTTTGCGCATGGTGGAATCCTTTCAAAACCTTTTCTTGCGACAGTCGGCGCGGCGTGAAGGCCGCGCCATGCGCATCACTCGATGACCAGAATGGCATCCATTTCAACCTGCGCACCCTTTGGCAGGGCAGCCACGCCAATGGCGGCGCGGGCAGGGTAGGGCTGGTCGAAGTACTTGCCCATGATCTCGTTGACCTTGGCGAAGTGGCTCAGGTCGGTGAGGAAGATGTTCAGTTTGACGATGTCCTTGAACGAACCACCGGCGGCTTCGGCCACGGCTTTGAGGTTCTCGAAGACCTGGACGGTCTGGGCTTCGAAGCCTTCGACCAGTTCCATGGTTTTCGGATCCAGAGGGATCTGGCCCGACATGTAAACGGTATTGCCTGCCTTGATCGCCTGGGAGTAAGTGCCGATGGCGGCCGGGGCCTTGTCGCTGGTGATGACGGTTTTGGTCATGGAGGACTCCTTGTAATTGGCAGGTTATGCGCGCATGCGAGTGATGCGGATCACCCCGGTCAAGGCGCGCAGTTTTTTGATCACGCGGGCCAGGTGCACACGGTCGTGGACGCTGACCACCAACTGCACGACGCTGATGCGACCATCGCGCTCGTCCATGCTGATCTTCTCGATGTTGCCGTCGGCGGCGTTGACGCTGCTGGCCAGCAGGGCGATCAGGCCGCGCTGGTGCTCCAGTTCGACGCGCAGCTCAACGTTGAATTCGCCGGTGACATCCTTGGCCCACGAGAGCTGGATGCATTTTTCCGGGTTGTGCCTGATTTCGCTGATGTTGCGGCAGTTGTCCAGGTGCACGACCATGCCTTTGCCCGCCGACAGGTGACCGACAATCGGATCGCCCGGGATCGGCGTGCAGCATTTGGCGTAGCTGAGTACCAGACCTTCGGTGCCGCGAATCGCCAGCGGGCCTTCCGGACTTGGCAACTGCTCGCCTTCGCCGAGCAGGCGGCGGGCGACCACGTAGGCCATGCGATTGCCCAGGCCGATGTCTTCGAGCAGGTCTTCGATCAGTTCGAGGCGGTACTCGGTGAGCATTGCCTTGACGCGTTCTGCCGGGATCTTTTCCAGCGAACTGTCGAAACCGTTGAGAACCTTGTTCAGCAGGCGTTCGCCGAGGCTGATGGACTCGGAGCGGCGCTGCAGTTTCAGCGCATGGCGGATGTGCGTACGCGCCTTGCCGGTGACCACGAAGTTGAGCCACGCCGGATTCGGCCGGGCGCCGGGGGCGCTGACGATCTCGACCGTGGAGCCGCTTTGCAGCGGTTCCGAGAGCGGCGCGAGACGACGGTTGATCCGGCAGGCGATGCAGCTGTTGCCAACGTCGGTGTGCACTGCGTAGGCAAAGTCAACGGCCGTGGAGCCTTTCGGTAGCTCCATGATCCGGCCTTTGGGCGTGAACACGTAGACCTCGTCCGGGAACAGGTCGATTTTCACGCTTTCAATGAATTCCAGCGAATTGCCGGCACGCTGCTGCATTTCCAGCACGCCTTTGACCCACTGGCGGGCGCGGGCATGGGTGCCTTTGGGCTGTTCGTCACCGCTGGACTTGTACAGCCAGTGGGCAGCGATGCCGTTGTTGGCCATCTCCTCCATTTCGCGGGTGCGGATCTGGATTTCGATCGGCACACCATGCATGCCGAACAGCGTCGTGTGCAGAGACTGATAGCCGTTGGCCTTGGGGATTGCGATGTAATCCTTGAAGCGCCCCGGCAACGGTTTGTACAAATTATGTACAGCGCCCAGCACGCGGTAGCAGGTGTCTACCTTGTCGACGATGATCCGGAACGCGTAGACGTCCATGATCTCGTTGAAGGCCCGACGCTTGCCGCGCATTTTCTTGTAGATGCCGTAGAGATGTTTCTGACGACCGCTGACCTCACCCTCGATGCCGTCGATGGCGAGGCAGTGGCCAAGGGACTCTTCGATCTTGTTGACGATTTCTTTGCGATTGCCCCGCGCGCGTTTGACTGCCTGGTAAATCCGCGCGGAACGCATCGGGTGCATCGCCTTGAAGCCGAGGTCTTCGAATTCGATGCGGATCGCGTGCATGCCCAAGCGATTGGCGATGGGCGCGTAGATTTCCAGAGTTTCCTTGGCGATGCGCCGGCGTTTTTCGCCGGACAGCACCTCCAGCGTGCGCATGTTGTGCAGGCGATCGGCAAGCTTGACCAGGATCACGCGGATGTCGCGTGCCATGGCCATGGCCATTTTCTGGAAGTTTTCCGCCTGGGCTTCGGCCTTGGTCTCGAAGTTCATCTGGGTCAGTTTGCTGACCCCGTCGACCAGTTCGGCCACGGTCTCACCGAACTGCGCCTGCAGCGCTTCCTTGGCAATCCCGGTGTCTTCGATCACGTCATGCAGCATCGCCGCCATCAGGCTCTGATGGTCCATGTGCATGTCGGCAAGAATATTTGCCACGGCAAGAGGGTGCGTGACGTACGCCTCGCCGCTGCGACGGCGTTGACCGTCATGGGCTTGTTCGGCGTAGAAATACGCTCGGCGGACCAGGTTGACCTGGTCGTTGCCGAGGTAGGTCGATAAGCGATCGGCGAGGGCGTCTATGCTCGGCATGATGATTCCTGCCGAAAGCTGTGACCCCGCGCCGTGCTACGTCGACCAGGCATAGGCTTAGACGGCCTCGTTCGACTCGTCCTCGAACGCTGCGAACAGCGGTTCATCCTGGACGATTTCCTGCTCGGCGATGAACTCGTAGCTCATCAGGCCTTCAGCAATTTCACGCAGCGCGACAACGGTCGGCTTGTCGTTTTCCCACTGGACCAATGGCTCTTTGCCGCCGGTGGCCAGTTGACGGGCACGCTTGGTAGAGAGCATGACCAGCTCAAAGCGGTTTTCCACGTGTTCTAGGCAGTCTTCAACGGTTACGCGGGCCATGGTATTCCTCGGAGCGAATGCAATATGCGCGCTGCCCGGTTGGGCGAGCGGACTGAGCAGTTTAAAAAATCACCAGCGATTAGGGAAGCGCTGATTTTTTGACCAAGCCCTTCAACGCGCTGCAAGTACCAATGTAAAGCGCTTGCAGGCGTTTTGGGAAGTGCTGTTTTAGCCGAGCAGTTCGGCCAGCAATTTGCCGAAACGTACTTGCTGGCGCTTCTGTTGCAGCTGGTTGGCGCGGAAAATCGCCTTCAGATCGTCCAGCGCGTGGGCGAAATCGTCGTTGATGATCAGGTAGTCGTACTCGACATAGTGGCTCATCTCGCTGACCGCTTCACGCATGCGCCCGTCGATGATCTCGTCGCTGTCCTGGCCGCGATTGGTCAGACGCTGGTGCAAGGCTTGAAGTGACGGCGGCAAAATGAAGATCGAACGCGCTTGCGGCATCAGCTTGCGCACTTGCTCGGCGCCTTGCCAATCGATTTCCAGAATCAGGTCATGACCTTCGTCCAGCGTCTGTTGCAGGCGGCTTTGCGAGGTGCCGTAGAAGTTGCCGAAGACTTCGGCGCGTTCAAGGAAGTCACCGTGCTCGCCCATTTTCACGAACTCTTCGCGGGTCACGAAGTGGTAGTTCACGCCGTCCACTTCACCCGGACGCATGGCGCGGGTGGTGTGGGAGACCGAAACGCGGATCTCCGGGTCGGCGTCGGTCAAAGCCTTGACCAGACTGCTCTTGCCCGCGCCCGATGGCGCGGAAATGATGTACAGGGTGCCGGTGTGGTGGGTCATGTGGGGTAGCCTTACTCAATGTTCTGCACTTGTTCGCGCATTTGCTCGATCAACACCTTGAGGTTGACGGCGGCCTGAGTGCTGCGCGGGTCAAAGGCTTTGGAGCCCAGCGTGTTGGCCTCGCGGTTGAGCTCCTGCATCAGGAAGTCCAGGCGCCGCCCGGCGGCACCGCCGGACTTGAGTACCCGGCGGACTTCAATGATGTGGGTGCTCAGGCGATCCAGTTCTTCGGCCACGTCGCTCTTTTGCGCGAGCATGACCATTTCCTGTTCCAGGCGCTGCGGGTCGAGCTCGGCCTTCATGTCGGCGAAGCGGTCCAGAACCTTCTGGCGCTGGGTGGCGAGCATCTGCGGCACCAGTTCACGCAGGGTCACGACGTCCTCTTCAATAGAGGTCAGGCGATCGTTGATCAAGCGAGCCAGCTCCGCACCTTCGCGCTCGCGGCCAGCCTTCAAATCCTTCAAACCCTGATTGAACAGCGCCAGCGCTTCGGCGTTCAAGGCTTGCGGGTCGGTCGCATCGGCCACCAGCACGCCGGGCCAGGCCAGCACTTCCAGTGGGTTCAGTGCGGCGGGATTGTTGATCAGCCCGGCAACGGTTTCCGCAGCGGCAACCAGTTGCGCGGCGCGCTCGCGGTCGACCTGTAACGGTTTGCCGGTACTTTCTTCGGTAAACCGCAGCGTGCACTCCAGTTTGCCCCGCGACAGACCTTGACGCAGCGCTTCACGCACGGCGCCTTCGAGCTCGCGAAACGATTCGGGTAAGCGCAAGTGCGGTTCCAGATAGCGGCTGTTGACCGAGCGCAGTTCCCAGCTAAGGGTGCCCTGGGCGCCGGCTTGCTCGACGCGGGCGAAGGCGGTCATGCTGTGCACCATGGCGGTGACCTCGCAATGCAGATCGGCGCGAAACGCTGTTTCGCAGGCGCGATATCAATGAATTTAAGCCGACTGGCAGCAAAGGCGCAGGATTGTAGCGCAGTGCGGCGAATGCGCCCAAACACACGGTGTGACAAAGCGCTGCAGCCCGTCGGTTATGCGCGCTTGAGGGCTTCGGTCGTCGGCCGGCGGTTTTAACCAGTGCCCACTGGCGGTGCAGCGCTCTATAATGCTCGGCAGTTTTCCGTCCTCAGTACAGGTATCCCTATGAAACGTCCAAGTGGTCGCGCTGCCGATCAGCTCCGCTCGATCCGCATCACCCGCAACTACACCAAACACGCCGAGGGATCCGTACTGGTCGAATTCGGTGATACCAAAGTCATCTGCACCGTCAGCGTCGAAAACGGCGTGCCGCGCTTCCTCAAAGGCCAGGGCCAGGGCTGGTTGACCGCCGAGTACGGCATGCTGCCGCGCGCTACCGGCGAGCGTAACCAGCGTGAAGCAAGCCGTGGCAAGCAGGGCGGTCGCACTCTGGAAATCCAGCGTCTGATCGGCCGCTCCCTGCGCGCGGCGCTGGACATGTCCAAGCTGGGTGACGTAACCCTCTACGTCGATTGCGACGTGATCCAGGCCGATGGCGGCACCCGTACCGCCTCCATCACCGGTGCCATGGTTGCGCTGGTCGATGCCTTGAAAGTGATCAAGAAACGTGGCGGTCTGAAGGGCGGCGATCCGCTCAAGCAAATGATCGGCGCGGTATCGGTAGGCATGTATCAGGGTGAGCCGGTGCTGGATCTGGACTATCTTGAAGATTCGGCAGCCGAGACCGACCTGAACGTAGTGATGACCAGCACCGGTGGTTTCATCGAAGTGCAGGGCACCGCCGAAGGTGCCCCGTTCCAGCCGGAAGACTTGAACGCCATGCTGGAACTGGCGAAGAAGGGCATGAGCGAGATCTTCGAATTGCAGAAGGCTGCACTGGCCGACTGAGGTTCCTGAACACAAGGAGAACGTGATGAGTGACGAGCAAGAGTTGCTGCCCAAACCGAGCCAGCAGGTTCGCCAATGGGCGATGTTTTGTCACTTGTCCGCCTTGCTGGGGATCTGGATTCCGTTCGGCAATCTGATCGGGCCGCTGATCCTGTGGCAAATGAAGCGCGAGAAAGATCCGTTCATTGATGCCCAGGGCAAAGAGGCGTTGAATTTTCAGATCACTGTCGCGATCGCCTCGATGATCTGTTTTCTGTTGATGCTGCTGATTATCGGCTTCTTCCTGTTTGGTTTGCTGGCAATCGCGGCACTGGTTCTGACGATCATTGCAGGTGTCAAAGCCAATGAAGGTTTCCCGTACAGATATCCGTTCACTTGGCGACTGATCAAGTAACAGTCCACTCACTCGCAATATCAAAAATGCCCTGAATTATCAGGGCGTTTTTATTTGTGCAACTTAATAATCTGTTTTTGTTGTAGGACTAGTCTGTTGTCGATGTGCGGCTTGGCATTTGTTTATTGATATTTCTTTATTACATCTTTGGTCACAACTGATCGAGCAAGTGCTTGTCCCCGTCCTTGTTATTGACGCGAACCGGTTGTTAAAGTTGCCCGGTGTAATGTTTCGATTGAAACATTTCGATATGTTCAAGCCATCGATGGCACTTGAATTCCCCAGTAATCAGTGTTGAGAAAATCAGCCGGTTCACCCGTCGAGCCCAAGGTAAATGCTCGCCTCGTGAATACTTAGCCAAGAATAATCCACATGATTGAGCTCGATTTTTACGGCACGCTCGTGGCCGCTTCATTAGTGCTACTGCTCGGGCGCGGACTTGTAACGCGTGTTGGCTTTCTGCGAAGTTACAATATTCCCGAGCCAGTAGCGGGTGGCCTGGTGGTCGCCGTGCTCCTGTTGATATTGCGCACTTTCGATATAGAAGTCCGCTTCGATACATCATTGCAAACACCGTTGATGTTGGCTTTCTTTGCCACGATTGGCTTGAGTGCAGACCTTGCCAGCCTCAAAAAGGGTGGCCGCATTGTTGGCGTCTTTCTGCTGGCGGTCATCGGTTTGCTCGTGGTGCAGAACGCCATGGGTATCGGGCTGGCAACCCTGCTCGGGCTCGATCCTTTGATGGGCTTGCTGACGGGCTCGATCACGCTGGCCGGTGGCCACGGTACTGGCGCTGCATGGGGCGCGGTGTTCAGCGAGAAATATGGCTTGGCCTCGGCTTCGGAACTGGCGCTGGCTTCAGCAACGTTCGGTCTGGTCCTGGGTGGTCTGATCGGTGGGCCCGTTGCCCGGTTGCTGATCAAGCGCGTGCAAGTGCCGGGCTGCAATCCCCTGCAAGCGCCGCGACTGCCAAAAGGTTTTGAGCAGCCGAACAAGGAGCGCTCAATTACGCCTTTTTCGTTTGTCGAAACACTGGCGCTGATCGCCGTCAGCCTGCTCGCAGGCAATCTGTTGAATGGTTTGCTGCATGGCACTGCTTTCGAGCTGCCGACGTTTGTTTGCGTTCTGTTCGTCGGCGTGGTGTTGCGAAATGGATTATCAGCGCTTGGCTTGTATCAGGTATTCGAGCGTGAAGTTTCAGTGCTCGGCAATGTCAGTCTCTCGCTGTTTCTGGCGATCGCGCTGATGTCCCTGAAGTTGTGGGATCTGGCGGCATTGGCTCTGCCGATCTTCATCATTCTGGCTGTACAGGCGCTGGTCATGGCGCTGTTCGCGATCTTCGTGACGTTCCGGGTAATGGGCAGCAACTATGACGCCGCCGTGCTCGCTGCAGGGCATTGCGGTTTTGGTCTGGGTGCCACGCCGACGGCCATTGCCAACATGCAAGCCGTGACGCAACGCTATGGGCCGTCGCAGATCGCGTTTCTGGTGGTGCCGATGGTAGGAGCGTTCTTCATCGATATCGTTAACGTCATCGTGATCAAGCTGTACCTGACCTTGCCGTTCTTCGCAGCGGTCTAAGAAAGGCAGACTCAAAAAAATGCCCGCATCTCGCGATGCGGGCATTTTCTTTGGCGGCGATCCGACGCTTAGATGGTCAGCGTCCAGTCGTAGTCCACGATCAGCGGCGCATGCTGCGAGAACCGTGGCTGCCGCGGCAGACGTGCGCTGCGCACCGAACGACGCAGGCCCGGGGTCAGGATCTGGTAGTCGAAACGCCAGCCCAGATTGAGCATCTCGGCCTGTTCGTTATCCGGCCACCAGCTGTACTGATCGCCTTCACGGCTGACTTCGCGCAACGCGTCGACATAGCCCATGTTGCCGACGATCTCGTCCATCCAGGCGCGTTCCGGCGCCAGGAAACCAGGAGATTGCTGGCTGTCTCGCCAGTTCTTGATGTCGAGCTTCTGCTGCGCAACGTACAGCGAGCCACAGTAAATGTACTCGCGACGTTTGCGTCGCTGTTTGTCCAGATACTTGCCGAAATCGTCCATGAGCTTGAACTTCTGGTTCAAGTCCTCATCGCCGTTCATCCCCGAGGGAAACAGCAAGGTGGCAATACTGACTTTGTCGAAATCTGCTTGCAGGTAGCGCCCGTAGCGGTCGGCCGTCTCGAAACCGAGACCGCTGATGACAGCCTTCGGTTGCAACCGCGAATACAAAGCCACGCCACCTTGGGCAGGGACTTCAGCATCGCAGGCATAAAGGAAGTAGCCATCCAGTTGGAAGGCTGGGTCATCCAGTTCAAAGGCGGAGGCACGGGTGTCCTGCAGGCAGATGACGTCGGCATTCTGTGCTTGCAGCCAACTGAGCAAACCGCGCTCGACTGCCGCCTGAATACCATTGACGTTCACACTGATGATCCGCATAAATGGCCCCAAAAATCGCGTGCGTGTATGATACACGGCGTCAAGCTAATTAGCTAAATCCGTGGTATTTGGGGTTTTTTTCATGCAAGCGTATCAGCGCGATTTCATTCGTTTTGCCATCGATCGCGGCGTTTTGCGCTTCGGTGAGTTCACCCTGAAGTCCGGGCGCACCAGTCCCTACTTCTTCAATGCAGGCCTGTTCAATTCGGGTTCGGCCCTGGCGCAGTTGGGGCGTTTCTACGCTGCCGCCATTGCTGAAAGCGGCATCCCCTTCGACGTTCTGTTTGGTCCGGCCTACAAAGGCATTCCGCTGGCGGCTACCACGGCCGTCGCTTTGGCCGAACATCACGACCGTGACCTGCCATGGTGCTTCAACCGTAAGGAAGCCAAGGCCCACGGCGAAGGGGGCAGTCTGGTTGGCGCGCCGCTGACCGGCGATGTGCTGATCATCGACGACGTGATCACCGCTGGCACCGCGATCCGCGAAGTGATGCAGATCATCGCTTCCCAGGAAGGCGCCAAGGCCGCTGGCGTACTGATCGCCTTGAACCGTCAGGAGCGTGGCAACGGCGAGTTGTCGGCCATCCAGGAAGTCGAGCGCGACTTCAGCATCCCGGTGATCAGCATCGTTTCGCTGAATCAGGTGCTGGAATTCCTCGCCGATGATCCGCAGCTCAAACAGCACTTGCCAGCCGTGGAAGCGTATCGCGCGCAGTTTGGCGTCTGATACAAACCTGTAGGAGCTGCCGAAGGCTGCGATCTTTTGATCTTGGATAACAAAATCAAAAGATCGCAGCCTTCGGCAGCTCCTACAGGGGCTAACGCAATTTGTGCCATTTTCTGAGCAGTCTCAGCGCCAATGCAGCGTTCACCAGCGCGAATACCAGCAACGCAACAACCACCATCACGTATAGCGTGCGATCCACATCGAAATCCCACAGATCCAGCGTGCTGCTGCCTATGATGCCGACCGCAGCCGGCAAGTTAACGTAAAACAACGCCACGAAAGCGCACGTGAGCGGCAGTGCACGCCAGAAAAAAACAGCCAGAACCTTGTTCCGACTGCGCTTTCGGCCCTGCGGACCCTTTTGAGATTCGTCCTCAGCCAGCGCTTCATTTAGTGCTGGCCACGCCAGGTTGAACATGAACGTGGTCAGGGTCAGCAGCAAGCCACTGACCGCGACGATGTCACTGAACGGCATTCAGGCCCAGCGTTGCGCAGAGCAATGCGTGGGAATCTTCGCTGATCTCGAACTGTCCGGCGCTGCCCTTGCGTTTGGTGATGGGTTTGAAGGTCGGCTCGTTTTGGGTGATGAGCATGTTCAATTCATCGCGAATCACGTCCGAGCTGATCACCACCAGAAACACGTTTTGCGCATGTTCGGCCGACTTGATCACCGCGCGCATGCTGTGCTGCAAGATGTCGTCGAGCTGGTTGCGAAAGCGCGAAACGGTGTTCTTCAGCAGGGTTTTGCTTTGGCTTTGGGTCAGTTGAAAGATCGTCGAGATCTGCGATTCGGTAGGCAGGGTTTGTCCGAAATAACTTTGAATCAGATACAGCAGGCGATCCTGTCTGGCTTCGTCAGCCCGGCTGGGCATGCCGCCCTCGACCAGCATTTTCAGGTATTCAGTCAGGCTGGCCTTGGCGATGCGTTCCAGCGCGTGGGCGATTTCGGCGTCGCCGATGCGCAAGGTCTTTTTTACCGGTTCCTTCTGTTCCTGCTCGAAAGCGTCGGCGTCAATCGTGAACGAGATCTGCATGGCTCGGCCGCTCCGGGTTATTTGTCGCTGGTTGCTGGATAGGGATCCTGGGGTGCATCTCCCTGGCCCGTGAGCACTTTCCAGCCCTTGAGAGGGTGAGAGACTTCGGTGAAGTCAGGGCAGGGCGGCATCGAAGTTTGCGAGAGGGCTGAATACTCGCGGCCGCAGTCCACGCAAGCATAAGTACCTGCTGAGATGTCGCTACCGTAAGGAACGCTGTCTTTCTGCATGGGAAGATCTCCGTTGGATGAAGGGAAGATCCTAGGGAGATTTGTTCTGAGGGGATGTCGGACGTTTCGCTGTGTCGGGTCAGGCATTTCCTGTGCGCACAAAAAAGATCGCAGCCAGCGGCAGCTCCTGCAAAGCGGACTCTCGTATGTACGAAATCCCTGTAGGAGCTGCCGAAGGCTGCGATCTTTTGCTTTCAGCGATTAGCGATCAGGGACGCTTGCGATTGCTGATCAGCGTACCCACGCCGGTATCGGTGAAGATCTCCAGCAGGATCGCATTCGGCACGCGACCGTCGATGATCAACGAACTACCGACGCCACCCTGAACCGCTTCCAGTGCGCAACGGATCTTCGGCAGCATGCCGCCGTAGATCGTGCCGTCGGCGATCAGGTCGTCGACCTGCTGCGTGCACAGACCGGTCAATACATGCCCCGACTTGTCCATCAGGCCGGCGATGTTGGTCAGCAGCATCAGCTTTTCGGCTTTCAGCGCTTCGGCCACTTTACCGGCCACCAGATCGGCGTTGATGTTGTACGACTCGCCGTTTTCACCGACGCCGATCGGCGCGATCACCGGGATGAAGTTGCCTTTGACCAGCAGGTTCAGCAGCTCGGTGTTGATGCCCACGACTTCACCCACATGGCCGATGTCGATGATTTCCGGCTGGGTCATGTCCGGGGTCTGGCGAGAGACGGTGAGCTTCTTCGCGCGAATCAGCCCGGCGTCTTTACCGGTCAGGCCGATGGCGCTGCCGCCATGGCGGTTGATCAGGTTGACGATGCTCTTGTTGACCTGACCGCCGAGAACCATCTCCACCACATCCATGGTCGCCGCGTCGGTGACGCGCATGCCGTCGACGAAATGGCTTTCGATCGACAGGCGCTTGAGCAGATTACCGATCTGCGGGCCACCACCGTGCACAACCACCGGGTTGATGCCCACGGCTTTCATCAGCACGATGTCGCGGGCGAAGCCGGTTTTCAGCTCCTCGCTTTCCATCGCGTTGCCGCCGTATTTGATCACCAGGGTCTTGCCGACATAGCGTCGGATATAAGGCAGCGCTTCGGACAGGACCTTGGCAGTGTTGGCGGCGGCTTCGCGTTCGAGGGTCATTCAGGGCTCCGGGTGAATCAGAACGGTAGTTGGAGATCAGGTGCAACGCGTTTCAATTGGGCGTGGAACACATCCTTGATGCGCTGCAATTCAGCCTCGTCATCGGCCTCGAAGCGCAGCACCAGCACCGGTGTGGTGTTGGACGCGCGCACCAGGCCCCAGCCTTTGGCGTAATCGACCCGCACGCCGTCGATGGTGGTCAGGTCGGCGCCTTCGCCCCACTGAGCATCGTGCAGTGCATCAATGATGCTGAATTTGCTCTCTTCGGTCACATGGATATTGATTTCCGGCGTGGAAATATCGTTCGGGAAGGTCGCGAACAGCTCTTCTGCAGTGGATTTTTCCTTGCTGAGGATCTCCAGCAGGCGCGCGGCGCTGTAGATGCCGTCGTCGAAACCGAACCAGCGTTCCTTGAAGAAGATGTGCCCGCTCATTTCCCCGGCCAACAGCGCGCCGGATTGTTTCATTTTCTTTTTGATCAACGAGTGACCGGTCTTCCACATTAGCGGCCGACCGCCGTATTCCTTGATCAGCGGTACCAGACGACGGGTACATTTGACGTCGAAGATGATTTCCGCATTCGGGTTACGCGCCACCACATCACGGGCAAACAGCATCAGCAGACGATCCGGGTAGACGATGCTGCCAGTGTTGGTCACTACGCCGACGCGGTCGCCGTCGCCGTCAAAGGCCAGGCCGATATCAGCGTTGGTCTCTTTGACCTTGGCGATCAGGTCGACGAGGTTCTCAGGCTTGCCCGGATCCGGGTGGTGATTGGGGAAGTTGCCGTCGACTTCGCAGAACAACGGAATGACTTCGCAGTTCAGCGCTTCGATCAGTTGTGGAGCGATCACGCCGGCCGCGCCGTTGCCGCAGTCGACCACGACTTTCAGGCGGCGGGCCAGTTTGATGTCCTGGACGATTTCGGTGTTGTAACGGTCAAGGATTTCCACCTGGGTGACGCTGCCCTGACCAGTGCTCAAATCGTTGTTCTTGATGCGCTCGTGCAACACCTGAATCTGTTCGTTGGCGAGGGTGTCGCCGGCGATCACGATCTTGAAGCCGTTGTAGTTCGACGGGTTGTGGCTGCCGGTGAGCATGACCCCCGACTTGCCAGCCAGCACGTTGGCGGCGTAATACAGCGCTGGCGTCGGCACCAGGCCGACATCGCTGACGTGGCAACCGCTCTCGGCGATACCGCGAATCAGTTCCGCAACCAGCTCCGGGCCGGACAGGCGACCGTCGCGGCCGACCGATACATTCGGTTCGCCCTGGGCCAGGCTCTGCGAGCCGATGGCGCGGCCGATCCAGTAAGCGGTTTCACCGTTGAGGTACTCCGGCACGGTGCCACGAATGTCGTAGGCGCGGAAAATGCTGTCAGGCAGCTGCGGGGCGATCTTGGCGGGGGTACTCATCTGTGGACATGCTCCATCTCGAAAGGGGGCGGACAGACCGGCGAAATGTTCGACGGCAGGCTCAAACTGAAGGGTATGACGGCGTTTTCCACAGAGAGTTCGTGGTGTGAAAGGGCCATGATGCCGGGGCGGACATGGTTTGTTACTGGCAAAACCTTGATTTTGCGGAGCTAAAGCCTGTGGCACCAATGCACAAAATTTGTGGCGAGGGAGCTTGCTCCCGCTTGGGTGCGCAGCGCCCACAAGATTTTGGGTCTGCTGCGCAGCCCAGCGGGAGCAAACTCCCTCACCACAATGGTTCTTCAACCGTTATTTGCTGCCAGTGTGACCAAAGCCGCCGGTACCGCGCTCGGTCTCGACGAACTCTTCGACCATTTCGAAGTGCGCCTGCACCACCGGCACCAGCACCAGTTGCGCCAGGCGTTCGCCGACGGTCATGGTGAAATCGGTCTGGCCACGGTTCCAGCAGGACACCATCAGCGGGCCTTGATAATCGGAGTCGATCAGGCCGACCAGGTTACCGAGCACGATGCCATGTTTGTGGCCCATGCCCGAGCGTGGCAGGATCAGCGCAGCGAGATTCGGGTCGCCGATGTAGACCGACAGGCCGGTGGGGATCAGCACGGTTTCACCCGGTTTGATCACGATGTCCTGTTCCAGCATGGCTCGCAGGTCAAGGCCGGCGGAGCCCGGGGTGGCGTATTGCGGCAGCGGGAATTCGCTGCCGATGCGTGGGTCGAGAATCTTGGCTTGCAAAGCGTGCATGTAAATTAAACCTGGTTCAGACGTTCGGCGATAAAAGTGACCAGTTGGCGAGCGATCTTGCTCTTGCTGGTCTGGGCGAAAACCGTGGCGTGCAGCTCACGGTCGATGACGCTGCAGGCGTTTTCTTCGCTGTTGAAACCGATGCTTGGATTGGCGACGTCGTTGGCGACGATCAGATCGAGATTCTTGTCTTTCAGCTTGCGTGCAGCGTAGTCGAGCAGGTGTTCGGTCTCGGCGGCGAAGCCGACACTGAACGGACGATCGGGACGGGTCGCGATGGTGGCAAGGATGTCCGGGTTGCGCACCATTTGCAGGACGAAGCCGTCGCCGCTCGTGGGATCTTTCTTGAGTTTGTGCGGGGCGACGACTTCCGGGCGGTAGTCCGCGACCGCTGCCGACGAAATGAACACATCGCAAGGGATTGCCGATTCGCAGGCGGCGAGCATGTCGCGGGCGCTGACCACGTCGATCCGCGTGACGCGATCGGGCGTTGGCAGGTGCACCGGGCCGCTGATCAAGGTGACGCGGGCGCCGGCTTCGACAGCCGCTTCGGCGAGGGCAAAGCCCATTTTTCCGGAGCTGTGGTTGGTGATGTAGCGCACCGGGTCGATGTTTTCCTGAGTCGGGCCGGCAGTGATGACCACGTGCTTGCCGGTCAGGGCCTGGCGCTGGAAGCAGTCGGCGGCAAGCAGCGCCAGATCGGTGGCTTCCATCATGCGACCCATGCCAACGTCGCCGCAGGCCTGGCTGCCCGACGCCGGGCCGAAAGTCTTCAGGCCACGACTCTCGAGCAGTTGCAGGTTGGCCTGGGTCGCAGGATCGCGCCACATCGCCTGATTCATCGCTGGCGCGACGGCAACCACGGCGTCGGTGGCCAGCACCAGCGTAGTCAGCAGGTCGTTGGCAATGCCCTGGGCCAGGCGCGCAATCAGATCGGCGGTGGCCGGTGCGATCAGCACCAGATCGGCCCATTTGGCCAGTTCGATGTGGCCCATGGCGGCTTCGGCGGCGGGGTCGAGCAAGTCGAGGTGAACCGGGTGGCCGGAAAGGGCTTGCATGGTCAGCGGGGTGATGAATTCGGCGCCGCCGTGGGTCATCACCACACGCACTTCGGCGCCCTGGTCGATCAGGCGGCGAACCAGATCGGCGCTCTTGTAGGCCGCAATGCCGCCGCCGACGCCCAGAACGATGCGTTTCCGATACAGCCGCTGCATAGGTCTGCCTTTCATTTCGTTGATGACTGCGGTGCGATGTCCCTCCCCAGGGTTGAATCGACCGCAAAAAAGATGGGCTACGATATCACAGCGACCGCTACGGAACAGCGGCGCCCACAGACAAGGAGGTGCTATGAGTATTCGCGATTGGCCGGCGGCAGAGCGGCCGCGGGAAAGGTTGTTGGAGCATGGGGCAGGAAGTCTTTCGGACGCCGAGCTACTGGCGATTTTTCTGCGCACCGGATTGCCCGGTAAAAGCGCTGTGGACCTTGCCAGACATCTGTTGACGCAATTCGGCGGCCTGCGTTTATTGCTTGAGGCCGATCAGGACGCATTCAGTAAACAAATGGGGCTCGGCCCGGCGAAGTTCGCCCAGTTGCAAGCCGCTCAGGAAATGAGCAAGCGTCATCTGGCCGAACGATCGCGGCAGAAACCGGCGCTGGAAAACCCTCAGGTCGTACGCGATTACCTCAAAGCCATGCTGCGGCATGAGCCGCACGAGGTATTCGGGTGCCTGTTTCTCGACTCAAAGCATCAGGTGCTGAACTTCGAGGCACTGTTTCGCGGCTCGATCGACAACACCAGCGTGCATCCGCGGGAAGTGGTGAAGCGCGCCCTGGCCAATAACGCGGCGGCGGTGATCCTGTGTCACAACCATCCGTCCGGTAACACCGATCCGAGTCAGGCAGATCGTCTGCTGACCAAACGGTTGCAGAAAACCCTGGAACTGATTGACGTACGGGTGCTCGATCACTTCATCGTCGGTGACGGCGAACCGCTGTCGATGGCGGAGTGTGGCTGGATGTAAAAAAGCAGCGGCAAGCCTCTAGCTGCAAGCGGCAAGCTGGAGCCGTGAGCGGAGTGCTCTAGCTTGCCGCTTGCCGCTTAGGGCTTGAGGCTGATTTTGGAGTAGTCCTGACGGCCGAACGGGCTCACCGAGTAACCCTGAACATCCTTGCGCGTCAGTGCGTAAGCCGTCGGATGCGCCAGCGGTAGCCACAGCGCCTGCTGCTGAATCTGCGTCTGGGCCTGTTCGTACAGTTTGGTGCGCACGCCTTGTTCGTTGGTGGTCTTGCCGGCGCTGATGAGCTTGTCCAGATCGGCGTTGCAGTACCGCGCAAAGTTAGTGCCGGACTTCACCGCCGCGCAGGAAAACTGCGGGGTGAGGAAGTTGTCCGGGTCGCCATTGTCGCCGGCCCAGCCCATGAACAGCAGGTCATGTTCGCCGGCCTTGGCACGGCGAATCAGCTCGCCCCACTCGATCACGCGGATTTCCGCCTGAATGCCGATTTCGGCCAGGTCCGATTGCAGCATCTGCGCGCCGAGGCTGGGGTTCGGGTTGAGCAGGCTGCCCGACGGCCGCGTCCAGATGGTGGTCTGGAATCCATCTTTCAATCCGGCCTTGGCCAGCAGCGCCCTGGCTTTCGCCACATCGTGCGGGTAGCCCGGCAGGTTCTTCGCGTAGCTCCAGGTGTTCGGCGGGTAAGGGCCGTTGGCCGCTTCGGCAGTGTCTTCGAACACCGCTTTGATGTAGCTCGCCTTGTCGAAGGCAAGGTTGATCGCCTGGCGCACTTCCGGCTTGTCCAGTGGCGGGTGCTGACTGTTGATGCCAACGAAAGCGGTCATGAACGCGTCAGTCTTTTCGACTTTCAACGTCGGCTCCTTCAGCGCGGCCTGTACGTCCAAAGGTTTTGGCGACAGGGCGATCTGGCATTCATTGCGCCGCAGTTTTTGCAGGCGCACGTTGGCGTCCGGGGTGATGGCGAAGATCAACGGGTCGACGGCAGGCTTGCCACGGAAGTAATCGGGGTTGGCCTTGTAGCGGATCGCTGCGTCTTTCTGGAAGCGGTTGAACAGAAACGGGCCGGTGCCGATCGGCTGACTGTTGAGTTTGTCAGTCGCGCCGGCCTTCATCAGTTTGTCGGCGTATTCGGCGGAATAGATCGAAGCGAAACCCATGCTCAGGGTCGCAAGGAAGGTCGAATCCGGGTGATCGAGAGTGAAGCGTACGGTCAGCGGGTCGAGGGCGTCGATCTTCTTGATCAGGCTGGGCAGTTGCATCGACTGGGCATGGGGAAAGCCGCTCTGGGCGACTTTGTGCCATGGGTTGGCCGGGTCGAGCATGCGGTCGAAGCTGAACTTGACATCTTCAGCGCTGAGCTCGCGGCTCGGCTTGAAGTAATCGGTTGTGTGAAACTTCACCTGCGGGTGTAGCTTGAACACATACGTCAGGCCGTCGGTACTGACTTCCCAACTGTCGGCCAGGCTCGGGATGACCTTGCCACTGGCGGTGTCGAAATCCACCAAGCGGTTCATCAGCACATCTGCCGAGGCGTTGGTGGTGGTCAGCGAGTTGTATTGCACTACGTCGAAGCCTTCAGGGCTGGCCTCGGTGCAGACGCTCAGCGCGGCGGCGTGGGCCAGGGGGCTAAGCAGCAGCGGGGCAAGCAACAGGGGTAGGGCAGCGAGGCGCATGGTCGGTTTCCTTTACAGATCGAAGGCCCATCTGCAAGTGCAGTCTGGAAAAGTCCTACCCTAGAGCTCTGAATTGCAAATGACTATCCCCTTTTTGCATTTTCAGGCGCAGTCTTGTGCGGGTTTTGTCATGTCCAGCGAGTCGAAAGATCTGAGTGGCCTGTAGGGCGAGATTTCTGCGACGAGCGGTCAACACTCGTCGCAGCCTTTGTTCAAAGCGCCTGCGGCAGAAAAAATCGCCCTTTTACCGATTGATTGCACACCGATTGTTGTTGCAACCCGGTCTTTCTGGTATAAAGCAGCGCTCTTTTCTAGGGGCCCGGTTCCTTCACTGTAGGTGTAGCCGGTAAGACCTCTAAAGAAACGCGGCGCCTGGCGCCAAATGACTGAGAGATTAAGCGGCCAACCCATGCCGGGTTGGGCATGTGGTTTTAGAGGGCTGAGGCATGTCGAGAGTATGTCAAGTTACCGGTAAGGGTCCGGTGACTGGGAATAACATTTCCCACGCAAACAACAAAACCCGTCGTCGTTTCCTGCCGAACCTGCAGCATCACCGCTTCTGGGTTGAAGAAGAGAAACGTTTTGTGCGTCTGCGCGTATCTGCCAAAGGCATGCGTATCATCGACAAGCGTGGCATCACTGTCGTGCTCGCCGAACTTCGCCGCGATGGCAAGATTTAAGGGAGCTAATCATGCGTGAATTGATTCGTTTGATCTCGAGCGCCGGTACTGGTCACTTCTACACTACCGACAAGAACAAGCGTACTACCCCGGACAAAATCGAGATCAAGAAATATGATCCGGTTGTTCGCAAGCACGTGATGTACAAGGAAGGCAAAATCAAGTAATTGATTTTTCCCGACTTACAAAAAAGGCCCGTATCGTGAGATGCGGGCCTTTTTTGTTGCCTTGGATTTCGCGCCGCCGGTTCTGGCCCCTTCGCGAGCAGGCTCGCTCCCACAATTGAATACGGTCGAATGTGGGAGCGAGCCTGCTCGCGAAGAGGTCGGTAAAGTCAGCGAAAGGCTCAAGCCTTCTGTTCAAAAATCACATAAACCTTGCGGCAGGCTTCAAGCACTTCCCAGGTCCCGCGAAACCCCGCCGGAATGACAAAGCGATCACCTGCACGCAAGGTCTTGGCATTGCCATCGCTGTCACGCAGCACCGAAACCCCCTGCAGAATTTCGCAATACTCGTGCTCGGTGTAATTCACCGTCCACTGCCCCACCGCGCCTTCCCACACGCCGACGCCCATTTGCCCGCAAGGGCTGTCGTATTGATGAAACACCGCCTGCTCAGGGTCGCCTTTGAGCACCTTGGCCGCGTCCGGGCGATAGCGCTCGGCTTCACTGCTGGCCAGGCTGATGTCGACAACTTTATCGATGTTCATTGTTGTTTTCTCCGCTAATGACGGCGCGTGGACTGGAATGGACCAAAGTCTATGTTTATTAAAATGAACACCGCAAGGCCGTATGGCTGGCTTGTGTCAAATATATTGAAACAACCCCGGCCGCTGGTTTAGGGTGGCGGGTGCCTTGGGCCGAAAAAGCAGGCTGGCCGGGCAGTATTCTTGAAGAGCGCCTCAGCGCTTGTATTCAATAAGAGGAGGACACCCGAATGACCACCCTGACTCGTGCCGACTGGGAACAACGCGCCCGCGATCTGAAAATCGAAGGCCGCGCCTTCCTTAATGGTGAATACACCGACGCCGTCTCCGGCGAAACCTTTGAGTGCATCAGCCCGGTCGATGGCCGTTTGCTCGGCAAGATCGCCAGCTGCGACGCCGCCGACGCTGACCGCGCCGTGGAAAACGCTCGCGCTACCTTCAATTCCGGCGTCTGGTCGCGCCTGGCGCCGACCAAACGCAAAGCCACCATGATCCGTTTCGCCAGCCTGCTGAAACAGCATGCCGAAGAACTGGCGCTGCTCGAAACCCTCGACATGGGCAAGCCGATCAGCGATTCGCTGTACATCGACGTGCCGGGCGCGGCGCAGGCGCTGAGCTGGAGCGGCGAAGCGATCGACAAGATCTACGACGAAGTCGCCGCCACCCCGCACGATCAACTGGGTCTGGTGACGCGCGAGCCGGTGGGCGTGGTCGGTGCCATCGTGCCGTGGAACTTCCCGTTGATGATGGCCTGCTGGAAACTCGGCCCCGCGCTGTCGACCGGTAACTCGGTGATTCTCAAACCGTCGGAAAAATCGCCGCTGACCGCCATCCGCATCGCTGCGCTGGCCGTTGAAGCCGGCATTCCGAAAGGCGTGCTCAATGTCCTGCCGGGTTATGGCCACACTGTCGGCAAGGCGCTGGGTTTGCACAATGATGTCGATACGCTGGTGTTCACCGGCTCCACGAAGATTGCCAAGCAACTGATGGTCTACGCCGGCGAATCGAACATGAAACGCGTCTGGCTGGAAGCCGGTGGCAAGAGCCCGAACATCGTCTTCGCCGATGCTCCGGATCTGCAAGCCGCCGCCGAATCCGCTGCCAGCGCCATCGCCTTCAACCAGGGCGAGGTCTGCACCGCCGGCTCGCGTCTGCTGGTCGAGCGTTCGATCAAGGACAAATTCCTGCCGATGGTGATTGAAGCGCTGAAAGCCTGGAAGCCGGGCAATCCGCTGGACCCGGCGACCAACGTCGGCGCGCTGGTCGACACCCAGCAAATGAACACTGTGCTGTCCTACATCGAGTCCGGTCACAGCGATGGCGCCAAACTGGTAGCCGGCGGCAAGCGCATCCTTCAGGAAACGGGTGGTACTTACGTTGAGCCAACGATTTTCGACGGCGTGAGCAACGCAATGAAGATCGCCCAGGAAGAGATTTTCGGACCGGTGCTGTCGGTCATCGCTTTCGACACGGCCGAAGAAGCCATTCAGATTGCCAACGACACGCCTTACGGCCTGGCTGCAGCGGTGTGGACCCAGGACATTTCCAAGGCGCACCTGACCGCCAAGGCTTTGCGCGCCGGTAGCGTCTGGGTCAACCAATATGACGGCGGCGACATGACTGCCCCGTTCGGAGGCTTCAAACAGTCGGGCAACGGTCGTGACAAGTCGCTGCATGCCTTCGACAAATACACCGAGCTGAAGGCAACGTGGATCAAGCTGTAAACCGCTAAAGGGAGCCCGCTCACTCCGGGCTTCCTGACCAGACAGAGATCCCCTGTGGGAGCGAGCCTGCTCGCGAAAGCGGTGTATCAGTCGGCCCCTGTGCCGAGTGTGGAACCCTATTCGCGAGCAGGCTCGCTCCCACATTGGTTTGTGTGAACAACAAATATCCACAGGAGCGTGGAGCATGCGGTGGGCGACGTATTTCGCCGTGTTGGCGTCTGTCTTGAGTGTCGGTCTGGCCCTGGGGGTCAGCATGCCGCTGGTGTCGTTGCGTCTGGAAGGCTGGGGTTACGGCTCGTTCGCCATCGGTGTGATGGCGGCGATGCCGGCGATCGGTGTGCTGCTCGGAGCAAAGATTTCCAGTCATCTCGCCGCGTATTTCGGCACGGCGAATCTGATGCGCCTGTGCCTGTGGGCCGGGGCACTGTCGATCGGCTTGCTGGCGCTGTTGCCGAGTTACCCGATCTGGCTGCTGCTGCGGCTGATGATCGGCGTGATCCTGACCATCGTGTTCATTCTCGGCGAGAGCTGGATCAATCAACTGGTGGTCGAGCAGTGGCGCGGTCGTCTGGTGGCGCTGTATGGCAGCAGCTATGCTTTGAGCCAGCTGTCTGGCCCGTTGCTGCTGGGGGCGCTCGGCACCGAGCATGATTATGGTTTCTGGGTCGGGGTCGGCCTGCTGACTGTGTCGCCCTTGCTGCTTTTGGGTCGCAGTGGCGCGCCGAGCAGTGAAGCCAACAGCGTGACCTTTGGCGATTTGTGGGGCTTTGCCCGCGAGCTGCCGGCGATAGCCTGGGCGGTATCGTTATTCGCCGCGTTCGAAGCGATGATCCTGACCTTGTTGCCGGTGTACTGCCTGCAACAGGGCTTTACCGCCGAAATCGCGCTGGCCATGGTCAGCACCGTGGTGGTCGGCGATGCGCTGCTGCAACTGCCGATTGGCGCCCTGGCCGATTACCTGTCGCGGCGTACGCTGTTTGCCGGTTGCGCGGTGGTATTGATGCTGTCGAGTCTGGCAATTCCGGTGTTGCTCGATACGTTGCTGATCTGGCCGTTGTGGGTGCTGTTCGGCGCCAGTGCCGGCGGCTTGTTTACCCTGTCATTGATCCTGATCGGTGAGCGCTATCGTGACGATGCGCTGGTGCGCGCCAATGCGCATATAGCGCAGCTGTGGGGCGTTGGTTGTCTGGTGGGGCCATTGGCGGCGGGCGCGGGCAGCCAGTGGATCAACGGACACGCGTTGCCGCTGTTGATGGCGGCGGGGGCTTTCGGCTTGGTTCTTTTGTTGTTGCGCCAGGGAGCCTTTGGCACTGCACAGACGGCTTAAAATCGAAAGATCGCAGCCTTCGGCAGCTCCTACCGTTGAAATGCGTTCCCCTGTAGGAGCTGCCGAAGGCTGCGATCTTGTGCTTTTTTACAGCATCCGTTCCAGGCCCACGCTGGTGCTGAACCATGAGTTGAAGCGTCGCCACCAGCTCCCCGGTTCCCTGGTCAGGGTGTGCATCTGGCCGTTGTCCTCAGTGACCCAGACGACCTGTCCATGCTCAAGTTTCGCCTGATAGCTCAGGGTTGGCGCCATGCCTTGCAGCGCCAGGGCGCGCACGTGCTCGGCCAGTTCCGGGCTGTCGACGAGGACGCCGACTTCGGTGTTCCACAGCACCGAGCGCGGATCGAAATTGAACGAGCCGATAAACGATTTGCGTCGATCGAAGATCATCGCCTTGCTGTGCAGGCTGGAATCCGAGCCGCGATACGAGCGACTGTAGAACACCTGGGGGCCACTGCCGTAGTTATCCCCGGGCTGGCGCCGCAGTTCATAAAGCTTCACTCCGTGCTGTAACAGGGCCTTGCGATAGGGCGCATAACCGCCATGCACCGCAGGCACGTCGGTGGCCTCCAGCGAATTGGTCAGCAGGCTCACGGCAACCCCGGCGTCGGCCCGCCCGGTCAGATAGACCAGCCCCGGCTGCCCCGGCACGAAGTACGCGGAAATCATGATCAGCTCTTTGCTCACCCCGGTCAGCTCCGGCGCCAATTGCGTGGTCAGCAGCAGGTGCGGGTCGGGCTCGCCGTCGGACAACACCTTGCTCGGAGCATCCCACAAGGCCTGATTCCAGGCCCAGATCAGCTCTTTGCGCCAGATGTCCATGCGCGGATCGGTGGTGAATTTCATCAACTGTTGATACAGCGCGTGGTTCTGCTTGCGGGTTTCTTCCAGCGATTCTTCCAGGCGCGTGCGCGTGTTTTGCAGGTCGGCGGCGGTCGGTTGGCTGGAAAGGAATTCGTCGATCGGCTTGCTCAGCGCGCTGTTCCAGTATTGGTCGAAACTGTGCCCGAGCTGCTCGGCGACCGGGCCGATACTGAGCATGTCGATGTCGGTGAAATTCAGATTGGGCTCGGCGTCGAAATACTCATCGCCCAGATTGCGCCCGCCGACGATGGCCGCACTGTTGTCCGCCAGCCACAACTTGTTGTGCATGCGCCGGTGCTGCACGGACAGATTGAACAGTCGTCCTGCCGCGCGCGTGACACCGGTGCTGCGCCCCAGATGCAACGGATTGAACAAGCGGATCTGAATCTGCGGATGCGCCGCCAGCGTGGCGATGATCTGATCGAGGCCGTCGCTGGTGGTGTCGTCGAGCAGGATGCGTACGCGCACGCCACGGTCGGCAGCCTTGAGCACTTCCTCCACCAGCATCCGTGTGCTGATGCCGTCGTGGACGATGTAATACTGCAAGTCGAGGCTGACCTGGGCATGGCGAATCAGCTCGGCCCGGGCGGTGAACGCCTCGCCACTGTCGGAGAGCAGGCGAAAGCCCGATTGCCCCTTGTAGGGAGCGGCCTGAGCCTGGATCGAGCGGCCGAAGCTGGAGTTGGACGCCGGTAAGGCCTGGCTCGGTTCGCGCGGCACATCAAGGCTGGCGCAGCCGTTCAGGAACGAGGCAAGTAACAGCAAAGCGAGTAGGGGCTGTCTGAAGCTCACGTAGGATCGTTCCGGTTGGCGGCTAAGGTCGGCATTTGGACGCCGGGCTCACTAAAAAAGTCAGTCGGTCTCAGCGAGTAATCTGATTGCCGCGGCGCCGACCTTGCGCACCGCGTCTTCGATCTGCGCTGTTGGTTTGGCAGCGTAGTTCATCCGCAGACAATTGCGGTATTTGCCCGAGGCGGAAAAAATGCTGCCCACGGCAATCTGTACGCCTTGATCGTGCAACGCGCGATTGAGTTTCAGCGTGTCGAAGCCTTCCGGCAGTTCCACCCAGAGCATGAAACTGCCCTGTGGGCGACTGGCACGGGTGCCGGCCGGAAAGTAGCGGGTCACCCAGTCGATCATCGCGTCGCGATTGCGCTGGTACTGCATGCGCATGCGCCGCAGGTGCGGCTCGAAATGACCGGCCTTGATGAATTCGGCAATCGCGATCTGCGGTTGCGGCGCGGTGGATCCGGTGCTGATGTATTTCATGTGCAGCACTCGCTCCAGATACCGTCCCGGCGCTACCCAGCCGACACGCAGCCCCGGCGCCAGGGTCTTGGAGAACGAACTGCACAACAACACGCGGCCATCCTCGTCGAAGGATTTGATCGTGCGCGGGCGCGGGTAGGTGTAGGCCAGTTCGCCATACACATCGTCTTCGATGATCGCCACGTCAAAGCGCTGGGCGAGGGTCAACAATGCCCGTTTGCGCGATTCGGGCATGACGTAACCGAGCGGGTTGTTGCAGTTGGGTGTTAGCTGAATGACCTTGATCGGCCATTGTTCCAGTGCCAGTTCGAGCGCATCGAGGCTGATGCCGGTCAGCGGGTCGGTAGGGATTTCCAGGGCCTTCATGCCCAGCCCTTTGAGCGTTTGCATGGCGCCATGGAAACTCGGCGAATCCACCGCGACGATGTCACCCGGTTCGCAAATTGCGCGAATGCTGGTGGATAACGCCTCGTGGCAACCGGTGGTGATCACCAGTTCGCTGGCGCTCAGTTGGCAACCGGAATCGAGCATCAGGCGAGCGATCTGTTCGCGCAGTTCGAGGTTGCCGTGGATGTTGTCGTAATACAGACCGGGCATGTCCTGCCGGCGGCTGATCCGCGCCAGTCCGCGCAGCAGCGGTTTCATGGTCGGCGAGCCGACGTCGGGCATGCCCCGGCCCAACTGGACGACGTCCTTGCGCGGCACCGCGCGAATCAACTCGAGCACCTGATCCCACTGCGAAATTTCCACCGGTCGCTGCGCCGGGCGGCCGATTACGGGCAATTCCGGCAGCTCGCGACTGACCGGCACAAAGTAGCCGGATTTGGGTTTCGGCGTTGCCAGGCCGCTGTCTTCGAGCATGCGATAGGCCTGCTGCACCGTGCTCAGACTGACCCCGTGCTCAACGCTCAAGGCCCGCACCGACGGCAAGCGATCGCCTGGCCGATAGAAGCCTTGCTCGATTCGGGTGCCGAGCAGTTCGGCGAGGTTTACATACAGAGTCATGATTGCCTCGGTGCAGGTTGATTGAAACCAGTACAGATGCGGCATAAATCCATCATTCAGTCTTCGAATCAGCGAATCTGTATGGAGTTAATACAGGTTCTTTGAGTCTGTAATGGTTTCACACGCTCGCGCATCATGGAATCTCTGGCTACCCAAGTAAACAGGAGCAACGAAAATGAACGGCTTGAGCGATGTGCGGCTAACGTTACACAGTCAGGAACTGGCGGCAGGGCAGAAGGACAACGCGCGCAATCTCATGCGTAACGCGCCGTCCGGCCTGAGTCGCTGGGGCCTGTTCTGGCATCGTCTGCACACGCGCAAGGCATTGCTGGGTTTGACGCCGGAGCAGCTCAGGGATGTCGGGCTGACGAGCGAGCAGGCGCGGGAGGAGGGGTTGAAGCCCTTCTGGCGGATCTGAGATCCGTATCGTTTTCTCGATCCATTCGCGAGCAGGCTCGCTCCCACATTGATCTTCGGTAAATACAGATTTTCCGTGCGCCGCAGATTTCCTGTGGGAGCGAGCCTGCTCGCGAAGGCGGTCTCAGAACCGTTGCAAAACCGTCAGACCAACTCTTTAAGCCGATGCCACAACATCCCCAACGCCAACAACGGCGAGCGCAAATGCCTGCCACCCGGAAAGGTGATGTGCGGCACCTTGGCAAACAGATCAAAGCCACCGCCTTGCTGCCCGCTGATCGCCTCGGCCAGCAGCTTGCCGGCCAGGTGGGTGGCATTCACCCCGTGCCCGGAATAAGCCTGGGCGTAATACACGTTCGGCTGCTCGGCGAGCCGTCCGATCTGCGGCAGGCGGTTGGCGCCGATGCCGATCATTCCGCCCCACTGATAATCGATCTTGACCCCGGCCAGTTGCGGGAACACTTCGAGCATTTTTGGCTGCATATAGGCGCCTATGTCTTTCGGATCGCGTCCTGAGTAATGGCAGGCACCGCCAAACAGCAAACGTCGATCTGCCGAGAGCCGGTAGTAATCCAGCGCCACTCGCTGGTCGCAGACCGCCATGTTCTGCGGCAACAGATTGTGGGCCTGCTCTTCGCTCAGTGGCTCGGTGGCGATGATGTAACTGCCGGCGGGCAAGACCTTGCCGCTCAGTTGCGGATTCAAGTCATTGAGATAGGCATTGCAGCCCAGCACCAGGGTTTGTGCCCGCACCGATCCCTGCGCCGTGTGCACTCGCACTTCGCGACCGTAATCGATGCGTGTCACCGCCGATCGCTCGAACAATCGCACGCCCAGTTGCTGTGCCGCTGCCGCTTCGCCGAGGGCCAGATTCAGCGGGTGCAGATGCCCGGAGCCCATGTCGATCAAGCCGCCGACATAGCGCTTTGAACCTACTACGGTGTGCATTTCATTGGCTTGCAGCAATCGTGTTTCGTAGCGATAACCGAGGCTGCGCAACTCTTCGGCGTCTTCGGCAAAACCGTCGAGATCAGACGGTTTGTTGGCGAGGTCGCAGTAGCCCCAGGTCAGGTCGCAGGCAATTGCGAAACGCTCGACGCGCTGGCGGACAATTTCCACCGCTTCCAGGCCCATGAGTTTCATCGCGCGCACGCCGTCGGCACCGATGACATCGGCGAACTGATCGAGGCCGTGGCCTACGCCGCGAATCAACTGGCCGCCGTTGCGCCCGCTGGCACCCCAACCGATTTTGTGCGCTTCCAGCAACACCACGCGCAAGCCGCGCTCGGCCAGCTCCAGCGCCGTGTTCAGCCCGGAAAACCCGCCACCGACCACGCAGACATCAGCCACCACCTCGCCTTGCAGCGCTGGATGGTCGGGTTGCGGCAGGCTGCTGGCGGCGTAATACGAGGCAACGTGAGGTTGGCTCGCGGTGGTCTGGGCGCGGGCGGTCATGGGCGTCATCCAACGGCTGGGTGTCGAGAAAATTTGACGGAGCATAAGCTGCACGGCTGAAGGCGGGCAACATCGGTTGGTGTGCGGTGTCTGGATGAGGGCTTTTGCGGCACAATCGTTGTCCCGCCACTTTGGTCACTATTTCGATGAGCTGCAACAGCCAGAAAATCCGAACCCTGCGTCAGCAGATTCCCACGTTCGAATGCGTGCCGGGCTGCCACGACTGCTGTGGGCCGGTGACCACCTCGCCCGAGGAAATGGCCCGTCTGCCGCGCAAGACCCGCGCCGAGCAGGATGCGGCGCTGGAAGAACTCAACTGTGTGCACCTGGGGCCGAATGGCTGCACGGTGTATGAAGAGCGGCCGCTGATCTGCCGGTTGTTCGGCACGACCAACACCTTGCCGTGCCCGAACGAGCGGCGGCCGGTTGAGTTGATTCATCCGCAGGTGGAAAAGCGGATTTTCGAGTACATGGCGGCGAATCGGCAGGTGTTGGTTTAAAAGATCGCAGCCTTCGGCAGCTCCTACAGAACCGCAGTCCAATGTAGGAGCTGCCGAAGGCTGCGATCTTTTGATCTTCAAATGTCAATCCGGAATAGGCAGACAAAGGCTCTCTTTAACCTCTTCCATAACGATGTAACTCTTCGACTCGCGCACATGCGGCAGCTTCAACAGAATGTCGCCAAGCAATTTGCGGTACGAGGCCATCTCGGAAATCCGCGCCTTCACCAGATAGTCGAAATCTCCTGAGACCAAATGGCACTCCAGCACATGCGGCAGTTTCAGCACAGCGCGGCGGAATTCTTCGAAAGTATCGCCGGACTTGTAGTCGAGACTGATCTCGACGAACACCAGCAGGCTGCCCTTGAGATGCTGCGGGTTGAGCCGGGCGTTGTAGCCCATGATGATCCCTTCGCGCTCCAGCCGCCGTACGCGCTCGGTGCACGGCGTGGTGGAGAGGCCGACTTTTTCCCCCAGTTCTGTGAAGGAAATCCGCCCGTCCGCCTGCAGGATCCGCAGGATGTTGCGGTCGATCTTGTCCAGCTCACGTTTGGTCTGAGTGTTGGTACGCATAGGGGATGCGCCTCCGTGAAAAGGGTTTTCGCCGAGAATTGTCGCCAAATATAGGCGCTTATATAGTGAAAAGCACTGGCATTTCTTTTTTACACTGCACTCATCATTGCTCTAACAACACTGCTCGGCGAAAAGCCGCGATGAGGGATTGAAAATGCGCGTCATGGTCTTGGGTAGCGGCGTTATCGGTACCGCCAGTGCTTACTATCTGGCGCGTGCCGGGTTTGAAGTGGTGGTGGTCGACCGGCAGCCTGCTGCGGCCATGGAAACCAGTTTCGCCAACGCCGGCCAGGTCTCGCCGGGTTATGCCTCGCCGTGGGCTGCGCCGGGCGTGCCGCTCAAAGCCATCAAATGGTTGCTGCAACGCCACGCGCCGCTGGCGATCAAGGCCACCGCCGACATCGATCAATACCTGTGGATGGCGCAAATGCTGCGCAACTGCACCGCCAGTCGTTACGCGGTGAACAAGGAGCGCATGGTGCGTCTGTCCGAGTACAGCCGCGACTGCCTCGATGAATTGCGCGCCGAAACTGGCATTGCCTACGAAGGCCGCAGCCTCGGTACTACTCAGTTGTTTCGCACCCAGGCACAACTGGATAACGCCGCCAAAGACATTGCTGTGCTGGAAGAATCCGGCGTGCCGTTTGAAGTCCTCGACCGCGCCGGCATTGCCCGCGTCGAACCGGCGCTGGCAGGCGTCACCGACATTCTCGCCGGTGCGCTGCGTCTGCCGAATGACCAGACCGGCGACTGCCAGATCTTCACCACTCGCCTCGCCGAAATGGCACGCAAGCTGGGCGTGGAGTTCCGTTTCGGTCAGGACATCCAGAAGCTCGACTACGCCGGTGATCGCATCAACGGTGTGTGGATCGACGGCAAGCTGGAAACCGCCGACCGCTACGTGCTGGCGCTCGGCAGCTACTCGCCGCAACTGCTCAAGCCGCTGGGCATCAAGGCTCCGGTGTATCCGCTCAAGGGCTATTCGCTGACGGTGCCGATCACCAATCCGGATATGGCGCCGACTTCGACCATTCTCGACGAGACCTACAAAGTCGCGATTACCCGATTCGACAACCGTATTCGGGTTGGCGGCATGGCCGAAATCGCCGGTTTTGACCTGTCGCTGAACCCGCGACGGCGTGAAACCCTGGAGATGATCGTCAACGACCTTTATCCTCAGGGCGGCAATCTGGCCGAGGCGAGTTTCTGGACCGGTCTGCGTCCGACCACACCGGACGGCACGCCGATCGTTGGTGCCACACCGTTCAGGAATCTGTTCCTCAACACCGGTCACGGTACGCTCGGCTGGACCATGGCGTGCGGTTCCGGCCGTCTTCTGGCCGACCTGATGGCAAAGAAAAAGCCGCAGATCAGCGCCGAAGGCCTCGATATTTCCCGTTACGGCAACAAGACCCAGGAGTCCGCTAAACATGTCAATCCAGCGCCAGCTCACCAATGAGCGCATGAGTCAGATCGTCAGCCACAACGGCACCGTTTATCTGGCCGGGCAAGTCGGTGATGATTTTAATGCCGGAATTGAACAGCAGACCCGTGACGTCCTCGCCAATATCGAGCGCTTGCTCGATCTGGCCGGGACCGACAAGCAGCACTTGTTGTCGGCGACGATCTACCTGAACGACATCGACGCTCACTTCGCTGGCATGAACGCAGTGTGGGACCAGTGGCTGCCAAAAGGCGCCGCACCGGCCCGAGCCACCGTGGAAGCGAAGATGGCCAAGCCAAGCATTCTGGTGGAGATCTCCATCGTCGCTGCATTGCCTTAACGATTCAAAGATCCCTCTCCCGGCGCTGTTGGCGGTTCACGCCGTCAGCCGGCGCCGGTTTTTCTTCCCATGACCGCCCAGAAGTCTGCCGCCATGCGTCCTGCCCGTGCCCTGATCGACCTTCAAGCCCTGCGCCACAATTACCGAATCGCCCGCGAACTCACTGGCGCCAAGGCGCTCGCAGTGATCAAGGCAGACGCCTACGGCCATGGCGCGGTGCGTTGCGCTAAGGCGCTCGAAGCCGAGGCGGACGGTTTTGCCGTGGCCTGCATCGAAGAGGCACTGGAGCTGCGCGCTGCCGGCGTTCGCGCGCCTGTACTGCTGCTGGAAGGCTTCTTCGAAGCCGACGAGCTGGCGTTGATCGTCGAGCATGATTTCTGGTGTGTGGTGCATTCGCTGTGGCAGCTGGAAGCGATCGAACAGGCCACCCTGAACAAACCGCTCACGGTGTGGCTCAAGCTCGATTCCGGCATGCACCGTGTCGGCCTGCACCCGAAAGATTACCCATCGGCGTATCAGCGTCTGCTGGCCAGCGGCAAAGTGGCGAAGATCATTCTGATGAGCCACTTCGCCCGCGCCGATGAGTTGCACGCGCAAAGCAGCACCGAACAGGTGGCGGTGTTTGAGGCGGCGCGGCAGGGACTGGCAGCGGAAGTCAGCCTGCGCAATTCCCCCGCCGTGCTTGGTTGGCCCGAGATCAAGAGCGATTGGGTGCGCCCGGGCATCATGCTCTACGGCGCGACGCCGTTCGAAGAAGCCAACGCTTTCGCCGACCGCCTGCAACCGGTGATGACCCTCGAGTCGAAAGTCATCAGCGTGCGCGAGTTGCCGGCTGGCGAGCCGATCGGCTATGGCGCCAGATTCATCACCGACAAACCCATGCGTATCGGCGTGGTTGCCATGGGTTACGCCGACGGCTACCCGCGTCAGGCGCCGACCGGCACGCCGGTGCTGGTGGCCGGCAAACGCAGCCGCCTGTTGGGGCGCGTCTCGATGGACATGCTCTGCATCGACCTGACCGATGTACCGGAAGCCGGCCTCGGTTCCGAGGTCGAGTTGTGGGGCAAGCACATCCTCGCCAGCGACGTAGCGAAGTGGGCCGATACCATTCCCTACCAGATCTTCTGCAACCTGCGCCGGGTGCCAAGGCTCTATTCCGAGGGCTGACGCCGCTGCGGGGGCCAAGTGTTGTAAATACTGAACGCTGTCGCCATGATAACGCTCAATATTCTTACAACATCAGGAGGCTCCCGCCTTGGACGTCGGTGAACGACTGCAATCGATCCGCAAGCTCAAAGGGCTTTCCCAGCGTGAACTCGCCAAACGCGCGGGCGTCACCAACAGCACCATTTCGATGATCGAAAAGAACAGCGTCAGCCCTTCGATCAGTTCGCTGAGAAAGGTGCTCGGCGGGATCCCCATGTCCATGGTCGAGTTCTTTTCCGAAGAGATCCTGCAGGACCAGCCGACCCAGATCGTCTACAAGGCCAACGAGCTGATCGACATTTCCGACGGCGCCGTGACCATGAAGCTGGTCGGTCGCGCGCACCCCAGCCGAGCCATCGCCTTCCTCAACGAAATCTACCCGCCGGGCGCCGATACCGGCGAAGAAATGCTCACCCATGAAGGCGAAGAAACCGGGATTCTGGTCGAAGGTCGCCTGGAACTGGTGGTAGGTCTGGAAACTTTTATCCTCGAGGCCGGCGACAGCTACTATTTTGAAAGTACCAAGCCGCATCGTTTCCGTAATCCGTTCGACGTTCCGGCGCGACTGATCAGCGCAGCCACGCCGGCGAATTTCTGAGCAAGAGGCGCCAGGCCATTACAGCAAAGGCTCCAGGACGGTTTTTCCGAAACGCAACAAGACCCCTCTAACCATGGGGTTGTTTCAGTACAGCGGCCTACCCGCTATACTTGCGCCCGCCTGCGAACCGTGGCCGCAGGCGTGAATAGCCACCATTGAGGGTGAACGCGTGAATCTAATTATGAAAATGCTGGCTGCACCAGCAACCGTACTGGCCCTCTGGGCTGTCAGCGCTCAAGCTGCGACGAATGACGACATTGCCAAACGCCTCGAGCCCGTCGGCCAGGTGTGTGTTCAAGGGCAGGAATGCAAGGGCATGGAAGTGGCAGCAACCGCGGGCGGCGGCGGTGGTGCGAAGGCCCCTAAAGACGTGATCGCCAAGCACTGCAACGCTTGCCACAGCACGGGCCTGCTCGGCGCGCCGAAGATCGGCGACAAGGCAGCATGGAAAGAGCGAGCCGATCACCAGGGTGGTCTGGATGGCATCCTCGCCAAGGCCATCACCGGCATCAACTCCATGCCGCCAAAAGGCACCTGTGCCGATTGCTCCGATGAAGAGCTCAAGGGTGCGATCAAAGAGATGTCCGGTCTGTAATCAGCGGCTTCTTGAAAAAACCGTCTTCGGACGGTTTTTTTGTGCCTGTGGTTTCTGGTATCCCGATTCATTCAGGACCTGGTCCTTCCAAACCAAACGCTGTCCTTTGCAGCAAACTCAAGGCAATCTCGGTCTACCCCTATCAACGGAACGGGCGGGAGGCTTCAGATGGTGCAGTTGTGTTCGATCGAACAGGCGGTGGATGACGTGCTGGCTCGTCTGCCGGTGCATATCCACATGGGCCTGCCGCTGGGGTTGGGCAAGCCGAATCACTTCGTCAACGCGCTGTACCGGCGTATCAAAGAGCTGCCCGAGCGGCAGCTGACGATCTACACCGCGTTGTGCCTTGGTCGGCCGAATCTGGGCGATGGTCTGCAAAAGCGCTTCATCGAGCCCTTCGTCGAGCGTGTATTCGGTGATTATCCCGAGTTCGATTTCCTCGCCGATCTGCAGCGCGACAGCCTGCCCGCCAACATTCGCATCCAGCAATTCTTCATGCAGCCGGGCAGTCTGCTCACCAGCGCGCCAGCGCAGCAGGATTACGTCAGCAGCAATTACAGCCACGCTGCGCGCGATATCAATGGCGCCGGGCTGAATCTGGTTGCGCAATTGCTGGCCAGCAACAGCGAACATCCCGATCGGCTGAGCCTGAGTTGCAATCCGGACATCACCCTCGACCTGTTGCCGATGATCGCCAAGCGCCGCGCGGCGGGGGAGACCATTGTGCTGGTCGGCCAGGTGCATACGGATCTGCCGTACATGCCCGGTGATGCCGAGATCGACATCGACACGTTTGATTTGCTGATCGACGAGAAGGACAGCAGCACGCTGTTTTCTACGCCGAACATGCCGGTGGGATTTCAGGATCATTTCATTGGATTGCACGCCAGTACGCTGGTGCGCGACGGCGGCACGTTGCAGATCGGTATCGGTTCGATGGGCGATGCGTTGACCGCCGCATTGCTTGCCCGTCAGGCCGATAACGCCGGGTATCAAGCGTTGCTCGATGACATCAACCTCAGCCAATGGGCGCAGTTGATCCAGCGCGAGGGCGGCACCGCACCGTTTTCCAAAGGCCTGTACGGTTGCAGCGAAATGTTCGTCAACGGCCTGCTGGTGCTGGCCGATGCCGGGATCGTTCGGCGCAAGGTCTACCCTGACGTGCCGACGCAGGAGCAGGCCAACGCCGGCACCCTTGATGAAGCTGCGCAGCCCGACGGTATTTGCGTGCATGGCGGCTTCTTTCTTGGACCGCGCAGTTTTTATGACCGGCTGCGCGAGTTGCCGCAAAGCAGGCTGCTCGAATTCAACATGACCCGCATCAGCTACATCAACGAGCTGTACGGACAAGAAGAGCTCAAGCGCTTGCAGCGCATCGATGCGCGCTTTATCAACACCGTGTTCACCATGACTCTGCTGGGTGCCGGCGTGGCCGATCAGCTCGAAGACGGGCGCGTGCTCAGCGGGGTGGGTGGGCAGTACAACTTCGTCGCCCAAGGCCATGCGCTGGAGGGCGCGCGATCAATGTTGATCCTGCGCAGCTGGCGCGAGTCGGGCGGCGAGGTCAGTTCCAATATTGTCTGGGACTACGGCCATTGCACGATCCCGCGGCATCTGCGCGACATCGTCGTCACCGAGTACGGCATCGCCGACCTGCGCGGCAAGTCCGACGCGGCGGTGATCGAAGCGCTGCTCAATATCAGCGACTCACGCTTCCAGGCGGGGCTGATCGAACAGGCGCAGAAAGTCGGCAAGCTGCCGAAGGATTTCCGTCTCGATCCACGGTTTGCCGACAACACACCGCAACGCTTGCAGGCGATTGCCGCAAGGCATCCGAACCTGTTTCCGGAGTACCCGCTGGGCTGTGATTTCACCGCGATCGAACGGGATCTGTTGCGCGCGCTGAACTGGCTGAAGAGCAAGTTCAAGCTGAGCGAGATTCTGGAATTGGGCAAGGCAGCGCTGGATGCGCCGGAGGCTTCAGCATTCCCGGAACACCTTGAGCGGATGCAGCTGACCAATCCGGAAGGCCTTAAGGAAGACCTGTTCCAACGCCTGCTGCTCACAGGACTCAAAGCCACCGCGCAATAACTGACCACCCAAAAACCTGTAGGAGCTGCGGCACGCTGCGATCTTTTGATCTTGATCTGAAGCAGATCAAAAGATCGCAGCCTCGTTTCACTCGACAGCTCCTACAGGGGAGGGGCTGTGTGGCTTTATTCGATGAAGGTGACAACGCCATCCTTCAGCGACTTCACGCGAGCCAGCGACTCGACGCGATAACCCTGCGAGTCCAGTTCGGCGCGACCGCCCTGGAACGACTTCTCGATGACGATGCCCAGACCGGCAACGGTGGCGCCGGCCTGTTTGATGATCGAGATCAGCGCTTGCGAGGCCTTACCGTTGGCCAGGAAGTCGTCAATGATCAACACACGGTCGCTGCTGGTCAGGTGACGCGGGGAAATGGCCACGGTGCTTTCGGTTTTCTTGGTGAACGAGTAGACGGTCGCCGACAACAGATTTTCGGTCAGAGTCAGCGACTGTTGCTTGCGGGCAAAGATCACCGGTACGCCGAGGTTCAGGCCGGTCATGATCGCCGGGGCGATGCCAGAGGCTTCGATGGTGACGATCTTGGTGATACCGGAATCCTTGAACAGCGCGGCAAACTCGTCACCGATCAATTTCATCAGGGCCGGGTCGATCTGGTGGTTCAGAAAGGCGTCGACTTTCAGAACCTGATCGGAAAGCACGATGCCTTCTTCGCGGATTTTTTTGTGCAGTGCTTCCACAACAGCTTCCTCAGTTGGCGCATGGGGCGCCGAAGGTAGATTAAAAAGTAGTCGATTCTAGCGCTTTAACATCGCGCGTATATCGGCCAATGCGCTATTTCCGCGCACGGCTTTGACTTCGGTCGGGGTGTCGTCGTTGCCTTCCCAGGCCAGATCGTCCGGCGGCAGCTCATCAAGGAAGCGGCTCGGTGCGCAGTCGATGATTTCGCCGTACTGCTTGCGCTTGGCGGCGAAGGTGAATGCCAGAGTCTGCCGGGCGCGGGTGATGCCCACGTAGGCCAGGCGACGTTCTTCTTCGATGGTGTCGGCTTCGATGCTGGAGCGGTGCGGGAGGATTTCCTCTTCCATGCCCATGATGAACACGTAGGGAAATTCCAGACCCTTGGACGCGTGCAGCGTCATCATTTGCACGCCTTCGGCGCCGTCCTCTTCTTCCTGCTGACGCTCGAGCATGTCGCGCAGCACCAGTTTGCCGATGGCGTCCTCGACGGTCATTTCACCGTCTTCGTCCTTCTCGAGGGTATTTTTCAACGCCTCGATCAGGAACCAGACGTTGCCCATGCGGTAATCGGCGGCCTTGTCGCTGGAGCTGTTGGTGCGCAGCCAGTTCTCGTAGTCGATGTCCATGACCATGCTGCGCAGCGCCGAAATCGGATCTTCGCCGGCGCACTGCTCGCGAACCTTGTCCATGAAGCGCTTGAACCGCGACAGGCGGTCGGTGAAGCGGCTATCGAGATGTTCGCCCAGGCCGATTTCGTCGGTAGCGGCGTACATCGAAATCTTGCGCTCGGTGGCGTAGTTGCCGAGTTTTTCCAGGGTGGTCGAGCCGATCTCGCGGCGCGGCACGTTGATCACGCGCAGGAAGGCGTTGTCGTCATCCGGGTTCACGATCAGGCGGAAGTAGGCCATCAGGTCCTTCACTTCCTGGCGACCGAAGAAGCTGTTGCCGCCGCTCAGGCGATACGGCACCTGGTGATGCTGCAGCTTCAGTTCGATCAGTTTGGCCTGATAGTTACCGCGATAAAGAATCGCAAAGTCGCTGTACGGGCGGTCGGTACGCAAGTGCAGGCTGAGGATTTCCATGGCCACGCGCTCGGCTTCGGCGTCTTCGTTGCGGCAGCGGATCACGCGGATCTCGTCGCCGTGGCCCATCTCACTCCACAGCTGTTTTTCGAATTCGTGCGGGTTGTTCGAAATCAGCACGTTGGCGCAGCGCAGGATGCGGCTGGTGGAGCGGTAGTTCTGCTCGAGCATCACCACTTTCAGGGACGGGTAGTCGTCCTTGAGCAGCATCAGGTTTTCCGGCCGCGCGCCACGCCAGGCGTAGATCGACTGGTCATCGTCGCCGACCACGGTGAACTGGTTGCGCTTGCCGATGAGCATTTTCACCAGCAGGTATTGGCTGGCGTTGGTGTCCTGGTATTCGTCGACCAGCAGGTAGCGCACCTTGTTCTGCCACTTTTCGAGAATGTCGGCATGTTCTTCGAAGAGTTTTACCGGCAGCAGGATCAGGTCGTCGAAGTCCACCGCGTTGAATGCCTTGAGCGTGCGCTGGTAGTGGGTGTAGACGATGGCGGCGGTCTGTTCCTTGGGATTGCGAGCATTTTCAAGAGCCTGGGGCGGCAGGATCAGGTCGTTCTTCCAGGCGCCGATCATGTTCTTGATCTCGTCGACGCCGTCGTCGCCTGCGTATTCCTTCTGCATGATGTCGGTCATCAGGGCTTTGACGTCGGTCTCGTCGAAGATCGAGAAACCGGGTTTGTAGCCCAGCCGCGCATGCTCCTTGCGGATGATGTTCAGGCCCAGGTTGTGGAAGGTGCAGACGGTCAGGCCGCGACCTTCACCGGCACGCAGCAGCGTGCCGACGCGTTCCTTCATTTCCCGCGCGGCCTTGTTGGTAAAGGTCATGGCGACGATGTACTGGGCGCGGATGCCGCAGTTCTGGATCAGATGGGCGATCTTGCGCGTGATCACGCTGGTCTTGCCGGAGCCAGCACCGGCGAGCACCAATAGAGGGCCGCCGACGTAGTTCACGGCTTCTTGCTGCCGGGGATTGAGTCGGGACATAAGAAAATTCGGGAGTCGGTGACGAAATGGGCCGGCATTTTAACAGGCTCAGCGATTTGTGCTGCTCTGTCCGACTTGTGACGCAACACGCGATTCAGATTTGCCGGTTTGGTTACTTTCACGCAGGATACGCGGGGATTTTGCGGCTAATGTTCTCATTCGTGACACAAAATAACGTTCGATGCCGTTGTCATCGGTCAGCGCATTGGTCATTGTTCAGCACACCGGCATAATGCCCCGCCTACATCATTGCAGAGTCTAGGGAGTCAGCTTGTCTACGCCTGTCGAACCCTTGCGTTTGCTGCTACTGGCCGAAGAGCCAGCGTGGACAGCGTTGTTGCGTGAGTGTCTGGCTCCGATGGGGAGCGCGGCGGTGCTGATCAGCGCGCCGAACTGGGATTCGGTCAGCCGCCTGTTCGAAGACAACCGCCACGCGGTGCTGTTGACCCTGCCAGCATTGCAACCGGCGCCCGGCCGATGCAGCCTGCCGACGGTTTTGCTGCTGGAGCATGAACCGGCCAGCGCGCCGGTGGGTGTCAGCGACTGGCTGGTGTTCGACGCCCTCGACGCCGGCATGCTCCAGCGCTGCCTGCGCCATGTGCGCGAACGCGGCGTGCTCGAAAACACTCTGCAGCGTCTCGCCGAGCAGGACCCGCTGACCGGTATCGCCAACCGCCAGGGTTTTCAGACTCTGCTGACAGCGCGTCTTGCGGAAGGAGACGGTCGCGGCCTGGCCCTCGGCCATCTCGATCTTGATAATTTTCGTCACGCCAACGATGCCCTCGGTCATCAGGCCGGCGATCGTCTGATCCTGCAAGTCGTCGCCCGGCTCAAAAGTCAGCTGGAGGCCGGCGACCAACTGGCGCGGCTAGGCAGCGATGAATTCGCCCTGCTGATCGACACCCGCCGCGCGCCACAGCGCGCCGAATGGATGGCCGAACGCATTACCGAAGCGTTGGCCGAACCCTATTGGGTCGACGGCGAAAGTCTGCTGATCGGCTCCAGTCTCGGCATCGCCCATGCCCGCGCCAATGGCGGCGCCGATCCGCTGATGTGGCACGCGCACATCGCCATGCAGCAGGCGAAAAGCACCCAGGGCTGCACCTTTCATATCTTCAACGAACGCATCAACCGCAATGCACGGAGCATCGCCGACCTCGAAAGCGAGCTGCGCCGCGCCTTGCGCCGCGATGAGCTGGAGCTGCATTACCAGCCACGCCTGAATCTTGAAGATGGTCAGATCGTCGGCCTCGAAGCGCTGGTGCGCTGGCGTCATGGCGAACGCGGTCTGCTGCCGCCGAGCGAATTCGTGCCGCTGGCCGAACAGAGTGGTCTGATCGTGCCGTTGGGTTACTGGGTGATTTCCCGCGCCTTGCGCGACATGCAGGCCCTGCGCGAACAAGGTCTGCCGGCGCTGCACATGGCGATCAACCTGTCGTTCCGCCAGTTTCAGGACAGCCAGTTGCTGCCGACGCTCAGCCGGCTGATTGCCGAACGCGGCGTCGAGGCGCAATGGCTGGAGTTCGAGCTGACCGAAACCGCGGTGATGCGGCGCAGCGATCTGGTCAAGCAAACCATGGACGCCCTCGGCCGCCTCGGCGTGCGCTTCTCGCTGGACGATTTCGGCACCGGGTTTTCGTCATTCGTGCACCTCAACAGCCTGCCAATCACCCTGCTGAAGATCGACAAGAGTTTTGTTGGCGGCATGGAGCAGCGCGAAGAGAATCGCAAACTGGTGCACGCGATGATCAACCTTGCGCACAACCTGCATCTGGAAGTGGTTGCCGAAGGGGTCGAGACGCCGGAGCAACTGGAGTTATTGCGCGGGTTCGGTTGCGATCAGGTGCAGGGCTATCTGATCAGCCGGCCGTTGCCGTTGGCTGAGCTGGTGGAGTATCTGACGTCGGGATCGAGCCAGCAGCCGGCTCTGGAAATCGTCGGTTGATCACGGCTTTTGCGGCCAACCCGAAACTCCTGTGGGAGCGAGCCTGCTCGCGAATGCGTTCTGTCAGCTGAATGCTTTCTGCCTGACACTCTGTCTTCGCGAGCAGGCTCGCTCCCACAAAGGAAACCCTCATTCGGCCTGGGGGATGTTAAAACCTTGAGCTTGCGGCTCGCGCCGAATCATCCGCTGCATCTTCCATTCGAACGCCAGCGTCAGGCTCACCGCCGCACACGCCAGGCCCAGCGCTAGGCCCCACCAGACCCCCGTCGGCCCCCAGTTCAGGTGGAACGCCATCCACCACGCCGCTGGAGCGCCAATCAGCCAATAGCAACCCAGCCCGACCAGAAATGTGGTCTTGGCATCCTTGAGCCCACGAATACAGCCCATGGCGATCGTCTGCGTGCCATCGAACAGCTCGAACCAGGCCGCGACTGCCAGCAGACTCACCGCCAGGCGGATGACCTCGGCAAACGCCGGGTCGTTATGGTCGAGGAACAGGCCGACCAACTGATTCGGCAACAACCAGAACACCATGGCAAACCCGAGCATCGCCACCGCGCCAAAAGCGATGCCAACGCGACCGACCATCCGCGCATCGTTAAGCTGCCCGGCGCCGTAATGCTGGCCGACGCGCATCGTGATCGCATAAGACATTCCCGCCGGTACCATGAACGCCACCGAAACGATCTGCAAAGCGATCTGGTGCGCCGCCAGTTGCGTGCTGCCCATGGTGCCCATACACAGCGCGGCAAAAGCGAACAGCCCGACTTCCACGGCATAGGTGCCGCCGATGGGCAGGCCCAGCCGCCAGAGTTCTTTCAGGTATTGCCGGTTCGGCCGCGACAGGCCGGCGCGCAATGGATAGGCGTCATAGGCCGGATGCCGGCGAATGTGCCAGGCCAGCGCCAGCGCCATGCAACTGGCAACGATCGCCGTGACCAGACCGATACCCGTCAGACCCAAATGCGGCAGGCCGAACATGCCGGTGATCAATGCGTAGTTGAGCAGAAAGTTGGCCACGGTGCCGGCGAGACTGATGACCATCACCGGCGTTGCCCGGCCAATCGCACTGGTGAAGCCACGCAGGGCCATGAAGCTCAGATAACCGGGCAGGGCGAAGGGCAGGGCGATCAGGAACTGCCCGGCGGCGTTGACGTTGGTTTCGGTCTGGCCGAACAGCAGCAACACGGGTTTCAGGTTCCACAACAGCAGCCCGGCGCCGAGGGCCATCAACCAGGCCAGCCACAGTCCGGCCTGCGTCAAGCGTGCCGCGCCGATGATGTCGCCGGCACCCTGACGGATTGCCACCAGTGTGCCGACCGCTGCAATCACACCGATGCAGAAAATCGACACGAACGAATAGCTCGCCGCGCCCAGACCACCACCGGCGAGGGCTTCGGGGCTGAGGCGTGCCATCATCAGGGTGTCGGTCAGCACCATCAGCATGTGCGCCAGCTGTGAAGCAATCAGCGGCCCCGCCAACCGCAGGATGGCCCAGAGTTCGGTGCGCACAGGATGCTGCATGGTCATCACCACCCAAATATCAGAGGGAACAGGAGACCGTCGATTCTCGGCGCTTGGCAGGCTTTGCACAAAGGGATAAAAAGGATGGGTTGCATGATTAAAACTCATCCTGAAATGTTGCCCGGATTGGCTGCACCCCCCCCGCTACTGGAGCTTTGCGTATGTCCCGACGCCTTCCGCCGTTGTATGCCCTGCGCGCATTCGAAGCAGCAGCGCGACACAGCTCGTTCACTCGCGCGGCCGAAGAACTGTCGATCACCCAGAGCGCAGTCAGTCGGCACATGCGCACCCTTGAAGAACATTTCGCCTGCCGGCTGTTCCATCGCAGCGGCCGCAACCTGCAACTCACCGAATCCGCGCGTCTGTTGTTGCCCGGTATTCGCGAAGGTTTTGCAGCTCTGGAGCGCGCCTGCAATACGTTGCGCGCCGAAGACGACATTCTGCGCATGAAAGCGCCATCAACCCTGACCATGCGATGGCTGCTGGCGCGGCTGAGTCGCTTCCGCCACTTGCAGGCGGGCAATGAAGTGCAATTGACCAGCGCGTGGATGGATGTCGATTCGGTGGATTTCAACAATGAGCCATTCGATTGTGCAGTGCTGCTCAGTGACGGGCATTTCCCGCCGGACTGGGAAGCGAGTCTGCTGTTCCCGGAAGAACTGATTCCGGTCGGCGCGCCGAACCTGCTCAATGATCAACCCTGGGATGTGGCGCGGTTGGCTGCCGCTGAACTGCTGCACCCGACCCCGGATCGCCGCGACTGGCGCAGTTGGCTGGAACGCATGGGTTTGTCCGATCAGGTCTCGCTCAAGGGCGGGCAGGTGTTCGACACGCTGGAGCTGGGCATGATTGCGGCGGCACGCGGCTACGGCGTGTCGATGGGCGATTTGTTGATGGTCGCCGAAGATGTCGCGCAAGGGCGCTTGAGTCTGCCGTGGCCAACGGCGGTCGCCAGTGGCTTGAACTATTACCTGGTGTGGCCAAAACCGCGCCCGGGAGGTGAACGTTTGCGCCGCCTCAGTGACTTTCTGCAAGGGGAAGTCCGCGCCATGCAGTTGCCAGTGGTGGCACGCTTGAGCTGAAACGTTCGAGCCGGCACAATGCCACCACTGCGCCATACCCACGCAACGCGCTCAAGTATTCGGCTTTACCGCCGACTAGGAGCATGTGGAACCGTCGTGCCGGTTTCGCGCTACACCCCCATTAGAATATTTTCCGGGCAATTACTGCGATCAAGGAGGATCCGGTGGCTCGGCCAGGAGCTGTTCATGTCTCAACCTCGTGCTCGGATCGCCTCGCAGTTGGGCCTTGCCCTCGCTGTAATACTGGCGATAGTCATCAGCGGCAGTACGGTTTTTGCCTTGCGTTCGCTGGATTCCGCCAACCTCGCCACCCGTGAAGAGCACCTGGCCAGTGAGGCCCGGCTGCTGGCAGACCAACTCAGTACCTTCCACGGCACCCTGCGCGAAAGCACCCTGCGCTTGAGCGGGCTGTTTGAAAAACGCTTCGGCAGCGGTTTAAGTGTGCACCCGGATCAGCCAGTGACCGTGGCCGGCGTGCAGACGCCGGGCCTGCATTTGGGCAACGAGGTGCTGAACAACAACTTCAAGGAAGTTGACGAGTTCAAGCAGATGACCGCCGGCGTGGCCACCGTGTTCGTGCGCAGCGGCGAAGATTTCATCCGTGTCAGCACCAACGTTACCAAGCAGGATGGCACCCGTGCCATCGGCACCGTGCTCGATCATGCCAACCCGGCGTACGCGAAGTTGATGGCCGGGCAGAGTTATGTGGGCCGCTCGCTGTTGTTCGAACGCTATTACATGTCGCAGTACACCCCGGTGCGCGACGCGGGCGGCAAGATCATCGCCGTGTTGTACGTCGGCTTCGATTACACCGACGCGCAAAACGCCCAGTTCGCCAACCTCAAGCGCTTCCGCATCGGCCAGACCGGCTCGCTGGCGCTGCTCGACGAGCAGAACAAATGGCTGGTGCCGATTGCTGGCGTCGAAGCGCTGGATCAAGCCGTCCCGACTATCAATAACCTGGTGAAAACACCCGGCAAGGGTGAATTCTGGAGCGACAAGGGCGAAGACTTCTACAGCATCGCCGTGCCGTTCGAAGGTGGGCCGTGGTCGGTGGTCGCGAGCATGCCAAAAACCGAAATCCGCGCGGTGACCTGGAGCGTCGGTACACAACTGGCCATCGGCAGCTTGTTGGCGATGCTGCTGGCCGTTGGCTCCGTGGTCTGGCTGTTGCGTAGCAAACTGGCGCCACTGGGCGATCTGGTGCGTCAGGCTGAGGCCTTGGGTGCCGGTGATCTGAGCGTGCGCTTGAATGTGTCGAGCCACGACGAAATCGGTCAGCTGTCCCGTGCCTTCAATCAGATGAGCCAGGCACTGTCGACCATGGTCGAGCACATCCGCCGCGCCTCGGAAGAGGTCAACAGTCGCGCGCAGGCATTGTCCGGTTTGTCCGGTGGTGCTTACGAAGGCATGGAGCAGCAGTCGGGCGAAATCACCAGCATGGCCGGCGCGGTGGAAGAGTTCAGTGCGACGTCGCTGAACATCGCTGACAACATGGGCGCGACTCAGCGCCTGGCACAGGAAAACGCCCAGCAAACCCAGATCGGTCGCAACTCCATGGAAGAAGCGTCGTCGTCGCTGGAGCAGATTGCCGGTGCGCTGAACAGCACCGCGACCGTGATCAACACTTTGGGTCAACGCTCCCAGGAAATCGGCGGCATTGTCGGCGTGATCACTTCGATCGCCGAGCAGACCAACCTGTTGGCGCTCAACGCGGCGATCGAAGCCGCCCGTGCCGGCGAGCAGGGCCGCGGCTTTGCCGTGGTGGCGGACGAAGTGCGCAGCCTGGCCTCGCGTACCCGTCAGGCCACCGATGAAATCTCCAGCATGATCCACAGCATCCAGCAGGAAACCGGCAACGCGATCAGTACCATGGAGCAGGGTAATGTGCTGATGCAGGAAGGTCTGTCGCGTAACGCCAATGTCGCCTCGGCGCTGGCGCGGATCGACGAACAGAGCCGTTCGGCGGGGCAGCAGTTCGCTGCAATCACCACCGCCACTCAGGAGCAGAGCAGCACTGCGACATTGCTGAGCAGCAACTTGCAGAGCATTGCCCTGGCCAACAGCGAGCAGCGTGAGGTGGTTTCCAACTTGGCTATTACCGCAAAAGAGCTGGAGAAACTGGCAGCGGATCTGCGTTCCGAGGTTGATCGCTTCCGTTGATGCTCGTATGAAATAGCTATCGCGAGCAGGCTCGCTCCCACGGTTTTCGGTGTTGTTGTGACCGGCCCAAAATCCATGTGAGAGGGAGCCTGCTGGCGAATGCTTTCCTCCGACGACTTCTCCAGACTTGCTGAAACGTTTCCGCAGCGCTATAAAAATGGCACAACTCCAATAAGGGCTACTGCCATGACTCCGCTCAAACTCCTCGTCGCCCTCGGCGCATTCTCTGCTGCGTCTCACGCCATGGCCTGGGATTATGTCCTGCTCGACGCCAACACTGCGGCAAAGAACTGGACGATCACCAGCGAACAACTCGGTGTGAAAACCGCCAGACCGTTTTCCGTGACTCTGCGCACTTTGCATGGCGGTCGGCAGGAGGGCGTCAGCATCGTGGATATCGATAACGGCACGATGAAGCTTTCGGTGGTGCCGACCCGCGGCATGAACGTGTTGCAAGCTTCGGTGGGCGACGTGCGCATGGGTTGGGATTCGCCGGTCAAGGAGGTGGTCAACCCGGCGTTCATCGAGCTCAACGGTCGCGGAGGCCTGGGCTGGCTGGAAGGCTTCAATGAACTGGTCACCCGTTGCGGTTACGAGTGGGTCGGGCATCCCGGCATGGACAATGGTGAACTGCTGACCCTGCATGGTCGTGCCGCCAACATCCCGGCCAGTACCGTCACTCTGCACATCGATGAAAAGCCACCGTACGCCATCACATTGCGCGGCGAACTCAAAGAGCAGGCATTCAAGAAAGTCGATTTCTCGGTAGCGACCGAACTGGTCACCGAACCGGGCAGCGCAAGCTTCGCCCTCAACGACACCCTGACCAACAACGGCGACTATGCGAAGGAATATCAGGCGCTGTATCACAGCAATTTCAGCACGCCGTTTCTTGAGCAGGGGGCAAAATTCGCTGCGCCGGTGAAGCAGGTGTCGCCGTTCAACGACAAGGCCAAGGGTGATCTGCCCGACTGGCAGACCTATCGCGCGCCAACCAAGGATTATGACGAAACCGTCTACAACGTCGTGCCTTACGCCGACGCCAAAGGCGACACCTTGACTGTGTTGCACAACAAGACCGGTAGTCTCGGCGTGTCCGTTGGCTTCAACATCGAGCAGTTGCCGGTGTTCTCGCTGTGGAAAAACACCGACACCGAAGGGCAGGGCTACGTCACCGGGCTGGAGCCGGGCACCAGTTTTTCCTATAACCGTCGCTATCAGCGGCCGTTGAATCTGGTGCCGACCATTGCGCCGAAACAACACAAACAGTTCAAAATCAGCTACAGCCTGCTGGTCGATAAAGCTGCGGTGGATAACGCCTTGAATCGGGTGAGCGAGATTCAGGCCGGGCGCGACACAGAAGTGCGCCAGGCGCCGCTGGTTGATCTGACCGAGCATTAAGGTGTCGCCGGCCGGTATTGCAGTGCCTCGGCCAGATGCTCACGGGTAATCGCATCGACTTGCTCAAGATCCGCCAGTGTGCGCGCGACCTTGAGCAGGCGATGCGCTGAGCGCAGCGACAGGATCAATCGCTCGCAGGCTGCTTCCAGCCATTTTTCATCGGCTGTGGATAACTTGCAGTGACGCTTCAACCCCGGCAGATCGAGAAACGCATTGGCACAGCCTTGGCGTTTCTGCTGGCGTTCCCGCGCTTCGGCCACCAACGCCGCAGCGCTGGCGCTGTCTCCGCCGGGCTTGGCTGTCGGATTCAACGCGGTTGCCTCCCGCGCCACGGTCAGGTGCAAATCGATCCGGTCCAGCAGCGGCCCCGACAATTTGTTGCGATAGCGCTGGACCATGTCCGGTGTGCATGAGCATTTGCCGCTCGGTTCGCCAAGATATCCACAGGGACACGGGTTCATCGCCGCCACCAACTGAAATCGCGCGGGGAAACGTACGCGATCCTTGGCCCGAGCGATCACGATATGCCCGGATTCCAATGGCTCGCGCAGCACCTCGAGAACCTTGCGATCGAACTCCGGCAATTCATCGAGAAACAGCACGCCGTGATGGGCGAGGGTGATTTCACCGGGCTGCGGTTTCGAACTGCCCCCGACCAGCGCCGGCCCGGAAGCCGAATGGTGCGGTTGGCGGAAGGGGCGCTGCGGCCAGTGAGTCAACGGCACCCCGCTGGCGACCGACTGAATCGCTGCCACCTCCAGCGCTTCACACTCGGAAAGCGGCGGCAGCAACCCCGGCAAACGACTGGCCAGCAGCGTCTTGCCGGTGCCTGGAGGCCCGCTGAACAGCAGGTTATGCGCCCCCGCTGCAGCAATCAGCAGTGCGCGCTTGGCGGCTGTTTGACCCTGCACTTCGTTGAGGTCGGGATAGGGCTTGGCAGCGTGCATCAGGCCATCGGAAACGTAAGGCTCCACTGGCGTGTGCCCGTTGAAATGTGCCACCGCTTCCAGCAAGTGATCGACCGCGAAGACCTTCAGTCCCGAGGCCAGACACGCCTCTTCCGCATTCGCCCGCGGCACCACCAACGCCCGCCCGGCCTTGCGCGCCGCCAGTGCCGCCGGCAGCACGCCACGCACCGGTCGGACGGCACCCGACAGCGCCAACTCACCCAGACATTCCACCTCATCCAGTGTAAGACACGGCACCTGCACACTCGCCGACAGAATTCCCAGCGCAATAGCCAGATCAAACCGCCCGCCATCCTTGGGCAGATCCGCCGGCGCCAGATTCAAGGTGATCCGCCGCGCCGGAAACTGCAGCCCGGAATTGATGATCGCGCTGCGCACCCGATCCTTGCTCTCCTTCACCGCCGCTTCAGGCAGGCCGACCATGGTCAGCGACGGCAGACCGTTGGCCAGATGGACTTCGACAGTGACGGCTGGAGCTTCCACGCCAACCTGGGCGCGGCTGTGGACAATGGAGAGGGACATGGTCGTTCCTTGAGCTGAATCGGGGAGCCGCATCCTGCGGGTTTTTGAAGGGTAGTTGAGCCGGGTTTCAGTGCTGAAATAGAGGTTTACAAGACGTATCCAGACCCGATGGGCTGTCACTGCTTGCCTGGATTGGAGCGTTGACTCTCGCCCGGCATTGAAGGATCATCCCATACGAGGACTGCAACTGCGCATTCGTCGGGACTGGGCACCAGCAAAAGCTCCCCCGCATTTTTGGCAGCAGAGAAAGCTGGTTTCTCTGAAGTAGTGACGACGGGCTAGCCTGTCGGATTCTGAACCCAAGGCTGTAAAGCCCGGAGCTAAAGAATCGCTGCGACTACTCCTCAAAAAATACTTAAAAGGCGTCCATCGGACGCTTTTTTTATTTTTGATTTGACGGTGCTCGTGGTATCTGCCCCACTAACGTGCCATGTGCGCGTTTTTGCGGGTACCAAGTCACCACGAAGTAACCAAATCCTGTGGCGCGCTCGTGTCGCGGTTCAAGAATCAGTGTTCCCATAGAAGTCCTCAGTCCCGCGACCCTGTTTCCACATCGCTGTTCTTTGAACTCACAATAGATTTGTGCTCCCGGGACGATCATTTTCGCAACAATCGCTGCTACCCCATCGGCAGTCTGGCAACCATGCTTGAGCAAATCGGCACTATGGGCTTCCCAAATGTGCACTACGCCAAAACCACTATTCGCTCGACGGTGGATACCTGCCCGCAGATAAATCTCCCCGCCTGGCAAGCCGAATTTTGGCATATCGGGGATCGTGCCAAAGATATAACCACGGAAGCTCTTTCCACCATGGCCTGCCCAGGTCGCCAAACCCGGTGCTGAACATTCAGCCTCGGGTGAGCTTAGAAACCTGGGCTTTTCGGCGCAATCGGACGGCGGTGGTGCAGGTTGTAGAACGTTGCCGGGATGGTTGAAGGGCCGGAGATCAAAAGATCGCAGCCTTCGGCAGCTCCTACAGGGGGCGCGGATTATTCCGCGGGCGGCGTCAGCTTGGCTTCCATCTCGGCGACTTTGGCTTCGAGGCTTTCGAGGCGAGCGCGAGTGCGAGCCAGTACGACCATCTGACTATCAAACTCTTCCCGGCTGACCAGATCGAGTTTGCTGAAGGCACTTTGCAGCAGCATTTTGAACTGGCTTTCGATTTCGGCTTTTGGCAGCGGGGTGTCGCCGCTGAACAGGCGGGAGGCGGTGCCGCTCAGGGCGTCGAGGAAGTCTTTGGGCGCGAGCATGGGAAATGTCCTGGAAACAATGGCCGGCAGTGTATCACGCAGTGTCTATAGTCAATCCCGTTGCGCGGATGCACGCTTTTCGCGCAGAGGGACGGACGGTGGCGCACCGTTGTTGTGCGTATCGGCAAAGGCTTTTCTGCGCGAGTGCGCACAACACTGGCCAAATGGTTGAAATGCTGGGTTTTTGCCGAGCTGGCAAGGTTTCTGCTTAGTCACCCTCGACCCATGCACTGATGCAGTCGCTGTGACGAATGCAGTGCGGAAGACGAAGCGGGGAGTTTCGTCTGATGCGGTTAGCTGGCGTCAACGATGCGTTACAAAGCCAGGCACTGCGCTTAGACTTGAGACGGGTTTGTTTTCCTGGGGCAAGTCCACCAAATCGGGAGAGAGTTTCATGAAGCTAGTCACTGCCATCATCAAGCCGTTCAAGTTGGACGACGTGCGCGAGTCGCTGTCCGAAATCGGCGTGCAGGGCATTACCGTCACTGAAGTCAAAGGCTTCGGCCGGCAGAAGGGTCACACCGAGCTGTATCGCGGCGCGGAATATGTGGTCGATTTTCTGCCCAAGGTGAAAATCGACGTGGCCATCGACGACAAGGATCTGGATCGGGTTATCGAGGCGATAACCAAGGCGGCCAACACCGGCAAGATCGGTGACGGCAAGATCTTCGTGGTCAATCTGGAACAGGCGATCCGCATCCGTACCGGCGAAACCGATACCGACGCGATCTAAGCGCCGCCACAAACCCAACGCCCCAGGAGAAAACAATATGACTCTGCGTAAATTCGCAGGGCTAGGCGCCCTGTTGTCCATCGTAATGCCCGGCCTCGCCATGGCGGCAGACGAAGTGGCAGCGCCAGTCCTCAATTCCGGCGACACGGCCTGGATGCTCACCTCGACAGCCCTCGTGCTGTTCATGACCATTCCGGGCCTGGCGCTGTTCTACGGCGGCATGGTTCGCTCGAAAAACATTCTTTCCATGCTGATGCAGTGCTTCGCCATTACCGGTCTGATCAGCATCCTGTGGGTCATTTACGGCTACAGCATTGCCTTCGACACCACAGGCATGGAACAGGGCGTCGTCAACTTCAATTCGTTCTTCGGTGGCATGGGCAAGGCGTTCCTCGCCGGTGTCACGCCTTCGAGCATTACCGGCCCGGCGGCGCTGTTCCCCGAGGCAGTGTTCATTACCTTCCAGATGACGTTTGCGATCATCACTCCGGCGCTGATCGTCGGTGCCTTCGCCGAGCGCATGAAGTTCTCCGCGATGCTGATCTTCATGGGCATCTGGTTCACCCTGGTTTATGCGCCGATTGCGCACATGGTCTGGTCCGGTAACGGCGGCCTGATGTGGGACTGGGGCGTGCTCGATTTCGCCGGCGGCACCGTGGTGCACATCAACGCCGGTATCGCCGGTCTGGTGGCGTGCCTGGTGTTGGGCAAGCGCAAGGGCTTCCCGACTACGCCGATGGCGCCGCATAACCTCGGCTACACGCTGATGGGCGCAGCCATGCTGTGGGTTGGCTGGTTCGGCTTCAACGCCGGTTCCGCAGCCGCCGCCAACGGCACTGCCGGCATGGCGATGCTCGTGACCCAGATTGCAACCGCCGCTGCCGCACTGGGCTGGATGTTTGCCGAGTGGGTCACCCACGGCAAGCCAAGCGCACTGGGCATTGCTTCAGGTGTGGTCGCCGGTCTGGTCGCGATCACCCCGGCCGCTGGCACCGTAGGCCCGATGGGCGCACTGGTGATCGGTCTGGCCGCAGGCGTGGTGTGCTTCTTCTGCGCCACCACCCTGAAACGCAAACTCGGTTATGACGACTCCTTGGATGCCTTCGGCGTACACGGTATCGGCGGTATCCTCGGCGCGATCCTCACCGGTGTGTTTGCCGCACCGGCGCTGGGCGGTTTCGGCACCGTGACTGATATCGGCGCGCAGGTCTGGATTCAAGTCAAAGGCGTGGGCTTCACGGTGATCTACACCGCGATCGTCACCTTCATTATTCTCAAGGTACTGGACGCCGTCATGGGTCTGCGCGTGAGCGAGGAAGAAGAGTCGGTCGGCCTCGATCTGGCACAACACAACGAACGCGGCTACAACCTGTAAGCACGCGCAACAAAAAAATTGCCCGGTTCGCCGGGCATTTTTTTGTCCGGAGTTTGTCACTCAAGGGGCGGCTTAAAGGATTTTTCTTACGTCTTTGCTCGCCTTTATGACAAGGGTTTTTCTGCGGGCAATGGCTTACGTCGTTGCAGGCGTATTAGGGTCTTTGTTTTTTTTCAGAGCACGCTAGAATGCGCCCCGAACGAGCGGAGAACTGTATGTGGCAACAGACTCTGATAACCCTGCGGGCAAGGCCCCGGGGCTTTCATCTGGTAACCGACGAGTTGCTCGCAGGCTTGCCTGAACTCAAGTCCTGCCGGGTCGGTCTGTTGCATCTGTGGCTGCAGCACACGTCGGCGTCGTTGACCATCAACGAGAACGCCGATCCGGCAGTTCGTCGCGACTTCGAACGATTTTTCAATCGCCTGATCCCACAAGGAACAGACGGCTACGAGCACAACGACGAAGGCCCGGATGATCTCCCGGCGCACTTCAAGGCCAGCATGCTGGGTTGCCAGATCAGTCTGCCGGTTTCGGCAGGACGGTTGGCGCTGGGTACCTGGCAAGGCGTTTATCTGGGCGAGCACCGCGATCATGGCGGTGCCCGTAAAGTCCTCGCCACCTTGCACGGTGAACAGGTATGAGCCGCTGATTCGCAGCGGTGGAAGATTTTTCAACGGCGGCTTCGACAGTCGCCAAAGCTGGTCTATAACTAATCTGCTTTTGGCAAGTCATGAGGTAGAACATGAGCGACGATGATCTGGAAAACGACGACCTCGAAGTAGGCGACGAAGACGAGGCCGAGGAAGGCCTGGAAGCGGCAGCGGAAGACGTTGCCGAGGACGATGGCGGTGACGACACGCCGGCCCCGGCTGCCAAAGGCAAAGCCAAGGCTGCGGTATCGGTCGACGAGTTGCCGAGCATCGAAGCCAAGAACAAGGAGCGTGATGCCCTGGCCAAGGCCATGGAAGAATTCCTTGCACGCGGCGGCAAGGTGCAGGAAGTGGAGGCCAACGTGGTCGCTGATCCGCCCAAGAAGCCGGACAACAAGTACGGCAGCCGCCCTATCTGAGGCGCGTCGCTCGCTTGCTGAAAAAGCCCGCCGTCGCTGCGGGTTTTTTTATGCCTGAAGAAAAAGCAAAGATCGCAGCCTTCGGCAGCTCCTACAGGGGGAATGCATTTCAACAGTAGGAGCTGCCGAAGGCTGCGATCTTTTCAACGGTTCCAGCGGGAAAGCACGGCCGGCAACTCCGTCAAACTGCGAATTTCCGCATCCGGCAAGCGCTCCGCTTCCCAGACCTTGCCCGCCGGGTTGAACCACACCGCGCGCAGCCCAGCCTGCTGTGCTCCGGCAATGTCATCGCCGGGATGATCGCCGACATGCACCGCCGCTTCAGCACTCACGCCGCCGCGCTGCAAGGCTTCGTGGAACAGCCGCGCATCCGGTTTGGCGATGCCGATGTCTTCGGCGCACAAGGCAAATTTGAAATGATCCGCCAGCCCCAGCCGGCGTACGTCGGCATTGCCGTTGGTGACTACACCGAGGGCATAGTGATTGGCGAGCAGCTCCAGCAGCGGCTCGACTTCCGGGAATACTTCGATCTGATGCCGCGCATGCAAAAACACTTCGAAAGCCTTGTCGGCCAGTTCCGACGCCTCGCCGTGGGCATATCCGGCTTCTTCCAGCGCATGCAACAACACGCGCCGGCGCAGCGCACTGATGCGGTGTTTGAGGCCCGGTTCGTCCGCCAGCACACGCTCGCGAATAGCCCATAAATGCTCCACCGGCACCGCGCCGAGATCCGGTGCATGTTCGCTCAGCCATTCGCGCAAAACGGTTTCGGCGCTGGCGATCACCGGGGCTGTGTCCCACAGGGTGTCGTCGAGGTCGAAGGTGATCAACTGAATACTCATGAATCATCGCCTTTCATGCGTTTGGCCCGGGGATGGGCGCTGTCGTAGACCGCCGCCAGGTGCTGGAAGTCGAGATGGGTATAGATCTGTGTGGTCTTGATATCCGAGTGGCCAAGCAATTCCTGCACCGCGCGCAAATCCTGGGAGGACTCCAGCAGGTGGCTGGCGAAGGAGTGCCGCAACATATGCGGATGCAGGTTCTGCCCCAGTTCGCGCTCACCAGCGAGTTTGACCCGCACCTGAATTGCACGCGGGCCAAGGCGTCGGCCTTGCTGGCTGACAAAAACCGCATCATCGGCAGGATTGGTCATGGCGCGTAGCGGCAGCCATTGTTCGAGGGCTTCTCGGGCCTTGGTGCCGACCGGCAACAGGCGGGTCTTGCTGCCTTTGCCAAGCACCTGAACCATGCCATCGGCCAGGTCGAGTTGGTCGAGATTGAGCCCGGTCAGCTCGGACAGGCGCAGCCCTGATGAATAGAACAGCTCCAGAATCGCCTGATCACGCCGGGCGAGAAAGTCGTCCTCCACCGCACCTTCGAGCAGTTGCAGCGCGCGGTCGGTGTCGAGGGTCTTCGGCAGGCGCCGTTCGCCTTTTGGCGGTGCCAGGCCGGTGGCCGGGTCGTGATCGCACAGGCCTTCGCGGTTCAGATAGTGGTAGAGCCCGCGCACCGCCGAGAGCAGGCGGGCGAGGCTGCGCGAGGACTGGCCTTGGGCGTGCAATCGGGCGACCAGGCTGCGCAGCCGCTGAATGTCCAGCGCGGCCCAACTGCCGATGTTTTGCTTGACGCACCAGGCGAGGACTTTATCGAGGTCGCGGCGATAGGCCGACAGTGTGTGCGGCGACACCTGTCGCTCACTGCGCAGGTGTTCGCAGTAAGCGTCCAGTTGTCGTTCCATGTTCAGCGTACCGAGCGCAGCGAGCTGTTGACCCGAGGCAGCACGCGGCCCATGACCTCGGCGATGTAGCTGAGGAACAGGGTGCCGACCGAGCTCTTGTAGTGCTGCGGGTCACGGCTGGCGATGGCCAGGATGCCGTGGATGCCCTGATGGCTGACGGCAACGACTGCAGTGGAACCGATCTGCTGGCGCTGTTCTTCGCCGAAGAGGAAATCCAGCTCATGCTCGCGCAGACTGCCGCTGACGCTTTTGCCTTCGGTGAGCAGGCCACCAATGGCAGTCTGCGCATCGGCGTGAGTAACCCAGCGGCCGACGGGGGCGGGGTTGTCGCCGAGCAGGATCAGGCTGACAAACGGCACCTGGAAATCCTGGCGCAGGCTGTCTTCAACACTGATCACCACGTCTTCCAGGGTCGATGCATCCATCAGCGCGAGGATCAGGCGACGGGTTTTTTCGAACAGGCGATCGTTGTCCCGGGCCACGTCCATCAAGTGCGACAGGCGATGGCGCATCTCGATGTTGCGGTCGCGCAGGATAGTCATCTGCCGCTCGACCAGCGACACGGTGTCGCCACGTCGGTGCGGAATGCGCAGCGACGGCAGCAATTCTTCGTGCTCGACGAAGAAATCCGGATGAGCCTCCAGATAGGCGGCAACCGCCGCCGCTTCGAGGCTCTCGGACGCGGGTTCGTCGGACGGTCGGGCGGGTACCTGAGGCTTGTCGGTCATGATTTCTGCTCGCTCAAAGACGTACTTGTCCTTCGTATACACGCACTGCCGGACCGGTCATCAATACCGGTTCGCCGGGACCTGCCCACTCGATGGACAGACGCCCGCCGGGCAGGTCGATCAACAGCGGCGAATCCATCCACCCCTGACTGATGGCCGCCACCGCCGCCGCACAGGCGCCGGTGCCGCAGGCCTGGGTTTCTCCGGCGCCGCGCTCCCACACACGCAACTGCGCACGGTGGCGGTCGATGACCTGAAGGAAACCGACATTGACCCGCGCCGGGAAGCGCGGATGGTGTTCGACCTTCGGCCCCAGTTCATGCACCGGTGCACTGTTGATGTCATCCACGCGAATGACCGCATGGGGATTGCCCATCGACACGGCGGCCAGTTCGACCGTGGTGCCATCGACGTCCAGCTGATAGCTGCTGGCCTGGGCTGGCGCCTGGAATGGTATGTCCGCCGGCACCAGACGCGGTGCGCCCATGTTCACGCCGATCTGGCCGTCGTTACGTACGTCCAGCTCGATGATGCCGCCCTTGGTCTCGACGCGGATCTGCCGCTTGGCGGTCAGACGCTTGTCGAGCACGAAGCGGGCGAAGCAGCGCGCACCGTTGCCGCATTGCTCCACTTCCGAACCGTCGGAATTGAAAATCCGGTAGCGGAAATCCACGTCCGGGTTGCTCGGCGCTTCGACGATCAGCAACTGGTCGAAACCGATACCTGTGTGGCGATCGCCCCATTGCTTGGCATGTTTGGGTTGAATGTGCGCGTGCTGGCTGACCAGGTCGAGAACCATGAAGTCATTGCCCAGGCCGTGCATTTTGGTAAAACGCAGCAGCATGGGTTACTCCGGCAGCAGGCTTTCGCCGGCAAACAGCTCGGCCACGGTTTCGCGGCGACGCACTTCAAAAACCTGATCACCATCCACCAGCACTTCGGCGGCACGGCCGCGGGTGTTGTAGTTGGAGCTCATGACGAAACCGTAGGCACCGGCCGAATGCACGGCCAGCAGGTCGCCTTCTTCCAGCGCCAGTTCGCGCTCCTTGGCGAGGAAGTCGCCGGTCTCGCAGATCGGGCCGACGATGTCGTACTTACGCGCAGCCGTGTCACGCGGTTTCACCGCAGTAACGTCCATCCAAGCCTGATACAGCGCCGGGCGGATCAGGTCGTTCATCGCCGCGTCGACGATGGCGAAATCCTTGTGCCCGGTATGCTTGAGGTACTCGACCTGAGTCAGCAGCAAACCGCCATTGGCGACGATGAAGCGGCCAGGCTCGAACACCAGCGCCAGATCGCGACCGTTCAAACGCTCGCGCACGGCTTTGATGTAGTCGGCGACCAGTGGCGGCTCTTCATCGCGATAGCGCACACCCAGGCCACCACCGAGATCGATGTGGCGCAGGTGGATGCCGCAATCGCCAAGACGGTCGACCAGATCCAGCAGGCGGTCGAGGGCATCGAGGAACGGCGGCAGTGTGGTGAGTTGCGAACCGATGTGGCAGTCGACACCGATCACTTCCAGGTTCGGCAGATGCGCGGCGCGCACATACACATCTTCGGCGTCGGCAATGGCGATGCCGAACTTGTTCTCTTTGAGACCGGTGGAAATGTACGGATGAGTGCCGGCGTCGACGTCCGGGTTCACCCGCAGCGACACTGGTGCGCGAACGCCCAGTTCGGCGGCGACCACTTGCAGGCGCTCGAGCTCGTCGGTGGACTCGACATTGAAGCAGTGCACGCCGACTTCGAGAGCGCGACGCATGTCGTCCCGGCTCTTGCCGACGCCGGAGAAGACGATCTTGTCGGCGCTGCCGCCAGCGGCCAGTACGCGTTCCAGCTCGCCACGGGAAACGATGTCGAAACCGGCGCCGAGACGGGCCAGGACATTCAGGACACCGAGGTTGGAGTTGGCTTTGACGGCGTAGCAAACCAGGTGCGGCATGCCGGCCAGCGCATCGGCATAGGCCAGATATTGCGCTTCGATGTGCGCGCGTGAGTAGACATAGGTGGGCGTGCCGAAGCGGTTGGCGATGGCGGACAGCGCCACACCTTCCGCGAACAGCTCCCCGCCACGGTAGTTAAAAGCGTCCATGGCGATCCCTTATTGGTAGACGTCGTGCTTGTGTGCTTTGGACGGCTGCTTCTGCGAAGACTGGGCTTGTTCGGCCGGGTCCTGGTCGTCATCGGGCAGGTACAGCGGGCCTTTTTGACCACAGGCCGAAACCAGGCAGGCCACCGCGACGAGCGCAGCAAGGGAAGAGATCAGGCGCTTCATGGCGAAATCCTTGAAAATGCGTTAATTGCGCCGGAGTATACCGGCCACCCGGCAGCTTGCCTATGCGAGGGGGTTCCCGTCCGGCGGGGCTCCTGAGAAGCGCATCATCCCTGTGGGAGCGAGCCTGCTCGCGAAGGTGCCGGCAAATTCAACAGGCTCGTTGCCTGACACACCGCTTTCGCGAGCAGGCTCGCTCCCACAGGGCGGTGTTGGTCGGGCCGGCAGGTGCTTGGTCGTTAATCTTTGCAATCGGCCAGCAGCGTCCGTATCTTTCGGCGCTTGAGCCTGATCAGACATTTTTGAGGTTGCCGCAATGAGTTTGTCCGAAGCCCGTTTCCACGATGTGGTCGATGACACCCAGGAAAAACTGGAAGACATTTTTGACGACAGCGATCTGGATATTGATCTGGAAAGCTCGGCCGGCGTGCTGACGGTCAAGTTCGAAAACGGCTCTCAGTTGATCTTCAGCCGTCAGGAGCCGTTGCGTCAGCTATGGCTGGCGGCGGTGTCTGGTGGCTTCCACTTCGATTACGACGAAGAAAGCGAGCGCTGGATGTGCGACAAGAGCGAAGAGCAACTCGGCGAAATGCTTCAGCGCCTAGTCAAGCAGCAGGCAGGCGTTGAATTCGATTTCGAAGGTCTGTAATCCGTGACTGATGCAGCGCCTGTTCGCCCACCGAGACCGCTTTACAGCAATGTCAGCCCGGCGGTGCCTTCGCCGTGCACGGGCGTATGCCGACTGGACGAACAGAAAGTCTGTCTCGGTTGCGCGCGCCACGTCGAGGACATTCGCGAATGGCGCTCGGCGGATGACCAGCGGCGTCGCGTGATATGCGCGCAAGCTGCAGAGCGCCGCACTCAAACCTGATACGAACTTGTGGCGAGGGAGCTTGTTCCCGCTCGGCTGCGCAGCAGTCGTAGAAGTTTCGGACCGCTGCGCGCTCCAGCGGGAGCAAGCTCCCTCGCCACAGGTGACTGCGGTGCCAGGGGGATGACTTGTATATTTTTTGAGCTGTGATAGTGTCCGCGAACGCCTCAAACCACCGAGGCACGGTGAAAACCCCGTCTTTTTTGGCGGGGTTTTGCTTTTTTTGTGCAGAAGAAAGGAGTCTGCCTGGATCATGACCGCACCTTCCATCACCCTTACCCGTCTGGACGTGCAACGTCTGGAGCGTCTGATCGACAGCCTGGATGACACGCTGCCGGGCGTGATTGCGCTGCAAACCGAGCTGGACCGCGCCGATACCGTGGTCGGCCACGATGAAGTGCCCGCCGATGTCGTGACCATGAATTCCCGCGTGCATTGCCGCGAAGAAGGCAGTGGCAAGGATTACCACCTGACGCTGGTCTATCCCAAGGACGCCAATGCCGACGAAGGCAAGATTTCGATTCTGGCGCCGGTCGGCAGTGCGCTGTTGGGTCTGAAGGTCGGTCAGCACATCGACTGGCCGGCTCCCGGCGGCAAGTCGCTGAAGCTGACCCTGCTGGAAGTCGAGTCGCAACCGGTCAACGGCGGCGCCTTTCCCGAATAAATCCCCGCTTCAAACCTGTTCGAGCGCTTCATTCAACGAGCGCTCCAGGTCTGCCTTGTAGCGCAGATACAGATTGCTTGAACTGTGCCCGTCACCGAGCAGACCCGACAGGTCGAGGTCGGTGATGTAGCAGCGATAACGCTCGGTCTCGCGGCGCTGCTCGACGATCTCCCGGGCGACCACGCTGAACAACTGGTCGCCATGCTCCAGCTCGCTGAATTCCCGCTGATTGCAATACAGGGTGACCTGCACTTCACCGGGCGCGGCTTTGCCAATGATCGCCTGCACGTCGTAGAACGGCTTGTTGACCGGAGTTTGCGGCGCCGGCCTGGGTTCGACCCTGCGCGAGCGTCCCGGGCCTGACGGCAACAGCTGGTAATACAAAGTTTCAGTGGTCCCCGCAGGGCCACCGTCCATTGGCAATCGCGCTTCACGCCGATATTGGATCGATTGCAGAAAACGCTGCAACGGCACCAGCAGACTTTGCTCGTCGTGGTACGGCAGGTGCTGTTGCCAAAAGGCATTGAATTCATCCAGCACGTACAACTCGGCCTGCTGTTCGCTGATCCGGTAGAACACCTGGATGCACTCCGGCTGACCCATCGGCAGGATCAGCGCCAGATCGTGATCCTCAAGTGCCATCGGATCGAGATGCAGCGGGCTGTAGCGCGGTTGTTCTTCGCCCAGATAATCGAGCAGTGCCGGCAGTGTGGCGAGGGCGACATGGTTGACCTGGCCCGGCACCAGCTCCAGGACGTGATAATGCTGCTGCACCTGGATCAGGTAGCGATGGTTCAATTCACTGAGCAACAGAGTCTGCGCGGTGTCGACGATTTCTTCGACGCGGCGGGCAATGAATTGCGCGCGGTTGTGGCAGAAGCAGCGCACTTTCAGCGACGGTTGCGTGGCGCCACGTGGCAAGTTGTTGAGGTAATCGCGCAGGCAGTCGAGCAGCGCGTGAGGACCATCGAAGCGATTGACCAGCACCTCGTTCCAGCTGTTGAGCGTGACCTGATCCACGGTCAGCACCAGATTTTCGCGCACGCCGGCGTAACTCAATGAATCGGTGCGCTCGGTAGTCATCAGGATGTTCAGATCGCGGTGATGCTTGAGCGGGTCGACGCCGACGTTGATCAGCATCAGCACTTCGCTGGGCACGGCGGCGCGCAGCAACGGTTCTTCGGCCACGGTGGGCAAGGGCAAGGCGATGCACTGCTGCAGGCTGCCGAGCAGATTGAACAGCTCGAATTCGCTCAGATCGCTGGTGCCCGGGTGCAGGGCCAGACGGGTGCTGCTGTCGATAACGCCGTTGCGGTGGCACCAGGTCAACAGTTCGAGCAGCTCGCGACTGCGCTTGATCGGCGCGAAATGTTCCCACTCCAGCGCCGTCAGGCTGCCGTTGTACAGGCCCCACTGGGTTTGCCCCGGCTCCTTTTTGTTCGGCGACTGCACCAGGGTGAGGGTGTCTTCGGCCAGGTCCGGGGCAATGCCGGGGTTGATGAACTCGACCTTGTCGGCCTTGCGTTCGAAGGCCGCATACAGGCGCCGGCCGAGGACGTTGAGGTCGCGCTTGTTGATCAGGCTGACCGTCTGTTCGCTGCGAGCGAACTGGGTCAGAAAGCGATAGCTGTAATTGAGTTCGTTGACCAGTGCGCGACGTTCGGCGCTGACCTGGCGCACTTTCCACTGACTGCGACTGTCAAGCAGCGCCAGTTGTCGCTGATCCCAGTGCCATTCGCCGGCCAGGCGTTCGAGCAGTGCGCGCTGCCAACCCTGGCTGCGGCTGTTGCCGGTGAGTTTGCGGTTGACCTTGAGGTAGAGCGCGCGGCGCACCAGCTCCAGGCGTTCCGGTTCGTTGCGGGCGATGAGGTATTCCTCGATACGCCGGTACACGACCATGTACGGATCCAGCTCATCGAGCTCGAGCTGATTGGCGAACACGGCCTTCTTGAAGCGCAGGCTCAGGCACTGCACGTGCGGGTGTTCGCTGGCGTACACCTCGGTCAGCAGCAGTTTGAGCACGGACTTGTAGGGCGACTCGATGCCCTTGAACAACTGCCACAACCCGGCGCCGATGAACTCGCCCGGGGGGATCGTCGCGATCGGCCCGAGATCGAGGGTTTCGTCGGCGCGAATAAAGCGTTTGGATAACAGGGTGTTGGTGTAAGCGTCGTAGGCGGTTTCTTCGTAAACCGGCACCAGCCACCAGATCGGCGTGCGCCCGGCCAGCCAGATCGCGGTGCGGTAGAACTCGTCGAGCAGCAGATAGTGCTGAGTGCTGCCGCAGTTTTCCGAACTGAGCCGGGCATCACGTTCCCCTTTGACGAAACGTACCGGGTCGATCAGAAAGAAATGCGCTTCGGCGCCCTGGCTTGCGGCCCAGCTTTCCAGCAACTGACACTTTTTGTTCAGCTCGCTGAGCTCGCTTTCGCTCAGACCCGGCGCGTGGCAGACCCACACGTCCATGTCGCTCTGGTCGGCCTGGGCCAGCGTGCCGAGGCTGCCCATCAGAAACAGACCGTGAATCGGTCGCGGCGGGTTGCTGCCGTGGCGCGGTTTGTAAGAGAACGAGCGGGTCAGGCGCTGTGCTTCGGCGAGCACGTTGGCGTCCGGCTCATAATTCGACAAGCCGGCCGGCGTACTCCCCGAGACATAGCCGGGCAGCAATGGGTGATTGACGTGGAAGAACAACGGCAACAGCGTCAGCACGCTTTGCTGGCGGGGCGACAAGCCTTCGAGCGCACGGCCCAAGCGGCCTTCATTGAGTTGGAGAAAACGTGCGCGAAGTTGACTGAGTACCTTGCGGTCGATGCCTTCGTCCAGGTCGGGGCGGATTTCGTGGGTGCGCGTCATATCAGCTCAAACCGGCTTGCAGGCTCGGACGTAGAGGGTCTCGGAATCGCCGCAGTTTAGCCTCTGCGCAGCAGGACGTTTAAGCTGAATTTGTTTTTTGACGTCAGATTTCTATCCGGCACAAGCGGACAGGCCCGCGGAAATCCCGTGGCAGGAGTTCCCGTGGGCAAAGTCAGGGTAAATCAGGCGGTTTCCTGCTCTCGCAGAATAGTCAGTACGGTCTGCACGTTTTGCGCGGCATCGCGACCGAGGCTGGTCAGATAACCGCCATCGGGCTGGTCGGTAAGTTCTTTTTCGAAGAGGCGCCGGGCCGCATCGATGTGTTTCGGGGCAGCGGTCTGATGAATTTTCAGACCTTCCTGGGAACTGTCCAGGTTGAAGAGTGCGAGGACTTCCAGTTCGGCAACCAACTCAGGGGTAAGCGACATAAGGACTCCAGACTTTCTAGGAATTGGACGACAGCGCCCCTAAGGTGAACCCGCCGGTGCGGCATGTCCAGTGCTCAGATCAGGGGATTTTGTCTTCAGGCGAATTCCAGTGTAGCCGGGCGGCGGCGGATGGCTGGATGGATGCCTACCTTGTGGGAGCGAGCCTGCTCGCGAATGCGGTGTGTCATTGAACGCTGTTTTTGCTGATGTACCGCTTTCGCGAGCAGGCTCGCTCCCACAGAGTGATGGGGTTACTGCTTTTCCGGGGGCAGCTCTGGCAGTGCGCGCAATGCCGCTTCGTACCACACAGTGTCGAACGGGCGGTCTTCATCGAGCATCGCGTCAATCTCGAAGGCCAGCACGTGGGCCATCAGGTTGAGGATCTCTTCGCGCTCCATGCCGACCAGGGTCAGCTTGTTCAACATCGCCTTGGCCGCCGGCGGGTTGTTGCTTTCAATCTGGTTCTCGATCGCTTGGATCAGCGTCGCCTCGGCGAATTCTTCTTCATCGGTGTCGATATCTGTCGGCTCGCTCATGGCAGGCTCCTCAAGGAAAGGCGCCAGTTTACCCGCATTCAGCGGCGTGATGCTGCTGGCGGGAAACGCCGCCGCGATCTATAAACAGGCACTGCCCACCCCGCACGGCCTGGAGGCTCTGTGATGTTCAAGCTCTACGGATTTGCTGTCAGCAACTACTACAACATGGTCAAACTGGCGCTGCTGGAAAAAGGTCTGCCTTTCGAAGAGGTGACGTTCTATCCAACGCAAACTCCGGAATCACTGGCCATCAGCCCGCGCGGCAAGGTCCCGGTGCTGGGCGTCGACGCCGGTTACATCAACGAAACCGCGATCATCCTCGAATACCTCGAACAATCAGAAAAGGGTACGCCGCTCCTGCCCAGCGATCCATTCGAGCGCGCGCAGGTATTGGCGATTGCCAAGGAGATCGAGTTGTACATCGAGTTGCCCGGGCGTGCCTGTTACGGCGAGGCGTTTTTCGGTATGACGTTGCCTGAGGCGATCAAGGAAAAAACCCGTACCGAATTGCTGCTGGGTTTCGCCGCGCTGGGGCGTCACGGCAAGTTTGCCCCTTATGTGGCGGGTGACAGCCTGAGCATTGCCGATCTGTATTTCCTCTACAGCGTGCCGTTGGCCTGTGCGGTCGGGCAGAAGCTGTTCGGGATCGATTTGCTCGCCGAGATGCCAGAGGCGAAAGCGCTGCTGGAACGGCTTGAGCACAATCCCAATGTGCAGAAGATTGCGGCGGACAAGGATGCGGCGATGCCGGCGTTTTTGGCGATGATTGCTGCCAGGAAGTGAGGTTTGTTTCGTCCGCATTCGCGAGCAGGCTCACTCCCACATTGGAATGCGTTCCTTTGTGGGAGCGAGCCTGCTCGCGAAGCTTTTAACTTCTAGCGGCTGGCGATCAATGCCTGACCGCGCGCCACAGCTGCCTTGACCTGCGCCGGCGCAGTACCGCCGATATGGTCGCGGGCATTCACCGAGCCTTCGAGGGTCAACACCGCAAACACATCCTGCTCAATCTGGTCGCTGAACTGGCGCAGTTCTTCCAGACTCATCTCCGCCAGATCCTTGCCGGTGTCGACACCATATTTCACCGCATGGCCCACGATCTCGTGGCAATCACGGAACGGCAGGCCGCGGCGCACCAGATAATCCGCCAGATCGGTCGCGGTGGAGAAACCGCGCAGCGCCGCTTCACGCATGATTGCGTGTTTCGGTTTGATCGCCGGGATCATGTCGGCAAAGGCCCGCAGCGAGTCGCGCAGGGTGTCGGCGGCGTCGAACAGCGGCTCCTTGTCTTCCTGGTTGTCCTTGTTGTAGGCCAGCGGCTGGCCCTTCATCAGGGTCAGCAGACCCATCAGCGCGCCGAAGACACGGCCGGTCTTGCCGCGTACCAATTCCGGCACGTCGGGGTTTTTCTTTTGCGGCATGATCGAACTACCGGTGCAGAAACGGTCCGGCAGATCGATGAACTGGAACTGCGCGCTGGTCCAGAGCACCAGCTCTTCGGAGAAACGCGACAGGTGCATCATCGCGATGCTGGCTGCGGAGCAGAATTCGATTGCAAAGTCGCGATCGGAGACGTTGTCCAGCGAGTTGCCGCCAACGGCGTCGAATCCCAGCAATTGCGCCGTGTATTGGCGGTCGATCGGGTAGGTGGTGCCGGCCAGTGCGGCGCTGCCCAGCGGCATGCGGTTGGCGCGCTTGCGGCAGTCGACCAGACGCTCGTAGTCGCGGCTGAGCATTTCGAACCAGGCCAGCATGTGATGGCCGAAGGTCACCGGCTGTGCGGTCTGCAGGTGAGTGAAACCCGGCATGATGCTCGCGGCCTCTCGCTCGGCCTGCTCCAGCAGGCCTTTTTGCAGGCGGGTGATCTCGGCGAGGATCAGGTCGATCTCGTCGCGCAGCCACAAGCGGATGTCGGTGGCCACCTGATCGTTGCGGCTGCGCCCGGTATGGAGTTTCTTGCCGGTGATGCCGATGCGATCGGTCAGGCGGGCTTCGATGTTCATGTGCACGTCTTCGAGGTCGACGCGCCAGTCGAACTGACCGGCTTCGATTTCGCCCTGAATGGTGTTCAGGCCGTCAATAATGCTGTCGCGCTCGGCATCGGTCAGCACGCCGACCTTGGCCAGCATGGTGGCGTGGGCGATCGAGCCCATGATGTCGTGGCGATACAGGCGCTGGTCGAAAGTGACGGAGGCGGTGAAGCGGGCGACGAAGGCGTCGACGGGTTCACTGAAGCGGCCGCCCCAGGACTGATTGGTCTTGTCAGTGCTCATGAATTCGCTCGTATCGGCTTGAAGAAATGGCGTGAAACGCTGGCGCGGATAATAACAGGGTTGCCAATCCTGTCGCTGACACCGGTCGATAGGTTTTTTCCCCGACATGTCAGCTTCGGCGACGCTGTCAGCAAAGAATTTGCGAAAGGATATTTTTTGATTGAGCAATATCGTTCCGACGAACGTCTACAGTGGACATGAGGGTCGGTGCGAATGTGCATCATGCAAGGGTTTGACCACCGACTATAAGAAGAGGGGGCGGGTGAGTTGGCGATAATTCAACCACCGTGAGAAACGCGGGAAACAGCGGGCTCTGAGCAGTACGACCCGGACGCTGGCAAATATTGCTGGCCGACGTACGGCACTTTTTGGCGCTCGGGCTAGTCTTAGCGTGGATCGCGGTGACGGACGTCACTCCACCTGTCTACGCTATCCTTGTGCGAGACTCACGCAGGAATCCAGCGCAATATGAATGTCCTGATCGTTGATGACGAACCCCTGGCTCGCGAGCGCCTAAGCCGTACGGTGAGCGAGCTCGAGGGTTATACAGTCCTGGAGCCCAGTGCCACGAATGGCGAGGAGGCGTTAGCGCTGATCGACAGCCACAAGCCGGATATCGTGCTGCTCGATATCCGCATGCCGGGCCTCGATGGCCTGCAGGTCGCTGCCCGACTGTGCGAACGAGAAATGCCGCCGGCCGTGGTGTTTTGCACCAGTCCCGATGAATTTGCCGTGGAAGCCCTGCAGGCCAGCGCCGTGGGCTATGTGGTGAAACCCGTGCGAACCGAACATTTGAATGAAGCCCTGAAGCGCGCTGAGCGTCCCAATCGGGTGCAACTCTCGGCCCTGACCCGTCCCGCTGCCGAAAGTGGCAACGGACCCCGCAGCCACATCAGTGCGCGCACCCGCAAAGGCATCGAGCTGATACCGCTGGATCAGGTGGTCTATTTCATTGCCGACCATAAATACGTCACCCTGCGGCACGAGACCGGCGAGGTGCTGCTCGACGAGCCCCTCAAGGCCCTGGAAGACGAATTTGGCGAGCGCTTCGTGCGCATCCACCGCAACGCGCTGGTCGCCCGCGACCGCATCGAGCGATTGCAGCGCACACCGCTGGGGCATTTTCAGTTGTTCCTCAAAGGCCTTAATGGCGATGCGCTGATTGTCAGTCGTCGGCATGTGGCGGGTGTGCGCAAGATGATGCAGGGGCTTTGACCCGGTCTTCACCGGGGCTTTTCACTTCTTTTACCCGGCATGGCAGGCCAGGGAGGCCACGCCGTTTTCTGATTCAAGTCAAAGTGGATTTGACTGAGCTGTTATTATCCGCCGTATCTATTCAGTACGGATTGCTCCATGTCCCCTCGCGAAATCCGCATCGCCACCCGTAAGAGTGCGCTGGCCCTCTGGCAGGCCGAATACGTCAAAGCCCGTCTTGAGGCGGCCCACCCGGGCTTGCTGGTGTCACTGGTACCCATGGTCAGTCGTGGCGACAAGCTGCTCGACTCGCCGTTGTCGAAGATTGGTGGCAAGGGCTTGTTCGTCAAAGAGCTGGAAACCGCGCTGCTGGAAAATGAAGCCGACATCGCCGTTCATTCGATGAAAGACGTGCCGATGGACTTCCCGCAAGGCCTGGGTCTGTTCTGCATCTGTGAACGCGAAGACCCGCGCGATGCTTTCGTCTCCAACACCTACGCCAGCCTTGAAACCCTGCCTGTCGGGGCCATTGTCGGCACCTCCAGCCTGCGGCGTCAGACCCAGTTGCTGACGCGCCGCCCGGATCTGCAGATCCGTTTCCTGCGTGGCAACGTCAACACCCGCCTGGCCAAGCTCGATGCCGGCGAATACGACGCGATCATTCTCGCAGCGGCCGGTCTGATCCGCCTCGGTTTCGAAGATCGCATCACCTCGGCGATCAGTGTCGATGACAGTCTGCCGGCCGGTGGCCAGGGCGCAGTCGGCATCGAATGCCGCAGCGCCGACAGTGAAATCCATGCCTTGCTCGCGCCTTTGCATCACGCCGATACCGCTGCGCGCGTGAGCGCCGAACGCGCACTCAACAAACATTTGAACGGTGGCTGCCAGGTGCCGATCGCCTGCTACGCCGTGCTCGAAGGCGAGCAGTTGTGGTTGCGTGGTCTGGTCGGTGAACCAAGCGGTGGCAAGCTGCTCAGCGCCGAGGCGCGAGCGCCGCGCGCCGACGCCGAAGCCTTGGGCGTGCAGGTCGCCGAAGATCTGCTCAAGCAGGGCGCCGACGACATACTCAAAGCGGTGTATGGCGAGGCGGGTCACGAGTGACGGCCTGGCGCCTGCTGTTGACGCGCCCCGCGGATGACTGTGCGGCGCTTGCCGAACAGTTGGCCGGGCAGGGGATTTTCAGCAGTAGTCTGCCGCTTCTGGACATTGTGCCGCTGCCAGTCTCTGACACTATTCGTCAGGCGATCGCTCGACTGCCCGCTTGCAGCGCAGTGATTGTGGTCAGCAAGCCGGCGGCGCGGATCGCGGTGGAACTGCTCAAGTCCGAAGGCATTGCGCCGTTGACCATGCCGTGGTTCAGCGTCGGCGCGGCGACTGCGGAGATTCTTCGCGGTCATGGCCTCGACGTGAGCTTTCCGGCGGATGGCGACGATAGTGAAGCCTTGCTGCAATTGCCGCGTCTGCGCGAGGCAGTCAGCCAGCCCGGCGCGCAGGTGTTGATCCTGCGCGGCGAGGGCGGGCGTGAACTGCTCGCCGAGCGTCTGCGTGAGCTGGGTGCTAGTGTCGAGTATCTGGAGTTATATCGGCGTGACCTGCCAGCCTATCCGCTGAATGAGCTGTCACAGCGGATCGAAGCGGAACGCCTGAACGGGCTGGTGGTCAGCAGTGGACAGGGTTTCGAGCACCTGCGGCAGATGGCCGGCGCTGCGTGGCCGGACATTGCGCAGTTGCCGTTGTTTGTTCCAAGCCCCAGGGTCGCCGAGCTGGCACGTGCCGCCGGGGCTCAAACAGTTGTGGATTGCCGCGGCGCGAGTGCCGCGGCTTTGCTGACGGCGTTACGGCAATTGCCGGTGCCGTTTTCTAATGCAAAGGATGGATACGTGAGCGAAACAGCCTTGCCAAAAGATGACGTCCAGCCTGCGCTCGATGCTCAGGTTGAAACTCCAGCACCGATTCAGGAGCCGCGCCGAGGCAATGGATTGGTGATTGTCGCCCTGCTGCTTGGCGCTGCCGGTGTCGCCATGGGTGGCTGGGGTATCTGGCAGGTGCGCCACCTGCAGAACAACACACAGCAGCAATCGAGCCAGGTGCAGGCGTTGAACGATCAGGCGCAGAACCTCAAGCTCAACGAGCAGCGTCTGACCGAGCGCCTTGCGCAGTTGCCGGGCGCTGATGAACTTGCCGAGCGCCAGCGCCTGGTGACGCAATTGCAGGGTGATCAGCAGCGCCTCAATCAACGTCTGGAGACCGTCCTCGGTGCCAGCCGCAAGGACTGGCGTCTGGCCGAGGCCGAGCACTTGCTGCGTCTGGCCAGCCTGCGTTTGTCGGCATTGCAGGACATCAGCAGTGCCCAGGCGCTGGTGCAGGGTGCCGACGAAATCCTTCGTGAACAAAACGATCCGGGCTCCTTTGCCGCTCGCGAGCAAGTGGCAAAAACCCTGGTCGCCTTGCGCAGCACCGAACAGCCGGATCGCACCGGGCTGTTCCTGCGCCTCGGCGCGCTGCGCGATCAGGTCATCGACCTCACCGAGCTGGCGCCCGAGTACAAGGATCGTGGCGAGTCGCTGCTGGGCCTGACCGCTGACGGCGATGGCGCCAGTCGCTGGGCGCAATGGTGGGACAAGGTTTCGCGTTATATCCGCATCGATTTCAATGCTGACAAAAACGTCAAGCCGCTGCTGGCCGGGCAAAGCCTGAGCCAGGTGCGTCTGGCCCTGAGTCTGGCGCTGGAGCAGGCACAGTGGGCGGCGCTCAATGGTCAGGCGCCGGTTTACACCCAGGCCTTGGCCGAGGCGCGTGATGTGCTCAAGGGCAATTTCAACCCGGACAACCCGCAAAGCAAAATCATGCTGGAGCAGGTCGGCGAGCTGAGCAAGGAGCCGGTCACCGTCAAAACCCCCGATCTGACCGGGACCCTGAGTGCGGTGCAGGCGTATCTGGAGCGGCGTAACGTCAATGCCGAAGAATCGGTGAAACCATTCGCCAAACCGGCCGCCAATGCGGCGCAGGAGGCGACCCCATGAAGCGCCTCTATGTAATCGTGTTTCTGGTTATCGCCGCGACGGCAGCGCTGGGCCTGGCGATCGCCGAGCATTCCGGTTACGTGCTGGTGGCGTACAAGAGTTTCCGCTACGAGTCGAGCCTGTGGGCGACGCTGGCAGTGATCGCGGTGTTGTGGCTGCTGTTCTGGGGCATCAAGGTTCTGGTCGAGTTGGTGATGGCGTCCACCGGCGTGGTCAATCCCTGGTCGCGACGCAATCGCAGTCGGCGCGTGCAAGTGGCGATTGAACACGGTCAACTGGATCTGGCTGAAGGTCGCTGGGCCAGCGCGCAGCGGCATTTGACCCGCGCCGCTGAAGCCGAGCGCCAGCCCCTGCTTTATTACCTCGGCGCGGCACGTGCAGCGAATGAGCAAGGTCACTATGAAGAAAGCGACCGCTTGCTCGAACGTGCGCTGGAGCGTCAGCCGCAGGCCGAACTGGCGATTGCCTTGAGTCACGCTCAACTGCAGACCGATCGTGGCGATACCGACGGCGCATTGGTGACGTTGCAAGCGATGCATGAGCGGCATCCGCGCAGCGCGCAGACGTTGCGTCAACTGCAGCGTCTGTATCAGCAGCGTGGCGAGTGGTCGGCGGTGATCCGTCTGTTGCCGGAACTGCGCAAGGACAAGGTGCTGCCGCCGGCAGAACTGGCTGAACTGGAACGTCGCGCCTGGGGTGAAAACCTGTCGCTGGCCGCGCATCGCGAAGAAGACGGCACGGTGGGGCTGCAGTCGCTCAAGCGTGCGTGGGAACAGCTGACATCGGCGCAGCGGCAGGAGCCGCCATTGGTGCTGGCCTATGCCGAACAATTGCGTCAATTGGGTGCTCAGGTCGAGGCTGAAGAAGTGCTGCGCACGGCGATCAAGCGCAGATACGACAGCCATCTTGCGCGTTTGTATGGCCTGGTTCGGGGCAATGATCCCGCGCGTCAGTTGCAAACTGCCGAAGGCTGGCTCAAGGAGCACCCGGCCGATCCAAGCCTGCTGCTCACGCTGGGGCGGTTGTGTCTGCAAACCAGTCTGTGGGGCAAGGCCCGCGACTATCTGGAAAGCAGTCTGCGCGTGCAGCGCAACCCTGAGGCCTGTGCGGAACTGGCGCGGCTGCTCGCCCAGCTTGGCGATACCGAACGCAGCAATCAATTGTTCCAAGAGGGGCTGGGATTGCTGGATGAACGCCTGTTGGCCGCGCCTTTGCCGGTGCCGACGACCGTCTGAAGTGCCGAGGGAGGTTGCTCCCTCGCGAACTTTCGGTGAATCAATATTCCGCTTCTTGGGGCAGTTGAGGCATTGTCCTACAACACGCTTCACCGATTCCTCTCGAGCCTGTCGGGTTTTCCCTACACCTCTGGTGAACTGTCGGCAGGCCCTCGCCTTGAAAGGCTGACACGCTTTCCTCTACCGTAACTGTCTGTCTCTACTGTTACGGAAAAGCCATGTCGTTGGCCTGCTCACGCTCCTTGTTCTTCATGGCTTTCATTGCGGGGGCCTTTGCTCTGGGAGCTTCCTATTACCTTGAATACGCGATCGGTCTTACGCCTTGCAGCCTGTGCCTGGTGCAGCGGTTGTTCCTGACGTTGCTGTGCATCGTCTGTGGCGTGGCAGCGGTGCATGGCCCCAAGCGCGTTGGCTTGTGGTGGTACTGGCTGTTCGCGCTGGGTGCGAGTCTGGGCGGGACCACGGCTGCCTGGCGCCAGGTATTGATCCAGAGTGACTCCATGCTGCAACTGGTCAAATGCACGCCGGCGGTGGAGACCTTCTTCAGCGGCTTGCCGTGGATATGCGCCTTGCAACGAATGTTTGACGGTGGCGCCGATTGCGCGGAAATTTCCTGGACGCTGTTCGACCTGAGCATTCCGGAATGGAGCCTGCTGTTTTTTGTCGGCGTGTCGATTCTTGCGATTTATCAATTGCTGCGTGTGATCTGGAGCGCACTGCAACGACCGGTCAGCGACGAAGCGTCGCATCACGCACTGGTCAGGGATTAAACACTTGTATGAACTTTATCTCCTGCGTACCTTGAAGCCATAGGCGTGCGGGCATAATCTGGCCGGCACGTGTCATTGGATTTATGTTGCTCGATGACGCTCTGCCCGATCGTTTCCCAGTCAAAACCGGAACAGGGATGCAGGTGTAGAGCAGCATGACCCACAAGGGAAGAGAGATCGCCATGCTCGAAAGTTGTCAGAATGCTCAGGAACGTTGGGGTGGGGTTCATCTGCTGATCGACCGCTGGTTGCAGGAGCGTGAAGAGCTGATCGGTGCTTACGACAAGCTCGGTGCGCAGCCTGATTCGCTGTCCGAAAGCCGCAAGCCCTTGCTGGAATTCTGTGGAGTGCTGGTCGATTACGTGTCGGCGGGTCATTTCGAAATCTATGAACAGCTGACCGGCGAAGCCAAGGCTTTCAACGACAAGCGCGGCCTGGAACTGGCCGAGACGATCTACCCGCGCATCGATGTCATCACCGAGAAGCTGCTCGCCTTTAATGATCTGTGCGATGAAGGCAAATGTGTTGCGGAGAAATTCAAGGAGCTCGGCGGCTTGTTGCATGAACGCTTCGAGCTTGAAGATTGCCTGATCGAAGTGCTGCATACGGCACACAAGGCAGAAGATCCGGTTCAGGCCTGATCCACAATCCCCATCAAAACGGTGCGCCACGAAGCGCACCGTTTTTTTATGCCTGATCAGCTCGCCGCGCCACGCAATTCCACTTCGAACACCAGCGGGGTAAACGGCGCAATCAGGTCGCCGGCACCGTCGGCGCCATACGCCTGATCCGATGGAATCACCAGTCGCCATTTTGCGCCTACCGGCATGTTCTGCAACGCGGTTCGCCAACCGGCGATCACGCTGTCGAGGTTGAACCATTGCGGCTGACTGTTCTGATCGAACACGGTGCCGTCGGGCAACTTGCCGACATACAGCACCTGCACTTTTCCATCGGGGCCTGCCTTGGCGCCGGAGCCCGGAACGAGTTCGGTCAGCAGGATGCCATCAGCCAATTCCTTCACACCCGGTTTGGCTTTTTCCGCACTGAGAAAGCGTTGCTCGTTTTCCATCGCGGCGTCGCTCGACTGCCGTGATGCCTGCTCGGCATTTCGCGATTCGTGGTCGGCCAGGATCTGTTCGATGCGCGCTTCACTCAGCGCCAGTGGCTTGCCCTGATACGCCTGTTGCAGGCCATCGATCAGCGCTTGAATCTGCAATTGCGGCACCTCTTGACGCAGCCGTTCGCCAAGGCTGGCGCCGAGGCTGTAAGCCAGGTCATGAGCATCATTGGCGGTGTTTTTTTCATCAGCATGGGCCGCCGAAAAAAACACGCTGAGGAACAAAAAAAGGTAACGCGACATGGGCACTCTCCGACCTGAGATGCGGGGGATTATGCCAGCGCGAACGTCTGTATCGGTGAACTGCTTTTGTATCCGCGCAGAACATTTCGGCTTCGGTGCAACGCAACGGTTGCGATACTGTCAACATGCCCTAGCGGCGGTATCAGCAGAGGTCTAGTATGAGCCGCACTCACGTCAGCCAGGAGGTAAACCATGTCGGCCACCAAGAAGCCTGTAAATACTCCGTTGCACTTGCTCCAACAACTGTCGGGCAGCCTGCTCGAGCATTTGGAAAACGCTTGCTCGCAAGCCTTGGCTGATGCTGAAAAACTGCTCGCCAAGCTGGAAAAGCAGCGTGGCAAGGCGCAGGAAAAACTGCACAAGTCGCGCACCAAACTGCAGGACGCCGCCACTGCCGGCAAAGCCAAGGCGCAGAACAAGGCCAAGGCTTCGGTGAAAGAACTCGAAGACTTGCTCGACGCATTGAAAGATCGTCAATCCGAAACCCGCAGCTACATTCTGCAACTCAAGCGCGATGCTCAGGAAAGCCTGAAACTGGCCCAGGGTGTTGGCCGTGTTCAGGAGGCAGTGGGCAAAGTACTGTCGTCGCGTTCGGCCAAGCCGGTAGCCGCACCGGCGAAAAAAGTCGCTGCGAAACCTGCTGCAGGCAATGCCCCGGCGAAGACTGCTGCGGCCAAACCTGCTGCTGCGAAAACCACCGCCAAGCCAGCGGCCAAGGCGCCGGTAAAAGTAGCTGCCAAACCACTGGCGAAAACTGCTGCGAAGAAACCGGCTGCGACGAGCGCGGCTAAACCGGCGGCTAAAGCCACGGCAGCCAAACCTGCCGCAGCCAGGCCAGCAGCGAAAGCTACCGCTACCAAAGCTGCCGCAAAACCGGCCGCGAGCAAAGCTGCACCGGCGACGACCGCAGCCGCCAAACCTGCGACCAAAGCGGCGGCAAAACCAGCAGCAAAAGCCGTTGCCAAAACCGCCACTGCGAAGCCTGCTGCCAAGACTGCCGCTAAGCCAGCCACCGCCAAACCTGCTGCGAAAGTGGCGGTAAAACCAGCTGCCAAACCAGCTCCAGCATCCGCAGCAAAACCTGCGGCAAAAACCTCCGCGAAACCGGCCGCCAAGCCAGCTGCGAAACCCGCTGCAGCCAAGCCTGCTGCGGCGAAACCAGCGTCCAGGCCAGCCGCAAAACCAGCGGTGAAAAAGCCGGCCGCTGCCAAACCAGCCGCTGCCAAATCGGCTGCCGCTCCAGCTGCCAAGCCCGCCGCTCCGGCAACCCCGGCTGCGCCAGCTGCATCGACGCCGTCGTCCGCCACGCACTCGACACCATCGACTGCGCCAGCGCCAGCCGCTTCGTCGAGCGCAAACAGCACGCCAACCAGCGCTTCCTAAGTGCCGTTTGCCGCGACGCGCAGCACTTGCAGCGCGTCGCGGTTCAGGCTGGCCGCGCTGCCGGTCAACGCCTCAAGCCAGGTCGCCGAACCTGCATCGTTTCGCGCCCATTGCTGCGCCACCCCTTCCAGCCGTGACAGCAAGGTTCGCTCAGCTTCAAGTTCGAGTGATTTGATCTGTTCGCGCATGCCTGCCACGACCGCATCATCGACGGCCCGCGCTTTCCATTGCATGCGCAGGGTTCGCAGCGGCTGTACCACTTCGATATCCCACGGGTCGGTCAGCGCCTTGAGCAGGCGCACGCGCTGTTCATCGCAGGCCACCGCGCGCTGCTCCAGCCACAAACCGCACAGCAGCAGGCAGACATTGGCGCCCGCCGTTTGCAGTTGCAGGCAGGCATTTTCCACGCCCGGTCGGGCGTAGACATTCAGGGCAAAGCTCCACAGGTCAGAGGACATCGTGCTACTCGCGCCAGTTGTGAGCGAAGCTGGTAGACTCCGCCGCCATTATGATCCGACTTCAGAACCTGACTTTACAGCGTGGCCCGCAACGTCTGCTAGAAGACGCCGAGCTGACCCTGCACGCCGGCCACA
>NZ_DATMIV010000033.1:0-116213 GCF_035554175.1 Pseudomonas sp. | reverse complement strand
CGGCACCATCAAGTCGATCACCGATTTCGGTATCTTCATTGGTCTGGACGGCGGCATCGACGGTCTGGTTCACCTGTCCGACATCTCCTGGAACGAAGTGGGCGAAGAAGCCGTACGTCGTTTCAAGAAGGGCGACGAGCTGGACACCGTCATCCTGTCGGTTGATCCGGAGCGCGAGCGCATCTCCCTGGGCATCAAGCAACTGGAAAGCGATCCGTTCTCCGAGTACGTCTCGGTTAACGACAAGGGCGCTATCGTGACCGGTACCGTGAAAGAAGTTGACGCCAAAGGCGCCATCATCGTTCTGGCCGACGACATCGAAGCTACCCTGAAAGCCTCCGAAATCAGCCGTGACCGCGTTGAAGACGCGCGCAACGTTCTGAAAGAAGGCCAGGAAGTTGAAGCCAAGATCATCAGCGTTGATCGCAAGAGCCGCGTAATCCAGCTCTCGATCAAGTCGAAAGACGATGCTGAAGAGAAAGAAGCCATCCAGAGCCTGAAAGCAGCGCCGGAAGGCGAAGCAGCTGATACCACTATGGCGGCACTGCTGCGTCAAGCAATGGCCAAACAGAACTGAGTTCTGCTTGATCATTAAAAAGGGCGACTTCGGTCGCCCTTTTTTGTGCCTGCGATTTGGTTCTTGTACGTTCGTGCATGAAACCAATTGCCTCGGCTTCGGGTCTGTTTCTTTAATCGGATCAATCGCCTATTCACGACTAAGCTTGGTCTTGAGCATCAGTCGTCGGGCTTGCCTGGCATAAGGAAGTGGATGAACAAGTTACTTGTTGTTGCAATGGTCTTGGCGCTGGCAGGTTGCACCACCAGTGCGAAAACCCACGCAGTGCGTGGCGTTAGCGGTATCGAGGTCGATTGTTCTGGGCTTGGTTCTGGCTGGGAAAAGTGCCATAAGCGCGCGGCGAAGGAGTGCAAGGGTGCTGGCTACAAGGTTATTACACGCTCGGATGACGCCAAGGATGAAGACGAGTATCCGTTCGGGTTCAATCCAGCAGGCTATTTGACCCGAACCATGTTGGTGATATGTCGCTGAGTGTGAGTTGGCAGGCAAGTCAACTCGATGCCCTGAAAATGGGCGTTTTGGCGTCGGGAGAGATATGTCAATCCTTGGGCTGTTCAAATTCCTCCGGGCATGCTAAAACCTTTCAAGCGCTGATCTAGCTGCTTGAAAAAGAAGGGAAAAATATGACGAAGTCGGAGTTGATCGAACGAATTGTCACCCATCAAGGGCTACTCTCATCCAAGGATGTGGAGCTGGCCATCAAGACCATGCTTGAACAAATGTCTCAGTGCCTCGCCACCGGTGATCGTATCGAGATCCGTGGATTCGGCAGCTTCTCCCTGCACTACCGCGCACCGCGCGTTGGTCGTAATCCGAAGACCGGTCAGTCGGTAAGTCTGGACGGTAAATTCGTCCCGCATTTCAAGCCGGGCAAGGAATTGCGTGACCGCGTGAATGAGGAAGAGGAGGAGGGCGCTTGATCTTCGCTATTCAAATTCAAGGGGGCGTGAATGCGTAACCTGAAACGCATACTGCTTGGCGTCTTTCTTCTGCTGATGGTTCTGATTGTTCTGGCATTTGTGCTGGAGAACCAACAATCGGTTTCACTTTTGTTTCTGGGTTTTTCCGGCCCGCAGTTGCCAGTGTCGGTTATCGCGGTTTTGGCATTGCTGATCGGTATGTTGATCGGCCCTATGGTGGGCTGGTTTTTCGGTAGGGTTGCCCGGCGTTCACGGAAGCACGCCGTTTGATGCTGCTAAAGTTGCTGAGCTGAACTCCTTCAACTTGGTTTGTATCAGGCGTGTGGGTTAGCTTGCACTTCACGGATTTATCAATCGTGAAGCCGATGTTATCCGGTTGCCGAAAGAAAACGTGTCGTCTTTCTACGCTGCTGTTTGCTAGCTGAAGTGCTAAAATTTTCTTGGTCGCTCTCAGGCCTCTCTTTCGTAAGCTCGATCCCAAGTGACGGCAATCTTATTAATAAGGCTTTCGAGCTAAGCGCTACCAGTGGGATGGCATGTCTGTAAAATTACCAAAAGTCGCAGTGTTGTTGGCTGCTTACAATGGAACGCGCTGGATTGAAGAACAGATGGCTTCAATTCTCGGTCAGTCTGAGGTTGACGTTACGGTATATATCAGCGTAGATCCTTCGAGTGACGGAACTGAGGTTTGGTGTTCGACGCTTGCAGCTAGCGAATCCAACGTCGTCTTATTACCATCAGCGGGAAAGTTTGGTGGCGCCTCGCGCAATTTTTTCCGCTTGATTCGTGATGTTGAAATAGATCATTTTGAATACGTAGCTTTTGCGGATCAGGATGATATCTGGTATGCGGATAAGCTTCTCCGCGCGGTGTCTGGCATCGAGCAGCAGAAGGCAGATGCATATTCGAGTAACGTCATTGCCTTTTGGCCCAATGGTAGAAAAAGGTTACTCGACAAGGCTCAGGCTCAAGTTGAATGGGACTATTTGTTCGAAGCGGCCGGTCCCGGTTGTACATACGTCATGAATAAGCGCTTGTTCAGCGCCATCAAGGCTTCGGTGCTTAGCAATTGGGATGTCTTGCAGCTGGTGAGCTTGCATGATTGGTTTTTCTATGCTTATGCGCGTAGTCATGGATTTAAATGGTTCATAGACGCGGTGCCATCCATGGCTTATCGGCAGCATGAGCATAATCAAGTTGGAGCTAATACTGGATTCAAATCTATCTTGTCCCGTTATAAAACAATAAATAACGGGTGGTGGTTTGGTCAGGTGAAGTTGATTGCTCATTTAGTTGGCGTTGATTCCGCGCCATTTGTAGTGAGTTGGTTTTCATTGAGCCGATGGCAGTTACTTAAGCTATCTTTCAATGCTTGGCGTTGCCGCCGCCGCACCCGCGATAAAATTCTGTTCCTCTTGATCTGCCTGATCACTATATTTGTAGGACGGAAAGAAGTCGCTTTATTTCAGTAGTGGTAAAGAATTTATGATTGTTCATAATGCCAGCGAATCGTGCTTCCTATAGGGCGTTTGGATTTGACATTGCGTAAGTGGCGCTACATTAGGTTCGGGCGGTGCCTAATCCTTCGTCGTCCGGAAGCCGAAGGGGCTGCTCGGTATTTAGTGTTTACGCGTTAGTAGCGCTGATGGCTCAAGATTTCAACTTTCAATGGTTTGCTGTCTTGCTCCGGCGAGCTGGAGATCTTTACTGCTTCGAGACATCGGTCAGGACCTGTCATTTCTCTCTGCGACGGATCTCAGAGGCGCAAGGCTGTCGTCGGTTTTTGGAGGTGTGAGTTGCTTCGATTGATGTAGAATGTACAATCGTTCGCTCAGAACACAACCATATCGACAGTTTTTACAGTGATGACGCCTCTATGGGGCGACGGTTCGCGCAAAGAGGGATTTTGTGACGGTTTCAGACCAGCATTTTGATACAGATCATGCCGTCCAGGCAGCTGGCGAGCCTGTTGCGAACGTTGCAATTCTCCTATGCACCTACAACGGTACATCGTTTCTTGCTGAGCAACTCGAGTCTTTTCGACGTCAGACGCATCCCAATTGGACGCTTTACGTTTCCGACGATGGATCCCAGGATGGGACGCAGGAGATGTTACAAACATTTCGAATCACAATGGGCGCACAACGCGTTCACATATCGGAAGGTCCCAAGAGGGGGTTCGTAGCCAATTTTCTGTCCTTGGCTTGCCGATCCGACATCTCTGCAGATTTCTATGCTTGGTCGGATCAAGATGACATCTGGAAGGATGCGAAGCTTGAGAAGGCGATAACCTGGCTACAGAACGTACCTGCTGATATCCCTGCACTTTATTGCGGTCGTACAGAATTGATTGGCGAGTCGGGTGCATCCTGCGGGTATTCGCCACGTTTTAGACTTCCCCCACATTTTTCCAACGCCCTGGTTCAAAGCATCGGGGGTGGGAACACCATGGTATTCAATCGAGCCGCACGTAATCTCCTCCTTGAAGCGGGTGATCGGGTGGATGCCCCCTGCCACGATTGGTGGGCATATGTGCTCATTTCCGGGGCTGGAGGAAAGGTTCATTATGATCCAGAGCCCATGTTGCTTTACCGTCAGCATGATGAAAACCTGATAGGCGGGAACTCCGGCTGGGTAGCTCGTTTAGGGCGTTTGCCTTTGATCTTCCAAGGCAGTTTCTGCAGATGGAACGATCAGATAATCCATGAGCTTGAAGCGATGAGTCATCGGCTGAGCCCTGAAAATAAGGTCACCTTTGGTCGGTTCAAAAAAGCACGTAAACAGAAACTATTTCCAAGAATCCTGGGTTTTCAGCGGGCCGGAATTCACCGGCAGACGCTTTTTGGAAACCTCGGACTCATTCTCGTCGTTCTATTGAAAAAGATCTAATTTATGACCATCTTAGTCACTGGCGGTGCCGGTTTTATCGGGGCAAACTTTGTACTGGACTGGCTAACGCAGTCGGATGAGCAGGTTATCAACCTGGACAAACTCACTTATGCCGGAAACCTGGAAAGTCTGGCCAGTCTGGATGGAGATGCGCGGCATACCTTCATCCAAGGTGATATCGGTGACAGCGACTTGGTTGCGCGCTTGTTAAGCGACCATCGACCACGTGCGATCTTAAATTTTGCCGCCGAGTCTCATGTTGATCGCTCGATCCACGGTCCCGAAGATTTCATTGAAACAAATATTGTCGGTACCTTCCGGCTTTTAGAGGCTGTGCGAGCTTATTGGGGCGATCTCGAGCAGAGCGCAAAAGGGGCGTTTCGCTTCTTGCACGTTTCTACGGATGAGGTTTACGGATCCCTGGCAAAAGATGATCCGGCTTTTACCGAAACTCATCAGTACGAACCTAACAGTCCTTATTCGGCAAGCAAGGCTGCGAGTGACCACTTGGTACGTGCCTACCACCATACTTATGGCTTGCCTGTACTGACTACGAATTGCTCAAATAACTATGGCCCATACCATTTTCCGGAAAAGCTGATTCCGTTGATGATTGTCAACGCGCTTGCCGGTAAATCTCTGCCAGTGTATGGCGATGGGCAGCAGATCCGCGATTGGCTCTATGTCAAAGACCACTGTAGCGCAATCCGCCGGGTTCTCGAAGCTGGTAAGATTGGCGAAACCTATAACGTCGGCGGTTGGAACGAAAAGCCCAATCTCGACATTGTAAATACTGTTTGCGCGTTACTTGACGAATTGAGCCCGCGGTCGGACGGCCAGCCTTACCATCAGCAAATCGCTTATGTAACTGATCGCCCCGGCCACGACCGTCGGTATGCAATTGATGCCCGGAAGCTTGAACGTGAATTGGGCTGGAAACCGGCCGAGACTTTCGAAACTGGTATTCGCAAGACTGTCGAGTGGTACTTGAAAAATCAGGGATGGGTTAGCAATGTTACTAGCGGCGCTTATCGGGATTGGGTAAGCAGGCAGTACATATGAAAAAAATTGTGTTATTTGGTAGTAACGGGCAGGTGGGGTGGGAGCTACAGCGCTCCTTACCCCTGCTTGGAGACTTCGCGGCCTGTGATCGAAGTAAGGTTGACTTGGCGGATTTTGACGCCGTGTCAGCTTATCTCCGTCAAGAGCGTCCAGATATTATCGTCAATGCGGCGGCATATAACGCTGTTGAATTAGCAGAAACATACGAGCAAGACGCCGAAAGAATCAATTTTCTATTGGTGAAGGTGCTGGCCGAGTATGCGGCGGAGAATAATGCTTGGCTGGTGCACTACTCTACCGATTACGTATTCAATGGGGCATCCGACATTCCATATGATGAGACTGATCTCCCAGACCCATTGAATGCATATGGCAGGTCCAAAGCGCTGGGTGAAGTGGCCGTGGCCGCTAGCGGCTGTAACCATCTTTTACTTAGAACCAGTTGGATTTATTCCTCTCGCGGTAGAAATTTTGCTAAAACGATTTTGAATCTGGCGGCAACAAAGACAGAATTTTCGGTCGTGAGTGATCAAACGGGCGCGCCTACTTGTGCTTCATTCATCGCAGATACGACTGTACTGTGTCTTTATCGGATTTTGAACAGTGCGGATACCCAATCTCTGAGTGGTACATACCATTTAGTATCGTCGGGGTACGCGAGTTGGTATGAATACGCTAGTTATTTGGTTACTGAGGCATTGAGTCTTGGAATACCTCTGAACTGCACGGAAAAAGATATCAGGCCCGTTAGCGGTTCTGAATATCCTACGAAAGCGGTCAGACCTATAAGCTCAAGACTCAATAACAGTAAGATTCAAAACGCGTTCAATATAATTATTCCTGATTGGAAAACCTATATTAAAAGAACGCTCTCTGACATCGCTAGGCAGGGATGATTATGTATCGTAAGGGTATAATTCTGGCGGGTGGCTCTGGAACACGTCTGCATCCAGCAACGCTCGCAATATCGAAGCAACTGCTTCCGGTTTTTGATAAACCAATGATTTATTATCCCCTCAGCACATTAATGCTGGCGGGAATTAGAGATATTTTGATTATCTCCACGCCACAGGATACTCCTCGTTTCGAGCAGCTTTTGGGTGACGGTGCCAAGTGGGGAATCAATCTGAGTTACGCCGTTCAGCCGTCACCGGATGGCTTGGCCCAAGCATTTATTATTGGCGAGAAGTTTCTCGACGGTAATGCATGTGCGTTAGTATTAGGCGACAACATCTATCATGGCCATGACTTCCAAGAACTCTTGGCGAATGCGATGCAGCGTGACAACGGTGCAAGTGTCTTCGCATATCACGTGAATGACCCTGAGCGCTATGGCGTGGTCGAGTTTGACAAGTCAGGCAAAGCAATCAGCCTAGAAGAAAAGCCATCAGAGCCGAAATCTAGCTACGCCGTGACCGGCCTCTATTTTTACGATGCAAACGTCGTTGAGATTGCCAAAAGTATTAAACCCTCTGATCGTGGCGAGTTGGAAATCACGGATGTGAACCGTGTCTACCTTGAGCGTAACAGTCTTTCCGTAGAGATCATGGGAAGGGGATATGCTTGGCTTGATACGGGCACTCACGAGTCTCTGCTCGAAGCGAGCCACTTCATTGCTACCTTGGAAAACAGGCAAGGGCTTAAGGTTGCGTGCCCCGAAGAGCTAGCATGGCGCAAGGGATGGATATCGGACGAGCAATTGCTCGCATTAGCTATGCCATTGATCAAAAATGGTTACGGGAAGTATCTCAAGCGCCTCTTGGAACACGAGAGTCATTGATGTTGTACTCAGCAGGCCAGACTCAATACGAGCCTTTCTGCGATAGATGTAATTGGATAGAAATTTAAAACCGCACAGCACTTGTGATTCGAGGCTAAATACATGTCAATTCAACTGTTTGTACCTAAATTTCGTGTCGACGAATGCCTTGAAGGTATTCGTGAGTGTCTTGAGAAAGGCTGGACTGGGTTGGGTTTTAAAACTGTTGAGATGGAAGAAGCATGGAAGTCCTACACCGGACTTCCTCACGCACATTTTCTTTCGTCCAATACCGTAGGTCTGGAACTGGCTTTCCGCTTACTCAAGACGAAGAATGGGTGGGGCGATGACGCAGAGGTCATTACTACTCCCTTGACTTTCGTATCGACCAACCACGCCATTCTCTGCGCAGGCTTGACGCCGGTATTCGCAGATGTTGATGACTCGCTTTGTCTTGATCCCGTTAGCGTTGAGCAACGCATCACCGATAAAACCAAGGCTTTGATTTTCGTAGGTATTGGCGGCAATGTCGGTCAATACTCAAAAATTCTCGAAATCTGCAAAACACGCAACATCGCTCTGATTCTTGACGCCGCCCACATGTCGGGTACCCGCATGAATGGGCGTCATGTATGTCCAGAGGCGGACGTTGTGGTATTCAGCTTCCAGGCCGTAAAAAACCTGGCAACGGCCGATTCCGGCATGATCTGCTTCAAAGACGCTGAAGATGACGAGCGTGTACGCAAAATGAGCTGGTTGGGCATCAACAAGGATACTTACGCTCGTACTGCCGCTCAGGGTGCGTACAAGTGGATGTATGATGTTGAAGAAGTCGGCTTCAAATACCACGGTAACTCGATCATGGCTGTCATGGGCCTGGTTGCGTTGAAGTATCTTGATCGTGATAACGCTTACCGTCGCCAGCTGGCCAAATGGTATCGCGAAAACTTGGAAGGTAACGATAAAGTACGCTTTATTGAAATCAATCCGGAATGTGAGTCGTCGACCCACCTTGTGCAAATCCGTGTCAAAAACCGCGAAGAGCTGATGCTGGCCCTCAACGAGCATCAGGTATACCCAGGCGTACATTACCGTGATAACACGGAGTATCGTATGTATGCCCATGGTAATGGCACTTGCCCTAAAGCAGCATTGGCGTCCCAGGAAATTATTTCGCTCCCGGTTCACATGGGCCTCACTAAAACAGATGTAGACACCGTATCTCAATTGGTAGCCAAGTACGCAAAATGAAACCTACCCTCCACTCAACATCTGATGAAGTCGTCGAGATCCGCCTACTAGACGTGGCTGATTTACAGTTCACTTTGGACTGGAGAAATCGAGACGAAAATCGCCGATGGTTTATTAACTCAAACATCATTGAATGGGACAATCACGTAAAGTGGTTTGAGTCATATACTAAAAAGTCTGATGATTTTGTGTTCGTCATCGCGGCGGATGGTGAGTTGGTGGGGCAGTGCGCTGTTTATGGCGTGGATCTAAAAAGAAAGCGTGCCGAGGTTGGACGCTTTCTAGCTGCGCCAGATAACGCGGGTAAAGGCCATATCAAGCGAGGCTGCCAATTGTTGATTGAAACCTGTTGGCAGCAGCTCGGACTTGAAAGTGTATTTCTAGAAGTCCTGGAAGACAATGTGAGGGCAATAAAGTTATACGAAAAGCTGGGCTTCACCGAAGTTTCCCGTAATGGCAAATTAATAGTGCTTGAGCTAAATAGGCTTTAGATGATCAGTCAGAATAGTTTTTTACCCAATGCATTGAAATCGCTTCTTGAATGGCGAGTATGGTTGTTCATGGGACTTCAGGATATCAAGGCCCGATTTCGCAGATCTGCAATAGGCCCGCTCTGGATACTTATAAACCTAGCAATGATGGTTTTAGGTGCGGGTATGGTTTACGGGGTGTTACTAAAGCAGCCCATGGCTGAGTTTCTTCCTTATCTTACTTGTGGCTTAATCATCTGGGGGTTTCTGGTGGCCTCCTTTGTAGAAGGGGGTTATGCATTTATAAGCTCCGAGGGGTACATTAAACAATTCTCTTTCCCGAAACAGATTTATCTGTTCCGAGTATTGGTGACATTATTTGCAGTGATGATGATTGGAGTGTGCGCTTTAATCGGAACGCTGTTGTTCTTTGATCGTTTCAACCCGATGGGATGGCTATATGCACTGCCCGGACTCGGGATATTGTTACTTGCTGGGTTAGGGCACATTACTCTGAGCGCATATCTATCCGCTCGCTTCAGGGATCTTCCGCACGCCCTTACCGGGATCTTCCAGGTTCTGTTTTTCATTACGCCAGTCCTTTTTCCGGTCGCTATGTTGAAAGATCGGGGTTTCGATTTTGTCTACAAGTATAACCCTTTGTACTACTTAGTGGATGTAATAAGATTTCCGATTTTAGAGGGTTCGTTTGCAGTGAAGCAAGATTATATGTTTTGCGCTGCATACCTAACTGTTTTGTGGGTAGTCTGCATATTGCTGGGCTCTAAGATGGATAAGAAACTGGTTTATATGCTATGACTGATATTTCAATTGTTTTGCGTGATGCAAGTGTCGTGTTTACTGGGCAGACAGATTTTCTGGGCCGAGTAAAGAATAAACTATTGCGTCGTCCCGCTTCTTCTAATACAAAAGAATACACAATCAATGCGCTTTCTAACATCAATCTTTCTATTGAAAAGGGAGAGCGCGTCGGTTTGATTGGTTTGAACGGCGCAGGTAAAAGTACATTACTAAAAGTTATGGCGCGAATTTATCCTACCACGACCGGTGTTGCTCATACATATGGACATGTATGCCCGATGTTCGAGTTCGCGACAGGTTTCGAGATGAATCAATCCGGTTGGGATAATATAAAAATACGCGCATTACTGCTAGGTCTCAAACCAAAAGAGATAAATGCGAAAATGCAGGAAATCGCTGAATTTTCGGAGTTGGGTGAGTTTCTGAACTACCCAGTGCGGACTTATTCTGCCGGTATGTTCATCCGGTTGGCGTTCTCTGTTTCCACAGCGATTAATCCTGAGGTTCTGTTGCTCGACGAGGTCATGGGTGCCGGGGATATTAACTTTGCTCACAAAGCCCAAGAGCGGATGAAAAAATTCATGACTCAGGGGAAAATTCTCGTTTTTTCGAGCCACTCTCCGGATTTGGTCAGTGACTTTTGTGAGCGCACAATTTGGTTGGAAAAAGGAAGGCTTCGCATGGACGGAAAAACTGATCAAGTGCTAAAAGCTTACTCTGAAAACTATTCGGCAACCGCATAGGACTTCGCATATGAAAGTTAAAGATCTCATTCGCGAAACCCAGTGGATGCCAGGAAGCTCTTACAATAATAGCAAGTTTCCTATTGTTTCGGTGTTGCTACCAACATTTCGAAGAGCGAAGAGCGGGAAGCTTCGTAATGCAATCGAATCCGTATTGAGTCAGACACTGGCTGATCTCGAGCTAATCATTGTTGATGATGCTAGTACGGATGGCAGTGCTGATATAATTTCAGAGTTTATGGCGAAAGACGGGCGGGTCAGTTGTCTTCGTCATCCTCAAAATATTGGCTTGCCGGCAATCTCTGAATATGAAGCATATTCGAAGTCTCGCGGTAGCTACATTGCGTTCGCGTTTGATGATGACATTTTCTTTCCTGATGCACTGCAAGAACTTTACGTTCACGCGCAGACCACTCCAGATCAAGTGGTCTATGGATCGGTTGCGATGCGGGTTAACGAGCTAGGATCCGGTGAAGACAAAGTCGAGCACCTGGGTGCAAGCTTGTCGACAAATAATATCAATTCTTGGAATTTTATTGCAAACAATGCGGTATTGGTGCCTCGATTCATCTTTGAGGACATAGGTCTGTACGATCCACACATCCTCATGACTCGGGTGTGTGATTGGGACTTATGGAGAAGAATTTCGAGAAAATATATTCTCCGTTACGTAGAGGTTAGTGTTGGAGAGGTAGGGGGGCCTGCAACCGAAGATAGTCTAGGGAAAACATATGCGTTAGACAGTTGGGCCTCTGAAGAGCGAATTAAGCAGGAGCGTAATTTTTCACTTCGTCCGGAAAACATCGGTGAATACGATATTTTCGCTTTGCCAGAATTTACGTCATATTGTACAGCTGTCACGTCTAAAGAGATGGCAGTAGCTCACGCGCGTACTAGACAATTCATAGATATCAAAAGCTCTCAGTTGAATTCGAATGACAGTCGGAAGGTTCTGGTGCTTTCGTGTCACTACGATGCCAGCACGACTGTAACTTTCGATTATTTGCCGGAATATTGGAAAAGCCGAATTAGAGTAATTCGTCCTTGGAACTGGCCAATTGCAGAAATTGCGCACGCGAGTTGTTTGATTGTTGTAAGGCAGTTGGAGCCATTTTCAGAATGGGTCGAAGCTGCAAAAAAAATGCAAATTCCTTGTTATTATTTTATCGATGACAATCTCACTCTTCTCCAAGAAGATAAAGAGGTTATTGGTTTTGAGGATGTCAGTAAGCCAACGTTGAGACGTAAGCTTAGTGAATACTCAGGCGTGTTGACAAGTACTTCCACTCTTTACGATTATTTCGAGGAGCATCTGCTTCATCCGAACATAATGATGTTTCCACCTGCGTTCTGCGATTTGAAAATAGTAGCTGACGAGCGTGCCGTAGATCTCGAAAGTCTGGTAATTGCATTTGCGGGCGGTGGACACAGGCTTTCCGCACTTCAAGATATAGTAGTACCTGCACTTCTTCGGTACGTTGAGTCGGGTAGAAGGATTAAATTGGTAGTGGGTGGGGCTACTAAAGCACTCGTTGAGGTGCTTGAACAGCATGAACGGCTGGAGGTAGTGGCGATACCGCATGAGCTGAATTGGGAGTCAGCATTGTTGCAGATTGCCAAACACAGCCCGGATATACTCATCCATGCGCCCAGTACGTCGTCGAATAATATTTATAAAACAATGAATGTTGCGAAGTCTGCTGATGTAGTTGGCGCAGCACTTGTGGTGCCTGATTATTTTCCGTACTCCCAAGTGAAAGATCTCAATATCGGCTACGTTGTATCTTCTCCGTTCAGTGCTCGATCATGGTCTGAAATGTTGGAGAGTTTGGATGTGTCTAGTATTTCCAAATTCAAAGAAAATAATAAAAAGTACTGTGCAGAGATGTTCTCAGGGATGACCAGTTCTCAAGTTTTAGACTTGATATCTAAGAAGGCGACCTTCAATGGTTTTACTACAGTCGAGAACAGGCTGAAAATTCTCGCAAGAAATCACAGCAACATCAATTTTATTACAACTAATGACTCCTTGAAAAGTCCACGAAAATTGATTCATAGTCTTGAAGAGCTGGCTAGATGGAGACACGCAGCCTCGGTTTCGAAACGTTTGGGTTTTATGGCTCGCAAGCACGACTTGTGGGACAGCCTAATGCCCGAGTTTCGTGACTTGAAAGCGTTTTCTGTATCCGCCAAGAAGGGCGGTACGGGTATCGTCCTTGAGATGTCAAAATCATTACATGATATTCCGTACTTGGAATATCCGATAAATAGTTCGAAAAAGATTAAGTCTATTCTGTTAGCTTTCGCTACTGACGGATTTCAAGATGGGCTTATTGGCATCGAGTTAGTTGGTGCGTCCGGCGAAATTATTTTGAATAAATTCTTGTCGCTCCATTCTTTGGATCTGTCATCACCAGTTGAATTTCGAGTAGATGATGGAAATGTTGATTCCTCGGCTGAATACAAACTGCGTGTATTTGCTCGGGCGTCTCATCCAGTATACATTTTTGAACTTGTTAAATATCGTTATGCGGGTTTGAAGCGTTTGCCTGTGTATCCATTCGTGGAAATATCGACTGTATAGGTTTGCCGATGAAGTTAGATATAGGCTGTGGGCCGAAATGCCTGCCTGGGTTTGTCGGTGTTGACAGATTCCCACTGCCGGGTGTTCAAGTAGTAGCGGATCTTGATAAACCTTTGCCATTTGAGGACAACTCCATTGAGCTGGTGCACGCGGCTCATAGCCTGGAACATGTCTCAGATCTGATGTTTACAATGAGAGAGCTTTATCGCGTTTGTAAGCATAAGGCTCAGATTTGTATTGTCGTCCCCTATTATGAACAAAAGCTAAATCTAGCCAATCCGTATCATCTTCAAGTTTTCAATGAGCATACGCCGAGGTTCTGGTCTAGTTGTTCTTGGGCGCCCATTGATAAAAAGGAATACTACCATCCACACGCAGTCACGTGGGGACTGTCGCAATCCGATAACTCTGATCCCGGATTAGAGATTCGATTGCTGCGGATGGAGTTTTTTTATTTTCCTAGATTCAACAAGATGGATCCTGATTGCCGAAGGGAGATGCGACAACATTTGACTGATGTATGTCACCAAGTTGCCTATCATCTTGTGGTTTGGAAGGAAGGTAATGAGGATGATTATGTTGCGTTGACTGAGAATTTGGATAGTTATCCCTTTTTGGATACTCCTGCACTGCAGAAATCTAGAAACGATGCCAACTTATACGATAAAGAAAAATGCTCTACTTTTTCGTATGCTGAAGAATTTTTGGATCAGCGGTTCAAGGAGCAGTATGTTCACGTTGCTGAGTGTGAGCGGAAGCTGCTTAGAAACGAAAAACTCATCCGGCTGCTCATGGCGGGACCTGATTTGCCTGATGCGGATTTGAAACGTTTTAACAATCATGTAGCCACTAACTACTCTCGTCGCGAACCGATTGGTTATCGGGTTGGTAAGGACATACCCACCGATGGATATGTCGAGTATCCAGTAAGTAGTGCGGGTGAGTGTGACTCCATATCCGTATGTGTTTACCTCTCTGGAGACGCTCATAATGCGCACCTCGGTGTCGAATTAGTGGACAGGAGTAATAAGGTGGTGTGGAATGCGATCAAAGTACTTTCCGGGATTGATACAGTTGGTGTGGTGAATTTTTCAATTGGCGAAACGTTCAAACAGGAAAATTTGGCGTTCATCCGCTTTTTTGCAAAAGATTTATACATTAAGGCGAATGTTGTAGAATGTTTAGTTACACCCCGTTGGCCCCTGCGCTCTACGAAAGTCATTCCATACGTATGCTTTTCACATGATGAGTAATGCTAGTTCTTTTGTTGATATTCTGCTGATTGTCGAGGCGGATATCGCGACTACTCAATTAACCGAACAGCTATTGCACGAATGTTCAGGACTTGGTGTGAGATATAGGAAAGTTTATCTTACAGAACTTACTGAACATGTTCTATCTGGTAATGCGGTGCCTTTGTTCGTAAGGACGGCTGATCCGGTTGCAGTATCATGGATGCACTCTTTAAAGCGTAGCAATATCCCGTATTTTTATTATATTGATGATAACTTCTGGTTGATAGAGGGTGATACCGCGCTTGCGAAATATTATCAGCACCCCATTATACGGCGATCGCTGCGATTTGCTGTTGGAAAAGCGCATACTGTGATTACTAATTCGAGTGCGCTTAAAGAGTTTATAGTCCCGAAGAACTCAAATACTGTTCTTTTGCCAGCTTTTTTTGACTTCTCTTTACTGCCAGCTGAAAGTGACGCTAGGGATGCTGAATATCGGATCGGCTTTGCAGGAAGCCCGTCGCGCGAAGCCGATTTAGAGGTACTTAGAGATGTCATTCCATATTTTCTTGCGCGCCGGGACGATATAGTTTTTGAGTTCGTCGGTTGTCTTCCCAAATGGTTGGAGCAAGGTCCGAGGGTGAGGTTTTTCAGACATATGAACAGTTATGCTGATTATATATCCTTCCAGGCTCAGCGCAATTGGAAGATTGGTCTTGCACCTCTGGATGATAAAGCGTCTAATAAGTATAAAACTAACAATAAATACCGCGAGTACTCCGCGTTTCGTTGCGCTGGAATATATACAGACTCCGAAAGTTACGTTGATTCAGTTGTAGATGGGTCTACTGGCTTACTCGTCAAAAACAATCTGGCCGAGTGCTGGATTGCCGCAATCGAACGATATTTGGATGATGAGCAGCAAAGGGGCGCTATCGCGGACAAGGCGTACGATGATGTGCGCCGCAGATTTGATATCGCCGTGGTTGCGAATCAATGGGTCTCGCTTTTTCAGCAAGGCGCGCAAATTTTGATGAGCAGTAAAGTATTGCCTGTTCACACTTCTATCTGGGACAGCTTCATCAGGAGCTTGGCGCATTATTGGTTGTTGATTGAGATCTCTATGTATGAGGGAGGTATTAAGCTGACCGTCTCTCGTGCGCTCAAAAAAATATTCCGCCGCTTTCTAAAAACAGAAAAAAGTTGATTGTTTGCTGGGGCTTAACGAAGCTGGTCTACCGCATTTTTGTTTTCTCTTGCCTAAATCGGTCAAAATGCAGAAAAAAATTCTTGTCACTGGTGCGACTGGCTTCTTGGGTAGGTTCCTGGTGGAACATTTTTGCAGTTCTCCAGATACGATAGTTGTTGCTCCACTTCGTAATATTGATGTAAAGCTGCCCGATAACGTTACTGTGACTCACATTCCGGATATCAACAACAACACAGACTGGCGCAAGTCTCTTTCTGGCGTTCATGTCGTCGTACACGCGGCGGCTCGCGTGCATGTCATGGATGAAGAACCACTCCAGTCAATCGAAAAATTTCGCAAGATAAATGTCCAAGGAACCCTTCGCCTTGCTCGGGAAGCTGCGGAGGCGGGCGTCAAGCGATTCATATATATCAGCTCCATCAAGGTTAATGGCGAGAGTACTTCCATCAACGATGCATTCACTGCTTACGATACGCCACATCCATCGGACGCGTATGGCATCTCTAAGTGCGAAGCAGAGCAGCAACTGATGCAGCTTGCTCAGACAGGCGCAATTGAGGTTGTCGTTATTCGCCCCGTGCTGATTTACGGCCCAGGAGTGGGCGCGAATTTTCATCAAATGTTGCAATGGCTAATCAAGGGCATTCCTCTGCCCTTCGGATCAGTTAATAATTCACGAAGCCTCGTTTTTGTGAAAAATGTTGTTGATCTGGTTAGTACATGTATTGACCATCCTCGTGCTGCTAACGAGGTTTTCTTGGTCAGTGATGATGAAGATGTCTCGACGACACAGTTGATGCGGCGTCTTTTAAACTCGCTAGGTACGAAGACGCGGCTCATCCCTGTTCCTGTAAAGATGCTCACGTTATTAGCTGATTTGGTCGGTCGAGGCACCGTTGCGCAGCGGCTTCTGGGGTCGTTGAAGGTCGATATCCAGAAAAATCGCAGATTATTGGGCTGGCGCCCGCCATATACTTTGAATGATGGCTTGCAGGTAACGGCGGCACATTTTCTGGAGTCTCGTAAAAAATGAGTTTCGCCTGGTTCATTCCGGTAATTTTCGCCATTGCGTTCGTCATGACCGATGTGCTGCGTCGCTATGCATTAGCTCGAAGTCTGGTCGACATTCCAAACGCGCGAAGTTCCCATATTGTCGCTACTCCGCGCGGTGGCGGTGTTGCAATTGTCTTGGCGTTCATTCTGTCGCTTTTTTTGCTGCTGCTAAGTGGCTTGATGCCAGCAGAATTTTTTTTCGCTATAGCGGGGGGAGGCGGTGTCATCGCAATGATCGGTTTCATGGATGACCATGGTCACATCGCAGCCCGTTGGCGGTTGATGGGGCATTTTGCGTCTGCCGTTTGGTTACTGAGCTGGATCGGGGGAGCGCCACCTATTGAGCTGTTCAGCATGTCTCTGAGTTTAGGTTGGGCAGGCTACGCGTTGGCAACGTTCTACCTAGTCTGGTTACTCAACCTGTACAACTTTATGGACGGCATTGACGGTATCGCAAGCGTGGAAGCTATATGTGTCTGTCTCAGTGCTTGCCTGCTTTATTGGTTGGCTGGGCTTGAGGAGTTGATTTGGGCGCCTTTGTTACTCGCGGCTTCTGTTTTAGGGTTTTTTTACTGGAACTTCCCACCTGCCCGAATTTTCATGGGTGATGCTGGGAGCGGTTTCCTAGGTTTTGTCCTGGGAGGCTTGTCTCTGTTGGCGGCCTGGGCCAGCCCACCATTGCTGTGGGCTTGGGTGATCCTGTTGGGGGTATTTATTGTCGACGCAACGTTCACGCTTTTTCGCCGCCTGGTCCGAGGAGACAAGGTCTACGAGGCGCATCGCAGCCACGCCTATCAATTCGCGTCGCGTCGTTTCGGTAGACATTTGCCGGTAACAATCGCTGTCGGTGCGATCAATGTCTTTTGGTTGTTGCCAATTGCAATCTGCGTGACACGTTTTGACCTGAACGGCCTGTTGGGCGTGTTCGTGGCTTACATGCCATTGCTCGTCCTGGCAAAGTGCTTTCGCGCTGGAGAGCTGGAGCGGTAGGAAAAAGAACTAAGCAATAACAATTGTGTCATCTAGGGTTAGAGTGGTCACAACGTACCCAGGAGCTACTGCCCTGGCCCAAGTTGCTACACGGAATGATAAAAGGTGGATGAAGGGTTCATGGATAAAATCAGAGGGTACCTGTTAGGCCTTCCCCGACGCCGTAAAAGGCTCATTCAGGTTGCCACAGATATCGTGCTGGTCTGGGCTGCTCTATGGTTGGCTTTTATCGTCCGGTTAGGTCTGGACGATATGTATAACCCTCTGAAGGTGCACTTTTGGCTTTTCGTATGTGCACCTATTGTCGCCATCCCGCTGTTTATCCGCTTCGGCATGTATCGTGCTGTCATGCGATATTTTGGAAATGATGCACTCATAGCGATCGTCAAGGCGGTCAGCCTGTCTGCGCTGCTTTTGGCACTCGTAGTTTACTGGTATAGCAACCACGAGGCCGTGGTGCCTCGATCAATCGTTTTCAACTATTGGTGGTTGAGCCTCGTCATCATTGGCGGTCTGCGTCTTTGCATGCGCCAATATTTCATGGGTGACTGGTTTGCCGGTGCTCAGCACGTGCCCTTTACAAATCGCGATGATGGTCTGGTCAAGGTCGCAGTCTACGGTGCGGGGGTCGCTGGCAATCAACTTGTCGCGGCGCTACGCATGGGACGGGTTATGCGTCCGGTCGCATTCATCGATGACGATCCGAGCATTGCTGATCGAATAATCGCTGGCCTGCAGGTCTATAAGCCCAAGCACATCCAACAGTTGATCGACGAAACAGGGGCCCAAGAAATTCTCTTGGCTCTACCTTCGTCGACGCGCGCCCGTCGCCGGGAGATTCTTAATTTTCTGGAAAGCTTCCCCCTGCATATTCGCAGTGTTCCGAACTTCACGGACCTCGCGAGTGGCCGTGTCAAGGTGGAAGATATTCAGGAAGTGGATATTGCAGATTTGCTGGGACGCGACTCGGTTCCAGCACAACCTGAATTGCTCGAACGCTGTATTAAAGGCAAAACGGTTATAGTAACCGGTGCCGGCGGTTCTATTGGTTCTGAGCTCTGCAGGCAGATTTTTTCTCTTGGGCCAACCAAGCTCATACTCTTCGATCATAGCGAGTTCAATCTCTACAGTATTCTTTCGGAGCTTGAACAGAGAGAAGGCCGAGAGTCGGTGGCGGTCCAGTTGTTACCAATCCTTGGTTCCATCCGCCATCAACACAAGCTGTTGGATGTCATGAAAACCTGGGATGTGGATACGGTTTATCACGCGGCTGCCTACAAACATGTGCCCATGGTTGAGCACAACATTGCCGAAGGTGTTCTGAACAATGTGATCGGTACCCTAAATACCGCTCAGGCCGCGTTACAGTGCGGAGTGGCTAATTTTGTTTTGATCTCCACTGACAAAGCGGTCCGCCCGACCAATGTCATGGGCAGCACCAAGCGTTTGGCGGAACTGACGCTTCAGGCTTTGAGCCGTGAGATCGCCCCTGTTTTATTCGGCGATAAGGCCAACGTTTCCAGAGTCAACAAAACCCGTTTCACCATGGTCCGTTTCGGCAACGTGCTGGGTTCTTCGGGCTCAGTCATCCCGCTGTTCCATAGCCAGATCAAGGCCGGCGGGCCACTGACGGTCACTCATCCGAAAATCACTCGCTACTTCATGACGATCCCGGAAGCCGCACAGTTGGTCATCCAGGCGGGTTCAATGGGGCAGGGCGGAGACGTTTTCGTCCTGGACATGGGCGAGCCCGTGCGGATCGTCGAGCTGGCGGAAAAGATGATTCACCTGTCAGGACTAAGCATCCGATCGGAGCGTAACCCACAGGGCGACATCTCCATCGAGTTCACCGGCTTGCGCCCGGGCGAGAAGCTGTACGAGGAATTGCTGATCGGTGACAACGTCGCAGCGACGTCGCATCCGATGATCATGAGCGCCAACGAAGATCACCTTCCTTGGGATGTCCTGAAAGCTCGGTTGAGCGAGCTGCTCAAAGCCGTCGAATCCGACGACTACACACGCGTCCGCCAACTCCTGCGCGAAACCGTCTCTGGCTACACCCCCGACGGAGAAATTGTTGACTGGATCTACCAGCAACGTCGTATCGATCCTTGATTGTTTCACATCCTGTAACGCTCACATTTTTGACTTCGCTCCATCATGACCTACGTTTGGAGAGCAGCTTGGGAAAAGCTGCTTTCTAAAACGATGATGGAGCGTCACTTATGCGTACCGGTTATTTCTACTCGCTGATCTTTGCTTTCCTCACCAGCGCCTCGATCGCTGCGATTGCTGCCCCTGTAGCGACCACCGAGACAACCAAAGCGCCTTTGCTGATGGATGCGGCTGCGCCCTCGGCAAGCGCCAAGATCGACCTCAATGGCGCGGATGCGGCGACGTTGCAGAAGGAGTTGGCGGGTGTGGGGGAGGCGAAGGCGCAGGCAATTGTTGCGTATCGGGATACAAACGGGCCGTTTGCGTCGGTGGATGAGTTGCTGGAAGTGAAGGGGATTGGCAAGGCGATTCTGGATCGCAACCGTGACAAGCTGGAAGTGAACTAAGCTGACAGTTCTACGCCGAGAGGCCGGTCATTGACCGGCCTTTTTATTGGGTGCCGATCTGGTGGATGCCTGAACGCTGAAAATTACGGGTATCATATTGTGCCTTGATTATGCCTATAATAATTTTGTTCGGGACTGATTCAGCAGCCGAATCGCAGCACACCGTTACACATCGAATTTTGAATTGATAAGGGGTAACCACGATATGAACCAACGTCGAGTCGTCGTCACGGGCATGGGCCTGGTTTCACCCTTGGGCAGTGATGTTGAAATCGTCTGGCAGCGTTTGCTGGCCGGTCGTTCCGGGTTGCGCAACCTGCCCGATGCGGTTGTGGCTGGTCTGCCGACCCGGGTCGGCGGCAGCGTGCCCACGGTGGAAGAGGATGCCGAGGCCGGGTTTGATCCGGATCGCGCCACGCCACCCAAAGAACAGAAGAAGATGGACCGTTTCATCATGTTTGCCATGGAAGCGGCGCGGCAGGCGCTGGAGCAGGCCGGTTGGCATCCAGCGGACGCTGAAAGCCAGGAGCGGACTGCGACAATTATCGGCTCGGGCGTCGGCGGTTTCGGTGCGATTGCCGATGCCGTTCGCACCACCGACAGCCGCGGCCCTCGACGCTTGTCGCCGTTCACCATTCCATCGTTTCTGGTCAATCTCGCGGCCGGTCATGTCTCGATCCAGCATGGTCTCAAAGGGCCGTTGGGCGCACCGGTGACCGCATGTGCCGCCGGGGTTCAGGCGATCGGCGATGCAGCGCGGTTGATCAGGGCGGGGGAGGCGGACATCGCAGTATGTGGCGGTGCTGAAGCTTCGATCGATCGCGTCAGTCTCGCCGGTTTCGCGGCGGCGCGGGCGCTGTCCAGCGGCTACAACGACACCCCGGAAAAAGCTTCGCGGCCGTTCGACAGCGGGCGCGATGGTTTTGTGATGGGTGAGGGTGCCGGTCTGTTGGTCATCGAATCGCTGGAGCATGCGCTGGCACGCGGGGCGAAGCCGTTGGCGGAACTGGTCGGCTACGGCACGACAGCCGATGCCTACCACCTGACCGCCGGGCCGGAAGATGGCAGTGGTGCGCGTCGGGCGATGCAATTGGCTCTGGCTCAGGGCGGGGTGACGCCGCAGCAGGTGCAGCACCTCAACGCTCATGCGACCTCGACGCCGGTCGGTGATTTGGGTGAGTTGGCGGCGATCAAGGCTGTGTTTGGTGCTGAAAACAATATCGCCGTAACCTCGACCAAATCCGCCACCGGTCATTTGCTCGGTGCTGCGGGAGGACTGGAGGCCATTTTCACTCTGCTGGCGATCCGTGATCAGGTGGTGCCGCCGACGCTCAATTTCGAAAACCCGGATCCGGCCAGCGAAGGTGTGGACATTGTCCATGGCGAGGCGCGCTCGATGCCGATCAAGTTCGCGTTGTCCAACGGCTTCGGTTTTGGCGGGGTGAATGCGAGCGTGCTGTTCAAACGCTGGGAAGCTTAATCGCTCGATTGCTTAAGATGTTCGCGGGTGACGTCGAGGATGCGCTGGGCGAAGTCGGCATCTGCGACGCTGCGAGACAGCAGCAGTGCGCCGGCGAGGGTTGCCATGATCACGATGCTGCGTTCAGCGACGTGTTCGCCTTCGAGTGTTCCTTGAATCTGTTCGAGCCGAGCATTGAGGACTTCGTCGCTGGTTGGACTTGGCTGGCCGCGCAGGCCCAGCTCCGAGGAAATGGTCAGCAGCGGGCAGCCTTCGTGGGGCGAGGTCTGATGCCACTCTGACAGGTAGGTGTCGATGAACACTTGCAGAGGATTTTCCTGCGCGAAGATTTCTTCGCACAGGCCCGCGACTTGCTCGCCGGCCTCTTGCAGGGCTTTTTCGACCAGTTCTTCCTTGGATCTGAAGTGCGAGTAGAAGCCGCCATGGGTCAAGCCCAGGGCTTTCATCAAAGGCTGCAGGCCGGTGGCGCCGATGCCGTGCTTGCGAAATCGCGCCGAAGCTTCCTTGATGATGCGTTGGTGGGTCTGGGCTTTGTGGTCTGGCGAGTAACGCATGTGGAGCTCTCCGCGAAGATGCTGCCATCTTAACCACGGAAGATTAAATGGTGACTGTACTTCTAAAATCTAAAAGGCGTGCGGGTAAGTCCGATTGCGTTGGATAAACCAACCCCGCCATGTTGGCGGGGTTGGTGTCAGCGGTCCTGTGCGTCCTTGGCATCCGCTTCGGCATTGCGTTGCGCGACGCGCTTGCGTTCTTCATCGGTCAGTTCGACCTTGTTGGCGGTGTCGCGCAACATCATCAATCCGCCAACAATCGAGCCGATCGCAACGACCAGAATCAACCAGGCATACCAGGGCATAACGGCTCTCCTTAATGGCAGCTCGACGGGCGAGGATTTCGCCGTGCGATGCTGCCTATCACTTTTGAGCGAAACGACTTCGCAGTGGTTCCATTCTAGGCCGCTTGTACCCGGTGCATCTGAAATTCCTGTAGGAGCTGACGAGTGAAACGAGGCTGCGAGCTCTTGAGCCTGGAAACAAGATCAAAAGATCGCAGCCTCGTTTCACTCGTCAGCTCCTACAGGGGACGGTCGTTACAGGCCGGTGAGCATGGCGTCAGCAGGCGCGTTGGCGCGCAGTTGGCCGGTGAGCATGAAATAGCCGAAACCGACCGCCATGAAGCCAAGGAAAATCAGCCCGATCAGTGTGTTGAACCACGCCATCGCCACCAGGCACACCACCGCCAGCACCAGTGCAATCAGCGGAACGAGTGGATAGCAAGGCGCGCGGAAGGTGCGTTCCAGATTGGGTTCCGCTTTACGCAATTTGAACAGGCTGAGCATGCTCATGATGTACATCACGATCGCGCCGAACACGGCCATGGTGATCATCGCCGCCGTCAGCGTCATGCCACCGAGGTTGATCAGGCCATCGCTGTAGATCGCTGTGATACCGATGAGCCCGCCGACGATGATCGCGCGATGCGGTGTCTGGAAGCGCGACAGTTTTGCCAGCGAAGCGGGCAAATAACCTGCGCGGGCGAGGGCGAAGAACTGGCGTGAGTAGCCGAGGATGATGCCGTGGAAACTCGCCACCAGTCCGAACAGACCGATCCAGACCAGCATATGCAGCCAGCCGGAGTTGTCGCCGACCACGGTTTTCATCGCTTGCGGCAGTGGGTCGTTGATGTTGGCCAGAGTGCGCCAGTCGCCGACGCCGCCAGCGAAGAACATCACCCCCATCGCCAGTAGCACCAGGGTCAGGATGCCGCTGATGTAGGCTTTCGGAATCGTGCGTTTAGGATCCTTGGCTTCTTCGGCAGCCATCGCCGCGCCTTCGATGGCGAGGAAGAACCAGATCGCAAACGGGATCGCCGCGAACATCCCGGCAATCGCAGGCGCGCCAAAGACGTCGGAACCGGCCCAGCCATTCAGGGCAAAGTTGCTGAAGCTGAACGCCGGCGCGACCACGCCCATGAACACCAGCAACTCAGCCACGGCCAGCACGCAGACGACCAGCTCGAACGTGGCGGCCAGTTTTACCCCGAGAATGTTCAGCCCCATGAAGACGATGTAGGCGCCGACCGCCGCGTGTTTCGGGTCGAGTGCCGGAAATTGCACATTCAGATAAGCGCCAATCGCCAGGGCAATCGCCGGTGGTGCGAAAACGAATTCGATCAGTGTGGCCAGTCCGGCGATCAATCCGCCTTTCTCACCGAACGCGCGGCGGCTGTAGGCAAACGGCCCGCCGGCATGGGGAATTGCAGTGGTCAGTTCGGTGAAGCTGAAGATGAAGCAGGTGTACATGGTCGCGACCATGAACGAGGTCACCAGAAAACCCAGCGTGCCGGCCACGCCCCAGCCGTAACTCCAGCCGAAATATTCCCCGGAAATCACCAGCCCCACGGCAATGCCCCACAGGTGCAACGTGCCCAGCGTGGGTTTGAGTTGTGTGTTCATGCGCTTGCTCCCGCAACGGTTGGAAAGCTCGGGAGAGGGCGTGTGCAGTGGGCGTGCCATTGCGGTGAAACAAGTCGTAATGAGTTGAAAGCTGTCGCAGCGGGGATGATTCGAGCTGAATGTGCAGGCAGAGTGCGCCAGTTGGGTGCGTTGTTGCCCGCTCTGCAGTCTTCGCGAGCAGGCTCGCTCCCACAGGGTGAATGCATTCAAGATGTGGGAGCGAGCCTGCTCGCGAAGACGGCAGTCCAGACCCCGCAAAGATCAGCTGTAACGCTCGCATAAACCCACTCTTTACGCTTTCTTTATGCCCCACGCTGCGCCTCGCTCTCGTTCCTTTACAGCCTCCTTCCCGACAATCACCGCACACACGGCAATACGCCGTTACACGGAGATCTTCCATGAGCGTTCTGGACGGGGTGTCACTGCTGCTGGCAGTGGGGCTGTTCATTTATCTGTTGGTTGCGCTGTTGCGCGCGGACCGGAACTAGGAGCGGCTATGCACAGTTATGACTATTGGCTGATCCTCGGGTTTTTTTCGCTGGTCTTGCTGCCGGCACCGTTGCTCGGGCGTTTCTATTACAAGGTCATGGAGGGCCAGCGAACCTGGCTGACGCCGATTCTTGGCCCGGTCGAGCGCGGGTGCTATCGGCTCGCCGGGGTCGATGTGCAGGCCGAGCAGAGCTGGCAGAAGTACACGCTGGCGCTGCTGGCGTTCAACCTCGCCGGTTTCCTGCTGCTGTTTGCGATTCTATTGTTTCAGGATCACCTGCCGCTCAACCCGCAGAATCTGCCGGGCCAGGAATGGACGCAGGCGTTCAACACGGCGGTCAGTTTCATGACCAACACCAATTGGCAGTCCTACAGCGGCGAGGCGACCCTCAGCTACCTGAGTCAGATGGTCGGTCTCACCGTGCAGAACTTCGTCAGTGCCGCCACCGGTCTCGCCGTGCTGGTCGCGCTGTGCCGTGGCATCGGGCGCAAGTCCGCGCAGACCCTCGGCAACTTCTGGGTCGACATGACCCGTGCCACCCTTTATGGCCTGCTGCCACTGTGCCTGTTGCTGGCGTTGTATCTGGTCTGGCAGGGGGTGCCGCAAACCTTCGCCCAGTATGTCAACGCCGTGACGCTGCAGGGTGTCGATCAAGTGATTCCACTCGGCCCGGCCGCGAGCCAGATTGCGATCAAGCAACTGGGCACCAACGGCGGCGGTTTCTTCGGAGTCAATTCGGCGCATCCGTTCGAGAACCCGAGCGCTTGGAGCAACCTCTTCGAAGTCGCGTCGATCATTCTGATTCCGGTGGCGCTGGTGTTCACCTTTGGCCATTACGTCAAGGATCTGCGCCAGAGTCGCGCAATCATCGCCTGCATGCTGGCGTTGTTCCTGATCGGCGGCGCCACCTCGCTGTGGGCCGAATATCAGCCGAATCCGACCCTGAACAACGCCGCCGTCGAGCAGACTGCGCCGCTGGAAGGCAAGGAAGCGCGCTTCGGCACCACTGCCACGGTGCTGTGGTCGGTGACGACGACGGCGGCCTCCAACGGCTCGGTCAACGGCATGCATGACAGCCTCAACCCGCTCAGCGGTATGGTTGCGCTGGTCAACATGATGGTCGGCGAAGTGATCTTTGGCGGCGTCGGCGCGGGGCTCTATGGGATGTTGCTCAACGTGTTGATCGCGGTGTTCCTCGCCGGTCTGATGATTGGCCGCACCCCGGAATACCTCGGCAAGAAACTCCAGGCCCGCGAGGTGCAATTGCTGGTGGTGACGCTGCTGGTGATGCCGGTGGGCGTGCTGGTGCTCGGCGCCATTGCGGCTGTGCTGCCCGGCCCGGCGGCGACCATCAGCAACCCCGGCCCGCACGGATTCAGTCAGTTGCTTTATGCCTACACCTCGGCCAGCGCCAACAACGGCTCGGCGTTCGGTGGCCTGAGCGCGAACACACCATTTCACAACCTGATGCTCGGCCTGGGCATGTTGATCGGCCGCTTCGGTTACATCCTGCCGGTGCTGGCATTGGCCGGCAGCCTGGCGATGAAGAAAAGCGCACCGGTCGGCCAGAACAGCTTCCCGACCCACGGCCCGCTGTTCGTGACCCTGTTGACCGTGACCATTCTGCTGGTGGGCGGCCTGACGTTCTTGCCGACGCTGGCGCTCGGTCCTATCGCCGAACATTTAAGTATGGGCTTCTAAGGAATCCATCCATGAATATGCCTGCAATAAAACCCGTCGCCGTCAAAGCGCCGGAACAAGCAAAAACTGCGATCTCGGCCCTGTGGCGCCCGGCGTTGGTGCAAGCCTTCGTCAAGCTCGACCCACGACAACTGGCGCGTTCGCCAGTGATGCTGGTGGTCGAATTGACGGCGATTTTCACCACCGTGCTGTGCTTCATTCCGGATGCCGACGTGCCGACCTTCGTCGCCGCACAAATCGCCTTGTGGCTGTGGTTCACCGTGCTGTTCGCCAACTTCGCCGAGGCCTTGGCCGAAGGTCGCGGCAAGGCCCGCGCCGACAGCCTCAAGGCCGGCAGTGAAGGCCTCAGCGCGCGCTGCCGTCAGGCTGACGCCAGCTTCAGGATTGTGCCCGCCGCCACTCTGCGCAAGGGCGATGTGGTGCGTGTCGAAGCCGGGGAAATGATCCCCGGTGACGGCGAAGTCATCGAAGGCATCGCGGCGGTCAACGAAGCAGCGATTACCGGGGAATCGGCGCCAGTGATTCGCGAGTCCGGCGGCGACCGTTCCGCCGTCACCGGCAACACGCGACTGGTGTCCGACTGGCTGTTGGTGAAGATCACCGCCAACCCCGGTGAATCGACCCTCGACCGCATGATCGCGCTGGTCGAAGGCGCCAAACGCCAGAAGACTCCGAACGAAGTGGCGCTGGATATCCTGCTGATCGGCCTGACCCTGATCTTCCTGCTGGTGGTCGTCACCCTGCAACCGTTCGCGCACTTTGCCAATGGCAGCCTGCCGCTGGTGTTCCTCGTGGCGTTATTGGTCACGCTGATCCCGACCACCATCGGCGGGCTGCTTTCGGCCATCGGTATCGCCGGGATGGATCGGCTGGTGCGCCTGAACGTGATCGCCAAGTCCGGTCGCGCGGTGGAAGCGGCGGGTGATGTGCACGTGCTGTTGCTCGACAAGACCGGCACCATCACCTTCGGCAACCGTCGCTGCAGCGCGGTGTACGCCGCGCCGGGTGTGACCGGCCGTGAGCTGGCGGAGGGCGCGCTGTTCGCCTCCCTGGCGGATGAAACCGCTGAAGGCAAATCGATCGTCGAGTTTCTCCGTGGCCTGCATCCACAACCGGAGCCGTCGCCGGAAACCCTGACCGCCGTGCCGTTCAGCGCCGAAACCCGTTTGTCCGGTGTCGACTATCAGGGCCGCGTTTATCGCAAGGGCGCGGTGGATTCGTTGCTGGCATTTCTCGGCCAGCAACGAGGGGATCTGGCCCCGGCGCTGGCGCGGGAAATCGACAAGATCGCCCAGAGCGGTGGCACGCCGTTGCTGGTCTGCGCCGACGGTAAATTGCTCGGTGCGATTCATCTGAAGGACGTGGTCAAGCCGGGTATTCGCGAGCGTTTCGCCGAGCTGCGCAAACTGGGGATTCGCACGGTGATGGTCACCGGCGATAACCCGCTGACCGCCGCTGCCATTGCCGCTGAAGCGGGCGTCGATGATGTCCTCGCCGAAGCCACGCCGGAGAAAAAACTCGCGCGTATTCGGCACGAGCAGAACGACGGTCGCCTGGTCGCGATGTGCGGCGACGGTGCCAACGACGCCCCGGCACTGGCTCAGGCAGACGTCGGCATGGCGATGAACGACGGCACGCAAGCGGCACGGGAAGCGGCAAATATGGTCGACCTCGACAGCGACCCGACCAAACTGCTCGACGTAGTGCAGATCGGCAAGGAATTGCTGGTAACCCGGGGCGCGCTGACGACGTTTTCCATCGCCAACGACATCGCCAAATACTTCGCGATCCTGCCGGCGCTGTTTGCTTCGATTTACCCGCAACTGGGTGTGTTGAACATCATGCACTTGAGCAGTCCGCGGAGCGCGATTCTCTCGGCAATTGTGTTCAACGCCTTGATCATCGTCGTGCTGATTCCGCTGGCATTGCGCGGTGTGCGCGTGCAGGCGGCGAGTGCGGCGGCCTTGTTGCGGCGCAATCTGCTGATCTATGGCGTGGGCGGGATTGTCGTGCCGTTCGTGGGGATCAAGGCGATCGACATGCTGCTTACGGCGTTGCATCTGGTGTGATCCCTTCGCGAGCAGGCTCGCTCCCACTTGGAACTGCATTCCCCTGTGGGAGCGAGCCTGCTCGCGAAGAATGCGCAACGCTTTATCTGACTCAACACCGTACTGGTTTCTGAATCGAGGATTCTGCAATGTCCACAACACTACGCCCAGCCCTGACCCTGTTGGCGCTGATGACCCTGATCACCGGCGTCGCCTACCCACTGGCGGTCACCGGCATCGCCCAGGTCGCATTCCCGGCCCAGGCCAACGGCAGTCTGATCCACGATGCCGACGGCAAAGTACGCGGCTCGTCGTTGATCGCCCAGGATTTCAGCGGCGACAGCTGGTTCCACCCGCGCCCCTCCGCCGGGGCCTTTGCCACGGTCGCCAGCAGCGCCAGCAACCTCGCACCGAGCAATCCGGCCCTTGCTACCCGTGTGATCGAAGACGCTCACAAGCAACAAATCCCCGGCCAGGGCCCGGTGCCCCTGGCACTGCTGACCACCTCCGCCAGCGGCCTCGATCCGCACTTGCCACCGGCAGCAATTGCCTATCAACTGGCGCGTGTCGCGGCGGCGCGTAACCTGCCGGTGTCGACCTTGCAGCAGTTGCTTGATGCGCACATCGAACAGCCGCTGGTGGGCCCGCCAGTGGTGAATGTGCTGGAGCTGAACCTGGCACTGCAAAACCTGTAAATCAAGAGATCGCAGCCTTCGGCAGCTCCTACATGAATCGCATTACCCCTGTAGGAGCTGCCGAAGGCTGCGATCTCTTGACGCTTCACACCAATCTCAAACCGAACAAGGCAATCCAAGCATGAGCGACTCCGGCCGCGCCGACGCACTGTTAGCAGACCTGCCCCGGGACGGCCGTGGCCGTTTGAAGGTTTTCCTCGGCGCCGCGCCCGGCGTCGGCAAGACCTACGCCATGCTCCAGGCCGCCCACTCGCAACTGCGCCAGGGCGTGAAAGTCCTCGCCGGCGTGGTCGAAACCCACGGCCGCGCCGAAACCGAAGCGTTGCTCGGTGGCCTGCCGCAACAACCGCTGGTGCGCAGCGAATACCGGGGCGTGCTACTGGAGGAAATGGATCTCGACGGCATCCTCGCCGCCCGCCCGAACCTGGTGCTGGTCGATGAACTGGCCCACAGCAATGCCCCCGGCAGTCGTCACGCCAAACGCTGGCAAGACATTCAGGAACTGCTCGCCGCCGGCATCGACGTGTTCACCACGGTCAACGTCCAGCATCTGGAAAGCCTCAACGATCAGGTGCGCGGCATCACCGGTGTGCAGGTACGCGAAACCTTGCCCGACTGGGTTTTGCAGGAAGCCTTCGAGCTGCTGCTGATCGACCTGCCGCCGCGTGAGTTGCTCGAGCGTCTGCGTGACGGCAAGGTCTACGTGCCCGAGCAGGCGAGGGCGGCCATCGATGCGTTTTTTACCCAGACCAACCTCACCGCACTGCGCGAACTGGCAATGCAGACCGCCGCCGCGCAGGTCGATAACGACCTCGCCCAAGGCTATCGCCAACTCGGTCAGGCCGCCCCGGCGGTGCGCGGGCGGTTGCTGGTCGGTGTGGACGGCGATGCGCAGGCCGAGCGTCTGGTGCGCCACGCCAGTCGCGTGGCTCAGCGTCGGCATCTGCCGTGGAGTCTGGTGCATGTCGACAACGGCAGCGCCCGCGACGAGCAGTCGCGATTGCGTCTGCAAAGCGCGCAGCAACTGGCCGAACGCCTCGGCGGCGAGGTGGTGCTGTTGCGTGCCGGCGAAGTGGCGAAAACCCTGATCCAACACGCCGCCGAACGCCGTGCCAGCCTGGTGCTGGTTGGCCAGTCGCGGCCGCGATTACGCCGTCGTTTGTTCGGTGGCGGGCTGGCGGCGCGGCTGCTGCGTCAGGCGCATGGCCTGGAAATCAACGTACTCGACAGTGATCACCAGCAACATCAACCGCGCCTACGCAATCCGCTGAAGCTGGTGTGGTTCGACTATGTGCTGGCGCTGGTCGCGACGTTGTTGGCCAGCGCCTTGGCCTGGGCGGTGTCGAGCGTGCTGCCGCTGCCGAACATCTCGCTGGTGTTTCTCGCGGCGGTGTTGCTGGTGGCGGTGCGCAGCAGTCTCGGCCCGGCGCTGGCGTGTGCGGCGCTGTCGTTTCTGACCTACGATTTTCTGTTTATCCCGCCGAATTTTTCTTTCAGCATTCAGCGCGAAGAAGACGTGCTGACGCTGCTGTTCTTTCTGTTGATGGCGGCGCTCACCGGCAATCTCGCGGCGCGTCAGCGTCGACAATTGCAGGCCCTGCGTGACACTCAGGAAGAGACCAGCGAACTGCTCGACCTGTCGCGCAAACTTACTGCCGCGACCGATCGCCAGGCGGTGGTCAGCGCCGCGGCGCAGCACCTCGAGGGCTGGAGCGATCTGCAACTGTGCCTGCTCAACCGCGACGCACAGGGTGCCTGGAAAGTCGAAACCGGTGGGCCGCTGCAGTTCACCGAAGCGGAACGCGCCGCTGCCGATTGGGCCTGGCAACACGATCAATCGGCGGGCAAGGGCACCGGCACGCTGCCGTTCGGGCGTTGGTGGTGGTGGCCGTTGTCGGTCGAGGACGGACCGCTGGCGCTGCTCGGGGTGTGCGCCAAAGAAGGCCAGACCTTGAGCGGTCAGCGCCGCCGCTTGCTCACCGCGTTGAGCCAGCCACTGGCACAAGCCCTGGCCCGCGCGCAGTTGGCCGATGACCTGGAAGCGGCGCGCCTGCACGGCGAAACCGAGCAATTGCGCAGCGCCTTGCTGGCCTCGGTGTCCCATGATTTGCGCACGCCGCTGACCGCCATGCGCGGCAGCATCGACAGCCTGTTGGCCCTCGGCGAAGCGATCCCCCTGGAAGATCGTCGCGAGTTGCTCGAAGGCACCCGTGACGAGGCCGAACGCCTCGACCGCTACATCCAGAACCTGCTCGACATGACCCGTCTGGGCCACGGCGCCTTGAAGCTGGCGCGGGACTGGGTGTCGCCGGCCGATATCGTCGGCAGTTCGCTCAATCGCCTGCGCGCAGTGCTGGCGCCGCTGCAGGTCAGCACCGAGGTGCCCGCCGAGTTGCCGTTGCTTTACGTGCACGCGGCGTTGATCGAGCAGGCGTTGGTCAACGTATTGGAAAACGCCGCACGCTTTTCGCCCAATCACGGGCGCCTGCAGCTGCGCGCCGGCGCCGATGAGCAGGAGATTTTCTTCTCGGTCAGCGATGAGGGCCCGGGGATTCCCGAAGAGGAGCGGGCGAAGATTTTCGACATGTTCTATACCGCCGCGCGCGGTGATCGCGGCGGGCAGGGCACGGGGCTGGGCCTGGCGATCTGTCAGGGTATGGTCGGCGCCCACGGCGGGCACATTTCGGTGTCTGACGGCATCGACGGGCGGGGTACCTGCATCACTCTGCATCTGCCGCTGCAGGCGCAACCGGGCATGGACCATGAAGCCTGAGGCCGACTGCGCTACTCTCTTGCCACTCTATTGTGCTGACGTGAATTCATGAGCCAGACCGCAACCATTTTGGTCATCGACGACGAACCGCAGATCCGCAAGTTCCTGCGCATCAGCCTCGCTTCACAGGGCTATAAAGTGCTGGAGGCGGGCACCGGTGCCGAAGGCCTGGCGCAGGCTGCGCTGAGCAAACCGGACCTGGTCGTGCTCGACCTCGGCCTGCCGGACATGGACGGTCAGCAAGTGCTGCGCGAGTTGCGCGAATGGGCGGCTATGCCGGTGCTGGTGCTGTCAGTGCGTGCCAGTGAAGGGCAGAAAGTCGAAGCGCTGGATGGCGGTGCGAACGACTACGTGACCAAACCGTTCGGCATCCAGGAATTTCTCGCCCGGGTCCGTGCGCTGTTGCGTCAGGCGCCGGCGGGGGAGGCGCAGCAGGCGGCGCTGAGCTTCGGGCCGTTGACTGTGGATCTGGCCTATCGGCGAGTATTGCTCGACGGTGTCGAAGTGGCGCTGACCCGCAAGGAATATGCGGTGCTGGCGCAACTGGCACGGCATCCGGGGCGGGTGATCACCCAGCAACAATTGCTCAAGGATATCTGGGGCCCGACCCACACCGAGGACAGTCATTACCTGCGTATCGTGGTCGGGCATCTGCGGCAGAAGCTCGCGGATGATCCGACAAAGCCCCGGTTTATCGTGACCGAGGCGGGGGTTGGGTATCGGTTGTTGGGGGAGGGTGGTCTGTAGGTTTGTGGCGCCTGATCCGGCGCCTTCGCGAGCAGGCTCGCTCCCACATTTGGAATGCATCTCCCCTGTGGGAGCGAGCCTGCTCGCGAAGACGCCATCGAATGCCCTGAAATATCCGGATCAGATCAACCCTGTTCCTGCTCATACCGATCCAGCGTATCGCTGGCAATCTCCCGGCCCAGCGCGATCAACTCCGGTGCCTTGTAAAACTCGAAAAACCGGCACACCCGCTTCGGCACGTTGATCAGGATATCCGGCGGATACCCGGCGATCTTGTACTGCGCCAGTGAGGTCTGCATCACCTCGAAACTCTGGTTGATCAGATCCAACAGTGACGCCGGCCCGACATTGTCGATGATGAAGGAACCGGTGGCGGATTTCGGCGCGCCCTCACGCTCGGGCGCCGCGGCCGGTTGCTGGCTTTGCGGTTCGACGCCTTCAAGCCACGGATTGATTTCCGCCGCTTCGGCGCGCAACGCTTCCTGTTCCAGCTTCAACAATTGCTCGGCCTGTTTGCGCCGGAACGGCAACTTCGACCCCAGCGAATTGATCAGGCTGTCGAAGCGCGAACGGAACGCCGGCGGCCGTTCGATCACTGGCAGCTTGTATTGGCGCTGGTTGGTCGCGTTGAGGTTGACCGCGATGATCAAGTCGCAGTGGCTGGACACCACTGGCACGATCGGCAGCGGATTGAGAATGCCGCCGTCGACCAGCATGCGGTTGCCCTGCATCACTGGAGTGAACAGGCTGGGAATCGCCGCCGAGGCACGCATGGCCTGATGCAGGCAGCCTTCCTGAAACCAGATTTCCTGCTGATTGGTCAGGTCGGCGGCGACAGCGGTGTAGGGAATGCGCAGGTCTTCGATATTGATCTCGCCGACGATCTTGCGGATCTGCCCGAAGACTTTTTCCCCGCGAATTGCACCGAGACGGAAACTCACGTCGACCAGGCGCAGCACGTCGAGGTAATCGAGGCTTTCGATCCAGCGCCGATAGTCTTCCAGTTTGCCGGCGGCATAGATGCCGCCAACCACCGCGCCCATCGAACAACCGGCAATGCAGGCAATGTCGTAGCCGCGTTTTTCAATTTCCTCGATAACGCCAATATGGGCATAGCCCCGGGCGCCACCGGAGCCCAGCACCAGTGCGACACGCTTTTTCATCAAACTTCCTCCCGACAAGCCTGCACAATGCACGCATCGGCCAGACGGCTCAATCGCCAAGGTCGCTGGGCGAGGCAGAGACGTCGTTTTTCGCTCGCGCCCAATGCTTCGGCGCTATGCTCTGCGCCATGTTGGTTTGAGCCGCGAGCGAGGCACTTTTTCGCTGCCGGGCCGTCTTACCTGCACGACTGTTGACCTACCTTGAGGTGTAAGTGATGAAAGCCTGGATCTGTGTACCGTTGATGGCTCTGGTTCTGGCCGGTTGCGCCGGCAAAACCGCGTACCGCGACAGCTGCGGCAGCCAACTCGACGCGGCCTGGCACGAGCTGGACCTGGCCAAGGCTGAAGGCTTCGCCGGCACCGTCAGCTATTCCAAAGCCCTGTCGCTGCTGACCGCTGCCAAGACCCAGCAACAATTCGAAGGCTTCGAAGGCTGCAGCAAGAAAGCCGAGAAAGCCCGCTTTTACATCCGCGAATCCCGCGCAGGACGTTAAAAAGCAGCTGCAAGCTTCTAGCCGCAAGCCGCAAGCCGCAAGCTTGAAGCAAACGCGTTCAGCTTGCAGCTTGCAGCTTGCAGCTAAAAGCTAAAAGCTTGCCGCTGTCTACGGAGTAGACCCCCATGATCGATCGTTTGGTGGCTCATGTGTTGAGCCTGGATGTGCGACTGCTGGCGTGTCAGGCGCGATTGACTGCGCGTACCGATCCCGAGGCGTTGCACGATTTGCGCACCACGGTGCGGCGCTTGCGCAGTCTGTTGCGGCCGTTGCGTGGGTTGCCGGGTGTCGAGCAATTGGAGGCAGCGGCTTCGGCGGTGGGCGATCTGACCACGCCGTGGCGCGATCGCGAGGTGCTCGCCGCTTATCTGCTCGAGCATGATCAACCCGAGGCCGCACAGCGGCGCCTGGGACAAATGGCCGAGGCCTATCCAGCGCTGGCAGCGAGTGCAGAGCTGGCTTCGTTGCTGATGATTCTCGACGCCTTTCCACGCTTCCTTCGCGCGTCTCAGCGTCAGGGCTTGCTCAAGGATCTGGATAAACGCATCGAAAAACGTTTGAGCAAACAATGGCAGAAACTCGTTGCGGCGCTGCACGATCCCGCCCACGACCGCCATCGTCTGCGCCTGCTGATCAAGCGCGTGCGCTATGGCATCGAAGCCTACCCCGAGCTGGATCGCTTGCCGAAACCGGCACTTAAGCATCTGAAGTCCGCGCAAGGTGCGCTGGGCGACTGGCACGATTGCTGGCAATGGCTGGCGCGTGCCGAACAGGAAGCCGATCTGCAACCTTGCGTGGCAACGTGGCAGGCCGGGTTGGTCACGGCAGAGCTGAAGGCCGATCAGGTGCTGGAAAAATTCAGCGCCGCTTGTTTCAAATCCTGAAGCTTGCGCCTCCCTCTGTAGGAGCTGCCGAAGGCTGCGATCTTTTGATCTTGATTTGCAAACAGCTCAAAAGATCGCAGCCTCGTTTCACTCGACAGCTCCTACAAGGGTTTGCGGCGAAATCGAAACGTGTCAAGGCCTATCTGTCAGCCCATTTGACCGGAATAGACGCTGCGCCTCTGTCCCGGGCTGGGTAAGATCCCTGCATTCCTTTTGCGCTTTTTCGAGGTTGCCATGCGCTTTTGCGATCTGCTCGATGCTGTCCGCCAACAACCAGAAGTGACCATCCCCGCCGAATGGGGACAGGGTCGGGCCAGTTTTGGCGGGCTGGTGGCCGCCCTGCAATTTGAAGTCATGCGCGCCAGGGTGCCGGCGGAGCGCCCGGTGCGTTCGCTGGCGATCACTTTTGTCGGGCCGGTCGAACCCGACGTGCCGGTGAGTTTTCAAGTCGACGTGCTGCGCGAAGGCAAAGCCGTCAGCCAGGTGCTTGGCCGAGCTCTGCAGAATGGTCAGGTGGTGACGATCGTTCAGGGCAGCTTCGGCGCATCGCGGCCCTCGGAAGTGGCTGTCGAAGCCTATCAGGCGCCAACGATGAAACATTGGGAAGAATGCCAGGAACTGCCCTACATCAAGGGTGTGACCCCGGAATTCATGCGGCATCTGGCCATGCGCTGGAGCGTCGGCGGCATTCCGTTCTCCGGTACGCCATCGCGCTTGATGGGCGGTTGGGTGCGGTTGCGTGGGGACGTCAAGGAGGAGCCTGTCAACGAAGCGCATCTGCTGGCGTTGGTCGATGCCTGGCCACCGGCGCTGCTGCCGTATCTGAAGAAACCTGCACCGGGCAGTACGCTGACCTGGACCATCGAATTCGTTCAGCCGTTACACGATTTGAGTACGCTGGACTGGTGCCAATACCTGGCCGATATCGAATACGCTGCCGACGGTTACGGCCATGTGGCCGCGAAACTGTGGAGCGCGCAAGGGGAGTTGATTGCCATGAGTCGCCAGACCGTGACGATCTTCGCCTGATCAATGCCGACGGTGACGCTCACGCCAGGCGCCACCAGCCGCCGCTGAGAAAGAAACGCGGAAAGGTCAGAAACTGCTCGACCAGCAGGCGTGAAACGGCATCTTTGTGATCACTGAACGGCTCGGAGGCTTGCGCCTCCAGGCCGTGGCCGTGGCGCTGCAAGCCCAGCGCCGCGACGATACCGATCACACCGATGGCAACACTGGCCAGGCTCAGGCTGAACACCCCCGACACGATCAGCAGAAACGCGACAATAAACAGCGGCACGGCAATCAGGTGCAGAACCAGATTGGTCGGGTGCTGATGATTGCCCGGGTAAGCGCGCCATTGCCACGCGGGAAGGTTGGGGTGACGTTTGCCCATAATTTGCTACTCCTCAATCCATGTCGAACATATGCTTGAAGAATAGGCCCGGGCGCGGAGTGCGGCGAATCAAGGTTGGCTATTGAGTTGATAGCGCCAATGGCTGTTTTTGATGGTGCCCAATCTGGCCCCATCGCGAGCAGGCTCACTCCTGCATTTGGAATGCGTTCCCCCCTGTAGGAGCTGCCGAAGGCTGCGATCTTTGATCTTCAGAGCTTCAACTGCCCGATCGCCTTGTTAAGCGCCCCGGCCAGCGTCGCCAACTCATTACTGGTCGTCGCCGAATCCACTGTCTGCTGCACGGTGTTCTCGGTCACATCGCGAATGCTCACAACTGCCCGGTTCATTTCTTCGGCGACCTGGCTCTGCTGCTCCGCCGCCACGGCAATCTGCGTATTGCTTTCACGCATCTGCGCTACCGCTGCGGTGATGTCCGCCAGCGCCTCGCCGGCCTCCTGAGCCTGCTGCACGCAATCGTCGGCCTTGTACGAGCTTTCCTGCATGAAATCCACCGCATCGCGGGTGCCAGCCTGCAACGCAGTAATCATGCCGGTGATCTCGTCGGTGGAGGCCTGCACGCGTTTGGCGAGGTTGCGCACTTCATCGGCGACCACGGCAAACCCTCGGCCCATTTCACCCGCGCGTGCCGCTTCAATGGCCGCGTTGAGGGCGAGCAGGTTGGTCTGCTCGGCGATGCTGTGAATCACGCTGACCACGCCGTTGATCTTCTGACTGTCTTCGGCCAGACGTTGAATCATTTGTGCGGTCTGCTGCACGCCGGTGGACAGTCCGGCTATCGACTGCTGCACCCGCGACACCACTTGCTGGCCACTGCCGGCGAGACCATCGGCGGTTTTCGACAGATCGCGGGTGGCGCCGGCGTGCTGGGCGATGTGATAAACGGTGGCAGTCATTTCGTTGATCGCGGTGGCGGCCTGATCGGTTTCGCTCTGCTGGCCGAGCATGCCGTGGCGCACATCGTTCATGCTCGACGCCAACCGCGCAGCACCGACATCCAGTTGTCGCGCAGTATTGGCGACCGTCGTAACCACACGTTGATAACCGGCCTGCATGGCGTTGAAGGCATTGGCCATCTGCCCGACTTCATCCTTGCCAACCAGGGGCACGCGAGCCGCCAGGTCGCCGGTTTTTTCAACGTGCAGCATGACGTCCTTCAAGGTGTTGAGCTGGCTGAGCAGAAAGCGGATCAGCAGTTGCGAGGCGCCGAGCATCGCCAGCATCAGCACGAACACCGCCAGCGCATAGTGGGTGAAGCGTTCGCTGAACACTTGGCTCAGGCTCGGGGCATAAGCGAGGACGGCCACTTGTTCGCCGTCGGCACGGCTGAACACCTCGGCGCCCAGCAACGGGTTTTCGCCGAACAGCGGCAACCGGTTGATCTCATTCCAGCCGTTGCTCTCGGTGATTTCCAGCAGTGGTTGGTCGTTGAGACGCGGCGCCTCACCGTGCTTGAAGGTCAGCACCTGAGCGGATTTGGGCAGCGCCTGCCCGGGCGGCCAAGCCTTGAGCAACTGTGCCTGCCCCTGAGCGGATGCTTGCGCGGCGTCGCAGCGGGCTTGCTGTTCGAGGTGTACGGCGTACAGCACCAACAGCAGTGTGGTGACAAAGGCGACCGCGTTGACCGCCCAGAATTTGTATTTCAGCGAGATGTTGCTAAGCCAGGCACCCATGGAGGTCTTCTCTGATAGCGGAAACAGTTTTGGCAAGGTGCCATTATTGTGCCGCTATGCAGAAAGCCATTGTTTGATGCGGATCAACAGATCAAAGGATCGCAGCCTGCGGCAGCTCCTACATTCTCACCGGCGTAAATCCTGTAGGAGCTGCCGCAGGCTGCGATCTTTTGCGTTTTACACCAACGTCGGAAGTTTAAAAAATGCCTGGGCACACGCGGTGCTGTGCGCGGCCAGTTGTTCCTCGGTCTCGCCGCGATGCAAAGCCACCTCGCGCAACACCTCTGTCAGAAACGCTGGCTCATTGCGGCCGCTTTTCGGTTTCGGCCGCAGCGTGCGTGGCAGCAAATACGGCGCATCGCTTTCCAGCATCAGGCGCCCCGGTTTGATTTCCTTCATCAGCGAATGCAGATGCGTGCCCCGGCGTTCATCACAGATCCATCCGGTAATGCCAATGTGCAGATCCAGATCGAGGTAGCTGAACAAGGCTTTTTGCTCGCCGGTAAAGCAGTGCACCACAGCGCCCGGCAGTTGATCGCGGAAGTCCTTGAGGATCTCCAGCAGGCGCTGACTGGCATCGCGCTCGTGCAGGAACACCGGCAATTGCAGCTCGACGGCCAGCGCCAGATGTTCTTCCAGGACCTTTTCCTGTTGCGGGCGCGGGGAGAAGTCGCGGTTGAAATCCAGCCCGCATTCACCTACTGCGACGACGTTGGTTTCCTTCAGCAGACTACGCAAACGGCGACCGCTGTCAGCGTTCCAGTCGCTGGCCGAATGCGGGTGGATGCCGGCGGTGGCGAACAGCCGTTGGCCGCTTTCATCCAGTTGCTGGCACAGTTCCAGCGCCTGCTCGCTGCCCTCGACACTGGTGCCGGTCAGCACCAGCTGGCAGACGCCGGCGGCGTAGGCGCGGTCGAGCACAGCCTGGTGTTTGTCGGCGAAACTGGGGTTGGTCAGGTTGACGCCGATATCGATGAGTTGCATGGTGCTACCTCGGGCCGAAGGCCGGAAAGCATATCAGAGCTGTAGATTTATAAGAAAAGCCAAGAACTACAACGACTTATGGCTGTCTGTTGAGGCCGCGAAAGACCATGGGGTGGCGACAATGCCATCACTGTGCCAGTCTCTCGCACTTTACCAGCGCTCGAAGCGCTCTGTTTTCGTCGGTGATGACATCCTTTTCACGATGAAATCGCCCCGTATTCTTTTCGGAGAGTGGATGCATCGTCCCTCGGTTCTGCTCTTGTTATGCGCTGCGTTGCTGCTGCCGGTGACGGCGGTCGCGCGCCTGCCCGGGCCGCTGCAAGCCGTGCCGGCGGCCAAGGTTCGCGATCTCTCCGAGATTCGCAGCAGCCGCGTGTTGCGAGTGCTGGTCAATCAGAGCCGCAACAGCTCGGGCGAAGTCCAGGGCCAGGCCATCGGTGTCGAATACCATCGACTGCGCGCCTTCGAGCAATACCTCAACGGCCATGCCCGCGACGGCCAGGACGTCACTCTCAAGATCATTCCCAAAGCCAAGGATCAATTGCTCGGCGCCTTGCAGCGTGGCGAGGGTGACGTGGTGGCACCCGGCGAGCTGCTCGATCTGCCGTCGGGCTATGCGGTCGCCAGCAGCGAGCCGATTGCCAGCAACGTGCCGCTGGTGCTGGTCGGCATCAAGGGCCAGCGCCGTTACACCAAAGTCGAACAGCTCTCCGGCAAAACCCTGGCGCTGCCGACCGGCAGTGCGGCGGGGGAGGTGGTCAGTCAGCTCAACCAGAAACTGGCGCTGCACAAGCTGGCGCCGATCAACATCGAATGGGTCGATCCGACGCTGGCGGTGGAGGACGTGCTGGAGATGGTTCAGGGTGGGATTTTCCATTTGACCATCGTCGAGCAACCGATTGCCGAGCGCTGGGGCAAGATCCTGCCGAAGCTGCGCCTCGATCGGCAACTGAGCCTCGGCGAGCCGGGCGAGGAGCACTGGTTTGTACGCCGCGACGCGTCGATGTTGCGCGCCAGCATTGATCGCTTCCTTACCGGTTACAAGAAACCTTCGGACGAAGACGCGGCGTTCCTGCGCATCTATCGACGTCTGTATCAAGTGCACAATCCATTGGCCAAGGCCGATCGCCAGCGTCTGGAAAAGCTGCGCCCGACCCTGCAGAAGCACGCCGACGCGCAGAACATGGACTGGCTCAACCTCGCAGCGTTGGCGTTCAAGGAATCCCGTCTGCAGCCCAACGCCCGCAGCGGCAGCGGCCCGACCGGGCTGATGCAGATCACGCCGTCCGCTGCGCAACGGGTCGGCGTGAGCAATATCCAGAATCTCGATGCGAATGTGCAGGCCGGGGCCAAGTACCTGGCGATGATCCGCCGCAAGTTTTTCAGCAGCCCAAAACTCAATGAGCGTGAACGCATGGCTTTCACCCTTGCCGCCTACAACATCGGCCCCGAGCGCGTGCAGGGCATGCGCGCCGAAGCCCGCCGCCGTGGCCTGAATCCGAACCAGTGGTTCTTCCAGGTCGAGCGCATTGCCATGGAGCAGGTGGGAATGGGCGCCGTCAGCTATGTTAATAGCGTGAACAAGTACTACCTGGCATTCGACCGCGAGCGGGAGTCGCTGGAGCCTCGGGGGCAGAAAGTGGTTTCTCGAAAATGATCTGGTAATTAGATTGTTATGTCGCAATTTTTGCGCTTTAAACATGAAATAAACTGATTAATATAGCGGCCAACCCAAACACACAAACACTTCTGCACAACAAGGAATGCCCTATGAGCTCTCTGATCAACAAGGTTCTGTTCACCCGCGCCGGTTACGGCCTGACTGTCCTGCGCATTGCTGTCGGCGTGATCTTCGCCGCCCACGGTTCGCAGAAACTCTTTGGTCTGTTCGGTGGTTACGGCCTGGCCGGCACTGCACAGTGGATGGAAAGCATCGGCCTGACCCCTGGTTATCTGATGGCCTCGCTGGCCGGCGGTACAGAGTTTTTCGCTGGTCTGGCCTTGATCATCGGTTTGCTGGTACGCCCGGCAGCACTGGGCCTGGCGTTCCTGTCGCTGGTAGCAATCTTCTCGGTGCACATCGGCAACGGTCTGTTCATGGCCAACAACGGTTACGAGTTCGCCCTGGCTCTGCTGGCCGGTAGCATCGCGGTACTGATCGAAGGTGCCGGCAAGCTGTCGGCGGATCGCGCCATCGCCGGTTGAAGGCTCTGGCTCAAGGAAAAGGCCCGCATTGCGCGGGCCTTTTTTGTTGCGGCCGATTCTTGACACTGCTCGGTCACGTTCTCTAGGATGTTGCTCATGCGCCGATTTAAACAGCTACTTGCGGGGCGCCAGGTGACTTCAACAGTCGCCGTCAGAAGCCGGAACAGGGCTTCGAAATACCGCTAAAGCGCTGGTTCGGTGTTGCCTCTCACCTGCCATGCAGACTTTTGAGGCAGAGACTCGACACGATGAATGCACTACGCCCTCCAGCACGTCCCGCGCCGATCACGGCACATGTCACTCAGCGCAACCCGAAAATCCTCCTTGGTGGCAAACATCAGCCAACGCTGTTGCGTTATCTCGATGGCTGGCCACGTCGCAGCGGCGGTCCTGCCGCGTTCCTGATCCAGTTTGTCGATGACGGCGAGTCGCTGGCGCGTTTCGCCACCGACAGTTTCGATCTGGCGGTGATTCAGGCGCCGAGTGCAGAGGATGCGCCGGAAATGATCAAACAACTGACCCGGGTCGCGCGGCAAGGCTTGATCACCCGCCGCTGATCCAGGTTACGGATACTCGATGGCGACGATGTAAACGAACTGCTCGCCGGTCGGCGTTTGCACCCGGACTTCCGCATCCAGCGCCTTGCCGATCAAGGCGCGGGCCAGCGGCGAATCGATGCTGATCAAACCGAGTTTGAGATCCAGTTCATCGGGGCCGACGATGCGGTAGCGCGATTGCTTGCCGTCCTCGTCTTCGATAGTGACCCATGCGCCAAAGTAGACTTTGTTCGGATCGCTGGGTTTTTCGCTGACCACCTTGAGCGCTTCCAGACGCTTGGTGAGAAAGCGCACGCGGCTGTCGATTTCGCGCAGCATTTTTTTGCCGTAGGTGTACTCGGCGTTCTCCGACCGGTCGCCCTGCGCCGCCGCTTCACTCACAGCCTGGGTGACCTGCGGACGACGCACATGCCACAACTCATGGAATTCAGCGCGCATCCGCGCTTCACCTTCGGGGGTGATCAGCGCGGTGCCGGCGGTGCGGGGAGGGCGATAACGGCTCATGGCGACTTCTTGTGATTAAGAACGCTGGAGTCTATCAACCCTCGCGCAACACTGTCAGCGGGCTGGCGTTCAGTGCGCGACGGGTGCCGAACACGCCGGCGCCACCAATCAGCGCTGCGCCAATCAGCGGCAACACCAGCAACCACGGATGCGGATGCCACGGCAGATCGAAGGCGAAGCGGTACAGCACCAGACTGACCACTTCCGAACCGATCGCCGCGAGCAAGCCGCTGACCGCGCCCAGCAAGCCGAACTCGATACGCCGCGCCTTGATCAGCAACCGCCGCTCGGCTCCCAGCGCCCGCAACAGCGCACCTTGGCGAATACGCTCATCGAGTGTTGCCTGCAAACCGGAGAACAGCACCGCCATCCCCGCTGCGAGGACAAACAACAACACATATTCCACGGCGAGGGTGACCTGAGCGAGGATGCTGCGCAGCTGTTCGAGCAACGCTTCGACCTGCAGGATGGTCACTGCCGGAAAGGTCCGCGACAGCTCAACGATTTGCTGATCGTGTCCTGGTGCCAGGTAGAAACTGGTCAGGTAGGTCGCCGGCAGGTCCTTCAAGGTGCCGGGCTGGAAGATCATGAAGAAGTTCGGCTGGAAGTTGTCCCAGTTGATCTCGCGCAGGCTGGTGACCTTCGCTTCACGATTGACCCCGCCGACGCTGAACACCATGTGATCGCCGAGCTTGAGTTTCAGGCTTTCGGCGACTTTGCCTTCCACCGAGACGCCCGGCACGTCGTCGGGGGGCTGGCCGCTCCACCAGGAACCGCCGGTGAGCTTGTTGCCGGCCGGCAGATCAGCCGCCCAGGTCAGGCTCAGGTCGCGCTGAATGGCGCGGTCACCGGCCGAATCCTTGCTGACGATTTGCTGTACCGCCTCGCCGTTGATGCTGATCAGCCGTCCCGGCACCACCGGATACAGCGGCGCCGCTTGCGCGGACACCTTGATCAGGTGATCGGCGAAAGCCTGTTTATCAGCCGGGAGGATATTCAGGGCGAAATAGTTTGGAGCGTTTTTCGGCAACTGGTTTTGCCAGGTGTCGAGCAGTTCGCCACGCAGCAGAGCGATCAACGCCATCGACAGCAGGATCAGGCCGAAGGCCAGCGATTGTCCGGCCGCTGCCAACGGGTGGCGCAGCAGTTGGCCAAGTCCCAGCCGCCACGGCAACGAGGCCCGTGCCAGCATCCGGCGCAGGCTTTGCAGCAGCAACAGCAGTAACCCGCCGAGCACCAGCGCGGCGACCACACCACCGCCGAGCAGGGCGAACGTCAACAAAAGGTCGAGGCTCAGGCGCCACATGATCAGGCCCAGTGCACCCAATGCCGCGCCGTAGACCATCCATGTACTCGACGGAATCGGCAGCATGTCGCGGCGCAACACTCGTAGCGGCGGGACGCGGCCGAGTGCGGCCAGTGGTGGCAGGGCAAAACCGGCAAGTGCGACCAGTCCGGTACCGATCCCGGCCATCGCCGGAAACAGGCCCCCCGGTGGCACATCATTCGGCAGCAGATCATGCAGCAAGGCGAACAGACCCAGTTGCGCCAGCCAGCCGAGGAGGGCGCCACTGATTGCGGCAACCAGGCCGAGCACGGTCAGTTGCAGGCTGAACAGCACCATGGTTTCCCGGCGTGACAGACCGAGGCAGCGCAGCAAGGCACTGGCATCGAAGCGCCGACTGGCAAAACGGTTGGCCGACAACGCCACCGCGACACCGGCCAGCAACACTGCGACCAGACTGGCCATGTTCAGATAGCGCTCGGCCTTGCCCAGTGCGCCGCCGATCTGCCGGTTGCCATCGCGGGCGTCCTGGATTCGCTGATTCGCGGCCAGGCCCGGTTTGATCAAATCGCGATAGGTTTCCAGCGCCTGCGCTTCGCCGCGCCACAGTTCGCGGTAACTCACCCGGCTGCCCGGTTGCACCACGCCGGTGGCGGCAAGGTCTTCAAGGTTGATCAGCACCCGGGGCGTCAGGCTGTAGAAGTTGCCGGCGCGATCCGGTTCATAGGTCAGCACGCGAGTCAGCTTGAGGGTTTTCATCCCCACATCGATGCTGTCGCCGATCTTCAGGTCCAGCGCGGTCAGCAGGCGTGCCTCGACCCAGGCTTCACCGGGTTGCGGTTCGCCGCCGACTTCTTCACTGGCAAATGGCGCTGGCGCGCTCTTCAGCTCTCCACGCAACGGGTAGGCGCGGTCGACGGCTTTGATGCTCGACAACTGAATGCCGTTGTCGGTGGCGATGACGCTGGAGAACTCCACCACTTGCGCATGATTGAGGCGCAACTCGGTGCCGCTGCGGATTTGCTCCTCGCGGGCCGGCGAGCTGCCTTCCAGCACCAGATCGGCGCCAAGAAACTCGGTGGCGCGCAGCATCATCGCGCCGTTGAGGCGGGCGCCGAAATAACCGATGGCGGTGCTTGCCGCCACCGCCACGACCAGCGCGAAGAACAGCACGCGCAACTCTCCGGCGCGGGCATCGCGCATGAGCTGGCGCAGGGCGAGACTGAACAGACGCAACAGCGGCAAGCGTGCCATCAAGGCTCCAGAGGGGCGACCAACAGCCCGGCTTCAAGACGGATCAGGCGCCGGCAGCGATGGGCCAGGCGTTCATCGTGGGTTACCAGCACCAGAGTGGTACCGCGTTCCTTGTTCAATTCGAACAGCAAGTCGCTGATGCGCTCGCCGGTGTGGCTGTCGAGGTTGCCGGTCGGCTCGTCGGCGAACAGCACGTCGGGTTCGGCGGCGAAGGCGCGGGCGATCGCCACGCGTTGCTGTTCACCGCCGGAGAGCTGGCGTGGCGAGTGAGTCAGGCGCTGGCCGAGGCCGACGCGCTGGAGCAGTTGCGTGGCGCGCTCGCGAGCGTCTTTGCGGCCGTCGAGTTCGAGCGGCAGCATGACGTTTTCCAGCGCATTGAGGCTGTCGAGCAACTGAAATGACTGGAAGACGAATCCAACGTGTTCGGCACGGATTCTGGCGCGCTGGTCTTCGTCGAGATTGCTCAGGCCCTGGCCGGCGAGGGTGACTTCGCCACTGCTGGGCAGATCGAGCCCGGCAAGCAGACCGAGGAGGGTGGATTTGCCGGAACCGGATGCACCGACGATGGCCAGGCTGTCGCCCTTGTTCAGTTCCAGGCTGAGTTCGTGCAGGATAGTCAGTTCACCTTCCGCGCTGGGAACCACTTTGCTGAGGTTCTTCGCGGTGAGAATGCTTGCGCCCATGGAGAATCCGATGCGTGTATGGTTTTTGAGTGCTGGCCTGGCCTTGATGTGCATGGCCCAGAACGCAGCGGCGGGTACTGTCCTGATCGTTGGCGATAGTATCAGCGCCGGTTTCGGCCTGGATACCCGTCTGGGGTGGGTGTCGCTGTTGGAGCAGCGGCTCAAACAGGAGGGTTTCGACGATAAAGTGGTCAACGCCTCGATCAGTGGCGACACCAGCGCCGGAGGCCAGGCGCGGCTGCCGGCGCTGCTTGCAGAGCATAAGCCTGCGCTGGTAATCCTCGAACTGGGCGGCAACGACGGCCTGCGCGGGATGCCGCCGACGCAATTGCAACAAAATCTTGCCTCGATGATCGACAGCTCCCGCCAGAGCGGTGCAAAAGTCCTGTTGCTGGGGATGCAGTTGCCGCCCAACTACGGCAAGCGTTACACCGATTCGTTTGCCGAGGTCTATGGCAAGCTCGCCGAAGAGAAAAACATCCCGTTGGTGCCGTTTTTTCTGGACGGTGTCGGCGGCCATCCCGACCTGATGCAGGCCGACGGTCTACACCCGGCGGCCGGGGCTCAGGGCAAGTTGCTGGAAAATGTCTGGCCGACGCTAAAACCGCTGTTATGAGGCTTTTCTAGTGGCAGGCTTTCGGCTAATGTGGCGCCCCCGAATTTGGAGCCCCCGATGCCGCGTCCTGCCTGGTCCCTGTTTGCCTACCAACTGATCGAGCCTGACGAGCAGCTGGACCTGTTCGCCTGCCAGGAAGTGCGGGTGCATCTGGTGACGCGTCAGCTGGAGCTCGGTGGCTCGGCCGATCGGACGCTGTGCGGCAGCCTGTTGCCGGCGCAACCGCGCTGGTCGAATGTGGATCGCCGAGTGTTCCAGGATCAGCGCCTGTGCTCGCTGTGCCGGGCCATCCTCGAATCGCAGAAGCGCGGAACCTCGCCGATCTGGCCTGAGCTGCGCTTCGAGCTCTGACCGCTCAAGATCAAAAAGTGGGAGCGAGCCTGCTCGCGAAGGTCTTTTCAATCGACATTCATGCTGGCTGACACAATGCTTTCGCGAGCAGGCTCGCTCCCACCCTGAACGCACCCTGTCGCCTATAGCGGCGCTACTTCCCCGAATCCCCAGGCCGCGGTGTACAATCGCGCCCCTATACCCTTGATGATCATGCGAAGGATTTTCCGGATGTTGCCGCGCTTTCCTGCCGTCACCCGCTGCCTGTCACTTGCCGCCCTGTGTGTGGCCGGTCCCGTTGCTGCATTGGAGCTTCCCCTGCCACCACCCGGCGAGGATATCGTCGGCCAGGTGCAGGTGATCAAAGCCAAGTACGAAGACACCTTCGCCGATCTGGGCACCACCTATGATCTGGGCTATTCGGAAATGGTCGCGGCCAACCCGGGCATCGATGCCTGGCTGCCGGGCGCCGGTACCGAGATCGTCCTGCCAACGCGTTTCATCCTGCCGCCGGGCCCGCGTGAAGGCATTGTCATCAACCTTGCCGAATACCGCCTCTACTATTACCCGAAAGGCCGCGACGTGGTGTACACCTTCCCGCTGGGCATTGGCCGTGAAGGTTGGGGGTCGCCGATCGCGCACACTTCGATCATCGCCAAAACGCCTAACCCGACATGGACGCCTCCAGCCTCGATCAAAGCCGAGCACGCCGCTGACGGTGACCCGCTGCCGAACGTTGTGCCGGCCGGTCCTGACAACCCGCTCGGCCCGTTCAAGTTCACGCTTGGCACGCCGGGCTACCTGATCCACGGTTCGAACAAGAAGTTCGGCATCGGCATGCGCACCAGCCACGGCTGCTTCCGCATGTTCAACAACAACGTACTGGAAATGGCCGGCATGGTGCCGGTGGGCACTTCGGTGCGCATTATCAACGATCCCTACAAGTTCGGTCGCAGTGGCGGCAAGGTCTATCTGGAAGCGCACACGCCGCTCGACGACAAGGGCAACCCGTCGGTGGTCGACAAGCACACAGCGGTGATCAACGCGATGCTCAAGCGTGAAGACATCACCAGCAACCTGCGCATGAACTGGGATGTGGTGCGTGATGTGGTCGCGGCCGAAGATGGCCTGCCGGTAGAAATTGCCGTGCCGAATACTTCGGCGCCAATGGTGAGCAGTGCACCGATCGATCTGCAGCAGTAAGCACTGATCGAAAACCCGCCGATGCCTGCAGCATCGGCGGGTTTTTTATGGCCCGGAGAAAAGCACCGGGCACAAAAAAGCCGACCCGGAAACCGGGTCGGCTCGATAACAATCCCGAGGGATTATTACTTGCGGCTAGCTTTTTCCAGCATGCGCAGAGCACGCTCGTTAGCTTCGTCAGCAGTCTGTTGTGCTTTTTGAGCAGCAGCCAGAGCTTCATCAGCTTTACGGTAAGCTTCGTCTGCACGAGCCTGGGAGCGAGCAGCTGCGTCTTCAGTAGCGGTCAGACGTGCTTCGGTTTCTTTCGATGCGCTGCTGCAACCGGTAGCCAGAACTGCGGCCAGAGCCAGAGCAGAGAATTTCAGAACGTTGTTCATCGTGTTCCCCTTCAAGGACTTTCAAATTAAGTGGCTGTCTCCTCACGATTGAGGAAATAGCCGGCGTACATACTACCCATTACTTGTAGTAAGTAAACTGACGTAGCGCAAGAAGCAAAAAAAATTGTAGGCGTTGATTCTTTTTCGAGCAACTTTTAACCGCGCTGTATAAAAAATATCCAGCTGCAAGCCCCGGTGTGAGCGACTCAAACGGAAAAAGTTCCCGCCCTCGCGTGCTGTTTTTGCGAGTTTGGCTAGAGTCTTTCTAAATGAATTCGTCCACACTTTTGTTGCGCTTCTGCGAAGCGCTTCGCGTATCTTTGTTGATGTACAGGTGACTTTAAAAAAGGTTACACGTCTTAAGTCTCAACATTCCGGCAATGTACAGGCAAATGGCCCGCGAAGAACCTCGTGCGGCTATACCTGCGAGCATCGAAGCCGCTGCACACGAACCGTTCGATGACGAGCGCACCTTGAGCATTTTTGCCATTGGTGCGTACTATTCAGCAGGTGTCAGGTTGCGCGAGATCGGTGTGGCTCTTCTCGGTGTCCATCAGGCACGGGGTGGCGTAGATGTTCCTTCGCCGGGAAAACATCGGTAAGGTAGGGGTCAGAATCCAAGACCCGCGAGGAGTAGTGATGAGCGAGGCGTTGTCCATCCACCATGACCAGGCTGGTCATCAATTCGAGACCACTGTGGACGGTCACCGTGCTTACCTGACCTACATGGATCTGGGCAAGCAGACCCTGGATATCTATCGCACTTTCGTGCCCAACGCCCTGCGCGGCCGTGGCATTGCCGCGGCGCTGACGGAAAAGGCGCTGCAATACGCCGAAGAAATGGGTTACACGGTGATTCCGTCATGTTCCTACGTTGAGCGCTACATGGAGCGCCATCAGCGCCGCGCCGCGAAGATCTGAACCGCACACAAAAAAACGCCGGGCAATCCCCGGCGTTTTTTTGTGCCCGCGAAACCCTGTTTACGTGCGCTGACGTTTCGGCAGTACGTCCTTGAGCTTGGCGTGCATGCTGCGCAAGGTGTTTTCCGTGGCGGACCAATCGATGCAGGCATCGGTGATCGACACGCCGTATTGCAGATCGGCGAGGTCTTTGGGGATTGCCTGGCAGCCCCAGTTCAGGTGACTTTCGACCATCAGGCCGATGATCGACTGGTTGCCTTCGAGGATCTGGTTGGCGACGTTCTCCATCACCAGCGGCTGCAGGGCCGGGTCCTTGTTGGAGTTGGCGTGGCTGCAGTCGACCATGATGTTCGGCTTGATCTTCGCCTTGTGCAGCGCCTGCTCGCACAGGGCGACGCTGACCGAATCGTAGTTCGGCTTGCCGTTACCACCACGCAGCACCACGTGACCGTAGGCATTGCCTTTGGTGGTGACGATCGACACGCCGCCTTCTTGGTTGATACCGAGGAAACGGTGCGGGCTGGACACCGACTGCAAGGCGTTGATCGCTACGGTCAGGCCGCCATCGGTACCGTTCTTGAAGCCGACGGCGGAGGACAGGCCGGACGCCATTTCGCGGTGAGTCTGCGATTCGGTGGTGCGCGCGCCGATGGCCGACCAGCTGATCAGGTCCTGCAAGTATTGAGGAGAGATCGGGTCGAGGGCTTCGGTGGCGGTCGGCAGGCCTTTTTCGGCCAGGTCGAGCAGCAACTGACGACCGATGTGCAGACCATCCTGAATCTTGAACGAGTCATCCAGGTACGGATCGTTGATCAGGCCTTTCCAGCCGACGGTGGTACGCGGCTTCTCGAAATACACGCGCATGACCAGATACAGGGTGTCGGAGACTTCCGCAGCCAGCACCTTGAGGCGGTCGGCGTATTCGTGGGCGGCCTTGATGTCGTGGATCGAGCATGGGCCGATCACGACGAACAGACGGTGGTCGGTGCCATCGAGAATGTTGCGAATGACTTCGCGGCCCTTGGTGACGGTGCGCAGGGCGGCGTCGCTCAGGGGGATATCACGCTTGAGCTGATCGGGAGTGATCAGGGTCTCGTTAGAGGCGACGTTTAGGTCGTTGATCGGTAAATCAGCCATCGTTTACTCGTCAGGTCACGGGTGCCGGCCGCCAGCGATCCCCGCGCGGCGGAGCACAGCGGATTTAGCGCGTCGGGGGAGCCGAACCTTAGCGCGTCAGACGCGGCTCGACAATGGGCAAGCGGTGCTTTAGTCCAGCGCTGGCTGCGCAAAAGCCTTGCGCAGGTTGTCATGGGAGAACTCTTCGGCGTGCTGCTCGACCCATTGCAGCGCCAGCGCTTGAATATCCTGCAGGTCGTCATGGCTGTCCTGCATGCGGTAATAGCGTTCGATCTGACACATCTGCTCACCCATTCGCGCGCTGAACAGGGTCTGTTCGTCAGTGAAAGCGATGCCCACCAGATAGCCCTTTTTGCGACGCAGACACCAGGCTACGTAACCCGGATAACAGAAGTCGGCATTCAGCGTCGGCATGCGCACTTGCAATGCGGTGCCATGACGCCAGGCGCGGTGGTAATTGCAAGCGATGCCGCCGAGGCTGATAGTGTGCAGCTGTTGTCTGGAAATGCATTCAGGCTTGAGTAACGTCAATTCAACCGGCACTTCGTCCGGATGAGGAATGAAACGTCCCATGAGCACAGACTCCCTGTGTCGGCCAGTTGCCACGGTTTCCCCCAGTATAGTGGCCGAATACGAGCTGACCGACTTCGACGCCGACCAGCGGCTGCTGGCGATGAGCGGTGTTTCCCTGGTGATTTTCACCAGCGTCGGCTGCGCCAGTTGTCGCTATGCCCGCGAGGTCCTGCCCGGCCAGGCGCTGGCCATCGATCGGCTGTGCTGGATCGATGCCGGCGACAATGGCGGCTTGGTGGAGCGTTATCAGGTGTTTCATTTGCCGGCGCTGTTTGTGGTGCGTGACGGCGAGTTCTTTGGCGCAGTGCACACTCGCCTGACCGTTGATGAACTCGACCAGGCAGTGGCGCAGGCGCTGGGTCGAATTGCAGAGGAGTTGCCATGAGCGAAACAGTCAGCAAACCGGTGGTGGGGATTATCGGCACCGGTGCAATCGGTGGGTTCTACGGGGTGATGCTGACGCGCGCCGGGTTCGATGTGCACTTCTTGTTGCGCAGCGAATTCTCGGCGGTGGCTGAGCGCGGTTTGCAGATCAACAGTGCGGTGCACGGCCCTTTAACGTTGCATCCGGCCAATGCCTATTCCGCCGCCGAAGACATGCCACCTTGTGACTGGCTGCTGGTCGGCACGAAGACCACCAGCAACGCCGGTCTGGCGCCGGCGATCATTCAGGCTGCTAAACCCGAGGCCAAAGTGCTGTTGCTGCAAAACGGTCTGGACGTCGAAGACAGCCTGCGGGCGCTGTTGCCGGATTCGTTGCATCTGCTCGGCGGTCTGTGCCTGATCTGTGTGCATCGCGACGGCCCGGGGCAGATTACCCATCAGGCGCTTGGCGCGGTGAATGTCGGCTACCACAGTGGCCCGGCCATCGATGAAGTCGCGCGCATGGCAATTGTCGAAGAGGGCGCCGGGCTGTTCCGCACGGCTGGCATTGATTCGCAAGCCATGGCCAACCTGCATCAGGCGCGCTGGCAGAAACTGGTCTGGAATGTTCCTTACAACGGGCTTTCGGTATTGCTCGGCGCGGGCACCGCAGCGCTGATGGCCGATGCCGACAGTCGCGCTTCGATTCAGGCATTGATGGCCGAGGTGGTACAGGGTGCCAAGGCTTGCGGATACGAGATCCCGCCCGGCTACGCCGAGTACCTGTTCACCATGACTGAAAAAATGCCCGACTACTGGCCGAGCATGTACCACGATTTTTCACACAAACGCCCGCTGGAGCTGGAGGCGATCTACGCCCGGCCACTGGCGGCGGCAAAAACGGCGGGCTGTGAGTTGCCGCGTATCGAGGCGTTGTATCGCCTTTTGTGTTTCATCGACCGACGCAATACCTGAGTCGGTTGCTTGCTGGGGGAAGGCATGGCCAATAACATCGATGACAAACTGGTGCTGGCGATTTCCTCGCGCGCCTTGTTCGACCTGAGCGAAAGCCACAAGGTTTACCTGTCGAGCGGCGTCGAAGCCTATCGGCAATATCAGATCGAGCACGAAGACGAAATTCTCGCGCCGGGCGATGCGTTCCCGCTGGTGGAAAAACTCCTGAGCCTGAACAGTCGGCTTGGTCGCGCGCGGGTCGAGGTGATTCTGGTCTCGCGCAACAGCGCCGACACCGGGCTGCGCGTGTTCAATTCGATTCACCATTACGGTCTGGCGATTTCCCGCGCAGCGTTCGTCGGTGGGCGTAGTCCGTATCCTTATCTGAAAGCGTTTGGCTGCGACCTGTTTCTCTCCACCCATGCCGAAGATGTTCGCGCGGCGCTGGACGCCGGATTTGCAGCGGCGACCATTCTCTCCGGTGGCGCCAGCCGCGCGGCCAGCGATGAATTGCGCATTGCCTTCGACGGTGACGCGGTGATTTTTTCCGACGAATCCGAGCGGGTTTATCAGTCCGGCGGGCTGGAAGCGTTTCAGGCCAGGGAACGCGAATCGGCGCGTGAGCCACTACGTGGTGGACCGTTCAAAGGTTTTCTCGCGGCGCTCAATCTGTTGCAGCGCGAATTCCCCGATGACGATTGCCCGATCCGCACGGCGCTGGTCACCGCGCGTTCGGCGCCGGCCCATGAGCGGGTGATTCGCACGCTGCGCGAATGGGATATCCGTCTCGATGAATCGCTGTTTCTCGGCGGACTGACCAAATCCGCGTTCCTTGAAGCCTTCGCCGCCGACGTGTTTTTCGATGACCAGACCGGCCACTGCGAACTGGCCCGCGAAGTCGTCGCCACGGGTCACGTGCCCCATGGCATCAGTAACGAACCAACGATCTAGAGCCTTTTCATTCAGGACGTTGCGTCGCACGTCGTACTCGCCAAGGCGCTGCTAAGCTGAATCAATCTCCGCCATCGTCGGCACGTGAGGAGGTCCCATGATTCGCTCAATGCTGTATGCCACCGACCTCGGTCTTTACGCACCGTTCGTGATGCAGCATGCGCTGGCATTGGCCCGCACTTTCAATGCCGATCTGTATGTGGTGCACGCGGTGGAACCCATGGGGCTGTTTGCCGAGTCGGTGTTGCAGAGCTATCTCGACGAGCAGGCATTGAACGAATTCCATAGTCAGGGTCTGAAAACAGTCATCGCCAATATCGAACAGCGGGTGCTGGACAGCTTTCGTGAAGAACTGGGGGACGACGGCGAGCTGGATCTGCAGCGCATTCGCGCAGTGCGCGTGCTGCAGGGGGACCCGTCGCAGGTGATTCTCGAGCAGGTGCACAAGCTCTCGGTCGACCTGCTGATCGTCGGCAGTCACAGCCATGGCGTCGGCGCGGAAACGCCGTTGGGGCGCACGGCGGCGCGGGTCCTGCAATTGGCCAAGGTGCCGGTTTATCTGGTGCCTTTGATGGAGCGCCGGCGGCGGGAGGATCGCTGAAGCAGGAATAATGGCGTTTTGATAAAAAGTTCTAGATTTATTCTTCAAACCATTAATATAGTTATATACCGTCGCTGATGCCCGTGGCGTCTACCTGCTTTGAGGGATTGATATGAAGCTTCAACAACTGCGCTACATCTGGGAAGTGGCGCACCACGACCTCAACGTTTCCGCTACCGCCCAAAGCCTGTACACCTCGCAACCGGGCATCAGTAAGCAGATCCGCCTGCTGGAAGATGAACTGGGCGTCGAAGTCTTCGCCCGCAGCGGCAAACACCTGACCCGCGTAACCCCCGCTGGTGAGCGCATCATCACCACCGCCGGCGAGATTCTGCGCAAGGTCGAAAGCATCAAGCAGATCGCCCAGGAATTCTCCAACGAGAAAAAAGGCACCCTGTCGATCGCCACCACTCACACCCAGGCACGTTATGCGCTGCCGCCGGTGATCAGCAATTTCATCAAGCAATACCCGGACGTGGCCTTGCACATGCATCAGGGCTCGCCGATGCAGATCGCCGAAATGGCCGCTGACGGGACCGTCGATTTTGCCATTGCCACCGAAGCGCTGGAGCTGTTCGGCGATCTGGTGATGATGCCGTGCTACCGCTGGAACCGTTGCGTGGTCGTGCCTCAGGGCCACCCGCTGACGAAACTGCCGAAGCTGACCCTCGAAGCGCTGGCCGAGTACCCGATCGTCACTTACGTGTTCGGGTTCACCGGCCGCTCCAAACTCGACGAAGCCTTCAGCCATCGTGGCCTGACGCCGAAAGTGGTGTTCACTGCGGCTGACGCCGACGTGATCAAAACCTACGTGCGCTTGGGCCTGGGCGTGGGCATCGTGGCGAAGATGGCGGTGGATACCAAACTCGACAACGACCTCGTGGTGCTGGATGCCAGCGAGCTGTTCGAATCGAGCATCACCAAGATCGGTTTCCGTCGTGGCACTTTCCTGCGTGGTTTCATGTGCGACTTCATCGAGAAGTTCGCCCCGCACCTGACCCGCGAGGTCATGGCCAAAGCCATTCAGTGCCACAACAAGCAAGAGCTGGAAGAGCTGTTCGACGGCGTCGAACTGCCCGTTCACTAAGCATCCGCTTCAGAGCACCTCGGTGACAGTGAACTGTTGCCGGGTGCCCGCCACCAGAATCTCCACCTCATCGCCCTCGAGCTTGCCCAGCAGGGTTTTGCCCAATGGCGAGCGCGGGGTGATGACGGTGATCGGCTGACCCACCACATCGACTTTCAGGCCCGCCGCATCCGGCGCCAAAAACAGCCATTGCTCGCGACCCTTTTCATCTTCGAGACCGAGCAGGGCGCCGACCTCGATTCCGCGATTTTCGTCATAAGCGCGCAACGTCAGTTTCTGGCACAGCGCCAGTGACTGGCGAATCTCCTCGACCCGTTTCGCCTGACCTGCCGCCAGATACGACGCTTCCAGCCCCAGGGTGTCGTACTTGTTTTCGGCGATGTTTTCTTCGTGGGTCGCGGTTTCGTAAGCGGTTTGCGCGGCGCGTTCGGCGATGTCGAGGTCGATGCGCAGCCTGTCGAGAATCAATTGGTGAACGCTGTGTTTGTTCATGTTCAATCACAGAATTGCAAAACGTTGGCGCGGCTCTTTTCGGTCGGCGCGGTCTGGTCCTGCTGCAGCCAGAACTGGCATTTGGGGTTCGACGCATTGCGCGAATTGGCGCGCGCCTGATCCAGCCGGGCCTGTTGTTCGTTCTTGCGCAGGTTTTCTTCGTACTGTTGGAACATCGGCGATGGCGGCGGCGCAACGTCCTGCTGTGGCTCGACGGCTGCTGGCGGATTGGCCAATTGCTGCACCGCTTGAGCCACCGGGGCCAATTGCTTGGCAAACAACAAATGCGAAAGCAGCCAGCAGGTCAGGGCAATGGCGAGGAAGCCCAGCCACAGGCCGAGCGCAATGCTGCCGGTCAGTTGCAGCGCGCTAAGCTGAACAGGCAAGGGACGACGCGAATTCGGACGGTAGGGCATGACAGGCCTCCTGGCGGATGGTTGCGGGCAAGTGGCGATTGTCGCACGAAGATTAATCGCCGTCGGCTCTTCTGCGCGAGCGCATTTATGCGGACAATCGATGCTTTTGCCAACGGGAGAAAGGCATGCCTGAAGGAAAACCCCGCTGGGACATTTTCTGCACCGTGGTCGACAACTATGGCGACATCGGCGTGACCTGGCGTCTGGCCCGGCAACTGGTGGCCGAACAGGCCTTGCCGGTGCGCCTGTGGGTGGACGATCTGCGTGCATTCGAGCGCATCTGCCCGCAGATCGACATCGATCTCGCGCAACAATGGCAGCAGGGTGTCGACGTGCGCCACTGGCCGAGCGAATGGCTGCATGCCGACGCTGCCGACGTCGTCATCGCCGCTTTTGCCTGTCAGTTGCCTACCGAGTACATGGACAGCATGGCCGCCCGGGAAACGCCGCCGCTGTGGCTCAACCTCGATTACCTCAGCGCCGAGGACTGGGTGACCGGCTGCCACGGTCTGCCGTCGGTGAAATACAAAACGGTGCAGAAGTTCTTCTTTTTTCCGGGCTTCAAACCGGGCACGGGCGGGCTGCTGCGCGAACGCGGACTGCTCGAACAGCGTCGGCAATTTCAGCAGAATCGGCCGGCACAGCGACAATTCCTCCAAGGCCTCGGCATCGATCCTGCGCCTGATGCGCAATTGATCTCGCTGTTTGCTTACGAAAACGCCGGTTTGGCCAGTTGGCTGGAGGTGTTGGCGGCCGACGCAAAGCCTACGCACCTGCTGGTGCCGGAAGGGCGGATTCTCGGCGATGTGGCGCGCTGGCTGGGCGTGGAAACCCTGACGGTCGGGGCGATTCATCAGCGTCAGTCGCTGACCGTGCAAGTACTGCCCTTCGTGCGCCAGGACCAATACGATCATTTGCTGTGGTGTTGCGATTTCAACGCGGTGCGCGGCGAAGATTCGTTCGTGCGCGCGCAATGGGCGGGACGGCCGATGCTCTGGCACATCTATCAGCAGGACGATGACATTCATCTGGACAAGCTCGATGCTTTCCTTGAGCTCTACAGCAGGGGCCTTTCACCTGCTGCTGCCGAGGCGATGAACGGTCTGTGGCGAGCGTGGAGCGCGGGCCAGCCTATCGGCGAACACTGGCTGGCGGCGCGAAATCATTGGCCCGAACTGCGGGAAAACGCCGAAGCATGGTGTCTGGAACAGGCCTTGCAGGCCGATCTTGCCACGGCGCTGGTGCAGTTTTATGTAAATTGGATATGATACGCGGCCTAGATTTTTGTAAATCCCATCCAAATTCGGATATCCGCAATGAAAACTGGTAAAGAACTCAAACCCGGTACCGTGATCCGTATCGACAACGATCCTTGGCTGGTTCAGAAAGCTGAATTCACCAAGTCGGGCCGTAACAGCGCGATCATGAAGACCAAGCTGAAGAACCTGCTGACCGGTTACAAGACCGAAACCGTTTACGGTGCGGACGACAAGCTGGACGACGTGATCCTGGATCGTAAAGAAGCCACCCTGTCGTTCATCAGCGGTGACACTTACACGTTCATGGACACCACTGACTACACCATGTACGAGCTGAACGCCGAAGACATCGAAAGCGTTCTGCCTTTCGTTGAAGAAGGCATGACCGACGTTTGCGAAGCCGTGTTCTTCGAAGAGCGTCTGGTTTCCGTAGAGCTGCCGACCACCATCGTGCGTCAGGTTGACTACACCGAAGGCTCCGCGCGCGGTGACACTTCCGGCAAGGTGATGAAGCCTGCCAAACTGAAGAACGGTACCGAGCTGTCGGTTGCCGACTTCATCGAAATCGGCGACATGATCGAGATCGATACCCGCGAAGGCGGTTCCTACAAAGGCCGTGCCAAATAAGCACTGCTTTTTGCGCAAAGAAAAAACCCGACCATTGAGTCGGGTTTTTTTGTGCCTGTTGCAAACGTTCTGAACCCTGTGGGAGCGAGCCTGCTCGCGAAAGCGGTGTGTCATTCGGTGAAGCGTTGTGTGACAGGACGCGTTCGCGATCAGGCTCGCTCCCACATTGGGATAGGTGTTTATTTCAGGTGTTCTTTCAGCTCTTGCGAAGCCTGCAACATCGCCGAACGCACTGCCGGCACCTGGCTGACCACGTTGAGCAAGCCGTAGTCGTGGATCATGCCGTTGAAACGCACCGACGTTACCGGCACCCCGGCCTCGTCGAGTTTGCGTGCATAGGCTTCGCCTTCATCACGTAATACGTCGGCGCTGGCGGTCTGCACCAGTGCAGGCGGCAGGCCTTTGAGTTGCGCAGTGCTGGCGCGCAGCGGTGACGCATAGATCTCGTTACGTTGCTTGGCATCGGTGGTGTAGTTGTCCCAGAACCACTTCATCATGTTGCGAGTGAGAAAGTGCCCTTCGGCATACTGGTTGTAGGAACCGGTGTCGAAGTTGGCATCGGTCACCGGCCACAGCAGCACCTGGAACTTGATCGCCGGCGTGCCCTTGTCTTTGGCCATCAGCGCAACAACCGCGGCCATGTTGCCGCCGACGCTGTTGCCGGCCACGGCCAGTCGCTTGCCGTCGACGTTGAGCTCTTTGCCATGTTCCGCCACCCACTTGGTCGCGGCGTAGGCCTGGTTGATCGCCACCGGGTAATGCGCCTCCGGCGAAGGGGTGTAATTGACGAACACCGCCGCCGCCCCCGAACCGACCACCAGATCCCGCACCAGACGTTCGTGAGTCGGGAAATCCCCCAACACCCAGCCGCCGCCGTGGAAGAACATGAACACCGGCAGCTCACCCGTGACCCCGGCCGGACGGACGATGGTCAGGCTCAACGGTTGGCCATCGACCTGGATGGTCTTCTCGCTGACATCGGCTTTGGGCAGCGTCAACTTGACTCCGGACTGCGCGCCGACCAGCACGGCGCGGGCATCCTTGGGCGACAGCTGCTCGATCGGCTTGCCGGTGCCGGCATTCAGCGCATCGAGAAAGGCCTGAGTGTTGTGTTCGACATCACCGGCAAAAGCGCTGTGCACAGACAGGGCGAGAAGGGTACCGGTCAAGACTTTGCTGAAAGTGTTCATGTTCCATTTCCTTGTTCGGGCCGGGGGCTTCGGTGATTTTAGACGGTCACGTGCAGACGGACATCGACGTTGCCACGGGTGGCGTTGGAGTACGGGCAGACCTGGTGGGCGGCGTCGACCAGCGCTTGCGCATCGGCGTGTTCCAGGCCCGGCAGACTGATGTGCAAGTCGATGTCCAGACCGAAGCCGCCCGGGATCTGGCCGATGCCGACGTGAGCGGTGATCGACGCGTCGTCAGGAATCTTGCGTTTGGTCTGGCTGGCGACGAATTTCAGCGCGCCGATGAAGCAGGCCGAGTAGCCGGCAGCAAACAGTTGCTCAGGGTTGGTCGCCGCGCCGCCAGCACCGCCGAGTTCTTTCGGCGTGGCCAGTTTGACGTCGAGCACGTTGTCGCTGGAGATAGCACGACCGTCACGGCCGCCAGTGGAAGTTGCGATTGCGGTGTAGAGAGTTTGCATGGTGTGAGCCTCATGGTGGTGTTGTTATGCGCTAATTGTTTGCGCGCTAAGTAGGTGTGAAGAGAATGTATAGCGCAAATGTTTAGTGCGCAAGATAAATTTCAGGAAAAAAGGGCGCTTTGCTCAAAGACAAGGCATGGAAGGGGAGCGTAAGGCTTGATCTAGAGCGCCTGGCGAGGGAGTTCGGGCGCGAAAAATATTTTCGTGATCGTTGAAGTCAATGTGGGAGCGAGCCTGCTCGCGAAGGCGTCGTGTCAGGCGACATCCGCTTCGACTGATGCACCGCTTTCGCGAGCAGGCTCGCTCCTACAGGGGGATATGGTGGGGGCTTAATTCAGGCTGTCTTCCAGGTGGCCACGCAATGCCTGCAATTCAGCCTGCAATTTCTGCAAGCGCTCCAGAGTGAAGCCACTGGCGCCGAGAATGCACTGCGGCACGGTCTGCGCTTTGTCGCGCAATGCCCGGCCCGCTTCGGTCAGCTCGACAATCACTACCCGTTCGTCCTCCCGGCTCCGGGTGCGGCTGAGCAGGCCTTCCGCCTCCAGGCGCTTGAGCAACGGCGTCAGCGATCCCGGATCAGTCAACAGGCGTGCACTGATTTCTCCGACAGTCAAACCGTCCTTCTCCCACAACACCATCATCGCCAGATACTGCGGATAGGTCAGGCCTAGCGCTTGCAGTAGCGGCTTGTAGACCTTGGTCATCATCAGCGAGGTCGAGTGAAGGGCGAAGCACGCCTGATTGTCGAGCAGCAGGTCGTCGCAGTTGTCGCGTTCGGAAGTCATGTCAAAGCCTTGATCGTTGATCGTTCTGAATCTAGCGCTCGAATCTTTAATGCGCCAGATAAATATGCCCGGCGTCAGTGCCGGGCGAATTGCCGTTGCAGTGCCAGATCCCATGGCGGCACCGGACTGAAGCGAGTCTTCAGGTATTCGAGCAATAGACGACTGCGCGAATGGATCTGCTGTTCCATGCGCAGTGCATAGATGCCAGTGGACTCCGCCGGCGGCAGACCGTTTTCGCAGAACAGCGGCAGGAGTTCGCCGCGCAGCAGGTATTCGCTGGCCAGCCAGGTCGGCAGGTGTGCGACGCCCAGTCCCGCCGCTGCGCCACACGCCAGCGCTTCGGCATTGTTGGCGCTCAGGCGCACGCGCGACGGACGGTGCAATTGCAACTGGCCGTCCACTTCGAACTTCCAGGCAAAGGGTGGGGCGAGGCCTTCCCAGTCGAGACCGTCATGTTCGCTCAACTGCGCGGGATGATTGGGCACGCCGCGTCGCTTCAGATAGTCGGGGCTGGCGCAGGCCACGCGGACCATGCTCGCCAATGGCGTGGCGACCAGACGCGAGTCGGCCAGTTGCCCGGCGCGCAATACCAGATCGACCTTGCCCAGATTCGCGCCGGCCATGTCGATAAAACTGTCGATTAGGTGCATCTGCACATCCAGCCCCGGGTACAGCAATAGAAAATCGGCAATCACCGGCGCCAGATGCCGGCGCCCGAACGCTGCGGGTGCGTCGATACGGATCAGGCCTTCCGGCGCACTGCTCAGAGAAACGGCCTCGGCACGAGCCTGTTGCAACTCGGCGATGATCCGCCGTGCCCGTTCGGCAAAAGCCAGACCGGCCGAAGTCGGCAGTACGGCATGGGTGCTGCGCACGAACAACTGGCTGCCGACGGCGCTTTCCAGACTGTCGATGCGTCGGGCGACGGCGGAGGGCGTCAGTGGATGGCGACGCGAGGCGGCTGAAAAGCTGCCGCTCTCCAGCACATCGAGAAACAAACCGAGCTGATCGGTCAGTTGGTTGGGATTCATGAAAACCACGCTTGTGCAAAATCGGCATAGCCATTGTGCGTTGCTGTGCGTTTCCCCGCTAGGCGCGACTGCGTAGCATGGGGCGCCTGACGCTAGAGGATGACGCTTGTGATGGAGTTTTTGTTGTACCTGCTGTTCGGCGCTGCCCTTGGCACTTTGGGCGGGATCTTTGGCATTGGCGGTGGTTTGATCGCCATTCCTCTGCTGGGCGTGTGGTTTGGCCTCGATCAGCAGATCGCCCAAGGTACGGCGCTGGTGATGGTGGTGCCGAACGTGATGCTGGCGCTGTGGCGCTATCACCAGCGCAACCGTATCGAATTGCGCCATGCACTGCCGCTGGCGGTCATGGGCTTCTGCTTTGCCTGGCTCGGGTCGATTTGGGCGGTGGGCATCGATGCGCAAACCATGCGTATCGGTTTTGTTGCATTTCTGGTGGCGTTGTCGGCTTACAACCTGTTGAAAATGTTTGGCACTCGCCCGGCGCCAACCGCTCAAATGCGCTATTCCTGGCCGTGGCTCGGCGTACTGGGCGCGGCGTCGGGAACCATGGGCGGTTTGTTCGGCGTTGGCGGCGCGGTGGTAGCGACGCCGGTGTTGACCAGCCTGTTCGGCACCACGCAAGTGGTCGCTCAAGGATTGTCGCTGGCGCTGGCCTTGCCGAGCACAGGCGTGACGCTGGTGACCTACGCCGTGCATCACGAAGTGGACTGGATGATTGGCCTGCCGTTGGCCATCGGCGGGCTAGCCAGCATCAGTTGGGGGGTGAAAGTCGCCCACGCCATGCCGGAAAAACTCCTGCGCGGGCTGTTCTGCGGTTTCCTGGTGCTGTGTGCGGTGATGCTCGCGTTTAAAGTTTAAAACCCTCGACGATGTGCTCGGCCAGGCACTCGGTGATCGGCGAAGGATTGTTCAGGTTGCGGATCAGCATGATGCTCGCCTCGGGCAACAGCGGGAGGTCTTCGGCGGCACCGAGGATGCGCATGTCCGGGGTGATCAGGCTCTCCAGCTGCGCGGTGATCGCCAGGCCCGCGCTGACCACGGCCATCAGCGCCGACAGGCTGCTGCTGTTGTAGGCGATGCGGTAATCACGGCCCATCGCATCCAGCGCATTGCACGCCCACAAGCGACAGAAACAATCACTGTTGAACATCGCCAGGGGCAATGGCGTCTGTTCGTGGGCGCTGAAGTTCTGTGCCTCGGCCCAGACAAAGCGCTCTTTGCGCAGCAACTGCCCGATTTCGTTGCCCGGCTCGCGGGTGACGATCGACAGGTCAAGGTCGGTGCGTTGCAGCAACTGCTTGCTCGACTCGCAATGCACCTCGATCTGAATCAGCGGATAGAACTGCGCAAACCGCGACAGGATCCCCGGCAGAAAACGCATCACGTAATCATCCGGCGTACCGATGCGCACCGTGCCGACCATGTGCGGTTCACGCAGGGTGTTAAAGACTTCGCTGTGCAATTTGAGGATGCGCCGCGCGTAACCGAGCAGTACCTGGCCTTCAGCGGTCAAGCGCACCTGGCGGCCATCGCGTTCGAATAACTGGCGCTGCAACACGTCTTCTTCCAGACGTTTCATCTGCATGCTCACCGCCGACTGGGTGCGATTGACCATCTCGCCAGCACGGGTAAAACCGCCCTGATCGGCAATCGCGACGAAGGTGCGCAGGACATCGGTATCGATACTGGGGTACGCGGACAATTGATGAATCTCCGTGATGCATGCCATCAGAAACATTCGTTGGATTGATCTTAGCGCCGGCGCGAGACTTGAGCCATCCACAAAAGGAGGCAAGACGATGAAAGGTCAAAGAGAGTATGCAGGTGAAGAACAGCTGTCTGGCCACGGCCATCTCGTTTCCGATCTGCTGCACAAGTTCAGCCGTTGGTACGAACTGCACCGTGAACGGGAAATGCTCGCCGGCCTGAGCGACGAAGCGTTGAAGGACATCGGCATCAGCCGCGCCGATGTCGAACATGAAACCGTGCGGCCGTTCTGGGACGATCCGATGCATAAATGATGAGGCTATCGCTACACAAATCCCTTTCAGGTGAGGTAGGTTGCGAGCAGACATGGAGGAATGAATGCCCGCGACATTGTCCTTTTCCCTCAAACAGGCGCGACGTCTGGCGCTGGCTGCCCAAGGGTTCAACGGGCGCCAGCCGCCAACCGTCAAAGCAACTCATGTCAACCGTCTAGTCGAACGGCTGGGCCTGCTGCAAATCGATTCCGTCACTGCCGTGGTGCGCTCGCACTACCTGCCGCTGTTTTCCCGTCTCGGTTCCTATTCCTCTGATTTACTCGACCAGGCTGCCTGGGGTTCGGGGCGTCGGCGCACGCTGTTCGAATACTGGGGCCATGAGGCATCGTTGCTGCCGCTGTCGATGTATCCGTTGTTGGGCTGGCGGATGCAGCGAGCCAGGCGCGGCGAGGATATCTATCAGCAATTGGCCAGGTTTGGCCGCGAACAGCAGGAGACGATTCGCCGCGTGCTGGCTTCGGTTGAAAAGCTGGGCGCGCTGGGCGCTGGCAGCTTGTCGACCCGCCAGGACAAGGCCGGACCCTGGTGGGACTGGAGCGCTGAGAAACACGCACTGGAATGGTTGTTCGCCGCTGGAGAGGTGACTGTCGCGGGGCGCCGCGGTTTCGAGCGCTTGTACGATCTGCCCGAGCGGGTGATTCCTGCAGCGATCCTGCAGCAGCCGATGCCTGACGAGGCCGAGGCGCAACGCGGCTTGCTGTTGCACGCGGCGCAAGCGTTGGGCGTCGGCACCGAGAAAGACCTGCGCGATTATTTTCGCCTGAATCCGGCCGATGCGCGGCCGCGGCTGGCTGAGTTGGTGGAAGCGGGGCAATTGCAGATGTGTGAAGTCGCCGATTGGCGGCAGATCGCCTATTCCCTGCCGCAGACGAAAATCCCGCGCAAGGTGACAGCGAGCGCGTTGCTGTCGCCATTCGACTCGTTGATCTGGGAGCGCAGCCGCACCGAGCGCCTGTTCGATTTCCGCTATCGCCTGGAGATTTACACGCCGCAGCCCAAGCGGATCTATGGCTATTACGTGCTGCCGTTTTTACACAATGAGCGGATCGCCGCGCGGGTTGATCTGCGTGCCGAGCGTGCGGCGGGGCAGTTGGCGGTGCATGCAGTTCACGAGGAGGAACCGGGACTGGATGAGGAGGGCATGCTGGCGCTGGCACTGAATCTGCGGCGGATGACGGGTTGGTTAGGGCTTGAGCGGGTGCAGTTGAATTGTCAGCGCGAGAGTGCGGCTCGTTTGCGGGTGGCATTAGCCCAATTGAACGGCTTCCTGTAGGAGCTGCCGAAGGCTGCGATCTTTTGATCTTGTTTTTGAAGATCAAGGTCAAAAGATCGCAGCCTTCGGCAGCTCCTGCACTGGATGCGGTCTAGCGCCGGACCTGCTTCAGGGTCTCGGCAATCAGAAACGCCAATTCCAGCGACTGGTCGGCATTCATCCGTGGATCACAGTGGGTGTGATAACGGTCGGACAAGCCATCCTCGGTAATCGGCCGCGCACCGCCAATGCACTCGGTGACGTTCTGCCCGGTCATTTCGATATGGATGCCGCCGGCGTAACTGCCTTCCGCCTCGTGCACCTGGAAGAACTGTTTCACTTCGCCAAGAATCTGCGCGAAGTCGCGGGTCTTGTAGCCGCTGCTGGCCTTGATGGTGTTGCCGTGCATCGGGTCGGAGCTCCACAGCACTTGCTTGCCTTCGCGCTGCACCGCGCGAATCAGCGCCGGCAGATGGTCGCCGACCTTGTTCGCGCCCATCCGCGCGATCAGGTTCAGCCGACCCGGATCGTTATCCGGGTTGAGCACGTCGATCAGGCGGATCAGGTCGTCGGGGTTCATGCTCGGGCCGACCTTGACGCCGATCGGGTTGTTCACCCCGCGCAGGAACTCGACATGCGCGCCATCGAGCTGGCGGGTGCGGTCGCCGATCCACAGCATGTGCGCCGAGCAATCGTAGTAATCGTTGGTCAGGCTGTCGCGGCGCACGAAGGCTTCTTCGTAGTTCAGCAACAGGGCTTCGTGGGCGGTGAAAAAACTGGTTTCGCGCAGTTGCGGCGAGCTGTCCATGCCGCAGGCGCGCATGAATGCCAGGGTTTCATCAATGCGGTCGGCGAGGTGGCTGTATTTTTCCGCCAGCGCCGAGTTGGCGATGAAATCCAGGTTCCACTTGTGCACCTGATGCAGGTCGGCAAATCCGCCCTGAGCGAAGGCGCGCAGCAGGTTCAGCGTTGCGGTGGACTGATGATAGGACTGCAGCAGACGCTCCGGATCCGGCACGCGGCTTTTTTCGTCGAAACCGATGCCGTTGACGATGTCGCCACGGTAGGCCGGCAGGGTCACGCCGCCGATGGTTTCGTCATTGGCCGAACGCGGCTTGGCGAACTGGCCGGCCATGCGCCCGACCTTGACCACCGGACAGCCGGCAGCGAACGTCATGACGATTGCCATCTGCAGCAACACTTTGAACGTGTCGCGGATTTTCGCTGCAGAGAATTCGGCGAAGCTTTCCGCGCAATCGCCGCCCTGCAGCAGAAACGCCCGGCCCTGGGTGACCTCGGCGAACTGGCGGCGCAGCTCGCGTGCCTCGCCAGCGAACACCAGCGGCGGATAGCTGGCCAGGGTTTGCTCGACCTGGCGCAGGTGCGCGGCGTCGGGGTATTGCGGTTGTTGCTGGATCGGCAGGGCGCGCCAGCTGTCAGGGCTCCACGGTTGGCTCATCACGGTCTCGAAGTTTCATACGCAGGGGAACGCCATGGTATCAGCAATTAGTGCGTGACCTGTTCCCGCCCCATCGCCGACAATCGCCGCTTTGCCACGGCACCACAGCGGTGCCATCGCGTCACCGCGCCCGGTGACCATCAGGAGACGAAATGACTGAGGAGCGCGTCGAGCATCTGCTCGCCGAAGTACAGGATGAGTTCGGTGTGATTCGCGTGCTGGAAGTGGCCGATTACCGCTTTCTCGAGTTCGGCGATGCGATCGAGCAGAGCTGCGTGTTCACCGCCGACCCGAGCTGGCTGGAGTACGACTACACGCGGGCGATGCTGATCGGCGCGCTGTGCCACGAGCAGCCGGAAAGCGCGCTGTTCCTTGGACTGGGCGCGGGCACGCTGACCCAGGCCTGCCTCAAGTTCCTGCCGCTGGAAGACGTCGAAGCCATCGAACTGCGCCCCGACGTGCCGCGCCTGGCCATCGAATATCTCGGCCTGGATGACGATCCGCGTTTGTACATCCGCGTTGGCGATGCGCTCGAACTGCTGCCGAGCGCCGAGCCGGCGGATCTGATTTTTGTTGACCTGTACACCGACGTCGGCCCCGGTGTCGGGCATCTGGCCTGGAGTTTTCTCGGCGATTGTCAGAAGCGTCTGAATCCCGGCGGCTGGCTGGTGATCAACCAGTGGGCTACAGACGACGGCAAACCGCTGGGTGCGGCGCTGCTGCGCGGCCTCTATCACCGGCATTACTGGGAATTGCCGGTGAAGGAGGGCAATGTGATTCTGATTGTTCCGGCGGATCTGGATCAGGTGCTGGACATGCAGGCGTTGACTCAACGGGCGCAAGCGCTGGCGCCGCGGTTGGGGTATTCGTTGCTGTCGTTGATCAACGCGATTCGCCCGGCGACCTGAGTGGCGACTCGGTCCTGTAGGAGCTGCCGAAGGCTGCGATCTTTTGATTTTGATTTTCAAAAACAAGATCAAAAGATCGCAGCCTTCGGCAGCTCCTACAAGGGGGTGTGCAATTCATCAGACCCCTTTGAAGATCCCAGGCCGCCGCTCCACCAACGAGCGAACCCCTTCCCTGGCATCTTCAGTGGCGAGCAACTTCTTCACCAATGTCGGTAGCGCCTGCGCCGCCGCCGTCTCACCTTCATAGCGCGCCTGTCGCGCCGACATCAAGGTCGCCTGCACCCCCAGCGGTGCCTGCCGGGCAATTCTTTCGGCCAGCTCAAGCGCCCGAGGCATCAGGTCTTCACTGGCCATCACTTCCTGCACCAGGCCCAAACGCAACGCATCGTGCGCATCGAACTCATCGCCGGTGAGTAACCAGCGCATCGCATTGCCCCAGCCGGCGAGCTGCTGAAAACGTAAAGTCGCGCCACCAAAAGGAAAGATCCCACGCTGCACTTCCATTTGCGCGAAGCGGGTGTTGCTTGCGCACAGATTGATGTCCGCCGCCAGCATCAGCTCGATGCCGATGGTCAGGCAGTAACCCTGCGCAGCGACAATCACCGGTTTGCTCACCCGTGGCCCGACGAAAACGCCCCAAGGATCGCAACCGCCGGTCGGAACCTGCCAGCCTTCGGCCAGCGCCGCGCTGGCATTGACCAGATCGAGCCCGGCGGTGAAGTGCTCGCCATGCCCGAACACTACCGCCACCCGCGCTTCGCGGTCAGCTTCGAATTCTCCGTAAGCGATGCTCAGGTCGTTGAGCAGATCAAGATCGAAGGCGTTGCGCTTGGCTGCCCGATCGAGGCCGATCAGGTGCACGTGACCGCGACGTTCTCGGCTGACGCGCCCGGCACAGGGCTGGTTCATGGTGACATCCTCGGACGGGAAGGGCGGGGGCGCGGCGCTTTGCCACAGGTCGGTGAATCGTTTTAGCGGCATCGCCCGCAGGGTCGGGCCTTTGCAAAATAGACCCTTGTGCGATTATCCGCAAAACCCCATTACACGGCGGTGACGCATGGATTGCGGCGATAAAAAAAGCTCCCTTTTCGGGCAAATTCCGGTATAGTGCGCGCCGGCCTTTAACCGGGCCGCGTTTAGGTAGCGCAATTCCCCGAAGTCAGCTTCGGCTGCACGTCCGCACTGCGGGCTCTTCCTTGACGATTCTTTTTCATTCATTCGTTTTCGCAAATCCCCGCCGACAAAGCTGCCAGGGCGACTCTTGAGTCTCAACACGGCATGCGCAGCTTTGAAGCATGGGTCTTTGCGGATGCACTTAGAGGCAGACCCATGACCCAGGAAATCGGCGGCTTCGCCGCTCTTGAACTTCATCCCAATATTGTCGCTGCAGTAGTCGCTACCGGCTATGAAGAGCCTTCGGCCATTCAGCAGCAGTCGATCCCGATCATTCTCGCCGGTCACGATATGATTGGTCAGGCGCAAACCGGTACCGGTAAAACCGCTGCCTTTGCCCTGCCGATCCTGCACCGCATTGATCCGTCCAAGCGCGAGCCGCAAGCTCTGATCCTGGCCCCAACTCGTGAGTTGGCGCTACAAGTTGCAACCGCTTTCGAAACCTACGCCAAGCAAATGCCGGGCGTGACTGTTGTGGCTGTCTACGGCGGCGCGCCGATGGGCCCACAACTGAAAGCAATCCGTAATGGCGCACAGATCGTTGTCGCCACCCCGGGCCGTCTGTGCGACCACCTGCGTCGCGACGAAAAAGTCCTCGCCACCGTGAACCACCTGGTTCTGGACGAGGCGGACGAAATGCTCAAACTCGGTTTCATGGACGACCTCGAAGTCATCTTCAAGGCCATGCCGGAAACCCGTCAGACCGTCCTGTTCTCGGCAACCCTGCCGCAATCGATCCGTGCCATCGCCGAGCGCCACCTGCGCGATCCGAAGCACGTAAAGATCCAGAGCAAGACCCAGACCGTTACCGCGATCGAACAGGCTCACCTGTTGGTTCACGCTGACCAGAAAACCTCGGCCGTGCTCAGCCTGCTGGAAGTCGAAGACTTCGACGCACTGATCATGTTCGTACGCACCAAGCAAGCGACCCTGGACCTGGCCAGCGCCCTCGACGCCAAAGGTTACAAAGCCGCCGCGTTGAACGGTGACATTGCCCAGAACCAGCGTGAGCGCGTCATCGACTCGCTCAAGGATGGCCGTCTGGACATCGTTGTGGCGACTGACGTTGCTGCTCGTGGTCTGGACGTTCCACGCATTACTCACGTGTTCAACGTTGACATGCCGTACGACCCGGAATCCTACGTGCACCGTATCGGCCGTACTGGCCGTGCCGGTCGCGAGGGTCGTGCGCTGTTGCTGGTGACTCCGCGTGAGCGCCGCATGCTGCAAGTGATCGAGCGTGTGACCGGTCAGAAGGTGGCCGAAGTGCGTCTGCCGGACGCTCAGGCTGTGCTTGATGCACGCATCAAGAAACTGACCAACAGCCTGTCGCCGCTGGTCGCTGATGCCGAATCGACCCACGGTGATCTGCTCGACCGCCTGACCGCTGACATCGGTTGCACCCCGCGTGCACTGGCCGCTGCGCTGCTGCGCAAGGCTACCAACGGTCAAGCGCTGAATCTGGCAGCGATCGAGAAGGAACGTCCACTGGTGCCGAACAACGCACCGCGTGGCGACCGTCCTGAGCGTTCCGGCGACCGTCCGGACCGTGGTGATCGTGAGCGTCGTGCGCCAATGCCGTTGGGCGAAGGCCGTGCTCGTTGCCGTACTGCGCTGGGTGCGCGTGATGGTATCGCGGCGAAAAACCTGCTGGGCGCCATCCTCAACGAAGGCGGTCTGGCCCGTGAAGCGATCGGTCGCATCCAGGTGCGTGACAGCTTCAGCCTCGTCGAGCTGCCGGAAGAAGGTCTGGAGAAACTCCTGACCAAGCTGAAGGACACTCGCGTTGCCGGTAAGCAGCTGAAACTGCGTCGCTACCGCGAAGATTGATCCGCCTCTGGGCTGATTGATCGCAGATAAAAAATCCCCGACTGGTTCGGGGATTTTTTTTGCCTGATTTTGGCTTCTGTGGGAGCGAGCCTGCTCGCGAATGCTTCAACCGAAGCGATAAATATCCATGCCCAAAGCGCCCATTGTAAAACCCTGATGCGCCACGCTGAAAACCCCGCCGGCACCGCGAGCAAAGTACAACGGCAACAAATGCTCATCACTCGGATGACTACGCACCGCATTCGGTGCCTGCTGGCGATAGTCATGCAGCGCCGTCTCATCGTCGGCGGCAAGCCTGGCTATCATCCAGTCACGGAAATCCCGCGCCCACGGTTCGATGCTGTCCGGGCCGGCATGCCAATCCAGCTCGCGTAGGTTATGGGTGATGCTGCCGGAGCCGATCAATAGGATGTCCTGTTCGCGCAGCCTCGTCAGGGCACGGCCAACCCGCGTCTGCAACGCCGGCCCGCCGCGACTCGGCAGTGAGACTTGCACCACTGGAATATCGGCCCGCGGATACATCAACGATAGCGGCACCCAAACGCCATGATCGAACGGGCGCTGCGGGTCGAGACGCGCAGGCAGGTCGTTGGCCTTCAGCAACTCGGCCACTTCGGCTGCCAGCTGCGGTTCGCCCGGTGCCGGATACTGCACTTCAAACAGCGCACGCGGAAAACCGCCGAAGTCGTGCCAGGTGTCCGGGTGCGGCTGGCTACTGACCAGCAGTTCCTGGCTTTCCCAGTGCGCCGAGACGATGACGATGGCTTTGGGGCGCGGCAGTTCGGCGGCCAGTCGCGCCAGCGCCGGGCCACTGGCACCGGGCTCCAGGGCCAGCATCGGTGAACCGTGGGAAATGAACAGGCTGGGCAACATGGAAGGGTTCCTGAGCGTTAAGATGAGCCATCATCAATCAGGTCATCGATCTGAATCCAATATAAGTTTCTGCGGTTTTTCATCGATTTTTCAGGAGTAATCCATGCAGCCTGAGTTTTGGTACAAGAAATGGGATTCGAACCAGATCGGCTTTCATCAGCCCGAGGCCAACCCGTATTTGCAGCGCTATTGGCCAGAACTGGCGATTGCGCCGTCGGCGCGTGTGCTGGTGCCGTTGTGTGGAAAGAGTCTGGATTTGCTCTGGCTCGCCGGGCAGGGGCATCAGGTGCTTGGGGTAGAGCTGTCGGAGAAAGCCATTGAGGACTTTTTCAGCGAGCATCGCATTGAGCCGCAGATCAGCGAGCAGGGCGCTTTCAAGGTTTATCGCAGTGATGTCATCGAACTCTGGTGCGGGGATTTCTTTGCGCTGACGGCGGAAGATGTCGCCGGGTGCACAGCTTTGTATGACCGCGCCGCGCTGATTGCCTTGCCGGAAGCGATGCGTGAGCGCTACACGGCGCACCTGCAGCAGTTGCTGGGGCACGGAATGCAGGGGCTGCTGATTACGCTGGATTACGATCAGGCCCAGATCCCGGGGCCGCCGTTTGCAGTGAATGATGATGAGGTGCAGCGCTTGCTGGGTGAGGCTTGGCTAGTGGATAGGCTGCAAGAGCGGGACGTGCTGGCTGACAGCCCGAAGTTCTTGCAGGCCGGGGTCGAGTGGTTGGGGGAGCGGGTTTATCGGGTCTTTTCCAGATAGTTTTTATGCAGTTCCGGCCATTTCGCGAGCAGGCTCGCTCCCACATTGGAAATGCATTTTCCTGTGGGAGCGAGCCTGCTCGCGAAATGGCCGGCACTGCCAACGCATAACCGCCTGATACAAAAAAGGCCCGCATCACTGCGGGCCTTTTCATTGTCGCCGGTTTAATCAACCGCGACGACGCAGTGCGTCGATACGCTCTTCCAGCGGGGGGTGGCTCATGAACATACGGGCGAAGCCCTGCTTGATGCCACCGTTGATGCCGAAAGCGTTCAGCGTGTCCGGCATGTGCACCGGCAGGCCCTGTTCGGCGCGCAGGCGTTGCAGGGCGCCGATCATCGCGCTGGTACCGGCCAGGCGTGCACCGGCCTCGTCGGCCCGGAATTCGCGTTTGCGCGAGAACCACATGACGATCGCACTGGCGAGGATACCCAGCACCAGTTCAGCGAAGATCGTCGCCACGTAGTAGGCGATGCCCTGACCTTCTTCGTTCTTGAAGATCACCTTGTCGACGAAGTTGCCGATGATTCGTGCGAAGAACATCACGAAGGTGTTCACCACGCCCTGGATCAGCGCCAGCGTGACCATGTCACCATTGGCGACGTGACCGATTTCGTGGGCCAGTACGGCCTTCACTTCATCGGGCGAAAAACGCTCGAGCAGGCCCTGACTCACCGCGACCAGCGCGTCGTTCTTGTTCCAGCCGGTGGCGAAGGCATTCGCCTCGTAGGCCGGAAAGATACCGACTTCAGGCATCTTGATCCCGGCTTCGCGGGACAGTTGCTCGACCGTTTGCAGCAGCCATTGCTCATGACGGGTGCGAGGCTGGCTGATGATTTGCGTACCGGTGCTCATCTTCGCCATCCACTTGGAGATGAACAGTGAGAACAGCGAACCGGCGAAACCAAAGACCGCACAGAAAACCAGCAGCTGACTGAGGTCGAGGTCGACCCCGTTGGCCGCCATGAACCCGTTGAAGCCGAACAGGCTCAGGGTGATGCTGGCTATCAGCACGACCGCCAGGTTAGTGGCCAAAAACAGCAGGATGCGCATCATGGTTGTAGAACTCTCCTCAAGCTAAAGATGTAGCGTACTGCGGGGTATATAAGGTGCGGCACCGGGCTATTCAACCGAGTGACTATTTCAAACTGTGTCCTACAGCAGTTTCTCTGGCAGAAACGAAAAATCCCACCTTCGATTCCGATACGGATGACACAGCCTTGCGCCCCGCCGCCATTAGGTCAGACACGTCAGCACAGCTCGCATCGCAAGTGTAGAGGGGCTGCAAAGGCGCGGATCAAAGATGTGTTGCTGAATCAGACAGTGCGCAAAGGTCGATCCGTTGCGCACTGCTGGCCCATTACTGGCGGTAGGACTTGAGGAAGTTGCCGATGCGGCCGATGGCCATTTCCAGATCATCGACGCGAGGCAGGGTGACCACGCGGAAGTGATCCGGCCACGGCCAGTTGAATGCCGTGCCTTGCACCACCAGCAGCTTCTCGGACAGCAACAGGTCGAGGACGAATTTCTCGTCGTTATGGATCGGGCAGACCTTCGGATCGATTTTCGGGAACGCATACAGGGCGCCCATCGGCTTGACGCAGCTCACACCGGGAATGTCGTTGAGCAGTTCCCAGGTACGGTTGCGCTGTTCCAGCAAACGGCCCTGCGGCAACACCAGGTCGTTGATGCTCTGGTAACCACCCAGCGCGGTCTGGATCGCGTGCTGGCTCGGCACGTTGGCACACAGACGCATGTTGGCCAGCATGTCGATGCCTTCGATGTAGCTCTGCGCGTTGTGTTTCGGCCCCGAGATGGCGATCCAGCCGGAGCGGAAACCGGCCACCCGGTAGGATTTCGACAGGCCGTTGAAGGTCAGGCACAGCAGATCCGGCGCCAGCGAAGCGGTGCAAACGTGCACGGCATCGTCGTAGAGAATCTTGTCGTAGATTTCGTCGGAGAAGACCACCAGATTATGCGCACGGGCGATTTCCAGCATGCCCAGCAACACTTCCTTCGAATACACCGCGCCGGTGGGGTTGTTCGGGTTGATGATCACCATCGCTTTGGTGTTCGGGGTGATTTTGGCCTTGATGTCAGCCAGATCCGGGAACCAGTCGGCGCCTTCGTCGCACAGGTAATGCACGGCGTTACCACCAGCGAGGCTGACCGCAGCGGTCCACAGCGGGTAGTCCGGCGCTGGAACCAGCACTTCGTCGCCGTTGTTGAGCAGCGCCTGCAGCGACATCACGATCAGTTCGGAAACGCCGTTGCCCAGATAGATGTCTTCGATGCCGACCCCTTCGACCTGCTTCTGCTGGTAGTACTGCATCACCGCCTTGCGCGCGCTGAACAGGCCTTTGGAGTCACTGTAGCCTTGCGCGGTCGGCAGATTGCGGATCACGTCCTGAAGGATCTCGTCCGGCGCTTCGAAACCAAACGGCGCCGGGTTGCCGATGTTCAGCTTGAGGATGCGCTGGCCTTCCTCTTCCAGTCGTTTGGCGTGCTTGAGCACCGGGCCGCGAATGTCGTAGCAGACGTTGGCGAGCTTGTTCGATTTGCTGAACTGCATGGCGATGTGATCCCGAAAATGAACGATCCAGGCGGCAAATGGACAACCGTACTGGGATTGCTGCGTCTTCGCACAGGCGGAGGTCTGGCTTTTGGTCGCTCAGAATCCGTTTGAATGCGCCCGGTCTGGCTGCCAGACTGGCGCGTGACGAGGCGCAATCATACGTGCCGCCCGATCCGTGGAAAAGGTACAGATCGGGCTTTTTCAGCCGCTGAGGTGTGATGATGGAAAAGTTGCAAAAAACCCTGGAAGAATGGCGAGCCATGCTCGACCCGGAGCAGTACAACGTCTGCCGTCTGAGTGCCACCGAGCGGCCGTTTTCCGGCAAATACAACGACACCAAAACTGACGGTGTCTACCACTGCATCTGCTGCGACGGGCCGCTGTTCGACTCCAGGACCAAGTTTGATTCCGGCTGCGGGTGGCCGAGCTTCTACGCGCCGATCGGCGAAAGCGCGATGACTGAAATTCGCGACACCAGCCACGGCATGATTCGCACGGAAGTGAAATGCGCGTGCTGCGATGCGCATCTGGGGCACGTGTTCCCGGATGGCCCGCCACCGACGGGACTGCGTTATTGCATCAACTCGGTGTGCCTGGATCTCAAGCCCCGTGAATAACCAAATCAGGCGACAATGCGTCGCCTTTTTGTAGGGCAATTAGATTGCACGCAATTCAATTGCTCGTTATGTTTGCGCTTTCCTGACCATTGCGGAGCCAACTCATGAGCGACAACCTGCTGAACATCCCGTGCACCACCATCAAGGGCGAGCAAAAGACCCTGGCCGACTACGCCGGCAAAGCCGTGCTGGTGGTCAACACGGCCAGCAAGTGTGGCTTCACGCCGCAATACAAGGGCCTCGAAGAACTCTGGCAGACGTACAAGGATCAGGGACTGGTGGTATTGGGTTTTCCCTGCAACCAGTTCGGCAAGCAGGAGCCGGGCAATGAAGGCGCCATCAGCGAGTTCTGTGAGCTGAATTTCGGCGTCAGCTTCCCGTTGTTCAAAAAGATCGACGTCAACGGCGCCGATGCTCATCCACTGTTCGTGCAACTGAAGAAACGCGCTCCGGGCGTCCTCGGCTCGCAGGGCATCAAGTGGAATTTCACCAAATTTCTCATCGGCAAGAACGGCCAATTGGTCAAGCGTTTTGCGCCGACGACCAAGCCGCAGGATCTGCGCGGCGAGATCGAAGCCTTGCTCAAATGAACAGCCTGCCCATTGATTCGCTGAAGCTCGACAGTCAGTTGTGCTTCAAGTTGTACGCAGCTTCCAGGGCGGTGATCCGTGCCTACAAGCCGATGCTCGATCAGTTGGGCCTGACTTACCCGCAATACCTGGCGATGCTGGTGCTGTGGGAGTGGCAGGGCACCGCGCCGGAACAACCGACGGTCAAAGCCTTGGGCGAACGTCTGGCGCTCGACTCGGGCACGCTGACGCCGTTGCTCAAGCGTCTGGAGCAGTTGCAACTGGTCCAGCGCCGGCGTTCGGCGCGCGATGAGCGCGAGGTGCACCTGAGCCTGACGCCGGCCGGACAGGCGTTGCGCGAGCAGGTCGGGCCGCTGAGAGCCCGTCTGCTGTGCGACAGCGGGGTGGATCTGGATCGCCTGAACGACTTGCGCGCTGGCCTCGATCACCTGCTCGGGCAAATCAAAGCGCTGGCATAGTCGGAATCCACTGATCCAGTAACGCTGCGAGTTCTTCACGGCGAAACGGTTTGGCCAGGTAGTCGCTCATGCCCGCTGCGCGGCAGCGTTCGCGTTCTTCGGACATCGCGTTGGCGGTCAGAGCGACAATCGGCAGATCCGGCCAGCGCCCGCTCTGACGAATCTGCCGGCTGGCTTCGTAGCCATCCATCACCGGCATGTTGCAGTCCATCAGCACCAGATCGAAATCCTGAAGCTCCAACTGATCCAGCGCTTCAGCGCCATGCCCAGCCACGACCACATCGCAGCCAAGCTTGCCGAGCATGCCTTTGGCGACCAGTTGATTGACCGGATTGTCCTCGACCAGCAGCACCCGCCCGCGTCGCGCGGAAGGCGAAGTGTCCAGTTGCGCTTCGCTGAGAGTGGCGACATCCGGCTGCAGAATACGCTGCAGGTGCTGATAGAGCGCATTGCGCGCCAGCGGCCGGGCCTGTTGCTGCAGGGGGGCAAGGGCGGCAGCTTCTTCGCTGGGCAAAAAACTGCCGTAGGCGGTCACCAGCAGGATCGGCGCGGTGATGCTCGGGCGCAGACCGAACAGGCATTCCGGGCAATCGGTAATCAATATGTCGGGGTTCAGGCCCAGCAGCGAATCGTCGATGGTGCGCTGCGTGTACTCGAGACCCCAGACCGGCAGCAGGCTTTTCAGCAACTCTGCCAGGCCACTGCTGGCAGCGGTAATCGCCAGAACCTTGCCGCGTAACGGCGTCGTTGCCAGCGCGCGGGTGTGGCAGGGCAGTGGCAGCTCGGCACAGAACTGGCTGCCAAAACCGCTTTCGGAGCTGATGGTCAAACGTCCCTGCATCGCTTCGCACAGGTTGTAAGTCAGCGCCAGCCCAAGCCCGGTGCCGCCATACTGACGAGTAATGCCGGCGCCCGCTTGAGTGAACGGCTGGAAGATTTTCACTTGTGCTTCCGGGGCGATGCCAATGCCGGTATCGCAGACTTCGATGCGCACGCCATCCTTGTGCGCCGACAGACGCACATCGACCCGTCCGAAGCGAGTGAATTTCAGCGCATTGGACAGCAGGTTGCTGACGATCTGCCGCACCCGCGTCGGGTCGCCCAGCACCAGTGCCGGGAAGTGCGGCTCGATCAGGCAGGTCAGTTCCACGCTAGGCGCGGCGTTCTGTGACAGCAGATTGGCGGTGTCCTCGATCAACGCACCGAGGTCGAACGGAATGTTTTCCAGCTCCAGTTGCCCGGCATCGAATTTCGACAGGTCGAGGATATCGTTGAGCAGTTCCACCAGCACCTTGCCCGAGTCGTGGGCAATCGACAGCTGTTGCTGCTGTTCGGCGTTCAGCGGGCCGTCCAGCGATAGCGCGATCATCCCCAGCAGACCATTGAGCGGCGTGCGGATTTCATGGCTCATGTTGGCCAGAAAGGCCGAGCGCGCTTCGGCCATGTCCAGCGCAGTGCTGCGCGCCACTTCGAGCTCTTCGTTGGATTGGCTGAGGCGGGCGTTGATTGCCTTGAGTTCGGCCGTACGCGCCGAGACGATGTCCTCGAGTTGCGCGAGGTATTCGGTCAGACGGTTTTCCGCTGTACGGCGCTGCTGGATTTCGGTGGCGATGTTCTCGAACTGCTGATTGGCGACCTTGACCAGTACGCCGATTTCATCATTGCCGTGACCGGCGGGGCACTCCAGGGTGGTCGGTTCGGCGCTGCGCGGATCGCGGCCGCTGAGCTCACGGATGACCCGCACCAAGGGTTTGGTCAACATCACATAGAACAACGCCAGCAGGATTCCGGTCAGCAGCAGGCTGCGGGCGAAGCCGTTGAGCAGGGTGACTTCCGCGCGCCGCAGGAAGCGACTGCCGAACGCGTAGGTGTCGACTTCCAGGCTAAGGACGCCGAGGGATTCGTTGGGCAGGTGGTCGAGGTACAGGCGATCTTCGAACTGGCGCTTGGCACCGAACAGGAAATCGCTGATCACCCGATAATTGCTCTGCAGCTCCGGGCGTTTGACGCTGGCCAGCACGGTAGCGTTGTTGTCGGTCAGTTGCGCGGCGATGATTGCTGGCGAGCGCAGCAGCCCCAGGGTGAGTTCCTGAGCCAGTTCGGCGTCGATGTTATAGGCGATGCGTGAAGCCGGATTGTGGCTGATTTCCAGCAGTGCGAGGATTTCCCGGTTGATGGAAGCGTCTTCGCTGGCATAATCGATGCCGATTTGCAGCAGACTGAGCAGGGTGCCCAGAATGAACCCGACCAGCACGGTAAGCCTGGCTTGCTTGTACGACAGCCGGTGGGTGAATTTGATATCCATGGGGTGTTGAACCACTTCCGTTTCCCTTCGCTGCTCAAGCATAGTCGATCATGCAGGGATACCGAGGTTCCCGAATCGCCTTGTAACAAGGCTTGCTGCGGCGATTTTACCTGTATGTCGTCGCTCGATCGTCATCATCACTGTGAAAGTGCCCGAGGAGAAGACGTGGATTCCCGATTGAATGCTTTTCTTGAGCGCGCCGAGTCGGTTCTGGCGCGGATCGAACCACTGTTGCCGGCGCCGCGACCTGTCATTGACTGGAACACTTGTCTGGCGGCGCGCTGGCAGCGCGACGGGCGCAGCGGCTATTTGCTGCCACTGCAAGTCAGCCTCGACATGCGCCTGTCCGACCTGATCGGCGTCGATCGTCAGCTGGAGCAACTGGGGCGCAACACTCAACAGTTTCTCGATGGCATGCCCGCCAACCACGCTTTGCTCTGGGGCTCGCGCGGTACCGGCAAGTCCTCGCTGGTGCGTGCGTTGCTGGCCGAGCACGCCGGCGCCGGCCTGCGCTTGATCGAGATCGAGCGCGATCACCTGGCCGACTTGCCAAGGGTGGTCGAGCAGATTGCCAAATTGCCCCAGCGTTTCGTGCTGTTCTGCGACGACTTGTCGTTCGAATCCGGCGAAGGCGACTACCGCGTGCTGAAAAGCGTGCTTGACGGTTCGCTCGAGCAGGCCCCCGACAACGTCCTGCTGTACGCCACCTCCAACCGCCGCCACCTGGTGCCGGAAAAGGAAAGCGACAACGAAAACTGGAAGCGCGTCGACGGCGAGCTGCATCCGAGCGAAGCGGTGGAAGACAAAATCGCGCTGTCGGATCGATTCGGTCTGTGGCTGTCGTTCTACCCGTTCACGCAAGAGCACTTCCTCGATGTCGTCGAACACTGGATCGGCCAGTTGGCCGCCAGGGCCGGCCTGAACTGGCAGCGCGACGAAGCACTGGACATCCTCGCCGTGCGCTGGGCTACCGGCCGCGGTAACCGCAACGGACGTTGCGCGTATCAATTCGCCCGTTACTGGGTGGGACTCAAATTGCTGGAGCACAAGGCATGATTGATTTGCAACAAAGCGGCCAGGGCCTCGAAGGCTACGGTATGTTGGCTGCGCAACTGGAGTCGCTGCTGGCGGAAGAGCGCGATTTCATCGCCAATGCCGCGCAGTTTTCCGCGTTCCTGTTCAACCAGCTGGACGATTTGAACTGGGCCGGTTTCTACCTCAATCGCAACGAAGAGCTGGTGCTCGGGCCGTTTCAGGGCCAGATCGCTTGCGTGCGCATCCCGTTCGGGCGCGGTGTGTGTGGCGCCGCCGCTGCCAGTCTGCAAACCCAGCGCGTCGAGGATGTGCATGCCTTCCCCGGCCACATCGCCTGCGACAGCGCCTCCAATAGCGAACTGGTCGTGCCCTTGGTCAAGGCCGGTCGCCTGATCGGCGTGCTTGACCTCGACAGTCCGAAGCTGGCGCGTTTCGGTGCCGAAGATCAGGCCGGCATCGAGCAACTGGCGGCAATTTTCCTGCGCCTTACCGACTGCTGATCAGCCGCTCAGGCCAGCCTTGTGCAACAGGCTGGCCGTGTCCACGCTGTCGATCTGCGCGGGATCGAGAAACCGCGTCGCGTACTGCAAGTACACCCCCTCGCTGATGAACAGGCCGAACAGCTGCGCATCGATGTGCGCGTCGCGGCACATGGTGGCCATGATGCCCAGCGCCTCGCTCAGCGATTTGGCTTTCTTGTAAGGGCGATCAGCGGCAGTCAGTGCCTCAAAGATATCGGCTATCGCCATCATCCGTGCCGGCAGGCTCATTTCCTCGCGTTTCAGCCGTTTAGGGTAACCGGTGCCGTCCATTTTTTCGTGATGGCCGCCAGCGATCTCGGCAATGCTGTCGAGGTGGCCGGGGAAGGGCAGGTGGCTGAGCATCATGATGGTCTGCACCATGTGGTGATTGATGATGTAGCGCTCCTCGCGGGTCAGCGTGCCGCGGGCGATTTTGAGGTTGTACAGTTCGCCGCGGTTGTATTTGTACTCGGGCACATCGAGTTTGAAGCCCCAGGGATTGTCTTCCGGAATCAGTTCATTTTTGTCGCGTTCGATCAGGTGCTCGGGTTTGTCGGCCAGAAGTTTTTCGCTGACCGGCAGCGTGGGCGGTGAAGTTTGCGCCTGGCGACGGTTTTCTTCCCACGACACGCCCAGACGATCATCGAGCGTGCGCATCCAGGTGCGTTGGGCGATCTGCTCAAGGCGTTGCAGATCGGCCTCGGCCATGGCCTCGCCCCCCAGATTGCAGCGCGCGACGAAGGCAAAGTCGTCGTCCAGCCTCATCAACTCATTGTCGCGCGTGTGGGCCAGCGCAGCCTCGTCTGCGCCCGTGGCCAGGGTCTGCCAGTAGTTGATCCACACGTCACGTTTGAGCACTTCGAAGCGGGTACGGATTTCGTGGATGCGGTCATTGATGGTCTCGAGTTTGGTGGCTTTGTCGACCACGTATTCCGGCGTCGTGACCTTGCCGCAATCGTGCAGCCATGCGGCGATGTGCAGGGCCTCCCATTCATCCTCGTTCGGCTGGTAGGCGCTGAACGCCGGCGCTTCGCTGGCCGCAGCGGCCTGGGCGAGCATCAGCGTCAGTTCCGGCACCCGCTGGCAATGACCGCCGGTGTACGGACTCTTGGCATCGATTGCACTGGCGAGCAATTGAATGAACGCATCAAGCAGTTGTTTTTGCCGGGCTTGCAGGCGCTGACTTTCGATGCTCACCGCGGCTGCGCCGGAAACCGCCTGCAGGAAGGCGATACGGTCAGGCCGCAGCTTTTCCAGATCCCTCGGTGAACCGCTGTCAGTGATCAGCAAAATCAGCAAACCGATCGTTTCATCGTGCTGGTTGTGCAGGCGGATACCGATCAGGTGGATCCGTGGTGCCTGCATGGCCAGCAGGACTTTCTGCAAGTCGGCGGCTTGATCGAAGCCCAGATGGCTGACCACATTGTTGGCGCTGACCAGTTGCTCGAACCAGGCCGGCCCGGTGTTGTTGTGCAAGTCGTGACCCTGAATGTCGAATGCTTCCAGCGCTTGGGGTGTGCCATCGATGACCAGTCCATAAGGCTCCATGCGGGCGCCATCCGCTTCACGCAGATAGATCAGACCGGCCTGCGCCTGGGCGATCTGCACGGTTTCGAACAGCACCCGTTCAAGCAGCGGGGCGAAGCGCGTCTCGGCGCACAGGCTGTCGGTGATGCGGAAAAAACTCCCCAGGGTTTCTTTCATTCGCGCCATCGACAGGCTCAATTGATCGACTTCCAGCACAGGTGAGCGGCGGGTGAACGGGAAATTGAAATCGAAGCTGCGAATGGCATCGGCTTCCTTGACCAGTGCGAGCAGCGGTTTGACCAGAACTCGCGAAATCACCCAGCCCAACGGCAGGCACAGCAACAGGATGGCCAAGGTGATCAACGCGCCTTGCCAGCGCATTCGAAAAGCATCGACCAGCAATTCGTCTTCCGGCACCAACAACGCCAGCCGTAAACCTTGCGGCCCGCCTTCCTGAATGCTGGTGCGCGCGACAATCCACTGCCGGTCACTGACCTTTAGACGTTTGCCGATATTGTCAGAGATGAGCAGCGCATTCAGCTCCGGGCTGAGGGCCGCCGCTCTGGCCAGGCGCGCCGTACGGTCATCGACGATCAGGCGATTGCTTTCGGGATACGCCACGGCATTGCCATCTGCATCGTACAAAGCGATTTGCGTTGCAGGAGTCACCCGATGCTTGCTCAAAGTGGTCGACAGCGAGGCCAGCGTCAGGTCAGCGCCGATGACAGCATGTTCGCCGCTGCGTCGGGCGAGGGTGGTGCCGACATTGTGCGTGGAAAAAAACACGTAGGGCGCGGTGGTGATCTGTCCGGTCTGCTGTCGGGCATCGTTGAACCAGGTGCGGCTGCGTGGATCGTACGGGTCTTCGGGATGGTCGCGGCGGCTGATCGGTGTCAGGGCCTGATCAAAGAACAACGACTGCGAGCGCACCTCACCCTGCGAACCATGTTCGATGCTCCAGACCTGATACACCGCCGCTTCCGGCGCCTGGATCTGGGCCTTGAGGGCGGCAGTGCGCAAAGCACGCACCATGAAAAAATCGCCATTGGCGTACCCCAGATACAGCGACGCCAGTGCCGGGTTGTCAGTCAATGCCTGACTGAACGGTTTGAGCAACGGCAGGCGCTGCTCAAGATCGCCCGCCTGGGCTGCCGGGGTGTCTGCCAGCAGGCTCAGCAGATGCCGGATCGGCTGATAGGTCGCCTGCAGGTCCAGACGTACATCCTGTTCGATGCGATCGAACAGTTTTTCACTGCTGGACAGGATGATCTGCGTGGTCTGGTGGTAATTGAACAGGCCCAGCACCACGCCCGTGAGCAATAACAGAAAGGTGAACATGACGCTGATGTGTACATGCAGCGGCAGCCGGCGGTGCTCGGGGCGCAGTGGGCTGGGCATTTCAGGCTCTCCATGAATGTTCGACTCACTGCTCAGCGTCCAAGCATAGTTAAGACTCGCTCAGTGTGCCTTGATCAGCCAGCGACAATTGCTGCTGCAGAGCCTGTTCCAGTTCGAGCATCGCCTGGCTGGTGGCCGCCCAGCGGCGGGCGATCTCCTGGGTGGGGAGTGCTTGCACACAAGCTTCTTCCAGGGCGTCACAACATTCGATCAACCGCGTGGCCTGCGCAATACGTGCCGCGCCCTTGATCTTGTGGGCGACCACCGCCAGGGCCTGGCGATCATCCTCGGGCGACAGCGTGAGCAACTCCTGGCGGTCGAGGCGGCTGCTTTTGAGCAGCTCCACCAGCATGCGGCGTGTCTGCGCCGGATTGCTGCCGGTCAGCAGGCTCAGGCTCTGCAGATCGAACACCGATGCACGGGCAGTCGGCGTGATCCCGTCGATCCATTGCCCGAGCAAGGTCAGGCTCAGTGGCTTGAACAGGCAATCGTTCATGCCGGCGAGTTTGCAGCGCTGGACTTCCTCGGGCTGGGCATTGGCCGTGAAACCCAGCACTGTGCACGGCGGGCGGCGATTTTGCAGTTCCAGCTGGCGAATCGCACGGGTCATCTCATAGCCGTTCATCAGGGGCATGTTGCAATCGACGATCACCAGGTCGAAATGATCAGCCTTCCACCGCTCCAGGCCGTTGCAGCCGTCCTCGGCTATGCTGAAGCGATGCCCGAGAAATTCCAGTTGCTGACACATCAGCAAGCGGTTGGCCGGATGGTCGTCGACCACTAGTACATGCAGAGGCGTTGCGCAAGGCTTGATGACGCCCTCGCTTCGTGGCGGATTTAGCTGTGCCGGCAGGCTGTCCAGCGGCAGCGACACACAGACTTGAGTACCAATCCCGGGCTGGCTGCTCAACTGCATTTGTCCGCCCATCATTTCGCAGAGGTTGCGGCTGATGACCAGCCCCAGCCCTGCGCCGCTTCTGGCTTGAGGGCTGGCATTTTCCGCTTGGGCAAACGGTTCGAACAAGCGCTGTTGATCTTCGGCACTGATACCGACACCGCTGTCCTGCACGGTCAGTTGCATCAAGGCCCGTCCAGGTGCATCCGCCGTCATCAGATCCAGCGTAATGCGCACATGCCCATGCTCAGTGAATTTGATCGCGTTACTGACCAAGTTGGATAGCACTTGCTTGAAGCGCAGCGGATCCAGATGTACGTCCACGGCCGGGTTCGGCGGGTTGAAGACGACTTGCAAGGCGAGGTTTTTCTGCCGGGCGAGCCCATCGAAGATGCGCGCGACGGACGTCACTGTGTCGACCAGATTGATCCATTCCGGACACAGGCTCAGACGCCCGGATTCGATGCGGGCAATGTCGAGAATATCGCCAATCAGCCCCAACAGATCCTTGGCAGAATGGTAGGCAGTGTCGATCGATGCGCGATCCGGATGCTGGGGCTCAATGCGTTTCAGGGTCAGTTCGAGCATGCCGATCACGGCGTTCATCGGCGTCCGGATTTCGTGGCTCATGGTCGCCAGGAACGTGCTCTTGGCCCGATTGGCCTCGTCCGCCCGCTCTTTCGCCGCGCGCAGTTCCTCGAACAATTGGCGGCGTTCGCTGATATCGATCCAGCCGCCAATGATCCCTTTGACCTCGCCGCTCGAATCGCGATAGGGAAGTATCCAGTGGTAGATCGTCAAGCGGCGGCTGCCGATGTGCAGGGGCCGATCGAGTATCAACGGAATGCCTTCGGCGATGACTCTCTGGTAATCGGCCTGGAACGCTTGAGCTTCGAAGGCATTGCTCAGCGTGCCCTGCATGACGCCCTTGCCAACGATGTCCTCGCGTCTGGCGTTGAACGCTTCGAGGTAGCTGTCGTTGCAACTTTGCAGCAGACCCTGGCGATCGCGAACGTAGATGGGATGCGGTGTGCCGTTGACCAGCGAGCGCATGAACTCCAGTTGATCGTTCAGCGCACGCTCGGCTGCCTGGCGCTGTTTGATCTGATGACGCATGTAGGCGTTCCAGGTCAATAACAGCAGCAGGATCAGGCCCGCGCCGGCCATAACCTGATAGAACAGGCGCTGGTAGTTTTGCCAGATGTTCTGCGAGGCGGTGGAGTAACCGCGCCAGCGACCGTTGATCACACCGAGTTCTTCCGGAGCGATGCTCAGCAGTGCCTTGTTGATGATCGACGCCAGTTCAGTGTTGTCACGGGCGGTCGCCAGCGAGAAGGCGGCCTGGCCGGTGCCGATGGTGGTGGTGATTTGCAGCGGCCGGGCAAAGATGCGCGATGAAATGAAGTAATTGGCGATCACCAGTGAATTCACTGCTCCGTCGACATGGTTGTCGGCCAGCAACGACACGGCGCTGAAGGTATCGGGTGTTTCGATCAGCTCGATGCCGGGAAACTCTCGTTGCAGGTACTCGACCAACGGATTGCCCTGGGCGATCGCCAGCCGCTTGCCTTTGAGCTGACCCAGATTGGTCGGGCTGTCGGCGCTTTTGCGCGTCAGCAGCACGTAGGAATTTTCCAGATAGGGGCGGCTGAAGCTCAGGGTTTTTTCGCGTTCGGCGGTGGGCAGCAGCGCGGCGATCAGGTCGGCCTTGTGATTGTCGATTTGCCTGATCATTTCCGCGTCATTGCGACTGCGCTGTACCTCGAAACGCAACCCGGTGCGCAAGCGGATCAATTCGAGCAGATCGGCACTGATGCCGCGAAAGTTGCCGGCGCTATCGAAGAACGTCAATGGTGCATAGGCCTCATTGACCACCACACTGACGATGGGATGTCGCTTGAGCCAAGCCTCTTCGCGTTCGGTCAGTTGCAGTTTCTTGTCGGTGAGCAGCAGGTCGCTGCCGGCGCTCCAGCGTTTGGCAATGTCGTCGCGCTGGCTACTCGGGATCGCTGCGAGCACTGTGTCGATAATGCCCAGCAGGGGTAGATTGCTGCGCCGTACGGCGAAGCTGAAGCCTTGGGCTTCCTGCTTGCCGAAATTGGCCATGCGCACATTGTTGAGATAACCCTTGTTGATCATGTAATGGGTGGAGAGGGTGTCGCCGAGAAAGACGTCGGCCTGGTCGAAGGCAACGGCGTTGATTGCATTTTGGTAGGACGGATAACAGGTGATGAGCGCCTTGGGATACATCGCTCTGATCTCGGACAGCGGCAGATAGTGATACACCATGCTCAGGCGCAGACCGGCCAAACCTTCGGTCAGGGAGCGGGTTTCATCCTCACGGGTCACCAGTACCGGTTGATCGACCGCGTAGGGTCTGGAGAGCGCGAGATTGGCGTTGCCTGCTTCATAACCGTTCGCCGTGCCGAGCAGGTCGATCTGGCCGTCGACCAAGGCGCGAATCGCGGCGTCGCGGGAGGGAAAGCGTTGCACCCGGATCGGTAATCCGGTGGCCTGGCCTATGATCCCGGTGTAATCGGCGGTGAGCCCTTCGTAGTCCTTGCCGCTGACGGTCATGTCGAAGGGCGGATAGTCAGGTGCGGAAGTGCCCAGTATCAGTTCGCTGCGAGTCTGCAGCCATTGCCGTTGAGACGGTTGCAAGACAACCTGAACGGCTTCGGTTGCCGAGCGGCTGAGCAAGGCGTAGTCCGGCGACGCGCCTGGCACGGCAGATGCGTTGGTACCCAGGCACAGGATTGCGCTCAAGGCAATTAAATAGTCCTTCAGACGGCTGGGCATGCGGGGTCTCACACAAGTGCGTTGCGTTTGGCCATCTCGATAAGTTCTACAAGGGATCTGGCTTTGAGTTTTTGCATCAGGCGTTTTTTGTAAGTACTGACGGTCTTGTTACTTAGAAACATGCCTTTGGCGATTTCCTTGTTGGTGCGTCCCTGAGCAAATAACTGCAGTACCATCAGTTCGCGGTCGTTGACCGATTTGAATAGTTCAAGTTCGGCATATCGAGTGTCATCACTGCGAACCGGATTGAGTGCCTGGCTGGGGAAATAGTTATAACCGGAAAGCACTGCTTTAATTGCGCTGACCAGTTCGCTCAAGTCTTCCTGCTTACAGACATATCCCGAGGCGCCGGATTGCATGCAGCGGATTCCGAATAGCGTAGGACACTGTGCGGTCAGAATCAGGATCTTGAAGTTCGAGCCCATGCTGTTGAAGCGAGCCAGCACTTCGAGGCCGTCCAGTTTGGGAATGCTGACATCGAGAATGACCAGGTCGGGCATGCACTCACGGACCATCTGCATGGCATCGACACCGTTATCGGTCTCACCGACGACCTTGTAGCCTTCATGTTCCAGGAGCATTCGCACGGCGAGGCGGATCACCGGATGATCGTCGACAATAAAAACGGAGTTCATAAATAGAGTCCCATGCAAGCATGAATAAAGCGCGCACCTTAGCTCAGATGCACGAGCACTCGCATGGACTGGTAGTGTCGCGACTACGTTATCGGATTAATCCTACGTGCAATGAAGAAAGGGACTACGTCAAAATTAGGTTTGACGTAAGGAAGTACCGAGCTGCCGCTGGCTTGTGGTTGGAAATATCCGTGGGCAATGAGTGGTGTCCGAATCTTCTGTCGGCGTTTAAAGTTGTGTTTAACGAGTTCTGGTTGTTTTATTTATTTACATGTTTTTAGCGAAATCATATCCGCCGCAGAGTTGAAAGAGCGTTCGATGGGTAGACCTCATAGCGCCTTCAGCCGGCCTGGGCGACGGCCGGCCGAAGGCGAGCGATCAGTGACTTGAGCGCCCGGTCATTTCCAGCGCCATGTCACTGGCGTAACTGTCAGTCATGCCGGCGATGAAATCGATCATGCGCAGAAACGAACTGTGCAGCGAACCCTGTGGATCCGGCGCATTGTTGCCGAGCAAGTCGAGAATACGTCGGCTTTTGAACGACGGTGTACGCCCGTTGTGTTGCTCCAGCGCTGCGCCGCAGAACGAGTTGAGCAGGATCTCCAGCGTTGTATACGCGCCAATTTCATGCAGGGTTTTGCGTTTGTCCTGAAAGATCTTCTTGCGGGCGATGTCCTTGGCGTTCAGCACGCAGCGTTTCGCCGGCCCGTGCATGTGTTCAACCAGATCGCCGTGCAGCGTGCCGGCCAGCAGTGCGTCCTGCTGTTCGACAAAGGCGCGCGCCGCCGCGTTGGTCAGATGTTCGATGGCCTTGCCCCGCAGGATCGCCAGTTTGCGCCGGCGGGAATCCTGCGGGCCGAGCTGACGATAGGTTTCCGGCAGGTCGTCACCGACCAGCCCGAGCAGCAGTGATTCGACTTCGGCGTATTCGAGCAGCTCCATTTCCAGACCGTCTTCCAGATCGATCAGCGCATAGCAGATGTCATCGGCAGCCTCCATCAGGTACACCAAGGGGTGGCGTGCCCAGCGCTGGTCTTCGAGCTGCGGCAGGCCCAGCTTGTGGGCGATCTGTTCGAGCAAGGACAGTTCGCTCTGGTAGCAACCGAACTTGTGCTTCTTGTAACCAAGAGAATCGGCGTGGCGCGCGGTCCACGGGTACTTCAGATACGTCCCCAGCGTCGCGTAGGTCAGGCGCGTGCCGCCATCGAACTGGTGATATTCGAGCTGGGTCAACACGCGAAAGCCTTGAGCATTGCCCTCGAAATTGAGGAAGTCACCGCGCTCGGCTTCAGTCATGCCGTCCAGCCAGCCACGTCCGGCAGCTTGTTGAAACCAGTGGCGAATGGCGTCTTCGCCGGAATGGCCGAACGGCGGGTTACCGATGTCGTGAGCCAGGCAGGCCGATTGCACCACCATGCCCAGGTCGGCCGGGTCGCACCATTCGGGTAATGCGTTGCGCAGGGTTTCGCCCACGCGCATGCCCAGCGAACGTCCTACACAGCTGACTTCCAGCGAGTGGGTCAGCCTTGTGTGAATGTGATCGTTGCTGGTGACCGGATGCACTTGAGTCTTGCGTCCCAGGCGGCGGAATGCGCCGGAGAAGATGATGCGGTCATGGTCTTTGTGAAAAGGGCTGCGGCCAAGTTCTTGCGGGCTGTGCAGCGGCTTTCCAAGGCGTTCGCGGTTGAGCAGGGTATGCCAATCCAAGGCTGATTCTCTCCGTCTGGTGACTGATCGCCCTAGCTTCCCGGTTCGGCTCTGTGCCTGCAAGCAGAACTACAGACCCGTCGCATTCATGGCGATCAGCAGCAGGGGGCGCGATAACCGGCGGCAGAACTGTCGATGGTGACGCCAGCATGCGCGCGGGATGAATCTCCCAAAAAGGAGCTTCATCCCGGCGTCATTACGAAAATGTAGCCAGAGGATCGATTCAGCGCTTGCTGGAACTGTGCATGACCAGTTTGATCAGTGGCCCCAGGGTCGTGCCAAGTCGCAGCAGTCGGGTCAAACCGCCAGCGCCTGTGCGCCTGGAGCCTTTACCGCTGAGGAAGCCCAGCAGCGTCACCGCCGCCACGCCCCACAGCGGCGCGTGCTTGATGCCGAAGCCGTCCTGCACGTTCTGCTTCATGCCACGCATGCGCTGCAACGGTAGCAGCACTTGTGCGGTTTCATGACGGATTTCCTGACGGCGCATTTCCATGCGCAGACGGATTAGCGCCTTGCGCATCTCCCGGCGCGAGCTGTTATGCGGAAGTTCAGGCAGGCTCATGGCAGCAGACGCTCCCGGTCGTTGGCCAGCTCTTCGAGCGTGCCGTGGAAAGGCGAGGACTCATCGAAAATCGCTGCCTTGAGACGCAGGCCGCAGAAGATCGACGCCAGCGTGTAGAAAACGCACAGGCCGATGATCGCCGGCAGACGGTATGTGTCCCAGAAAATGATCATCACCAGCGTCGACAGCCCGACCAGCAACAGCAGGGCGAAGACCAACGCCAGACCGGCAAACAGCAGCAGGCTCACGGTGCGGGACTTCTGCTCCTGCAATTCGATGCCGAACAACTCGACATGGCTGTGCAGCAGGCCCAGAACGGCGGCGCCGAGTCGGCGCGAGGAGGAGGCGGTGCCCGCAGTCGGGCCGGATTCACCGATCGACATGATCAGCGCCGAGTGGCCAGCAGGCCGATCAGGAAACCGACGCCGGCAGCGATGCCGACCGACTGCCACGGGTTAGCCGACACGTAATCTTCAGTGGCGGTGACCGCAGCCTGGCCGCGCTCGCGCAGGGTGTCTTCAGTCAGCTTCAGGGTTTCCCGGGCGCGCAGCAGGCTGTCGTGGATCTGCGCGCGCAGCTCATCTGCCTGATCGCCAGCGAGGGTCTTGGTGTGCTCGAGCAAGCGTTCGGTATCGGCGACCAGGGTCTGGAAGTCGTTCATCAGGATTTCTTGAGCAGTCGTTGCCTTGATGCTGGCCATTGGTGGATCTCCGTAGGTGGCTTTGAAGCGTTCGAGTATGAGCCTTGCGTGAAGGTTCAGTACAAATGACTGGTACAACTTTTGCTGCACCTTGGTGCGTCGCCCAGCGCGTATGCGCTGTTGCCGGGCGTTGAAGCAGGAAAACTGTAATTCATTTGCTGGCGGTTCGTGACAGGACATCGACCTTGTGCGCCAAAGCGGGTCATCGAACATACGAATCGATGACTGCAAAGTCGCAACTTGGTGCATGAAATGCCCATACGAACTGCTTTGGTGCTTTTTTAGCCTTCAGGTCTGCCTCCTTATGGAAAATCTGCAAAGCGCTGTGGACACCCTGGTTCACAGCTCCAACACGTTGTTCATTCTGATCGGCGCGGTGATGGTGCTGGCGATGCACGCCGGTTTTGCCTTTCTGAAAGTCGGCACTGTCCGGCAGAAGAACCAAGTCAACGCGCTGTCGAAAATTCTCAGCGACTTCGCCGTCTCGACCCTGGCCTATTTCTTTATAGGCTATTGGATCTCCTATGGCGTCACCTTCATGCAACCGGCGGCGGTGCTCAGTGCCGACCACGGCTATGGATTGGTGAAGTTTTTCTTCCTGCTGACGTTCGCGGCCGCGATCCCGGCGATCATTTCCGGCGGCATTGCCGAGCGCGCGCGGTTCGTGCCGCAACTGTGCGCGACGGCGTTGATCGTGGCGTTTATCTACCCGTTCTTCGAAGGCCTGATCTGGAACGGCAATTTCGGCTTGCAAGCCTGGCTGGCGGCGCAGTTCGGCGCTGCGTTCCACGACTTTGCCGGTTCGGTGGTGGTGCATGCCATGGGCGGTTGGCTGGCGCTGGCCGCGGTGTTGTTGCTTGGCCCGCGCAATGGTCGTTATCGCGATGGGCGCCTGGTTGCGTTCGCGCCGTCGAGCATTCCATTTCTGGCGCTGGGCTCGTGGATCCTGATTGTCGGTTGGTTCGGCTTCAACGTGATGAGCGCGCAGACGCTGCAAGGTGTAAGTGGTCTGGTCGCGGTTAACTCGCTGATGGCCATGGTCGGCGGCACCGTCGCTGCGTTGATCGTCGGGCGCAATGACCCGGGCTTTCTGCATAACGGCCCGTTGGCCGGGCTGGTGGCGATTTGTGCCGGATCCGATCTTATGCATCCGGTCGGTGCGCTGGCGACGGGCGCCATTGCCGGCGCGTTGTTCGTCTGGTGCTTTACCGCCGCTCAAGTCAAATGGCGCATCGATGATGTGCTGGGGGTGTGGCCTTTGCACGGTTTGTGTGGCGTATGGGGCGGGATTGCCTGCGGCATCTTTGGTCAGACCGCAATGGGTGGTCTGGGCGGCGTCAGCCTGATCAGCCAGTTGATCGGCACCGTGCTCGGCGTCGCGGTGGCGCTGATTGGCGGCTTTGTCGTGTATGGCGCGATCAAGGCAATGCATGGACTTCGCCTGAGTCAGGAGCAGGAGTATTACGGCGCCGACCTGTCGCTGCACAAGATCGGCGCGGTGAGCCAAGACTAGATCTCCTCATCATTGGCTCCGGGATAAAAACCGTGGAGCAGGCGATAGCGATCGGCGCGTACCTGATCGACTTTCTCCTGCACCTGATGCGCAGGCACGCCGAGCATGATCAGCGCGTGGGAGGCGAGCATCAGGCTCGATTCCAGTAACTCCGGCACCACTTCGGTGGCGCCGGCAGCTTTCAGCTCAGCCGATTGGCTGTCGTCGCGGGTGCGCACCAGGATGGGCACCTGTTGGTTGAGCCGGCGGGCTTCCCTGAGAATGCGCAGCGCCACTTCGCTTTGATCCACGGCAATCACCAATAGCCTGGCGCGCAACAGGCCCACTGCAGTGAGCAGGTCGCCGCGTGCCGAGTCGCCGTAATGCACGTCGCTATGCCCGGATGCAGCTTCCTGCACCCGTACCGGGTCATTATCCAGCGCGACATACGCTTGCCCGACATTGCCCATGAAGCGCCCGATTGACTGCCCGACACGACCGTATCCGCAGATCAGCACATGCTGGTCGAGGTCGGCGTTGAGTGCGCTGATCTGTTCGATTTGCGCTGCCTGATTGGGCTTGCGGTGCAGGGCGGCGGCAATGCGCGGCGCTGCACGCAACAGCAGCGGCGTGAGCAGCATCGAACAAAACGTCGCCGCGAGCAGCAGGGCTCCTGGCTCGGCAGGCAGCAGGCTGTTTTGTTGCATCTGCGCCATCAATGCAAAACAGAACTCGCCACCCTGCGCCAGAGCCAGGCCGCTCCGCCACGCCGTTTCGCTGTCACTGCCGCGCCACTTCACCAGCAGCGCCACCACCATGCCCTTGATCAGCATCAGGCCAAGGGTCAGTGCGATGATCAACAGGCTGTGACTGACAAACAGTTGCAGGTCGATCAGCATGCCGATGCTGACGAAAAACACCCCTAGCAGGATGTCGCGGAACGGCCGGATGTCGGCCTCGATCTGGTGTCGGTAGTGGCTTTCACCCAGCAGCATGCCGGCGAGGAACGCGCCGAGGGCAGGCGACAGGCCCAGCAAGTGCGTAAGCCAGGCGGTGAGCAGTACGATCACCAATGCCAGCAGGACGAACAGCTCTGCCGAGCGCGAGGCCGCCACTTCGTGAAACAACCGTGGCAGCAGCCAGCGACTGGCGAGCAGCAGGCCGAAAAACAACACCAGGGTCTTGCCCAGGGTCAGCGGCAAAGCCCAGTACCAGGGCTGCTCGCTGGTGCCGGCGAACACTGGCACCAGTGTCAGCAGCAACACTGCGACCACGTCCTGAAACAGCAGCACACCGACCGCATTCTGCCCGTGGCTGCTGAATACTTCACCGAGGCTCCCCAGTTCCTTGGTCACAATCGCGGTGGATGACAACGATAGACCGGCACCGAGCATCAGCGCGGGCATCAGCGACATTCCCAGTCCCATCAACAGCAGCCCGAGCAGTGCCGTGCTGATCAGCACCTGCTGACTGCCGAGGCGAAACACCACCTGACGCAAGGCAATCATCTTCGACAGGGAGAACTCCAGCCCCAGCGAGAACAGCAGAAACACCACACCCAGCTCAGCGACATCCGGCAGGTGTTCGCTCTCGTTGACCCAGTCGAATGCGTTCGGCCCGACCAGCAATCCTACGCACAGGTAACCCAGCACCGGCGGCAAGCGCAGGCGCCGGAACAGGGCAATCACCACCAGGGAGGAGGCGAGGATGATCAACAGATTTGCAAACACGGGACACTCCGCTGTCAGGGCGTTGGCCTCTCAAGCGTAGAGGCAAAAAGTCCGCGAGGATGGCGCGATTGCAATGTGCGCGGAATGATTTGCGTCAGGATTTTGCGCCGGGAGCGTTCCGCCCTTTGAGCGGCGGTGGGTCGACGAGGATTCGGGGCCGTCCTAAAATGAGTTCACTTGTTTTCCGGTAACGCCGTCATGCCTCCTGAATGTCAGCTGTTCGGCACCCTCGGGTGTCATCTGTGTGAAGTCGCCGAAGCCGAGCTGATGCCGTTGGTCGAGCATGGTCTGCTGGTTGAACTGGTGGACATTGCCGATAATGAATCGTGGTTCGAAAAATACAGCTTGCGCATTCCGGTACTGCGGCGTGTCGACACGGGTGCTGAGCTGGATTGGCCTTTCAATGCCGATGAGATCGTGGCGTTTTTACGCTGACGCAGATTGTCTTCTTCATTCCGCTGGTCGCAGCAACCCATCCTTGCGTTGGCACTCCCTGGCTTCTTCGGTTACTGTATGCCCATACAGCAATCGAGTCAGAGGGATGAACCGTGGTCAATGTCGAACAGTTGAAGAGCAGCGTTAACCGGATGTCGGTCGACGTGGTGCGCGAGGCGGTCCTCGAATTGCGCCTTGACGGGCTGGTCACGGAAGGCAAGACGCCGTTCAACAAGCTGCATTTCAATACCTGCTTTGCCGAGATCGAGGCATTGTTTCAGCGCGCCGGCTATCACAAGCAACTCGATGTCGTCGGTTATCAGGGCTTGCTGTATGCCCTGTACGATCCGGGTCGCTGGGAGGCGGTCGATGTGTTGCGCTGGCTGAAGGAGTTCACGGAGGCGGCGGCGCTCAAGTCGATTCCGGCCTGAAGAATTCATGCTAGGTGGCTTGGTCTCAGTGCTGGATAATGCCGGCCTGCATTGAGGATTTGTAGTGCGTATGTCCACTCCCGCTTTTTCTGCTGCGCAAAATCAGGCCAGCACGTTGTATTTGCCACCCGGTCCGTGGCTGACGGTCCTCGATTGTCTATGCGAGCGCTTCAGTGCCATCGGACGCGAGCAGTGGCTCGACCGGATTGCCCGGGGCCGGGTGCTGGATGCCCAGGGTCAACCGATAGCGCTGGACTTGCCGTACAAGGAAGGCTTGCGGATTCATTACTTCCGGGAAGTACCAGACGAAAAACCGATCCCGGTGATCGAGTCGATTCTGTATGCCGACGAGCATCTGGTGGTCGCCGACAAACCTCACTTTCTGCCAGTAACGCCGGCCGGGGAATACGTCGAACAGACCCTGCTGCGCCGGTTGATTCGTCAGCTGGATAATCCGCATCTGGTGCCGCTGCACCGCATCGACCGACATACGGCAGGGCTGGTGATTTTCTCGGCCAATCCGCAGACCCGTTCGGCCTATCAGTCTTTGTTTCCGACGCGGCAGATCGACAAACGCTATGAGGCGATCGCCCCGGCGCTGCCCGATCTGGTTTTTCCTTTGGTGCACAAGAGCCGACTGGTCGATGGCGAACCGTTTTTCCGCATGCAGGAAGGGCCGGGTGTCAGCAACACCGAGACAGCGGTGGAGGTGCGCGAAAAGAATGGCGACCTGTGGCGCTACGGTCTGTTTCCGGTGACCGGCAAGAAGCATCAGCTGCGCGTGCACATGACTGCACTGGGAGCGAGCATCTGCAACGATCCGTTCTATCCCGTCGTATTGAAGGATGCTGAGGACGACTACGCCAATCCGCTGAAGCTGCTGGCGCAAGGTTTGCGATTCATTGACCCGGTAACGGGTCAAGCGCGAGAGTTCGAGAGCCGGATCACCTTGCAGTGGTGAAGCCTGATCAACTTTTGCTGCGCCCATGAAAAAGCCCGCATATCAATGCGGGCTTTTCTGTATCCGGTTGGGCCCAGAGCTTACAGCTCTTTAACGGTGCGAACCTGATCCTTGTTGATGCGGGTTTCTTTGCCGTCCAGCTGCTGGAACTCGTAGAAGCCCGAATCGTCATCGTATTTCGGGGTGTCGACGGCCTGGATTTCGCGACCGTCATTCAAGGTGATCACTGTTGGCGAGGAGCAACCGGCGAGGGTTGCCAGGCCCAGTGCGAGCATGAAAGTGGCGAGGGTCCGTTGAGTCATGAGTGTGTCTCCGAATGAGAAATCTTCTGGTTACTGAGCTTGAGACGTAAACAAGGCGCGAGAGTTCCTTGGATAGTGTCAGTCTGACACAGTGTTGTGCAGATGTAACAATTCGGGAGTGTTGAGGTTGGCCAGTCGCGGGTCGTTGTCGGGGCACTGCAAAGCCGTGGCGTCGAGATTGCGCATGACCCGCCCCGGGCTGCGTTCGCCAGCGTACCAGGCCGTTTCGAACGCTGGCGACAGAGCCACAGGAATCACGCACAGCAGCGGTTCCCAGTGATCGCCATGGCGCAGCATTAAAGGTTTTTCACGTTGCTCAAAGGCAGTGACGAGCATGGCTTGCAGCAACGCCTGGTCGATTCGCGGCACGTCGCAAGGCAACACCAACAGATGTGAATAGCGTGCCGCTTTCAGACCTGCACGAATACCGGCCAACGGTCCCGGGAAATCGCCTTCATCGTCCATGACCAACTGATCGGCATACACGGCATAACGTTCGCGATTGCGGTTACACGAGATGATCAGATCGTCGGTCAGCGGCCGGACCTTACGCTGCAAATGCGCAACCAACGGCTCGCTTTGCCATTCGATCAGTCCCTTGTCCTGGCCGCCCATGCGTTGCCCGCGCCCGCCTGCCAGAAGCAGAACGGAACAGGGCGGCAATTGGCTGTGCAGGGGCATGACTACTCTCCAGAGGGGCGGCGGAAAAATGGGCCGCTGTGATATAACACCGGGCTGTTTCCCCTACAACTGGAAGAGCCTATGAAAGCCAAGGCTGATGTACCTTTCGTGCCGCTCAATATAGCGGTGCTGACTGTCAGCGACACTCGAACGCTGGAAACCGATACCTCCGGTCAGGTCTTCGTCGATCGTTTGATCGCGGCGGGACACGCACTGGCCGAGCGCGTACTGCTCAAAGATGATCTGTATAAAATTCGTGCGCAAGTCGCTAACTGGATTGCCGACGATGTGGTGCAGGTGGTGTTGATCACTGGCGGCACCGGCTTCACTGGCCGCGACAGCACGCCGGAAGCAGTGGCGTGCCTGCTCGATAAGCAGGTTGATGGGTTCGGCGAACTGTTCCGCCAGATCTCCGTGGCCGATATCGGCACCTCGACCGTGCAATCCCGCGCTTTGGCCGGTCTGGCCAACGGTACGCTGGTGTGCTGCCTGCCGGGGTCGACCAACGCTGTGCGCACCGGGTGGGACGGCATCCTCGCCGAACAACTGGATGCCCGTCATCGCCCGTGCAATTTCGTCACGCATCTGAAGCAGGCGGCGCCTTGTGAATCCCGTGGGTAAGCCGGGCAAGACCGGCAGTCTGATGCCGGTCGAAACCGCACTGGCGCGCCTGCTGGACATGGCCGATGCGTCGCGTATCGCCGAGCATGAGTATCTGCCGCTGGCGCAAACCGAAGGTCGGGTGTTGGCCGAGGATCTGATCTCGACGCTGGATCTGCCACCTTGGCCGAACAGTGCCATGGACGGCTATGCCTTGAGTCTGGCTGACTGGCAGGGCGAGCCGTTGCCGGTCAGTCAAAAAATCTTTGCAGGACAAGCGCCGGAGCCCTTGCAGCCCGGCACCTGTGCGCGAATCTTCACCGGCGCACCGCTGCCGCCGGGTGCCGATTGTGTCGAGATGCAGGAAAACGCCGAGGTTCAGCCCGACGGCCAGGTGCGCTTCATCGAGACGCTGAAGGCGGGTCAGAATATCCGTCCGCAAGGCCAGGAAACCACAATCGGAGAATTGATTCTGCAAGCCGGGACCCGGCTGGGACCTATTGAACAAGGCCTGGCCGCGTCATTGGGCTGTGCTGGTCTGAACGTCGTGCGCAAGCCTCGAGTGGCGGTATTGTCCACGGGAGATGAACTCGTCGAACCCGGTCAGGCTCTGGGGCCGGGGCAGATCTACAACAGCAACCGCGTGCTTCTGTGCAGTTGGCTGCAGCGTCTGGGCTGCGAAGTGGTTGATGGCGGAATCCTGCCGGACGATTTGCCCGCCACACGCAGCCGACTGGGCGAGCTGCACAAGGTCGATCTGATTATTTCCACCGGCGGTGTATCAGTCGGTGAAGCGGACTTTCTCGGCATTGCATTGCGCGAAGAAGGCGAGCTGGCTCTCTGGAAGCTGGCCATCAAACCGGGGAAACCGTTGACGTTCGGCCATTTCCGCAATGTGCCGGTTATTGGCTTGCCCGGCAATCCCGCCTCGACGCTGGTGACGTTCGCGTTGCTGACGCGGCCTTATCTGTTAAGGCGCCTGGGTGTGCAGGATGTCGAGCCGCTCAAATTCGCGTTGCCCGCAGCTTTTGCCTGGCCAGTGGCCGGAAATCGCCGCGAATACCTGCGCGGCCGTCTTGAGCAGGGGCGGGCGATCATTTACCGCAACCAGAGCTCGGGTGTGCTGCGCAGCGCGGCGTGGGCAGACGGACTGGTGGAAGTTCGCGAGGGTCGTACGTTGAATGAGGGCGATGAAGTGAGCTTCATTCCACTCAGCGACCTGCTGGGATAGACCGTCTCGCTTATGCACGCGCGGCTGATACAGGCGGCGCGTGCACCGATTCATTCGGTCAGTTGCTGATCAGTGTCACCAACTGATCGAAGCGGCTGTTGGCCACCCATCCCAGCAGGCCCAGCACGACCGCGGTCGCGCCTGCCGAATATGCCAGGCGGTGTTTTATCGTTCGGACATCATTGAGCATTTCGTCCATGTCGCGGCGCATATATTTGAAGTGGGTTTCCAGCTCGCTGACACGGGGTTCCATATCAAACTCTCCAGTGGACTTGGCGCTGTTACAGAAATCTGATTTTTTATTCGCACGACTTTCGGCGAGAGCGGCGACCGGGCTCACCGGTGCCTTGGTTTCATGGTTTTGCATGAAAGCACTCGCCGAGCGTCTTGAGTATAAGTTTGCAGGCTTTCAGATCTTTTGATTCATGAAGAAGAATCGGGGGGTATCCGTTCATTTCCGGCACATCCTTGTGTTGTTGGGTTGAAGGTTGATGCTGCCAGCACACGGTGACCCAATGGTCAGGCGGGGTCAATTAAGCCGATTCCTCTTGTTTCGTAAGAAAAAATACCGCTGTGTAGGACGCCATCTTCTCTCAAGAGGAATTAATTGCCAGTCTCGCGGCTTTTTTACGGTGTGCAGCGGTCAAGATGTCTCAACCGATTCGATTCTTGGAGTGATGTTATGAGTGAACGCCGGGCACTGTTGATTTTGCATGGCAAACAGGCACTCAACGAGGATGTCCGCGCTGCCGTCCAAGCCAGGCGCGAGCAAGGCTGGGAACTGGCCGTCCGGCTCACCTGGGAGGCAGGAGATGCCCAGCGCCTGGTCGAGGAGGCGTTGGCCGCCGGCTACACGAAGATCATTGCCGGCGGCGGCGACGGTACCTTGCGCGATATTGCCGAGGCGCTGGCCAGGCATCCGCACAAAGCCAGCCTGGTTCTGTTGCCACTGGGCACTGCCAACGATTTTTCCCGCGCTGCCGGTATTTCCCTGGAGCCGGCAGAGGCACTCGAGTTGCTGGATGTCGAGCCTGCGCAAATCGATCTGGGCGAAGTGGGCGGGCAGATTTTTCTGAATATGGCCACGGGGGGATTCGGCAGCCAGGTTACCGCCAATACTTCGGAAGACCTGAAGAAGGTCCTGGGCGGAGCCGCCTACCTGTTCACCGGCTTGTCCCGGTTCAGTGAGCTGCATGCCGCCTATGGCGAGTTGCAGGGGCCGGATTTCCATTGGCAGGGTGAGCTGCTGGCACTGGGTATCGGTAATGGTCGGCAAGCCGGTGGCGGACATGTCCTGTGCCCCGAGGCGCGAGTCGACGACGGTTTGCTGGACATCAGCATTTTGCCCGCACCACAGGAGCTGGTCGGTACGCTGAAGAATCTGTTGAGCGAGGGCTTCGGTCTCGACAACATGTTCGTGCGGGCGCGGCTGCCGTGGGTCGAGATCAAGGTGGCTGAAGGCTTGAGCATCAATCTCGACGGCGAGCCGCTGGAAGGCGACAGTTTGCGTTTCGTTGCACGCCCCGCAGCGTTGCAGGTGCATTTGCCGAAGGACTCGCCGTTACTGGCAGCGCAAACGCCGATCAGTCATCAAGGCTGATGATCTGCTCACGGACGGCGAACAGCACCAGACCTGCCACGTCGTAGATTTGCAGGCGTTTCATGATTTGCGCGCGATGGGTTTCCACGGTCTTGACGCTCAGGCCCAGGCCGTTGGCAATTTCGCGGGTGGACTTGCCTCGCACGATCAACCTGAGGATTTCCAGCTGGCGCGCCGTCAGGTTGTGCTGGTCAGCCACTTCCGGCTGGTTTTTCTGGTTACGGGTCAACGCCTGGTTGATCACGGTATGGGCGATGGCCGGGCTCAAGTAGCGCTCGTTGTTGCGCAGCGCGTCCAGCGCGTGCTCGAGCTCAGTGGCCGTGGTGTCTTTGAGCAGGTAGCCATGAGCGCCGGATTCCAGCGCCTGCATGATCAGCGCGGGGTCGGTGTGCATTGACAGAATCAACACTTTGCTTTGCGGACGGATGCGCTTGAGACGTTGCAGAGCCTCTAAGCCACCGGTTTCTCTCATCGAGATATCCAGCAGCACGATATCGGGGCTCAGTTGTTCGACCATTTCGAGCAACTGCGAGCCATCGCTGGCTTCGCCGACGACCGCGTAGCCGGGGATATCCAGTACCAGAGCGCGTACGCCGGCTCTGATCAGCGAGTGGTCATCCACCAGAAGTAAGTTACAAGTCAACGCATAACCTTATTCGTACTGGCCCGCTCGAGTGCCCGAGGCGCCCAGGGGAAAAGTGCTTCGATTCGGGTGCCTGCGCCCGGCTCGCTGATCACGCTCAGTGTGCCGCCCAGTTGTTCGATCCGCTCGGCCATCCCGGCCATGCCGCGTTGGCCTTCTCTGGCCGGATCCGCGGCCGGGGCGAAACCGCGACCGTCATCGCTGATCAGCAGGGTCAAACCTTGCGGCAGACGCTGTACCCGAATCAACAGGTTTTTCGCCTGAGCGTGGCGCAAGATGTTGGTCACGGCTTCCTGCGCGATGCGAAACGCCGCGACTGCCATTTCCTCGGGGATGCCGTTGAGTCGTTGCTGGCAGTCAAGGCTCCAGTTGACCGCAGTATTGGCCAGAGTCTTGAGCAAGTGTGCACGCAGGCTCGCTTCCAGGCCGAGACTGGTCAATTGACGCGGATTGAGGATGGCCGACACGTCACGCACTTTGGTGAGGGTTTCCTCCAGCGTGTCGCAAAGCGTCGTGCATTGTTCCTGCAAATCTTCCGGCAAGCGACGCTTGAGCCATTCGCTCTGCAGTTTGGCGGCAGTGAGCAATTGGCCGATATCGTCATGCAATTCACGGCTGAGGCGGTGACGTTCGTTTTCCTGAACCTGCAACAGTCGGTCCGCCAGTTCTTGCGGCTGAAACTTGATCGACTTGCGCGATAACCGGTATTGCACCCATACGCAGGCAGTGGCGGCTATGTCCAGTACCAGCAGGCCCAGCGGAACCCGGGTCGAAAAAACATAGGCCAGCAGACTGCCAAGGGTCGCTAGAACACACAGTACAAGCGTGCAGCGCCGGGCATTTTCCCGGGAGGGTGGCCATGTGGTGAGTGACTTGAGACTGGCGTACATAACGGATGGAGCCAATGAAGGTTCGCTGCGGGCAGACCGGCCGGTGACAGGCGGATCTCTGTCTGAAAAATACTGTCAATTATGTTATTGATTCAAACCGGGTTCGATAAGCGTTCACTCAATCGCAACAACTTCTGAATCAAACACTGAAATCACTGTGCCATTAACTGGCAGGCAACTAACCGGCGGCATAATACCACTTAACATACCGCTGGTCGCGCTTGCCGGGCAGTCCCTTCAGTCAGGAAATACGGGATCGTGGACGCAAGTTCCATATTGGAAAAAGTTGAATTCGTTGTTTGGCTTACGTTTAGCATGCCTGGAAGTGTCGCCTGCGGCACACAGGGAAAACCCTGATGACGACGCCGCAAATTTAACCGTTGGTCGCGCTGCTTATTTGAGCTGGCTTGTCGCTGGCAGGTACGAACTATTCAATAACGACAGCACCGCGCCTCTCAACTCAGGCTTGGCGCGCGGTAAAGGAGAGAGCGGGCAAACGTTTGCTTGGCATCACCGGCTCAACCGGGCTATGGCCCATTTGTGCCGCGAATGCTTCGAGCAGCGCGACCTGTTCGCTGTCATCAAGGCCCAGCTGCCCGGTTTTATGATCGACCAGCTCAAGCTGCCACGCCATCAAGGTGAAGCAGTCTCGCAAGGCATCCAGAGCCTGTTCGTGTAGATCGACTGAATCCTGCGCCAGATTGAGCAGTTCGTAGATATGCAGAGAAAACTCGGAAATCGCTTCAAGTGCCAGCGCTTCGGCCCTGCCTGCCAGCTTGAGCAGCGTGCCAAGCATGCATTCGATGGCATCCTTGTCATTGCTGATCAGTTGCAGATGGCTCAGGCATTCTTCGGACTTCGCGAGGAGGGTTTCGGCCTCGACCAGAAATTCGGGGAAGCGTTGCGCCCAGTCTTTACGGTCGATTGGCATGTTTATCTCCACCACGTCGTGTTGGTTGACGGATGGCCGTGTGTGGCGCCGATCGTGAATCGTCGGCAGATCGCGCCCGGTCGTGCAGGTGCACAGACTGAGGGGTTCCAGAGGGTGGGTTGCCACCGAATTGCGATCGCACACAATAGCCTGACTCCGTTCATGCAATGAGAATGGCGTCACAGTAATGGCTATTGGAAATTGCGAATATCAGGTTGGGCCTGATTGTGGCTAGGGGAATCCCTTAGGCGCGGGAACCTAACGTGCAAACCGAGGTCGCGCCGCATTGAATCTAGCAGATGAAATCACGAACGCCAGTAAAGCATGATGTTAATGTGACATCAATGGGCGTTTGTGGCATTTTTACTGCGCATTCTGCAGCGATCAAGATTGGCGGGATGCGGCCGATAAAACCCCCATAGTGAATTCATCAGTACAAGCCCAGGAGTCATTGATGGCCGGCATTCTCGACACGGTAGACCAACGCACGCAACTGGTGGGTGAGAATCGCCTGGAAATTCTCATGTTTCGTCTGGCCGGACGCCAGCTGTTTGCGATCAACGTGTTCAAGGTTCAGGAAGTGCTGCAATTGCCGAAGCTGACCCTGATGCCTCAGCGCCACCCGTTTGTCTGTGGTGTGGTCAATCTGCGTGGGCAGACGCTGCCGGTGATCGACCTGTCCCAGGCGATTGGCATGCGTCCACTGGTGCCGGGCCCGAACAGTACGATTATCGTCACCGAATACAACCGGTCGGTGCAGGCCTTCCTCGTCGGTGGTGTCGACCGCATCGTCAACATGAACTGGGAAGCCATTCTGCCGCCGCCGACCAGCGCAGGCCGTCAGCATTACCTGACGGCGATCAGCAAGGTCGACGAGCAATTGGTAGAAATCATCGACGTCGAGAAAGTCCTCGCTGAAATCGTCCCGTACAACGCCAAGGTTTCGCGGGAAAAACTCGACGACCCGGTGCTCGAGCGCGCCCGGGGCCGCGAAGTGTTGCTGGTGGACGACTCCAACGTCGCGCTTTCGCAGTTGCGCGATACCCTTGGCCAGCTCGGGGTGAAGATGCACATCGCCAGCGACGGCCTGAAAGCCTTGAACATGCTCAAGGCCTGGGCCGATACCGGCGTCAACATGACCGACAAACTGCTGATGATCTTCACCGACGCGGAAATGCCGGAAATGGATGGCTATCGCCTGACCACCGAGATTCGCAATGACCCGCGCCTGCGCGGCCTGTACGTCGTGTTGCACACCTCGTTGTCGGGCAGTTTCAACGATTCGATGGTGAAGAAGGTAGGCTGCGATAACTTCCTTTCCAAGTTCCAGCCCGACAAACTGGTTGACGTGGTGCGCCAGCGGCTGATGCTTGACGCCGTGCCAGCCTGAAACACGCACGTCTTGCTTCCTGTGGGAGCGAGCCTGCTCGCGAAGAGGCCGGCACATTCACCATCAATGTATCCGAGCCTGCTCTTTCGCGAGCAGGCTCGCTCCCACAGTCGATGTGTTTACACCCCGACGGCTTTGATTCAGCGTTGAAGCTCGTATAGGGTGGCGTTTTTTCATCAGGAAGCTGGCCATGCTGCGTCTGAGCGCGCTTTATCGTTACCCGTTGAAATCCGGCAAAGGCGAAGTGCTGCAAAGCATCGAGCTGGACAAGCTCGGACTGGTGGGTGACCGACGCTGGATGCTGGTGGATGAGGCCAGCGGGCGCTTTCTGACTCAGCGGGCCGAAGCGAAGCTGAGCCAACTGTCGGCGCTTTGGAGTGCCAGCGGTGGTTTGACCCTGAGCACTCCCGGGCAGGGCTCGATCGAGATTCCCTTACCCGCTGCAGACGCCGACCTGCGCGGGGTGACGATCTGGCGCGACACCTTGCGCGTGCCCGACGCCGGTGATGCAGCCGCGCGCTTCGTCAGTGACTTTCTTGGCAAGCCCACGCGGCTGGTGCAAATGCCAGTTGAGCGGGCGCGAACCACGCAATCGGGTTTCGGCAAGGACGACGATCAAGTGGCGTTTGCTGATGGTTACCCGTTGCTGTTGATCGGCGAAGCCTCTCGGTTCGACCTTTCGGAGAAAGTAGGGCGACCGCTGGAGATGCTGCGGTTCCGTCCGAACATGGTCATCGAAGGCAGCGCGGCTTACGCCGAAGACAACTGGAAGCGCATTCGCATCGGCGATATCGAGTTTCGCGTGGTCAAGCCCTGTGCGCGTTGCATCATGACCACCGTCGACCCGCAAACCGGTGAACGCAGTGCCGATCGCGAGCCGTTCGCGACGTTGCAGAAACAGCGCAGCACCGCCGATGGCGCGATGTTCGGACAGAATCTGGTCAACGATGGCAATGGACGCCTTGAGGTCGGCATGCCAGTGGAAATTCTCGAATAGGCTGGCGCTGAAACAAAAATGCCCGTGTCGCTGGACACGGGCATTTTTTTGCGCGGTGAAACTTGCAGGATCAGCCGCGGTATTCGCACAGGTAGGCGGTATCGACGGCGACTTTCAGCTGGAACTTGCTGTTGGCCGGGACGTTGAACTGGCTGCCGGCGGCGAAGGTTTCCCAGTCGCTGCTGTCTGGCAGTTTCACGCTCAGCGCACCGGAAACCACGTGCATGATTTCACGCTGGCTGGTACCGAATTCGTATTCGCCCGGGGCCATGACGCCAATGGTCGCCGGACCTTCAGCGGTGCCAAAGGCGATCGACTTGACGGTGCCGTCGAAGTACTCGTTGACTTTAAACATGGGCGATTCCTCGAAAAGGGCTTAAAAGGGGGGCGGCCAGTATGCACAAGGCTTGCAGCCTCGTCACGCCCCTAAAGCGGCAGCACCAGTGGTAACAATCGCGCCGTATTGCGTGCGTCTTCCAGGGCACGATGTTGTTGCCCGCTGAACTGCATGCCGGCCAGTTGCAACGCGCCATTGAGCCCCAGCGGCCGCTCCAGGCGTCGGGCCTTGGCGAAGCGCTGCTTGAGGTTCATGTGCGGGACTTTACTCAGTCCGCTGTCGATGTGCAGACGCTGCCACTCCTGAACCAGCTGTTTGTGGTCGTAATCGCCCCAGCTGGCCCAGCCTTCGAGTCGGGCCTGATGCTGCGCGAGCCAGCGCTCGAAGGCCGGCCAGACTTCCGTCAGCGGCTGCGCCGAATCGATATTGGCCTGGGTGATGTGCGTCAGCTCGCGGCAGAACGGCGTCAGCAGCGGCCGCCGCGTCGGTCGGACGAAACGCTGGAAGTGATCCTGCTCGCGCCCGGCACGATCGACCAGCGTCGCACCGATCTCGATAATTTCCATTTCCGTGACCGGCCAGCCACCCTCGTCGGTGGTGGCTTCCAGATCTATGACCAGCCAATGGGGCATCGCAGGGTTCCTGATTTGCGCGTTCTGATTTATCAGAGCGTAGTCAAACCCAGCGCTTGTGTGTGGGCGACTACTCGACCTGCAGCAGAACCTGACGATTTTTTACCTGATCGCCGACCTTCACTTGCACCCGTTTGAGCACGCCGTCGATGCCGGCCTTCAGCGGATGCTCCATTTTCATCGCCTCCAGAACCACCAGCAATTGACCTTTGCTGACCGTACTGCCTTCGCTGACCAGCACGTCGACAATGGCACCGTCCATCGGTGCTTTCAGGGTGCCGGAGGCAACGCTGGTCTGACTGCCGATCAGCGCATGAGTTCGATCCTCCAGGCGCAGGCTGCCCGGATGGGTGAACAGCCAGAGCTGCCCGGCTTCCAGACGATAGGCATGGCGCTGGCGCAGACCGTCGATTTGCAGATTCACCGACTGCGCGCTGTGATCGAGGACCTTTACCTCCAGCGCGCGTTCGCCAACCTGCACGACAAACCCGCCGGATTTTGGCGTCAACACCGACAGCGTCCAGTCCTGCTGGTCATGGCCCAGCCGATAGTGCAGCGGCACGCTGGCGTTGTTGCGCCAGCCGCTCAGGGGGGCGCGATGGGGCAGGGCGCTGGCCTGATAGAACAGGATCACGGCAATCGCCAGGTGCTCCGCCGTCGGTACATGGACGCTAAGGCAAGGGTGGCTGGAAAAATGTTGCTGGATGAACGCCGTGCTGAATTGGCCGCTGATGAATTGCGGATGCTGCAGCAGGCCCTCGAGCAGACGTTGATTGCTTTGCACGCCGAGCAGCACTGTGTCCTGCACCGCACGCAACAGCTTGCGTCGCGCCTCCTCGCGGGTGGCGCCGTGGGCGATCAGTTTGCCCAGCATCGGGTCGTAGAACGGACTGATCGACTGGCCTTCAAGCAGGCCGTGATCGATCCGCACGCCTTGCTGCGAGGCAGGTGTCCATGCCGCAACGCGCCCGGTTTGCGGAAGAAACTCTGCAGCCGGATCTTCGGCATACAGGCGCACTTCCATGGCGTGACCGTCAAGGCGGATCTGCTCCTGCGTCAGCGGTAGCTGCTGGCCTTCGGCGACCCGCAATTGCCATGTAACCAGATCCAGTCCAGTGATCATCTCCGTTACCGGGTGTTCCACCTGCAGGCGGGTGTTCATCTCTAAAAAGTAGAACTGCCCGCGCGCGTCGAGCAGAAACTCCACCGTGCCAGCACCAACGTAATTCACCGCGCGCCCGGCCTTGAGCGCCGCTTCGCCCATGGCCTGACGCAGTTCGGCAGTCATCACCGGGCAGGGCGCTTCTTCGATGACTTTCTGATGGCGCCGCTGGATCGAGCAGTCGCGTTCGCCGAGGTAGACAAGATTGCCGTGCTGATCACCGAACAACTGCACCTCGACATGCCGTGGTTCGATCAGGGCTTGTTCGAGGATCAGTTCATCACTGCCGAAACCGTTCAGCGCCTCCGAACGGGCGGTGCGCAGTTGCGCCGGCAGATCGCTGGCGTCGTGCACCAGACGCATGCCGCGACCGCCGCCACCGGCGCTGGCCTTGATCATCAGCGGATAGCCGATGCGCTCGGCTTCGCGCAGCAAAGTGACGTCGTCCTGCGCCGCGCCTTGATAGCCGGCGATGCACGGCACGCCGGCGTCGAGCATGGCGATTTTCGACAGGCGTTTGCTGCCCATCAGTTCGATCGCTTCAACGCCGGGGCCGATGAAGATCAGCCCGGCCTCGGCGCAGGCGCGGGCGAAATCGGCGTTTTCCGAAAGGAAGCCGTAGCCGGGATGAATCGCATCGGCGCCGCTACGGCGGGCGGCATCGAGAATCGCCGGGATGTTCAGGTAGGACTGCTGCACCGGCGCAGGGCCGATGTGTACGGCCTGATCGGCCATTTGCACGTGCAGTGCATCGGCGTCGACCTCGCTGAACACGGCGACGGTGCGATAGCCCAGCGCCTGAGCGGTGCGCTGGATGCGGCAGGCGATTTCACCGCGGTTGGCGATCAGGATTTTGTGGAGGGCTGGCATGATGAGTTTCCTGAAATGATGGCGGTGAATGTGATGGCCTCATCGCGAGCAGGCTCGCTCCCACATTTGGAAGGCATTTCACCCTGTGGGAGCGAGCCTGCTCGCGATGCTTTCAAGAGGCCCACCGAGGTTTGCGTTTCTGCACAAAAGCCAGGGTGCCTTCGATCCCTTCTTCGCCCGTCACCGCTTCGCTGAAGCACTGCGCCGCGTCGTCAAGCAACTCGCTCGACGGCTGCCCGGCACTCGCCAACAGCAATTTCTTGGTCATCGCATTCGCTTCGGGCGCGCAGCGCAGCACCTGTTGCAACGCCTCATCCAGTCGCTCGGCCAGCGTCTGGGCATCCTGCTCAACGAAATGCACCAACCCCAAACGCTGCGCCTCGGCGCCATCGAAACGCGCCGCCGTCAGTGCCAAACGCCGGGTTTCGGTCAGACCTATCCGTTGCACCACGAACGGCGCAATTTGCGCCGGAATCAGGCCGAGGCTGGTTTCCGGCAAACCGAACTGCGCCTGGTGATCGGCCAGCGCGATATCACTGACGCAGGCCAGACCGAAGCCGCCGCCGAGCACGGCGCCTTGCAGCACGCAAATCAGCACTTGCGGCGTCTGCTGGGCTTCTTCCAGCAACGCGCCGAAGGCCCGGTTCAAATCGCGATAAGCGTCCGTGCCCTGCGCCCGGGCGTTGGTCATGTCCTTGATGTCGGCCCCGGCGCAAAAATGCCCACCGGCGCCGCTCAGCACCAAGGCCCGCACCGTGCGGTCAGCGCGCACCGCCGCCAGCACTGCGCGCAATTCGGCGACCATGTGCAGGCTCATCGCATTGCGGCTGTCGGGGCGGTTGAGGGTGATGTGCAGCATGCCGCCGTGCAGTGCCAGCAACAGCGTCTGGCAATCGGGCAAACCGCTCATTTCTTTTTCCCCGGCAGAATGCCCATCAGTTTGCAGATGATCCCCAGCATGATTTCGTCGGCGCCGCCGCCAATCGAGACGAGCCGCACATCGCGATAGGCGCGGGCCACCGGGCTGTCCCACATGAAGCCCATGCCACCCCAATATTGCAGGCAACTGTCACTGACTTCGCGACCCAGCCGTCCGGCCTTGAGCTTGGCCATCGAGGCCAGTCGGGTAACGTCCTGGCCTTTGATGTACTGCTCGGTGGCCTGATAGACCAGTGCCCGCAGACATTCGATTTCGGTTTGCAATTCGGCGAGGCGGAAGTGGATCACCTGGTTGTCGATCAGCGCATTGCCGAAGGTCTTGCGCTCCTTGCAGTACTCGATGGTGCTGTCGATGCAGTATTCCAGGCCCTTGATCATGTTCGCTGCGCCGAACAGGCGTTCTTCCTGAAACTGCAGCATCTGCATCATGAACCCGGCGCCTTCATGGCCGATGCGGTTGCGCTGCGGCACGCGCACGTTGTCGAAAAACACCTGTGCGGTTTCCGAGCTGCGCATGCCGAGTTTGTCCAGGTGCGAGCCGAGGCTGATTCCCGGCGCGTTCATCGGCACCATGATCAGTGACTTGTTGATATGCGGCTTGTCGTCCGAAGTGTTGGCCAGCAGGCAGATGAAATCGGCGCTCGGCGAGTTGGTGATCCACATTTTGCTGCCGTTGATCACGTAATCGTCGCCGTCCTTGCGCGCCGTGGTTTTCAGCCCGGCGACATCGGAGCCCGCGCCGACTTCGGAGACGCCGATGCAGCCGACCTGTTCGCCAGTGATCGCCGGGCGGAGGAATTCTTCGCGCAGTTCATCGGAGCCAAAACGGGCCAGCGCCGGCGTGCACATGTCGGTCTGCACGCCGATCGACATCGGAATTCCGCCGCAGGCAATGGTGCCGAATTCCTCGGCAGCGACGATCGAGTAGCTGTAATCGAGGCCCATGCCGCCGAATTTCTCCGGTTTGGAAATGCCCAGCAGGCCCAGCTCGCCAGCCTTGCGAAAAATCTCGTGGATGGGAAAGCGCCCGGCCTTTTCCCACTCATCGACATGCGGGTTGATCTCGTGCGCAACGAACTGCCGGACGGTGCGGCGCAGGGCTTCGTGTTCCGGGGTGAAGATCATTGTTGTTGTTCTCCGTAGGATCCGTGGCGGTCAGAAGCGGCTGACGCCGAAGCTGTTGGGTTGCAGCGTGCGGATGTCGGCCTCGTGGCAGATGTCCAGCAAATAACCGAGCAGGGTGCGGGTGTCACGCGGGTCGATCAGCCCGTCGTCCCACAGGTTGGCGCTGCCGTAGAGCGCGGTGGATTGGCTGTCGAGTTTCTGCGCGGTCATCTGTTCGAGCATGTCGAGCATTTTCGGATCGGGTTCGATGCCGTCCTTGAGATGTTTGGCTTCGGTGACGATACGCAGAACCTTGCCGGCCTGGGCGCCGCCCATCACCGCAGTGCGGCTGTTGGGCCAGGCGAAAATGAAGCGCGGATCGAGACCGCGTCCGCACATTGCATAGTTGCCGGCGCCGTAGGAACCGCCGACGACGATGGTCAGTTTCGCCACCCGCGCATTGGCCACCGCTTGAATCAGTTTCGAACCGTGCTTGATCACCCCTTGCTGCTCCGATTCGGTGCCGACCATGAACCCCGTGGTGTTGTGGAAAAACAGCAGCGGCGTCTGGCTCTGGTCGCACAACTGAATGAATTGCGCGGCCTTGTTCGCGCCATTGGGCGTGATCGGTCCGTTGTTGCCAATGAAGCCGCAGGCCCGGCCCTGGATCTTCAGCTGGCCGCAAATGGTTTGCTGATCGAACTCGCCCTTGAATTCGAGAAAGTCCGATTCATCGGCAATCCGCGCGATGATTTCGCGCACGTCGTAGGGCTTTTTCGGATCGTCCGGGATCAGCCCGAGCAGTTCGTCGATGGGGTAGAGCGGTTCTTTGTATTGCGGCTCCGGCAGCCACGGCAGCTGTTCGTTCCATGGCAGCATGCGCATGATGTCGCGGACCTGACGGATACCGTCGGCATCGTTCTCGGCCAGATATTCAGCGGTGCCGGCAATCTGCGCGTGCATTTCGGCGCCACCCAGCTCTTCATCGGTGGCGACTTCGCCGGTCGCCGCTTTGAGCAGCGGCGGGCCGGCGAGAAACAGTTTGGCCTTGCCGCGCACCACCACCACGTAATCCGAAAGCCCCGGTTGATAGGCGCCACCCGCCGTGGCCGAGCCGTGCACCACGGTGATCTGCGGCAAACCCATCGCCGACATGCGCGCCTGATTGGCGAAACTGCGCGCGCCTTCGACAAAAATCTCTGCCGCGTAGTTGAGGTTGGCGCCACCGCTTTCGGCAAGGGTGATCATCGGCAGTTTGTTTTCCCGAGCGATCTGCTGCAGGCGCAGGGATTTTTTCAGACCGCTGGGCGAGATCGTGCCGCCCTTGATCGCGCTGTTGTTGGCCACCACCATCGCGCGGATGCCGCAGACATAGCCGATACCGGCAATCAGCCCGCCGCCGGCAGCGCTGCCGTCCTTGTCGTCGTGCAATTTGTAGCCAGCGAGACTGGCCAGTTCGAGGAAAGGCGCGCCGGGGTCGAGCAACAGATTCAGACGTTCGCGTGGCAAAAGTTGCCCGCGTTTAGTGAATTTGTCTTTGGCCTCGGCGGCCTTGTTCAGCAGGTTCTGTTCGAGCTGCTGCACCTGCTCGACAGCGGCAAGCATGGCCGCGCGATTGCGTGCAAACGTTTCACTGTGCGGGTCGAGTTGTGACTGAATCTGCGCCATGGCTTATTCCTTGTCCTTGAGGACATCAGGTAGATGTGCGCGATGAAAACCGTTGAAGGACTCACTGTGGCTGGCCTTGTGCAACGGCCAGGCGCGACTGCCAAGGCTGGCGGCGCCGTCGATTTTTACTGTGGTGCCGCTGATAAACGCTGCCGCTGGACTGAGCAGAAACACAATCGCCGCACTGACCTCCGATTCGGTGCCGATGCGCTTGAGCGGTACATGCTCGCGCAGGGTCGGAATCACCGCTCTGAATGCGCCTTCGTAAGTGTCCATGCCACTGGAAGCGATCCATCCCGGCGCTACGGCATTGACGCGCACCCCGGCATAACCCCACTCGAATGCAGCGGTCTTGGTGAAGTTGTCCATCCCCGAACGCGCCGCGCCCGAGTGGCCCATGCCGGGCATGCCGCCCCACATGTCGGCGAGCATGTTGACGATGCTGCCGCCGTGTTTGCTCATCGACTGGTTGAACACTTCGCGCGCCATCAGGAAGCCGCCGACGAGATTGGTTCGCAGCACGGTTTCAAAACCTTTCTGATTGATCGAGGCCAGGGGCGACGGGTACTGGCCGCCGGCGTTGTTGACCAGACCGTGGATCGGCCCGTGTTCAGCAATGAGTTCTTTGACCCGTTGCTTGACCGCTTCTTCATCGCGGATGTCGCAGGCCTTCCAGTGCGCGCGCCCACCGTCCTCGGTGATTTCGGCGGCGACTTTTTCGAGCTTTTCCGGCTTGCGCCCGACCAGTAGCACATTGGCGCCGAGCGCCGCCAGTTCATGGGCAGTGCAACGACCGATGCCGCTGCCGCCGCCGGTGACAATCAGGTTCTGGCCGCTGAACAGATCGGTTCGAAAAATCGACGCATAAGCCATGCTCACTTTCCTCTAATCGAGCTGTTCGGCGATGCTCTGTGGCACCGGAATCTGGATTTCCAGCAGTTGCTGGGCGAAGGCTTTGCCCTGCGGGTCGATGCGCAGACTGGCGACGCCGCCGCCGCCGAGGGCGTTTTCCAGGAGAAAGTTGAGGCTGTGGGTGCCGGGCAAATACCAGCGTTCGACGCGACCCGATAGCGGATCGAGAACGTGGCGCATCCAGTCGACCACCACCGAGGGGGTGAGCGCTTCGGCGATCCATGGCAGGTAGTCGGGGTGGCGCGGCATCACGCCGATATTGCTGTGATTGCCCTTGTCGCCGGAACGCGCCACGGCGAGTTTCACCAGCGGCACGCTGGCATCGGCGCGGCCTTGGGGTTTGGGGGGCTGATGGGCAACCGGCAAGTCGTCACTGTCGAGCGCCAGCAATGCGGGCAGGGCACATGAGTGGCGCTCGCCGGTCATGTTGATTTGCAGGGTGCAGGCGTTTTTATCGATCAGGAAGGAGAACAGGCGGATCACCGGGTACACCGTCGGGCGGCCGCCGACGATGCCGGTCAAGCCCGGCGCCATGCCCGTGGCGGCCTGAGCGATCTCTCTGGAGAACAGCACCAGGGCTCGTTTATCGGGATGGCGCACGGCGATTTTGATCACCACTTCACGGCTGTCGCTGCGCTGACCGTGAGGGCCGTAAGTGGCTTCGCTGCCGAGCAGTTCGACGTGGGTTTCGCTGTAGGGCGCCCAACCGCGCAGGCTGAACATCTCAGCGGTCTTGTCGATGATCGCCTGACTGACGCGGCGCGCCTTGTCCACCGCATCGATGCCGGCCATCAGGCAACTGGCGGTGCAGCGAAAGCCGTCCGGGTACGTCGCGCTGACCTTGTACTTGGCGGTCGGCGGCAGGCCTTTGGCGCCGTGCACGTGGACGATGTTTTTGCCTTGCTGCTGGAGTTTGACCTGAGTGAAATCGCAGATCACGTCGGGCAACAGATAGGCCTGCGGATCGCCGATTTCATAAAGCATCTGTTCGCCTACGGTCAGGGGTGTGACCAGCCCGCCGGAGCCTTCGGGTTTGCTGACGATGAATTGGCCATCGGCACTGACCTCGACGATCGGAAAACCGATGTGCTCGTAATCCGGCACCTCGCGCCAGTCAGTGAAGTTGCCGCCAGTGCATTGCGCGCCGCATTCGATGATGTGCCCGGCGAGCGCGCCCTGGGCCAGTTTGTCGTAGTCGTGCCACGACCAGCCGAACTCATGCACCAGCGCCGCGCTGACCACTGCGCTGTCGACCACGCGGCCAGTAATGACGACGTCGGCGCCCAGCCGCAGGGCTTCGACGATCCCTGGTGCGCCGAGATAAGCGTTGGTCGATACACACGTTGGCGGTAGTGGGGCGCCGCTGAACATTTCGCGGATAGCGGCAGGTTGTTCGAGCTGCCCTTGCAGGTCATCGCCGAGCAGCACGGCGATCTTCAGTTTGACCCCGGCCTCGTCGCAGGCCGATTGCAGGGCGGCGGCGCAGGCCTTTGGATTGATGCCGCCAGCATTGCTGATGACGCGGATATTCTGCTGCGCCAGTTGCTTGAGCAGCGGCGTCAGCACTTCGATGAAGTCGCTGGCGAACCCGGCCTGCGGGTCTTTCAGGCGCGCACCAGCCATGATCGACAGGGTGATCTCGGCCAGATAATCGAACACCAGATAATCCAGGTTTCCTCCCGACACGAGTTGGGCGGCAGCGGTGGAGGTGTCGCCCCAGAAGGCACTGGCGCAGCCGATACGGACGGTGGTTGGCATATTTTTCTCCGACTCCGGGGCCTGCGACAGAAGTCTCGAGGCTACCAAGCAAGCGCTTGGTTTGTAAACAGGCGAAACATTCTTCTGCCCAAGCGCTTGCTTGGTGCCCGCGCGCGGCTTAAATTGCGCGCAACCCTGCGGTTACAGGGGGCAACACACTGATCGACTGTAGGAGAGAACGGGTGGACGAGCAAAAAGCCCTGCGGGTCATGCGCCAACTGGTAGACCAGGGCGAGTTGACCGACCCGGACAGCGCCCGTGGCAAATTGCTGCAAGTGGCCGCTCACCTGTTCCGCAACAAAGGCTATGAGCGCACCACGGTGCGCGATCTGGCCAGCGCCGTGGGCATTCAGTCGGGGAGCATTTTTCATCATTTCAAAAGCAAGGATGAAATCCTCCGCGCGGTGATGGAGGAAACCATCCGTTACAACACCGCCCTGATGCGGGCGGCCTTGGCCGAGGCCGGCGATGTGCGAGAAAAAGTGCTGGCGCTGATTCGTTGCGAGTTGCAATCGATCATGGGCGGCAGCGGTGAGGCGATGGCGGTGCTGGTTTACGAGTGGCGCTCATTGTCCGAAGACGGCCAGGCTAAAGTCCTCGCCCTGCGTGACGTCTATGAGGACATCTGGTTGCAGGTACTGGGCGAGGCCAAGGACGCCGGCTATATTCGCGGCGACGTTTTTATTACCCGACGTTTCCTCACCGGGGCACTGTCCTGGACCACCACCTGGTTCCGTGCCGGCGGCAGTTTGAGCCTCGATCAACTCGCCGATGAAGCGCTGATTCTGGTCCTCGAAGGGCGTTGAGCGACGGTCTGTCCGGCCGGGAAACTGGCTAACTGGGCGAAACCGCCTAGCTTGAATGCATTGATCGTTATTTTTTTCGGGGAGTGGGGTGTTTTGAAGTCTTCGCCAATTCGGACAGCCGCCGGGCTGATGCTCGCTGCGCTGGCTGCGTTATGGGTATTGCCCGCTCAGTCAGCGCAATTGGTCCGGGTGGGCGCTGCGCATTTCCCGCCCTATACGATTCGCCCGGAAAACGGCGCCGACACCGGGCTGTTGCCGCAACTTGTCGAGGCCTTGAACCGCTCGCAAAGCGACTATCAGTTTGTGCTGGTACCGACTTCGATTCCGCGGCGCTTCGGTGATTTCAAACAGGGCCGGATCGACATGGCAATCTTTGAAAATCCCGAGTGGGGCTGGAAAGACATTCCCCACGATGATGTCGACATGGGCCTGGAAGACGCCGAGATCTTTGTCGCCCAGCGCGAAGACGGTCGCCAGCAGAGCTATTTCTCCAGCCTGTCGGGCAAGCGACTGGCGCTGTTCAGCGGCTATCACTACGAATTCGCCAATTTCAACGCCGACCCGAAATTCCTTGTGCACAACTACAACGCCACGCTGACCTATTCCCACGACAGCAACCTGTTGATGGTGCTGCGCGGGCGCGCCGACATTGCGCTGGTGACGCGTTCCTATCTGTTCGATTACCTGTTGCGCAATGAAAAGGTCCGCGATGCACTGCTGGCCTCGGAGCGTGTCGATCAGGTTTATCACCACTACGCGATTCTGCGGCCGAGCGCTGCGATCAGCGGTGAAGCATTCGGCAGGCTGCTGCAAGGTCTGCGCGACAGTGGCGAGCTGCTGAAGATCTTCGAGCCGTACAGGATTGCGGTGCTGCCGGTGCCTCATCCCTGAGGTGCTGTTTTGCTCCTGCGCTTAAATTTCCCCTCTCGGCTCACGTCACTTCGTTGAACTGTCGACGATTATCGTGAGCCCGCCCCATGTCCAATCTGAATGACCTGACTGCCCTCGCTTTGCCCTGCGGCAGTCAATTGATCGCTGATGCTACCGAAAGCCGTCTGAGCCTGAGCCTGGACGGGAAGCCGCTGATTCGTCTGCGCCTGGACCGGGAGGCCAGAGGCCCGATTCGACTCGACGAGCGTTTTGCTTTGCCAACTGGGCAAGCGTTGTGGGCGGCGTGCTATTGGCTGTTTGCCCGTGATCCGGCGTGCCAGCAATTGATCTGGCAACTGGATCTGCCGCCGACCGAGGCCTTGCTCAGCGGTTTGCTGGTAAATGCCGAGGTCGCAGGTGAATACCGTTGCGAGCGCACGTTGTTCTGGCAACTGCCGCAACCGTGGCTCGGTGCGTCCGTAAGCGGCAGTTATCCGCAGCAAATGGTCATCAGCCAGGGTAAGCGCCATCCGCTGCGAGCGCCGAAGCCGCGCGGTGAAGTCTATCGGCGTTTCGATGCGCGCCTTGGCGCGTGGATTTCCTTGCGCACGCTGGAAATCGAAGCAGACCTGGCGCGCTTCAATCGCTGGCAGAACAGCCCGCGCGTGGCCAGTTTCTGGCAGGAGGAGGGCAGCCTTGAACAGCATCGCGAATACCTCACCAGGCTCGGCGCCGATCCGCACACGCTGACCCTCATCGGCTGTTTCGACGATCAGCCGTTTGCCTATTTCGAAGCCTACTGGGCCAAGGAAGATCGCATTGCGCCGTTCTACGATGCCGGCGATTACGACCGTGGCATTCACATGCTGGTTGGCGAGGAAAGTCATCGCGGCCCGCACAGGGTGGCGAGCTGGTTATCGGCGCTGGTGCATTACCTGTTTCTCGATGATCCGCGCACTCAGCGCGTGGTTGCTGAGCCGCGTGCCGATAACGCGAAAATGATCGGCCACATGCAGAATCAGTGTTTCCACTGCGAGAAGGAGTTCGATTTCCCGCACAAGCGTGCGGCGCTGATGATGTTGGGGCGGGAGCGGTTTTTTGATCGGTGCCGGTTGGCCTGATATCGCCTCAAGCAAAAGATCGTCCGATCGCGGCCCGAGCCTTCGGCGGCTCCTACAGAGGAATGCATTCTCATGTAGGAGCTGCCGAAGGCTCGGGCCGCGATCGGACGATC